>DAOUPT010000036.1 GCA_030626025.1 Anderseniella sp. | reverse complement strand
GTTGATGTTTCTGTTCCTACCCGTCACCTTGATATGGTTTACAGCCACATTCGCTACAGCGACAAACCGTTCATGGGCTCGGTGACAGCGCCGGAACGGGCCGATGATTCCATTGCCATGGCCAAGCTGGTTTTTGGTGATGATTTTGTTGAGCAAAATTGTGTACTGATCAATCTGATCAACGCCAACTCACCGATGATTTTTGACGGCACCATGCTGGGGGCGCTTAAATCCTATGCACGCTCGGGTCAGGCCTGCGTGGTTTCGCCGTTTATTCTGGCCGGGGCCATGTCGCCGGTTTCTGTGGCTGGAACGCTGACCCAGGTTTTGGCTGAAGTGATGGCCGGGGCTGGTTTAACGCAATTATGTCGCCCTGGTGCGCCGGTGGTGTTTGGCACCTTTGCCGCTTCGATGTCGATGCAATCAGGCGCGCCGACTTTTGGTACACCGGAACCAGCACTTGTTCTTTATGGTGCGGCCCAACTGGCCCGGCGGCTCAACCTGCCGTTCCGTTCCGGTGGTTCCCTGTGTGGCTCAAAACTGCCAGATGCCCAGGCGGCTCATGAAAGTTCCAACACCATTATCCCGACGGTGATGGCCGGTGTGAACTTTGCCCTGCATTCGGCCGGGTGGCTGGAAGGCGGGTTGGTGTCGTCCTATGAGAAATTCATTATCGACTGTGACCAACTTGGGATTATGCAACAAATGGCGGCCGGGATTGATTTGTCCGAGAACGGTCTGGCCCTTGATGTTATTCAAGAGATTGGCGACCTACCTCCCGAGGAAAGCCGCCATCACCTTGGCACTGCTCACACGCAAGCCAATTTCGAGACAGCGTTTTATCGCTCCACCATCGCTGACAACAATTCTTATGAGCAATGGTCAAGCGAAGGGGAAAAAGACGCCGCGGCCAGGGCCAATGCTATTTTCAAAGAACAATTGGCCTCCTATGTGGCACCGGACCTTGACCCGGCTATTGAGGAATCACTAAAAAGCTTCATGGCCAAGCGCAAAGAGGAATTGCCTGATGCATAAAACCGGTTCATGCCTGTGTGGTGCGGTGAAATATGAAACGCGTGGGGAGCTGCGCCCGGTTGTGGCGTGTCATTGTACTCAGTGCCGGAAATTAACCGGCCATCATATGGCAGCGACCGCTTGCCTGCTGAAGGATTTCACCCTGACCAAAGATGACGGGCTTGTCTGGTATGCATCCAGCGCTAGTGCCAAACGCGGGTTTTGCAGCAAATGCGGCTCGCAATTGTTCTGGCAACACAATGATGCACCCCATATTTCAATCACTGCCGGTACGCTTGATGATGACAGTGGCATCGGTTTCTGGGGACACATATTTTGCTCTGACAAAGGCAGTTATTATGAAATCCCCACCGATGAAATTCAGTGCAATGATAAGCCGACCGACTATCCGGCTTTGAAAGAATAAGCTTACTGCCTGTCAGCCAGCACGCCGGATGCCTCGATGATCTCGTTGACCATGTGCTCGCGGCGGTAGGCCATGATGTGAACTCCGGCAACGCCTTCGATCTGGCGCATTTGCCGGACCAGTTCGATGCACAGCTTTTTTCCTTCTTCACCGGGGTTATCGGCTTTTTCCAGACGATCAACAACGCGATCAGGAATATGAATGCCCGGCACATTGGTGCGCATCCAGCGGGCAGCTTTTGCAGAGGCCAACGGACCGACACCGGCCAGAATGAATACTTTCTTGTGCAAGCCCTCTTTACGAAGGGTTTCCATGAACTTTTCGAACACATCAACATCAAATATATAATTAGTCTGAATGAAGTCGGCACCGGCCGTAACCTTTTTCGCCAGCCGTTCGGCCCGCCACTCCAGCGGTTGAATACAGGGATTTGCGGCAGCACCCAAAAAGATATTGGGCGGCGTGGTCAGTTTGCGGCCGGACAGGAACACGCCCTCATTGCGCATGGTTTTGAGTGTCCGCAAAAGGGAAATCGCATCAAAATCAAAAACCGCCTTGGCACCGGGTTGATCGCCAACGCCGACGCCATCACCAGACAGGCACAAAACATTCCCCACGCCAAGGGCGGCAACGCCAAGCACATCACCCTGAATGGCGATACGGTTGCGGTCGCGACAGGAAATCTGAAAAACACTGCCCTGGCCTGCCCGTGACAACAGCGAACAAATCGCCATAGAAGACATATGGCAATTGGCCCCCGAAGCATCGGTGGCATTAATTGCATCAGCCACCTCGACCAGCGGCTCGGCCGCCTTGAGCACATCGCGCGGGTCTGCAGAGTCAGGCGGGTTTAACTCGGCAGTGACAGCAAAAAGCCCTTTGCGCAAAACCCGTTCCAGTTTGCTGGCGGAGTAGTGACCAGGCGGAGGGACTAAAGGAACTTGCGAAAGCGGGTCGTAGGGTTCGGGTTGTTGAACTTTTATCATTGGCTGGTTGTTTCTTGGGTGGAGTGTACCGAGGTTTGTTCTTTAACAGCTTGTTCAGCCAGGGCGGCAACTGGTTCTTTTGCAAGAGGCACCGCTGCCGGCTCAAGTTTTCGGGCTTTGGCAAAAGCTTGTGCCAGTTCTGATTTTGCCGGGTCCAACTGGCGCTTTGATGCTTCTTTCATGGCACCCTTTTCGCGAATGATCCGCAGCCAGCTGGAGGATCCCTTGAGTTCGCGGTTGACCGGCGGCTGCACAACGCGGATACGCTCCAGTCCGTTCTGCATGGTTTTTGCACCATTCCAGGCCTCCACCCAAACACAACGCATTTCAGGCCTCACCTCACAGAAACCACCATCACGAACACCACCGCATGGCCCGTTGCGAATGTTCTTGGGGCAATTCATCGGGCATGACATGCCGGCGGAAGACAGCACACACTGGCCACACATTTTGCAATCAAACAAAAAGCCCTTCGACATTTGCTCAATCATCGCCACCGGTCGTTCGAGGCGGTTATATCCAATGCCCTTGAGGAGCGGATGCAGGCTTAAAAACACCTTTTCCAACCCTTTATAAACGGATTCAAAAGCCCGCGCATGGCGGGTGCAAAAAAGCCGGACAGCATACATGTGGCAGGTCTCCAAAATAACGATTTAGATAGTGCGCTTTTGAGTATTAAAGAGTGTGCCGGACGCGACATTTTTCAGTGCAAGATCGACTTTTGGCAGGTATTGGCCAGATAAATTGCCTCCTATTGCGGTCAATAGCTTGCCAATGCCTTGGGGGACCGATTTAACTCGACTTTGCCGTGTTCGTCATTTCCGTGCGGGCGGGATCCACCTCTCCACATGTGCAATGCCGGAAGGGAGTTAACTTCTCTTGACCAGTTCGCTTTCCAGCTCGCCATAGCCGGTGAAACGGTATTGGTATTTAAGGCCGAGTTTGGTAGCGGCGGCTTTGGCTTTTTCTTTTAAGCCCTCATCTTCGGTCTGGGCCAGGTAGACCAGTGACTTGTAGTTGCCGAAATAGGCATCGAGAAGTTGCGGGTGGCGGTCTAACCCCATGCCTTCCCAGACCAGCTTATCAAAATGCCGGGCCAGATAATCGGTCAGGAAAAACGCTGTTATATCTTGCTCGTAATGCTTGGCAACCATGTCTTTTCCCGAGAAAAAGGCATAGCAATGAGGGCCCTGGATGCGCTCGACACCTTCTTTGCGAAGCATTTTATCGAGCATGCCACCGGTGCCGCAATCGCCATAGACGACGAAGATTTTCTCATATTTGTCTTTGGCGGCGTGGATTTTGTCGCGCACACCGTCGACGATAAAGCCCGGCGTATTGTGCCATTTTGCTGGCAGGCAGGACACATCATAGGCGGACCAGTGATTGACCTCAATCAGATCAATGATCTCACGGCCCAGCGCACCACAGGCAATCAGCAAAACTTTGCCGTCACCTTTGGAGAATTCAAAGTCCTGGCGGGGGGATAAATTTACATCTGTCATTGCAGCATACTAACAGGGTGGTCCGAGATACCCTATGGTAGAAAACGACTGGCTTGCGGTTTTATCGCCATATGAGATGCCAAATAAAAAATGCCCTCCCCCTAATAAAAGGGAGAGGGCCGACAGCATTATGCAAGATAGCCCCCTATGCTTGCATATGCTCGCCGTATGACAAACCATCAGGTTCGATGGAGATGCCACAGGACGGACATTGCGCTTGGGCAAGCGCGCGGGATTTGTCAGCATTGCTGGTGGTTGGATCAACCATGGCTGCCCCCAGCCGATAGCCGATTTTCTTGTGGTCGTGACTGCAAGCTGCCAAAGCAGCTACACGACCAGTTCCAAGCGCTACCACACTTAATACGATAGTGGAAAGCATTTTACGACGTGAAATAGCATTTCTCATCTCAATCTCCGATTTTATTGTTAGATATTAAGCCCAACCTGCAGTTGTCCAGGTGCTGGCTGCCAGACCAAGACCAGTTGGCGCTATGCCGGTGCCACAATCAGGGCAGGCAGCGGTTTTGATCGCATGATTTTTGACGGTGTCGTCCACGGCAGGGTCGGCAATCAATGTTGACAATCTGTGACCGAGGGCATGGTGATTGTGAGCGCAACTGGCCATATCGTGACCGTATTCAACCATTGCCGAGGCGCTATTGGCACCTGTGGCACCAACGGCAAGGGCACCAATGCCAAGGGCTGCGGCTCCAAGTGCGGTTGTGGTCAAAAGTTGTCGTCTTGTCATGTTTTGCATGAGGGTCTTCCTTGGTTTTTCTGGCCCGACTTTTAGAAAGGAAAGAGATTCACGATTTCACTCTGAGAGCAAAAACGATCCCGTTCCAAAAACGGCATACCCATTCCCGCACAAAAAGTGCACGAACAAATGCGATTGCCTTGCGATGGTTTGAGAAAGTGCCCTGCCGCGGGTTTATCTGCATTTCGCCAAGAATATCAGCTTTAAAGCAGTTGTCTGATTGCAGACCATATTAAAATGTCAACAACCGCACGGCGACACCCCAAGTGCAAATATAGTGTCTGATCATGGCATATTCAAGTTTTCACCACACCATATTGTGGTTAGGCGGCAATATTGCTATGATAGCCGTAGCGGTTTTAAACTATACTGAAGGTTGAGATGACCAAAATACCACTACCAGGCACACCGGTTCGCGGTTCAAAGAGCGGGTCGCCGATTATGGCATTGCTTGACCTGTTGGGACGGCGCTGGGCGATGGGGGTTTTGTGGACGTTGTGCGATGGCGGCGTGGCAACTTTTCGCCAATTACAGGAGCGTTGCGAGACCATTTCGCCCTCAGTGCTAAATGCCCGCCTGAAAGAACTTCGGGCTGCCGGTCTGGTTGATCACAATGGCAAAGGCTATGTCGCCACCGATTTGGGGCAAGAACTTTATACCCATCTGGAACCAATGGGTGACTGGGCCAAGAAATGGGCGCTGACACTAAAAGATTAACATTGAAGGTTTAACTGCACGGCTATCGCCTGTTGCTATTGCGCTCTAAAGTCCGTACATCCAGCCCAATTGCTTAGTTTTATGCCAACAGAAAGACCAGTTTTTGACAACTCCTGCCAATTTTCAGGACTTCGGGCTTGATCGCCGAATTCTCGATGCCCTTGCTGAACAGGGTTATAGCGAACCAACGCCGATCCAGAGCAAAGCCATTCCGGCTGTTCTGGAAGGCCACGATGTTGTTGGTCTGGCCCAGACCGGCACCGGCAAAACAGCTGCTTTTACGTTACCGATATTACAGCGGATAATTGCTGATCCAGACCCTGATCTGGATGGCGTTGTGCGGGTTTTGGTTTTGTCGCCTACTCGTGAGCTGGCCTCGCAAATTCGCAAGAATGTCGTTGCCTACAGCCGCTCCCTGCCCTTGCGTTCAACCTGTATTACCGGCGGTGTACCGATCAAACGGCAATTGCGGGCCATGTCGGCGGGAATCGATATTTTAATCGCCACGCCCGGGCGGCTGATTGATTTGTGCAACCAGCGCAAGGTCGATTTGCGTCATGTGCAAACGCTGGTACTTGATGAGGCTGACCACATGCTCGATATCGGATTTTTGCCGGACATCAAACGCATCATCGCCATGTTGCCCAAACAGCGCCAGACGCTGTTGTTTTCAGCAACCATGCCCAAGAAAATCCGCGAGCTGACCAGTCAATATCTTGTTGATCCTGTTTCGGTCAGCGTGGCGCCGGTTACCAAGACGGCTGACAAGATTGAACAAGCGGTAATGTTTGTGCCGCGACCCAGCAAGATTGTAGCCATGGCCCATCTGGCCCGCGAGCATAAAGGCGAACGGATTATCGTCTTCACCCGTACCAAGCGCGGGGCCGACAAAGTGGCCAGACGGTTGGGGGCAGAAGGTCATGGAGTGGCGGCTATTCACGGCAATAAATCACAAGGCCAGCGCGACCGGGCTTTGGCTGCCTTTCGTGATGGTTCAACACCAATTTTGATTGCCACCGATATTGCGGCGCGCGGCATTGATATTCCCGATGTCGGGCTGGTGGTCAATTATGAACTGCCCAATGTGCCGGAGGTTTATGTTCACCGCATTGGACGCACAGCCCGGGCCGGGGCCAGCGGGGCGGCGATTTCGCTCTGCGATGATGATGAAAAGCCTTATCTGAAAGATATTCAGCGCCTGATCAAACTGACGATCCCGGTAATTTCAACCCCTGCGTTACCGCCGGTTAAACCGTTGCCAAAGAGACCTGCCAAGCCGAAAGCAAATCAAGCCAAGAGCGGTGAGCAACCGGCAAACCCGAAGCGCAAAAGAAGGCGCAAGCCAAAACAGGGTCAGGCCGGGCAGGCGCAGGGTGGGCAGGCCCAGAAAACAAAATCTGCTGTCGGGCGCCCCATGCGCAGACGCAGGCCAACAGGCGGCGGCAAGAGGTAAGTTTCCCTTCAATCTCCACCCTTGTGGGGGAGATGGCTACGAAGCGGTCAGAGAGGGGATGCCCGAAGGGCTAACTTTTCAAAAAGAGCACGATGAGGGAGGCAAGCCTCCCCCCTCTGTCACCTGTGGTGACATCTCCCCCTCAAGGGGGAGATTGAAAGTGTTGTTGCTGTATCACATTTCCTTGCAACCCCCCGCAAATTCCGGCAAACTCAACTTGCTCAAGTCGGCAGGCAGTGAGCTTAATTGGTGTGTGCCTCGTTTTTTGCCTTTAGAGGAGAATTTTCATGGCACGCGAGAGAACTGGTCGGCGCAAGAAAGCCGCGCCCCTTAACCCGACAATTACACCTGATGCTTTTACCCAGGCTGATCCTGTTTTACCACGCCCGACATTTTCGTTTTTGAGCGAGGATGATTTGGTGCGGATTAAAGACCGGGCATTTGACCTTTTGGAACAACACGGTATCGCCGTTGTGCATGAAAGCGCCAATGCTGCAATGCGCAAGGCGGGGGCAGTGCCCGGCGGAGATAATGAGCGTTTGCGATTGCCGCGCGAGTTGATTGAAGAAGCCTTACATGCTGCCCCGCGCGAGACTGTTTTGTGTGGCAAGACAACGGCGCGCGATGTGCATCTGCCGCGCAAGGATCACGGATTTATCATGCGAACCGGCACCGGGGCGCATGGCTATGTTGACCCTGAAACCAACACCTATGGCAATCTGACACTCGATCATGTGCCGAAAATTGCAGCGGTTGCCAACGGACTTGATCAAGTCGGGTTCATTGCCCATCCGTTTTGTTATGGGGTGCATGAGTTGACATCGGATATTCACGGGGTGGCATCGATGGTCACCCATACGGACAAACATATCTGGTTGCAGCCTTATAATATTGAGAATGTCGAATATCTGATGCGGATCGTCACTGTTGCGGCAGGTGGTGAGGCGCAACTGAAAAAACGCCCGATAGCCAGTTGCATTATGTGTTCGTTCACACCGCTTGAGTTCAAGGTGATGGATGTTGAGGCGCTTATTCAGTCGGGCAAGGCCGGAATACCGGTGCATGCCTGCTCCCTGCCCTCTGCCGGCGGTACTGCGCCGATTACTGTTGCGGGTATGGTGTTGATGGCGGTGTCAGAAATTCTAGCAATGATTACGCTGGCTCATGTATTGGTGCCGGGAACCACGGTTATTGCAACACCGTTGATGTTTACGCTGGATATGGCCACCGGGCGCGCGCTGCATTCCTGCGTTGAAAGCCTGCAGGCCAAGGCGATGGCGATTGAGGTTTTGAAACGAGGCTTTGGCTTGCTGGCCCACACCTATGGTGCCGGGTCTGATACGCCTGATGTGGACGGACAGTCGATGGCCGAACGGGCCATGCTGGGTCAATTGGTATCGCTGTCGGGGGCTGACATTTTGGGCGGCGTCGGGCAGCTGGAATGTGCAACGGTGTTCTCACCGGTGCAGGCAGTTCTTGATAATGAGTTGGGAGCGATGTATCGCGGGACACTGCAAAGCCCGCCAATTAATAATGAGACCTTTAACTGGGAAGAAATCTCCAACATTGGTGTCGGGGCGCATTTTCTTGATAGTCCGCACACGCTTAAATATTGCCGCAGCCAGCACTTGCCCGACACCTTCAAACGCACCGGGCGCGATGATTATGAAGCTGAAAACCGGGCTGGTGCCTTTGAGGCGGCGCGCGACAAGGTGCTGGCCTTGATTAAAGCTGAGCCACCGGAAGGTTTGCCTGATGAGGATCAGAAAGCAGAGATTGCCAAAATCGTCGCCGGTGCTGATGAACACATCATCGGCAAGGCGCAGCAATCGACCGGCAAACGCGAGGTGATTTAAACAGTGGCATTGGAGCCGGAAAAACTGGTTTGTGACTTTACCGGCGGCGCAGTTGGTCACCGGTTTCGTCATGGCGGCGGGCGCGGGCAGGCTTTACCCAAGGCTGTGGGGATGAAGGGCGGCAAGACGCCCGATATCGTTGATGCGACAGCCGGTCTGGGTCGCGATGCTTTTTTGCTGGCCTCACTTGGGGCAAAGGTTACGCTGATTGAACGCTCAGAGAAGATGCATCAACTGTTGCACGAGGGGATGGAGCGGGCGATTGCGGAAAGCAGCGAATTTGCTGAAATTATCGCCCGTATGACCTTGCTGCTCGGTGATGCCAGGGACCTGCTGCCTGATCTCGCCCCGCAAGTGGTATTGATCGACCCAATGCACCCGCCGCGCAAAAACTCGGCTCTGGTCAAAAAGGAAATGCGTTTGATCCGCCAGATTGTCGGGGCCGATGAAGACAGTGTCGAGTTGATGAAAGTGGCCCTTGCAACAGCAAGCAACCGGGTTGTTCTCAAATGGCCGCAACGGGCCGAACCGATGGAAGGCATTAAAGCCCCCTCGCACCAGATTACCGGCAAATCGACCCGTTATGATGTGTTTATTACCTAAAGTCTGCCCCCAATGCCCTTTCCCTTTTACCTGCCACATGCTACCGCAAGACGTTGATGGGTATAAGGAAGTGACAATGACGGGCCAGGGTCTTTTCGGGAATTTAAAAGGTGATATTTTTGGCGGCGTAACAGCAGCTGTGGTGGCGTTGCCGCTGGCACTGGCTTTTGGGGTTGCTTCCGGGGTCGGGCCGATTGCCGGATTGTACGGGGCGATCGCTGTCGGGTTTTTTGCCGCTGTCCTGGGCGGAACCCGCTCGCAAGTCTCCGGGCCGACCGGACCAATGACCGTGGCCATGGCGGCGGTGGTTGTTCAATATGCCGATAGCCCCGGCACGGCATTCTTGATTGTCATACTGGCTGGTTTTATTCAAATCGGCCTTGGGTTGCTAAAAGTCGGACGCTATGTGTCTTACACGCCTCATTCGGTGGTATCGGGTTTTATGTCGGGTATTGGTTTGATTATCATCCTGATTCAAACCCTGCCGTTTTTCGGCTTGCCAACTGCCGGTGGCGGACCTGTGGGGGCGATAACTTTCTGGCCGCAACTCCCTTCACAGATGAATTTCGATGCGCTGGCGATTGCCGCGGCAAGCCTGGCGGTAATGGTGTTCTGGCCATCCCGCCTTGCCGCCATCCTGCCATCGGCGCTGGCGGCGCTGCTGATTGGGACACTTATGGCAATAACGGTATTTTCCGGCGCGCCGATTATCGGCGATGTTCCGACCGGATTTCCTGCCATCAATCTGCCAACAATTACACTTGGTGGTCTGCCGGGAGTTGTTGCACCGGCCATTATTTTGGCCTTGCTCGGTTCGATCGACAGTCTGCTGACATCGCTGGTGGCAGATTCCATAACTCGCACCCGACACAAATCAAACCGCGAATTAATCGGTCAAGGCATTGGCAATATCGCTTCGGGTCTGATTGGTGGTCTGCCCGGTGCCGGGGCGACCATGCGCACAGTTGTCAATGTTCGTGCCGGGGGACGCACCCCGCTATCGGGCGCCCTGCATGCAGTCATTCTGCTGGCTCTTGTTTTGGGCCTCGGGCCGCTGGCTGAACAGGTGCCTCATGCCGCTCTTGCCGGAATTTTGATGAAGGTCGGCTGGGACATTATCGACTGGAAATACCTCAAACGCATCGCCGCTGCACCAAAAGACAATGTCGTTGTCATGCTGGTTACTTTTGGCATGACGGTGTTTATTGATCTGATAACGGCTGTTGCTGTCGGCATTATTTTGGCCTCATTTGCTGCTTCCCGGCGAGCCGAAGTTCATGAGATGGAAGGTGTCAGTGCGCTGGCTCTGTCGTCAGAAGGTGGAGAGCTTAGCGAAGAGGAAAGTCGGCTTCTGGAAAACCTTGGAGACAAAGTGTTGTTGGTGAGATTGCGCGGCAGGTTTTCTTATGCCTCGGCCCGCGAACTGACCCATAGCATCGGCCTTTTTGATTCCGGTGAGCCAATTGTTCTCTATGACTTTACCGAAACCGCCTATATCGACACCAGCGCCGCGATGGCCATTGATGACATGTTGAGCAGCGGACGCGAACAGACTGAGCATTGCTTTATTTGCGGATTGAGCGGCGAACCACTGCAAACCCTAATAGCACTTGGCGCTTTGGAATCTATACCTATGAGCCATGTTTTCGAAACTCGCTACGATGCGATCGCATCAATTGCAAAGTTTACTTCCTAAAACGAGCTGTCTGTGGCATATGTCACAGCGGTAGCATTGCAACTCCCCCATGCGTGGTGGGTACATCGTACAATTTTATCGGGTATTCGAAGCGCAAGTTACCGACCAGAAGTTGGTTGTAAAACCAGTTATTCGAATTGATCGGGGGAGAGATTTGGGGGATGACTAAATGAGTTTTGGAAACAAACAAACTGCGATTTTTTTTGGTGAAAACCGGTGGTTTACATGAGGCTGCCAATGAATTCCCGCGACATATCTTTAGAAGCTTTGTTGTTGCTCATTGCATTTGCCAAAGAAGAGGCAAAACGCTTGCAGCTGGACGACGTGACTCAATTACTTGAGTTGCCCGAATTGGCGGTTTTGAAAACCATTACCGGGTTTAAAGAAGACGAGATCGGCGACATTACCACAATGGCTGCTGCTCTTTCTGAAGTGCTGGAAAAAGCGCACTGACAGTTATTATTATGGCGCTGGTTACCAGTTATCCTGCAACCATTGAGCGATTTCTTTCAGGGCCTGGGTGCCTTGCGGGATGACGCTGGTCAGGTTGATAAAAGCGTGGATTTGGCCGGGGAAATGGCGATGGGTCACCGGCACCCCCGCTTTGGATAATTTTTCGACATAGGCGGTGCCATCATCGCACAAGGGGTCAAACCCGGCGGTCAGCACATATGTTTTGGGCAAGGTGGCAAAATCTTCGGTGAAAAGCGGTGAAAACTTCGGATCATCGAAATCGGAAAAGTCACCGCGATACAAATCCAGATACCAGGTCATCCGCTCTTTGGGCAGAATATAGGCATCGGCCAGATCGTTAACAGATTCACTGTTGAGGTGGCCATCTGTTACCGGATAAATCAATGCCTGAAATTTTGGAGCGTTTTTCTGCCGGGCGAGCTCGGCTGATACCACAGCAGCAAAACAGGCCCCGGCACTATCACCACCAACACCAAGGCGCTCGGGATCGATGCCAAGAGCCACGCCATTTTCAACCAGCCAGAGGAAGACTTGCTTTGCATCTTCGATACCTTGCGGGAACGGATATTCTGGCGCCAGACGATAATCCACCGCAACAACGATACCCCCGGACCATTTGGCCAGCTTGGCGCAGACGGCATCGTGCGACTCCAGACTGCCTTGCACAAAGCCGCCGCCATGCAGAAATACCAGAGCAGGCTGCAATGAGTTGGTATCAACGGTATCGCTGTACAGCCGGACGCCGATCGGTCCGCTTACCCCATCTATGGCACCATCAATGTTAAAATTTTCAACCCGCGCCAGTTTGGGTCCCTTGCGGTCAAACATGGTTGCCGTGTGCTCAGACTGCTGGCGGCTTTCTTGAACGCTGGGCAGATGGCCTGGGATGCGAACCGTGTTTGCCAACCGACCAAGCGCCAGCGCTTTGGCATCTATGGTCTGGCCGCGATAGGTCTCACGCTCGCCGTAAATCCGTTTTAACACGTTTTCGGGCAGCCGGACCATAACCAGTCCGGCCAGCATCGCAAGTTTTCCCATATGGTAATCCCCTCATTTCGCGGACAGATTACTGCAAAACAAGGCCAAGCCCAATATCTAAAGCATTTACTATTGTTGCGTCCCGCGGTTCATTTGCGAGGCAAATAAAACGCAACACGCTTTAAAATGGCTTCTCGATTACCGCTTCAAAACGCGTATTTTTGTTTCACCACCGTTACAGCGGTAACAACAACCGCTACACCCGCGACGGCCCTTATACCCAACGCCCCAATATCTGCTTTTGTTGCCACGGACCCAGGCGCCATAACAGATTTTTTCACCCCGCCTGCAGTTCAGCGTGTACTCGTGTACAGAACTATCAGAAATTATCCATACCTTGCGGCCGCCAGGCCAGGAATGCTTGCGTCGCTTGGAGTAAAAAGCAACGCTCACCTTGTAAGGATATTTGCTTTTCATCAGCCAGGTTAAAGTTTCAGCTTTTGCTGTTTGAGACGACGTGGTTAAGCTAACCGTCAGAAAAGTTATTGACAGGAGTGCTGGCAACAGGCCCACACCCAATATTTTTAATAATCTAAACATACCAACCCCTTGGTTCCCTTCAGAACCCCCGAACGATCCATATTATGGAATTGTTCGGGGCTGTCAATATCCGGGGAGGTCAGAAAAAGTGGTACAGTTTATATAAACAGCGTCACATCTGATTTCTGGGCTGTCGGCAGGAAGCTTGCTGCGCCGCACCAACTGGTTATATCATCAATAAAATCATCCTTGGTGAAGCCAAAGACATCAACGGTCATCTGGCAGGCATGCATACCAACGCCTTCATCCACGCAAATTTCGCGCAGTTCATCGATGGACGCAACGCCCTTGGATTTAAATGTTTCGCGCATCAGACCGGACGCCATGTTTTCAAAACCGGGAATATTGCCCGAAACAGCATTTGGAATTGGCCAGTCGATGTTTTTGAACCAGTCGGGGCCGAAAGGCATTTTCATTGGCATGGCCGGGTTACCCACCGGTGTTACCTTCATGTCGCTGACATCTTTTTTGAGCAGCAAGAGGCCATAGAATGTGAAGAAAATCGACACTTTCCAGCCAAGGGCCGCAGCTGTTGAAGCCAAAATAAAGGGCGGATAAGCCCAATCCAGCGTGCCTTTGGTAGCGATGATGGACATGGACGGGGTTTTGTTTTCGGCCATTTCCTTCATCTTGAATTCAAAGCGTTCATCGAACCATTTGTCGAACTCGGCTTTGGTTACGTCGGAGGCTGTGGTAGCGGCTGCGGCGGCGGCTTTAAGTTCTGTCATCTTGTTCATTGTCGGTTTCCTCAGTTTTTGCGGATGTGAAAAATGTAGCTGTTGCCGTCCTCTTCAGATGAAAGAAGACCATGCCCGGTCTGGGTGCAGAAAGCCTCGATGTCTTTCAGCGACCCCACGTCACTGGAAACCATTTTCAGCACCGTGCCGGTTTCCATACTGTTAAGCTCTTTTTTGGTTTTCAAAATGGGCAGCGGGCAGTTCAGCCCTGTGGTGTCCAGTTCTCTTGCCGGTGACATTTGGGCATTGGTCATATGTTTTCTCCTTGATGCTTTTCTTGATATTTTTTCGTTGGCTATGTGATCAAATTCTGATATTCGCATACATTAACAGACCAACTAGTCTGTTTGTCAAGAAAAACCTTTACACACCCCTGTGTAAAAGCCTGCTATAAGGATAAAAACATTGTTAGATTGCGTGAATATGGCGGCTGAAAGTAAAAAAAGAGACCCTGACAAGACCCGGCGGCGGATTCTGGATTCGGCGTTTGCACAGATGTACAAGCATGGCTATCAAGCCACACGGGTTGACGCGATTCTGTCCGACACCGAACTGACCAAGGGAGCTTTTTATCATCATTTCCCTTCTAAAAGGGCTCTCGGAGAGGCGGTCATAGATGAAGTGTTAGCCGGTATGATCGAGCAAATGTGGGTGCGTTCGCTGGCTGACTATGTCGATCCGGTGGTCGGGATTAAAGCGGTTTTGCAGATGATCCCTTCGATGATGGGCCAGCAGTTTGCCCAATTGGGGTGCCCGCTCAATAATCTGGCGCAGGAAATGTCACCCATTGATGAGGTGTTTCGCGGCAAGCTCAACCGGATTTTCCATGTCTGGATTGACTCGGTTTCCGACGCCCTCAAGCGCGGTCAGGAAAATGGCTCGATATTGCCGGGCGTTGACACCCATGGCGCGGCCATCTTCATTGTTGCGGCCTATGAGGGCGCGGTTTCGATGACCAAAAGCGAGCAGTCCAACGAGATGATGATGATCTGCGCTGAACAAATTGAATTGTATCTGGAGAGCTTGCGCTGTTAGAGCGTGTCATGCCAATTCAGTGAATTAAAGACTGGCCATGCGGGCTTTTAGCTGTTTGGCGTATTTGTTGAGTGTTGCCGGATCTTTTTTACCGATAACGACAAACCCGAACTGGCCTTTTGACCATGTCACTGCGTTTTGCCCGGCCAGCATTGCTTTGTCTGCCAGCTTTTGGTCCGGCTTCACCCCGCGCTTGATGATGCAAAAGGCAACCGGAATATTGTCTTCATCAAGATAGGCAAATTGCACCAGCGGTTTGTTCTCATAGTTCAATAATTGTCCGCGCTTGTAGGTCAGACCATCAACATTGAGGTCAGAGCGGGCCAGGATGATATCCAGTTTACGACCGATTTGTGCAACCTCGCGACCACGCTGGTCGGCATTTTTTTCCAGCAACACCAGTGTTTCGCCTGAATAAAGCATCTGGTATTCGGCCACCGCCTGCAACCAATTGGTCGGTGGAGAGCTGTCTGATGGTAATAACCATGACGTTAGAAAGCCAAGGCCGAAAACTGCCAGAATACTGGCTGCCATCGCCGTTTGCCGCCAGACAGGCATCCGGTCGGGCGATTTTTCAAAGGCAAAGTCAGGCGCGCCCTGTAAAAGTTCATCACCGGCAACGGTCAACTCGGTGGTATCAATCTCCATTGAGGTGATATAATTGTCCAGTTCAGGGTCGTGTTGACGGTCACGGTGCAGGGCTCTGCCCTGTTCCATGTCCAGTTTGCCATCGAGATAGGCAATGATTTGTTCATCACTCCACTGGGTCATGATTCACCTTTTTGGCTCCGCTCTTGAGCCTCCTCTTGAGCCCCTTCTTGAGCCCCTTCTTGAGCCCAAGCCTTTAAACTCTGTCGCGCGGTTGCCAGTCTGCTCATTATCGTACCTATGGGAACGGCCAATATTTCGGCGGCTTCGCGGTACGAATATCCCTCTATATAAACCAGCACAATGGCCATCCTCTGGCCTTTTGGCAGTGCTGTTATTCTAGTTAACACTTCAGACGTAAAAATATTCGTTTCACCGCTACGATAGTCAGCTCCCAGATTGGTTTCATCAGCTTCCTCCACCCCCTGGCCCAGCCGAACACTGCGCGAGCGTAATTCGTTGCGCCAGATGGAAACAGCAATGGTGAAAGCCCAATTGTCAAAACGGCTGCCCGGTTCAAACTGGTGAGATTTTTCCAGCGCCCGCAATGCAGTTGCCTGAAACAGATCATCAGCATCCGGCTTGTTACCGCCGGTTCGCATCATACAGAACCGCCACAGCCGGTCGCGAAGCTGTTCAAGCTCCTGCTTAACTATTGCTTGTCGTCTTTTTTTCAGAAACATCTGAATATAATTACTATGCCAAGTGTTTACACATTGCAACACAGCGGTTTTGGCCTCAAGGCCAGTACTATTCGTCGGGTGACATGACGATGTGATTGCAAAATGTGTAGGTCACTGGCAATCGAAAAGCAAGGGACCGACATTACAATAAGAGCACGGTCCTTAAATCCCGCCCCTTTTGCCAAGGGCCGTGCTTTTATTCCTCTCACGGCAATCCGAACGCTGACGCGTTCGGCCTGCGAGGTGCGGCGCGATTGCACCGGGGCTCAGTCGCCCAGTCGACGATGACACAAGTGTACCATCGCCTCCGCTGCGGTCCCAAAACAAACTTTAGAATCCGCAGCCAGACGAGCATAGCGAGGACCACGGCCGGTCAGGCCGCCCTCCCGGAGGCCCGACCGAAGGGAGGAATAGCCGCGAGGGGTATAAAATCGGCGTAGCGAAGATACGCCGTGAGAGATATTAAAAGGGCGAAAACCCACTCATGGGTGAAAATCCGCTCATGGGTGAGAAACCCGTTATAGGGTTCTTGCCGTAACCCATTGGTGAGCCACCCCAGGGGGAACCACCCCACGGGCTCATGCCAGAACTCCAGGGGGAACCACCCCAAGGCGAGCCGCCCCATGGGCGCATACCTGACGACCATGGAGAACCGCCCCAAGGCGAGCCGATTCCGCTGTTTCTCCACGGCATTCCGCCGCTATTCCAAGGTGAGCCACCCCACGGGGAACCGCCCCATGAATTTGTGCCGGGCCACTGTCTGAAGCGATTGCCACCACCGTAGAATCGGTTCCACGGGCTGTTGTTATAACCGCCATAACCGCCACGATTGTAAGATCCATGGCGACCAAAGGGATTGAACATATTGAAATGCCAGAAATTTGGGCCGTCACGCAGTCTCATAAATGGACCATTATTATCCATGCCGAAGTTCATGCCGAAAAATGCCGATGCCGGTGTCGTTGAAACCACTGCAAACCCGGTGCAAACAACAGTTGCAGCTGCAAATGTCTTGATTTTTTTAATCATGTCTATAACCCTCCAGCATTAATATGGCAGAAAACCGCTGTGAGACATATTCATTTTAGTATATTTGGTGAACAGCCCACATTTATGGCTATAAAAATGCTACGAAAAAGATTGATGAAATCGAAAGGATTAGGCGCTCGGCGCCGCGGATGATTGTGAAGGGTTTCTGGTGGAAAATATGCGGTATTATCGCTGTCATTCTCGGCGTCATTGGCATTGTGCTGCCGGTTCTGCCGACAACGCCGTTCCTGCTGATTGCCGCCTTTTGCTTTGATCGAGGCTCGCCAGCCATGCATAAATGGTTGATAAACCACGCTCATTTGGGACCAGTTATCAAAGCATGGCACGATCATGGCGCGGTGCCACGAACAGCAAAGATCGCCGCTGTAGTTTTTATGAGCGCGGCGTTTGCAGGCGGGGTTTATTTTCAGTTGAACCCTTGGGTGCTGGCATTACAGGCGGTCGTTTTTTCCAGCGTTGCGATATTTCTGATTACCCGACCGCTACCACCTGCAGAGTGATCTACTTAGAGTACTTCCTCTTCATAATGGCGATAAAAAATCCATCAGTATCATGGCTGGCCGGGGTCAGCAGCAGGGTGGACTTTTCGCCATCGGCTGAGATTGGCGGTTCGGTGCCGATGGCTTCTTTCCAGACAGCGCTATAGGGAACGAGGCTGAAATTTTCCCATTGGGCCAGAAATTGATCGACCTGCTCGGTGTTTTCCTGCGGCAAGACCGAACAGGTTACATAGATCAACCGGCCACCGGGCTTGACCATTTTTGCACCGCTTTCCAAAACGGCTTTCTGATCTTTGATCCGCTGGGCCAGCGTTGCTTCTTTCAAGCGCCATTTAGCATCAGGTTTGCGGCGCCAGGAACCGGTGCCTGAACAGGGTGCATCGAGAAAAACAATGTCGGCCTTGCCATTAAGCGCTTCGAGTTGTTCGGGTTGGTCAGCTGGAATTACTTCGACATTTTCAGCCCCCGAGCGGGCTATGCGTTCGAAAATCGGTCGCAGGCGACGCTTGTCGCGATCATAGGCATGGACCGTGCCTTCGTTGTTCATGCCAGCAGCCATGGCCAGTGTTTTGCCCCCTGCCCCGGCGCACAAATCGACAACTTCATCACCCGGTTTTGCGCCGGCCAGCAGGCTGACGATTTGTGAAGCGCTGTCCTGCACTTCAAACCAGCCTTTGCCGTGGGCTGCTTCAATCTCGACATTAGGGCTGCGTTTTTGGCCTTCCGGTGCCGGAATGCGGACCGAATGGGGCGAGAGAGGGCCTTCAACGGCACCATGTTTGGCGAACTCAGCCAGTAATTCCCCGCGGGTTGTTTTCAATGTGTTGACACGTAAATCGACCGGTGCGCGCCGGGAAAGCGCTTCGCCTTGTTCGGCTGCTTTATCACCAAACAGTTTTTTGAAAGATGGTGCCAGCCATTGCGGGAAATTTCCCTGAACCCAATAATGTTGCCCCTCTGCTAATGGGGTTTGCAAGGCCATATGTTCGTCATCACTCAAGGCACCGGGGCCGAACTTCTCAGCCGCGGCCTGCGCGACTTCGTCAACCCCAAGGTCCCAACTGGTTTTGGCCACGGCAAGCACCAGCGAACGTGAGCTATCATTGCCCATCTGGGCAGCTAATTTTGGTTTTTGGCGCAAGGCGTCGTAAACCAGATTACCGATGGCCGAACGATCGCCCGAACCGGCAAATCGGTGCGCCCTGCCCCATTCATGCAACGCAGCTGCTGCCGAATTATGGCGTGTAAAAATATCGTCCAGCACTTCAATGGCTGCTGAAAGCCGTCCACCAAGTCTCATAAATCACCCAATCGCATAAAGCCGCAAGGCCAGCCAGACCCATAGGGCCATAAGAATAAAACCACCAGTCAAAAAGACCTTGAAACGTCGAACAACATGGTTTGACCGTATGTGGATAATGGCATGAGCATAACGGCTTATAACAAAAGCCCAGGCCAAAACAATCGCCACAAGATCAACTTTATCAAGCATGATACAAAAAGCTACCGCTGCGTACATGAGAACGGGCATTTGCAGTTGGTTGTTATAGTTGTTGGAGGTCTTTTTAATGTTGTTGCTCCAGGCTTCACCGCTCAGGGCAATGTCACTTATTTTGACCTCGCGCGCCTTAACCGCCGCAGCCCGGCTGGTGCCGACCTTCAACAAAACCCCAAAAGTCAAAGCAATCTGGGCAAAAACTGGCATCATTATTGCCGCATTGGACATATCCATTACCCTTGCCTGATATAGTTCGGCGCTTCCCGGGTGATCTGCACATCATGAACGTGGCTTTCGCTCAAGCCAGCAGCGGAAATGCGGACAAACTCGGCATTTTCCTGAAATTCCTTGATTGTTGCATTACCCGTATAGCCCATGGCGGCACGCAAGCCACCATTGAGTTGATGCAGCACTGTACCGGCTGCACCCTTGTAAGGCACCTGCCCTTCGATACCTTCAGGCACCAGCTTGAGCGTGTCTTTAACTTCTGCCTGAAAATACCTGTCGGCAGAACCGCGGGCCATGGCGCCAACAGAACCCATACCACGATAAGATTTGTAAGAACGGCCCTGATAGAGATAGACCTCGCCAGGACTTTCATCAGTACCGGCCAGCAATGAACCGACCATTGCAACACCGGCACCAGCAGCTATGGCTTTGGCAAGGTCGCCGGAAAACTTGATGCCACCATCGGCGATGACCGGAACGCCCTCTTCCATAGCAGCCTGAGCACTGTTCATTACAGAAGTTAGTTGTGGCATGCCGACACCGGCGACAATTCTGGTGGTGCAGATAGAGCCCGGTCCAATGCCGATTTTCACCGCGTCCGCACCAACTTCAATCAGCGCTTTGGTGGCGCTGGCTGTTGCAACATTACCAGCGATAACCTGCAAGCGGTTGGACAGCCGTTTGATACGTTTGACCTGATCAAGAACATGGACGGAATGACCATGGGCCGTATCAACAATGATAACATCAACACCGGCATCGACCAGCTGTTCGGCTCTGGCAAAATTGATATCACCGGTACTTGTGGCAGCAGCAACAAGCAGTCTGCCATGATCATCCTTGGACGCATCGGGATTGTGTTCGGCCTTTTCCATATCATTGACAGTGATAAGCCCGATACAGCGCTGTTCGTCATCCACAACAATCAATTTCTCGATGCGGTGATGGTGTAAAAGACGGCGTGCTTCATCCATCTCAACGCCCTCTTTCACGGTCACAACTTCGCGGGTCATCAACTCGGCAACGGTTTTATCCATGTCGGTGGCAAAACGGACATCGCGGTTGGTGATAATACCAACGAGGCGTTCGGGCTTGCCGGACTCATTTCGTCTGGCAACAACCGGAATGCCCGAAATCTTGTGATGCTCTTTAAGGGCCAGCACATCGGCCAGAGTGGCTTCGGGCGTGATGGTGACAGGATTAACGACCATGCCGCTTTCAAAGCGCTTGACCAGTCTGACTTGTGCTGCCTGTTCTTCAACATCCATATTGCGGTGCAGAACACCGATGCCGCCAGCCTGGGCCATAGCAATGGCCATTGGCGCTTCGGTAACCGTATCCATTGCTGCTGACATAATCGGCAGGGACAAGGTGATTTCGCGGGTGAGTTTCGAACTGGTATCGACCTGTCCGGGCATCACAGAAGAAGCGGCCGGTTTCAGCAGCACATCGTCGAAAGTTAAATATTCGGGGAATAAGGCGGTATCGCGGGGCGCAGGCATTTGCCAACCTTTCATAAATAAAAGCCGCCCTCACAAAATATAACGCGGGGCGGCGAATCTCCCGTATCAGGAGTCGCTTGGTTGACGTGTTCCTTTACCACCAAATTACCATTCCGGTAAAGCAGGCAAATGGGTTTTCATTCGGTTTTTGTGGGTTTTTTACCCTTAAACCCGGTTGCCAGCACAAATAATTCAGCAGAATCAGCCCGGCTGGCCTGTGGTTTAATGTGTTTTGTGGTTTTGAAGTTCTGCTTCAGGGTCGCCAGCAAATCATGTTCAGCACCACCGCGCAAAACCTTGCACAGGAAAGTACCGCCGGGCTTGAGAATTGTCATGGCAAAATCCAGAGCTGTTTCGGCCAGGTCGATAATCTTTATATGATCTGTCTGCTTGTGGCCGGTAGCATGGGCTGCCATGTCTGACAACACAACATCAGCAAGTACACCGCCTAATGCCTCAATCAACACATCGGGAGCATCTGCATCAAAAAAATCTTTTTTGAACAGCGTTACACCGGCGATTGCCTCGACCTCGTGCAAATCCAGTCCAACCACCCTGCCATAGCCTTCGGCAGCACGGGTTCGAATAGCGGCAATTTGTGACCAGCCGCCGGGGGCGGCGCCCAAATCGACTACGGCACCACCGGGCTTGAGGAACCGGTACTTGTCATCGATCTCGAGCAGCTTGAAGGCCGAGCGACAACGGTAGCCTTCTTTTTTGGCCAACCCGACATAGGGGTCGTTCAGTTGACGGGCCAACCAGTTGGTTGATGAGATTTTACGGCCTCGGGCGGTTTTAACCCGCTGCTTGAGGTCACGAGCATTGCTGGAGCCTCCCTCGCCTTTTGGTTTGTTCCATCCAGAAGGTTTACGGGCGGATGGTTTACGTGTTCGCGCCATGATGGCCATCCTCCTGCATCAAACTGGTCAAAATGCCTTCCCGCAAGCCCCGGTCGGCGATGCGGATACGGTCGGTTGGCCAAATGGCCCTGATTTCTTCAAAAATGGCACAACCGGCCATAACCAGATCGGCGCGCTGGTTGCCAATACACGGCGATGCGGCGCGCTCTTGATGTGACATGGCCAACAATTCGGCTGTCACGGCCCCCATATCGTCTCCACCGAGCCAACAGCCATCAACCTGTGAACGATCATAACGTGGCAGCTGTAAATGTATGCCACAAATTGTCGTCACGGTCCCCGACGTGCCCAGCAAATGACAGGGGCTGGACTCACCTTGACAAAAATTGCGGGTTTTTTTTGAAAATTCCTGCATAATCGGTCTGATTTTTGCCCGCATGGCGGCAAAAACTTTTTCATCCACATGAATGCCGCCAAACTCTTCTGCCACGGTCACAACCCCGGCCGGAATAGAGGTCCAGGCTTCAATTTTCGGCTTGCCGGAAGTGACATCAAGCCAGGCAAGTTCAGTTGAACCACCGCCGATATCAAAAACCAGAACTTTGGTTGCTTCGGGACAAATCAGCGGAGACGCACCGGAAACGGCCAATTGCGCCTCAGTTGCCCGGTCGATCATCTCCAACTCAATACCAATTTCTTCCTTAACCCGCTGCAGAAACCCCAAACCGTTCTCGGCAATACGGCAGGCTTCTGTGGCAATTAACCGGTGACGGGTCACACCATGCCACTTGATCTTGTTGGCACAAACCCGCAAAGCACTGATGGTCCTGTCCATCGCATCATCGCTGAGATTTTTGTTGGCGCTGGCCCCCTCGCCCAAACGAACAATGCGTGAAAACGCATCAACGACTTCAAAGCCGGTTTTTGATGGTGTTGCAATTAAAAGGCGGCAGTTGTTGGTGCCTAAATCCAGCGCCCCGTATAATGGACCGGGATGACGCTCGCCATTAAGTTTCTTGCGGCGCGGTCTGCTACCAAACCTTCGTCGGCCACCGCTTCGATCACCACTACGACTACCGGGCCCCCTGCCGCGACGACCGCGGCTGGCACCTTTATGTTCTACATCATGGCCGGAGATGCCATTAAGCACACCTTGGCCATTTTCCTGGTCAATTGTCACTTTATCCGCCCGGCAGGACAACACAATAACTCTCCAGTCGCGTTCGCTGGACAAATTTTGCGGAAACCCGCCTGAATACATTTCGTTGGTTTAATTCTAGCAGTTTGCGCGCCCGCGTAAAGCACCTTGTCAAAAAAACTCAAAAAATAGCCTGGATACGGCAGAATTTACGGCCTGATTAACCGCTCATTAGAGGCTTTCATGATACCAATTACGCCAAATTGGAGATTAGTATTGCGTACATTTGGTAAAAGCTGGTTTAAGTCGGGATCGTTGATGGCCGAGTTTTCCGAAAGTTTCGGCAGCAACATCACCCGACAAAAATCCTCATTGGCACTAAATGCAGCCAAAGTAGAAGCCGAACTTGCCTCAAAAGCAAAATCAGAGTTCATCGCCAATATGAGCCATGAGCTGCGCACCCCACTCAATGCCATTATCGGGTTTTCAGATATGCTGGGGACCTTGCATATATCGGACCCTGAACGGGTCAACCAGTATTCCGGTTATATACATGAAGCGGCCGAACATCTGTTGGCGCTGATCAACGACATCCTTGATGTCTCAAAAATTCAGGCCGGCAAACTTGATGTCGAACTTGAAAGCGTTGATGTCGGCGATGCCGTTTGCAGTTGTCAGCTTATTATCGATTCAAAGGCCAAAGAAAAAGACATTACCCTTATATTTGACGTCGCTGCGAACTTGCCGAAAATTCACGCCGACCCGCTACGCGTTAAGCAAATCCTTATCAACATTTTGTCAAACGCGGTTAAATTTACAACCGATAAGGGTAAAGTTGACTGCAAGGCCGTTGATACGGGCGACGGGTATGTTTGCATTTCCGTACAGGATACCGGTCAGGGCATGTCAGAAACAGAGCTTGATACGGCATTGCGTCCGTTTGGCCAGGTAAATTCCGGCTTCAACAAGCAACATGAAGGCACAGGGCTTGGCTTGCCTATTTCAAATGAACTAACCAAAATGCACAACGGTTCGCTGCAGGTACAAAGCAGCAAAGGTGTTGGCACCGTGGTTTCCATTTTTCTGCCGACAGTTAAGCACGCTACCGGTACCAGCCCGGTAGCAATGACAACCAATTGATTAAAGACATATTGAAAGCAATAAATCCATGAACGATATGCATGCAACTCAACAAATGCCGATGGCCACAGGAACGACCGAAATGGCGGCGAAAATAGGTAGAATCGTTGCTGTTACCGGTGCACATGCAATAATCCTGCTTGAGAACAATGACAGCCTTCCCGATGGCTTGCATAAAAGTCCGGAAATCGGCACCCTGCTGAAGATCGATACCGAGCCTTCGATTGCGCTGGCTCTTATTTCAAGCTTGAGCACCCCGACACCGGGCGGACAGGCCGAAGGCGAAGATCTGCGCATAGTTGAAGTTGAGTTCATCGGGGAACTACCGAAAGATCAAAATGGTAACCCTGGCAAGTTTCGGCGCGGCATTTCATGTTATCCGGCCTTGGGCGATGTTGTGGCCCGATCCACCAGTCAGGAATTGGCAATGGCTTACGCCAGTGAAGGCCATTCAGCTGTGCGCGTAGGCTATATCAAGCAGGATTCCTCTATCCCTGCCATGGTGAAAACCGATGAGTTGCTTGGCAAACACTTTGCCGTTCTCGGCACCACCGGTACTGGCAAGTCATGCGCGGTTGCCTTGATCTTGCGCCGCATTCTGGAAGACAACCCGTTAGCTCACATTCTGTTGCTTGATGTCCACCGCGAATACGCCAGTGCATTTAAAGATTTCGGTGAAATTATAACACCGGCTAATCTGATCCTGCCATTCTGGTTGCTGAACTTTGAGGAAATGGTCGAAATTATCTTTGCTGGTCAAAAGCACCGCGAAGCTGACGTCGAAATTCTTCGCGAACTTATCCCGCTGGCCAAACAGCGCTACAAGGGCGGCCGCAACGCTGACAAGGTTTCCAAATTGCGAAGCAAGGAAGGCGATGATGGAATGATCGGGGTCGACACGCCAGTACCCTATCGGATTTCAGACATCACCGGACTTTTGGATGAAGCCCTTGGAAAACTTGAACTTAAAGGTGAGCTTGCACCTTACAAGCGACTTAAAGCGCGCATCGAGCAAATCTCTCGCGATGCCCGGTATTCATTTATGTTCGGCAGCCTGACGGTACACGATTCTATGGCAGAGATTATCGGTCATATTTTCCGCATTCCTGTTCAAGGCAGACCAATTACCATTCTCGAGCTTGGTGGTCTGCCGTCGGAAATCATCAACGTCGTTGTGTCGGTACTGGCCCGAATGGCCTTTGATTTTGGCTTGTGGAGCGGCGGGCAAGTGCCAATTACATTTGTTTGTGAAGAAGCGCACCGTTATGTGCCCTTTGACGATTCATTAGGGTTTGAACCTACCAAAAGGGCCATTTCCAAAATTGCCAAAGAGGGGCGAAAATATGGCGTTTCGCTATGTATTGTCTCCCAACGACCAGCCGAACTGGATCCGACAATTCTGTCACAGTGCAGCACGGTGTTTTCGATGCGGCTGACCAATGAGCGCGATCAGGAGCTGCTTAGGGCAGGTATTTCTGATGCTGCTGCAAGTCTGCTGGAATTCATGCCGACAATGGGTACTGGTGAAGCAATCGCATTTGGCGAGGGTGTTTCCCTGCCAACCAGGATCAAGTTTGATCTGTTGCCACCGGACTGCCTGCCAAAGAGTAATACTGCCAGTTTCTCGGAAAATTGGAATCGTGACGTAACTGATCCTGCATTCCTTGACAAAATCGTTGCCTGCTGGCGCCAACAAACACAAATGTCAGATACCAGTTTTACACCTGCGGCAAGTAAACCGGTCGTGAGTAATCACGAACAACAATTGGCACCGTCACAAAGCCCGGTTCAGCCCGCAGCTATACAGCCAATCGCCCAATCATCTGCAATTCCTGCCATGCAACCGTCTGCTCAAAGGCCCCAACCGGTCAGTACGACACTACCACTTGCTCAACCTGCAGCACAACGGCCCCAGCCTCAAGTAACACCGGCGGCACAGCCTGCGATGATCCCGGCAAGTCAAGTTGCTCCAGCAGCGGTACATAGCCAACCACAGTTTTCAACTATGGCTCAACCACAGGCCATTCCGGCAGTGCCGCCGCAAAATGGCTTAAACGGCGGTCTGTTCGGTGTAAAGCCAGCACCTGCTGCTCAGCCACCTGCAGCAACACCGATAACACCTCAATCAAAGGTAAATCAGCCAGCCGCTACTGCAGAACCAAGTCTGGCTGACCTTATAAAGCAAGTTCGTGGCTAAGGCGGTCTGTAACAGAGTGTTATTTTGGCATGTAGCTTGCCTGACAAACGGTTGATGGAAAACCAGGACTCTCAAATGAGCAAAATCGTATTGGACAATGTCGACCTGGGACATTCTTTGACCAACCGCGTGACTTTATTACAGCACAATTTGTCTCAAACAGGCATGTTCGATGATGAACAACTCGCCGGGCTCATTGATATCGCCCGTATGCGGGGCCCTCAGTTTTATACGCTTGGTTCGCCTGATGACAGCGGATATGGCAACAAATGGCAAACCGGCGTCATTGGTGACATGGCTGGCAAAGACGTTCTTGCCGCCATCAAGGAAGGATATCTGTGACTGCAACTGCAAGGTCTGGATGAAATCGCGCCGAAATATTATGCACTGGCCAAGCAAGCTTTCGATGAATTGAAAGAATCCAATTCCGATTTCAGTTACAACAAGCTTACAGCCAATATTCTCATATCCTCTCCGTCAGCACGGGTTTTGTGCCATCTGGATTGTGCCGAAGTCATTTTATGGCATATTCGCGGTCGCAAGCGGGCCTACCTGTATGATCTGACAAAACGGGAATTTGCAACTGAACAGACTATTGAACAAGTCATCATGCGTGAAACCGAAGAGGAAATACCTTACAAGCCTGAATGGGATGAAGCAGCTTATGTTTACGACCTTGAACCGGGGCAAGCTGTTAACTGGCCGCACTTCTGGCCGCACCGAATTGACAATATCGAGGGTTTGAATGTCTCCCTGCAGACCGAATTCTACTCGGCAAAGGGTCTTCGCCAATACGGCGTTCGTTTTGCCAACGGTATCTTGCGACGCAAGACCGGTGTTGCGCCAAATTCAACCACGACAAATGGTTTTGTGGGTTTAGCCAAAGTCGGCTTGGGCCTGGTATCTAAAAAACTGGGTCTTTACAAGCCGGTTGAGAGAGAAATAACCGCCCGTTTTACAATCGGTCCCGAGCAAATTGGCTCGATAAAACAATTAAACCAATCAGTGCAAAATGTTCTTGAGAAATGAAAACCATAGTAAATACAGATAGAAACGCGCCAAAGGACATTACCCCTTTAACAATTTCTGCTGTGTGCTCATTAGAAAACATCAAAGATCTTGAAACAGAATGGCGTGACCTGGAGACCCGGGTTAATCGCGATATGGGCCTGTTCCAGAGTTTTGAGTGGAATTTACATTGGTGTCAGAACTGGTTTGATACAGTCAACAACAACGGGGCACCTTTCATCACTGTTTGAAAAACAACTTAAAAATGTCGGTACGGGAAAACACTGAATATCCGGCGCTCTATCTAGCCTGTTTCATTCTTTGACTGAACCAGTTCAGGTTTACTCCGCTCAGGCAAGATGCGCCGGGCGGATGCCCTTCAAGTATCCACACTTCCAAATTGAACGTTGGTGACGCAGAGGGTTGCATGGTTGAGTTAAATCAATGTATTCATGTAATGATTGGCATAGTCGGTCATTATTACAATTCATTCTGGAGGTTAAAAACCAAGATGTTTAAATTTACCAAATTCCCCCTGATTGCAGCAATTTTTGCATTGATGGTTTCTCCTGGCTTTGCCGAACAGGTCCGTGGCTTTAAAGCTTATGAAACCAAAGGCGCCTTCAGCGATGTGCTGGCTGACCTGCGAGATGCCATCATCAACCGTGGTCATGTGATCGACTATACAGGTCACATTAACGAAATGTTGAGGCGGACCAGTAAAACAGTTGGCTCGGTCACTTCAAAGGGAAGCAAATCTCCTTATCTCAATGCCCAATTTATGCACTTTTGCTCGGCCAAGCTGTCTCACGAAGTGGTTAGTGCCAACCCGCAAAACATCGCAGTTTGTCCCTATGTCCTCTTTATGTATGAGACAAAAGCCAATCCGGGCACCATTCACGTCGGCTATCGCCGCCCAATCACCGGTCCGTCAAAACGTTCACGCAAGGCTTTTACCAAAATTGATGCTTTGCTGGATGCGGTAGTAAAGGAATCACTGCAATAATAGCTGGTTACAGCTAAACTTAGGCGTTCTTCGAAACTCCCGCGATAGTGAAAACAGCGCGGGAGTTTTTGCTTTGTTTTAATACGAAATAGCTGCTGCTTTATGTAGGTAGCTGTCATCGGTTAACTGCTTCAACATAAAATCTGCAACATCTGCCTGTGAAATTTTGATCTTGAGAGATTTATCAGCAAGGGTAAAACCGTGCCGGTAAATTCCGGTGTGCGGCCCGCCGGTAAAACTGCCGGGACGGGCAATCACCGAATCCAGCTTGCTGCTCATGACATAGCTCTCCTGCAATTCATGATCCGCATACAAATGGCGCATTAACAGCGGAAAAACGATATATTTATAGTGGAACGGCAAAATGTTACGGCTATCACCGGCACCAAGTCCTGACAAACAGACAAAGCGCTTAACCCCTGTTTCTTCCATCGCCTGGATAATGTGTCTGGTTCCTTTTGCCCGCAGTCCCTCCTTGTTTAAAAGCGGCATTCCCAGCGCACAGAGCACGGCATCTCGCCCCTCTATGGCGCTTTTGACGCTGGCAGGGTCTAGCACGTCTCCGCTCAACACCCGCAGTTTCGCATGAGGCCGGGTTAATTTTTCGGGACTACGGGTAAAGGCGGTTACTTCATGGCCTTGCGCAAGGGCTTGCTCAACAAGTTGTAAACCTACAGCGCCAGTAGAGCCAAATATGGTTAGTTTCATTCTGATTTTCCTTTCGGACGAAATTTAATCTGAGCCTTGGGCAGGCAAGGAGAAAGCATGTTGGACATCACTCCACACCTTACTTGACACAGTGTCAATTGACAGGGTATCAAATAGATATTACTAGACACTATGTCAAGCAACAAAATCGATACTCGAAGCCGAATTCTGAAAGCCTCTCTGGAATTGCTGGAAGCAAGTCATGGTCGGGGCGTACGCATGAGCGACATTGCCAAACGGGCAAAACTCTCGCGGCAGGCGATATATCTCCACTTCACCACAAGGGCTGAGTTGTTGATTGCGACCACCCACTATCTCGATGAAATCAAAGGGGCGCAAAACCGCCTTGAAGCCAGCCGCACAGCGCTAACCGGGACCGAACGTCTCGATGCCTTTATTGCAGCGTGGGGCGGATACATCCCCGAAATCTATGGCATTGCCAAAGCCTTGCTGGCCATGAGCGACACCGATCAGGAGGCGGCGACTGCCTGGAGCAAGAGGATGCAGGACATGCGCGAAGGTTGCCAAGCGGCAATAGATGCGCTTTACCGCGATAAAAAATTATCCGCCAACTATTCGCGCGAACATGCCACTGACATTTTGTGGACAATGCTCTCCATACGCAATTGGGAACAGTTGTCCATAGAGTGTGGCTGGACACAGAAACAATACATAACAATGCTTCAAACCACGGCGAGGCGGATTTTTGTGGTTGATGGAGCCGGGATATAACGTTTCAAAACCATACCGCCAACCCCGCTACGGCCAGCATTGCAACCGCCATAAAAATATTGATGGCACGCTGTACTGAAGAAGGCAGATCAAGTCGTTTAAGCATTACACCGGCCCCGAGCCAGAAGAAGTGCACGGGGACCCACAAGGCATTCAGCAGGACAAATTTAATCAAGGTTTCCATCAGCAGGTTTTGCGGCATAAAGGCAAAGCCGGTAAACAGCGCCGAATTGACGGCGTAGGCTTTCGGGTTGATGATTTGCAAAGCAACGCCATTGAAAAATTTTGGCGCCTCATCAGAGGTGATAAAAGCTATATGCCGGCCAGCCAAGGCGATTTTTAACGCTAGCCAGACCAGGTAAGCGGCGGTCGCAAAAAGCAGTATCTCTCGCAGATAGGCGATCGAGAACACAATAGCCGCAACGCCACTGGCGACAATAACCCCAACAATAAAATTCCCCGCCCAAAGCCCCCACAAATAAGACCATCCAGCTCGAAAGCCAAAACCAGACCCCACCCCCGCAACACTCAACACCCCAGGGCCCGGCGTAATGATCAGAAAAAATGTGGCTAACAGAAAAGCTGTCATGATTGGGGGGACTTCAATGGTGCGCGGTGCGAGTGAAAAAATGTAAGGTTCATGCGGTCCAGTTTTATCGGTGCTGCCTGCTATTGCAATAAAAACTTTGCGTTGATCGCTCGCTGCGCTGGTTTTGTTCCCCTCACGGCTAATCCTCCCTTCGGTCGGGCCTCCGGGAGGGCGGCGCTATTAAGCGCCGGGGTCCTCGGGACTAGTCCCTCGTCCGGCTGCGGATTCTCAAGTTTATTTTGAAACCGCAGCCGGACGAGCGCCAGCGAGGACTAGAGCATTTCCGGTTTAGTTTGGTCCATATTCGCTTGCGGCGAAGAAGTTTGAGCATTCCTGTTTTGAGAACAGTTTGAGGATTTGCCCAACACCTTTCCATAGATCGTCCACGGTTCTCAGTGCCAATCGCTTCATATGTGCTTTGAGCTTTGAGAAGGCGAGTTCGATTGGGTTCAGGTCTGGCGAATAGGGTGGCAGGAACAGCAGCCATGCGCCACGCTCGTTAATGGCCGCTTTAGCAGCAGTAACCTTGTGAGCGGGCAGATTATCCATCACCACAACATCCCCTTTTTGCAGGGTTGGTGCGAGTTGGGTTTTGATGTAGGTGATGAAGGCGTGACCATCCATGGGGCCGTCCAGCACCCATGGAGCTGTCATTCCATCATGGCGCAGACCAGCAATGAAAGTCATGGTTTTCCAATGGCCGTGAGGGATTGAAGCCACCAAGCGCTGCCCTTTTTCAGATCGCCCGCGAACCCGGGCCATCTTTGTGTTCAACCCGGTTTCATCAATGAACACGATCCTGCCCAACAGGTGCAGATGATGCTTTAACCAATCCTGGCGCTTTTGCCAACGACTGCGGGCAGCGCGCACATCGCTTCGTTCCTGTTCACTGGCGTGAGCCGTTTTTTTTATAAGTGATCTGATTGGCGCGCAACCAGTCATCCAGTGTTGATGAACCAGCACGCAGACCATGCTCTTCATCCAGGTGGGTGCATAATTCCGCCAATGTCAGGTCTGGTTGCTCGCCGATCCAGCCAATAATATCTGCTCGATACCGATCAAGCTTACTTTTACGCTTCTTCGGTTTTTTTACGTCAACATGCCCCATTTCTTCAGCTTGCTTGACAAACCGAACAGCCGAACTGGCGCTAACTTTAAACTACCTTGCAGCTTTGCCCCGCGAAACACCTGACGCAACTAAATCAACAATACGAAGTCGTAAATCCTGAGATAAAGCCATGAGAGTTCCTCCTGACTCCTTGAATCAGAAGAAATCAATCAAGTAAACCTGTTTATGATTCTAAGCTGACCGGAAATGTTCTAGCCGCGACTGCGGCTCGGCGCTTAATAGCGCCGTCCCCGCGGAGCGATGCGCAAAACGCATCTTGCGTGAGCGATATCCAACCTTCTCCGTATTCATCCAGCCATACAACTCAAACCACTGGCGGCAAACAGCACACCTGGTCATAATCAAACCGCTGATTAATCAGGCCATTATAGGCAAAAATATCCTGCGTAGCTTCAAAGGCCGGTTGTGTAATCTCAATATGCGGTGTCCAGCAGCCAAGCTCCTGATAGGCATCAATACAGCGCGCTAGGGCTGCTTCATCAATATCAGGGAAAAACGGTTTTTCCGACCCGGCTATTTCAACCGCCGGGATCTCATTCATATAAGCGCGCGTCTTGCGATAGGCGCGGGTAAAGGCACACGCTGCATCAGTTTCCAGCCAGTCACGCCGCGCGGCAAGGCTTGAAAAGCCACACGGCCCGATCTGACGACCCACTTGTGCCACCACATGACCAATGCCATCGGCTTCAAGCTGTTGGGGAAACGGTCCCTGCTGTTGCACATATTGCCCGGTCCCTTGCCGAAACGCCTCATCAATCGCGGCGGCATTACCCGGTTGAATAGCGTTTATTTTTTCAAAGTCGATTCCCGCCTTGTGGCAGGCATATTTGAACATGGCCAGCGGCTGACCGCCACCAAACATCACCACTTCGGCCCCCTCAAGTTTGCTCCAGCTAAAATCCTTATCCGCCTCGCGACCGGTTAGAAAAAACCCGTCCATCTCGTTAATCTGGGCAAAATGAACTGTCGGTGGCAGCTCACCTTTCGATGCAGCAGCAAACCCTTGCGACAGCGCAGACTGCACCACATCGGCCGTCCCATCCAGCAATGCCCCAACAGCCCCAACCCCGGGTGCCGCAACCGACCAATCCACCTCAAGCCCCTCACCCTCCAGAAATCCACCCGACATAGTCGAGATCAACGGCGAATAAAAGGCAGAAAACAACGTAAACTGGATATGGATTTTAGACATGGTGCTTAAAGGTTTCTGTTATGTGGCAGCAAGCTAAAAGACTAACACACAAACTGCAATCTGCAACTCTGCCTAAACGCCCCTCCCTATGCTGGCTCAATCTACCAGTTTTCATCCGCCTCCCAGGTAAATCAGCAGCGGAGACAATGACACATCCGTGTCATTGTCGACTGGGCCATTGAGGCACCGGCGCGCAACCGCGCCGCCCCCGCGCAGGTCCGACCAAAGGGAGGATACGCCGTGACCGCAAACCCAACCCTCACCGCATATATCTGGCGACAATCTCCATAACCCAACGCTTCTTCAATACCTGATTTTTTTCGAAATGAGGGGGGGGTAAATACTGCGCTAATTAAGCGAATTTAGTAAACTGTCATCTATGGACACCCCTTGAATTGCAAGTGTTTTTTTGAAGTTTGGCAGAGTGGGTTTGCGCTCACGCTGTCGCCCTTTGGGCTGCGCTCCGCGGGGGCGGCGCGATTACGCGCCGGGGCCGCAATGGGCCCAGTCGGCGGCTATGGCCGCCTCCGCTGCGGGCAAGCCAGACAGTATTGGGAATTTTGGCACAAAAAAACCGCCGCTCAATTTAATGAACGGCGGTTTTTTTAATATCTATGAAGAATTTGCACACTTTAAGCGAGT
>DAOUPT010000018.1 GCA_030626025.1 Anderseniella sp. | reverse complement strand
ATCCGTGAAGGCTTTCACCCTCGCCCTCTCCACTCCAACATGACTCCCTGACCCAATATTTAGTGTCAGTTTATGAAGTCCGTCAGCCTAGACAGGAAACATCAAGAAACCGTCAGCACCGCATCAGCGGCGCCAGCTCCTCGAGTGAGTGGGGTTATAGGCCCAACTCCAGAAACCGTCAAGAAACTTTTTTGATAAATTAGAAGTTTTTCATATTAATTTGTGGAAACAGCGAGCGGTCGTGGATTACTTCCCTTACACCCTGAGATACAAGGGCCGCAAAGCGCTGTTTTCCGATGATTTCGAAGGTTTTCGGTTTTGGCTTTATAACCACGTATGCCTGCTGGAAACCAAACAAAAGCAGGCGAGTTGCGCTGTGTAGCGATTTTACATACCAAACTGTATGGTGTATATTGTGATGACAAAGACATTCTTTGTTGTAACAACAGTGGATTCTACGCGGTATATATTAATGAGTACGCGACTTACCAGACAAGACTGGCTTGATGTCGGCCTTGAAGCACTGACAAATGACGGGCCTGACGGCCTGACAGTTGAAGCGATGTGCACACGGGCCGATAAAACCCGTGGATCATATTACCACCACTTTAAATCAGCGAGTGATTTCCAGAAACAATTGTTGGCCTGGTGGGAGAAAATCTACACTCACGACTTGATTGAAAGGGTTGGACGCCCGGGACAGGCAAGTGAAAAGGAACAGGCGAGTGAGAAACTAGATCACCTCAATCAGTTGGCAGCCTATCTTGACCCGCGAATCGAACAGGCATTTCGGCGATTGGCGGCGCGCAGTGAAGATGCCGCCTTCACCTGCCGCTCGGTTGATGAAACACGAATCGGTTATCTGGCCAGACTATATGAGCAATCGCCGCGCTATAGCGCTGATGAGGCACAGATGCTGGCACGGATTGAGTATGCGGCGTGGGTTGGTTTTCAATTGATTGCACCTGAGGCCAAGCCACAGGAGATGGTTAAGATGTATGAGGCGTTTTTACATCTAACCGGGCGAAGTTGATTTAGGCTCCTCACGGCGCAACCGGTCAAGGCGCAAGCGATGGCGCTCGTCGGTCAGGCGCATGGTGGCACCAAAGGTGGCACCGATTACCCCAAGACCGGTTGCACCGCCAATCAGGAACATCACCAAAATCTGGTATTTCACCGCTTCTTGCGGAGCAACTCCCGACAAAATCTGACCGGTCATCATGCCGGGCAAGGCGACGATGCCCATGGCCGCCATGGCATTAATGATCGGCATAAAGCCACTACGCAAACCAGCTCGGGTAAAAGGAGCCATGGCCTGCCAGCGGGTCATACCAAGCAATAACCGTGCTTCAACCGCCGGGCGCTCGCGGACCAATGTGCTGGTCAGGGTATCAAGGGCAAGGGAAACACCGGTCATGGTGTTGCCGAGAATCATGCCAAACAGAGGCAGGGCAAAACGCGGCGACCACCATGGATCCGGCTGAATCTGGGTATTAAGAGCAATCAGGGCAACGAACATACCGGCAAACATCATGGCGCTGGTGCCGATGCCAAAGCCCCAGATGCCGGCAATTTTACGCTCCTGCCGGGCCCAGATTTCTCGCCCGGCAAACAGGCCCATAGCAACAGCGATCAAAGCCGTCAGCCAAGGTGAGGACACAGCGAAGATCCAGGTCAGCAGCAGACCGACAAGTAGCAATTGTACCACCATACGGACTGAGACGATCAGCAGCTTTTTGGCAAGGCCCAGTTTGAAGGCGATTGATATCAGGCCATTGATCAACAGGAAAATCGAAGCCAGCGCAAGGTCGAAATAGGAAAGAGAGAGATAACTGCTCATCTGGCTGTCTCCAAACTTGTTTGCGTCAGTTTCCCGTCAGCCAGAAGATATGTAACACCGGCCAGCCGTGCTGCCTGCTCTGCATCATGGGTTATCAGGATGACACAGACCCCCAGCCCCATTTGCTGTTCGATCAACTTCTCAACCCGCGCCGTGGCTTCGGGATCAAGGGCGGCGGTTGGTTCATCGAGCATCAAGGCGATTGGCTTTAAGGCCAGGGCCCTGATAATGGCAAGGCGCTGGCGTTCGCCGGTCGAAAGGCGGCTGACTTGCCAATTCAAAACCTCTGATGGAAAATCGAGATCGGCAAGTAATTGATCGGTCTCATCAGTTCTGGCCAAATGTTCACCAACCGTATCTGCCCACCAGCCGCTTTCAGCCGGCACCAGCACAAGTTTGCGTCGCCATTCAAAGGCTGGCATTGCTGATCGCTCGATCCCGTTCAGCCAGACCTGCCCTTCATTAGGGTCAAGGTCGGCAATTGCCCGCAGAAAAAGGCTTTTCCCGGACCCCGACTTGCCAAGGATAGCCGCGCACTGCCCTGCCTCGAGATGCAGATTGAGCGGTCCGAATATCTCTGACCTGACCGATTTGATTTCCAGCATGTTGCCCTTTTTGGCCTTTTTGGGCCCTTTTGGCGGCAGTGTAGCCAGATTTGTCAGCTTATGAAAGCGGAATGGATGCCTCAGTAGCTGACGATTTCAAACTCTATTTCATTTTCATCGCGATAGTAAAAACGCCGCCCCGGCTCATAATCAGCGTGCGAGTGGGTTTTATATCCGGCGCTGATGACCCGTTTCTCCACCTCATCAAGATCATCGACAACAATAGCAATGTGGTTAAGCCCGGCCAGAGTTTCGTAAGAATTGGTTGCCGGAGCTATTTCGCCAGCCGGGGAGTAGATTGCAATGTAGGAATCCTTTTCGCCGACATGGATGGATTTGCCGCCATGAATAGCATCACCCCGCCAGCGGACGTGCCAGCCAAACAGATTGCAAAGTGTTTGTGCGGTTTTTTCGGGATCAGTTGCAGTGAAGTTTACATGTTCCAGAAATGAATTTGCCATTTTTGTGTTCCTCTTGTTTTAGCGAATTTTTTTATTATAATTTCTCAACCTCACTTGAGATCAAGAGTTTTTTCAAGGCGCTACAAATGAAAGCAACAGACAGGTTATCTATCGGACAGCTGGCAGAGCGGACCGGGCTGGCGGTCTCGGCTATTCGTTATTATGAAGAGCAAGGGCTGGTAAGCGCCTTTCGCAATGCGGGCGGGCATCGGCGGTTTGTGCGCTCGGATATCAGGCGGTTGTCATTTGTGCTGATTGCTCAACAATTTGGATTTACCATTGCCCAAATCCGCCAGCAGTTGGACAGCATTCCAAATGCCAAAAACCCCGGCAAGGATGACTGGGCCAGAATCAGTAGTGAATTTCGCGCCGAGCTTGATGCCCGCATCGAAACGCTTACCCTGTTGCGTGAAAAGCTGGATGGCTGCATCGGGTGCGGCTGCCTGTCACTGGAAAAATGCGCCCTGTATAATCCCGATGATCGCGCTGGAGCCAAAGGGGCCGGGCCGCGGTATTTGTTGGGGGACAAGCCAGAGACAGGCCCTTGAGAAAGGTAGTGTCTGTTAATACGGGCTCGGCAGGCTCACTCTTTCAAAATAACAGGCAAGCCCAATGCCACGGTTGTTATCCCGCAGCGAGTTGGTTGTGTTTGCGGGCCATGAATTCTCTGGCGGTTTCTACAGCGACGGCTGCATCGCGGCAATAAGCATCGGCTCCTACAGCTGCAGCGAATTCTTCATTTAGCGGGGCACCGCCAACCAGAACCGTGTAGTCGTCGCGAATACCTTTTTCGATCATGGTATCAATAACCACTTTCATATAGGGCATAGTGGTTGTCAGGAGAGCTGACATGCCGAGAATATCGGGTTTGTGTTCTTCAAGGGCAGCCAGATAATCTTCGACCGGGTTGTTGATGCCAAGATCAATAACCTCAAATCCGGCACCTTCCATCATCATGCCAACAAGGTTTTTACCGATATCGTGAATATCGCCTTTAACGGTGCCAATGACCATTTTGCCCAGACGCGGTGCGCCGGTTTCAATCAGCAGCGGGCGCAGAATGAACATGCCGCCTTTCATTGCACCGGCTGCCAGCAGCACCTCAGGCACAAACAGAATGCCATCGCGGAAATCAACGCCAACAATGGCCATGCCCTTTACCAACGCTTTGGTCAGCACGTCATAGGGGGTCCATTTACGTTCCAGCAAAAGATTGACAGCCTCTTCGATTTCTTCTTTCAAACCGTCATAAAGATCATCATGCATCTGCTCGACAAGTTCGTCATCATTTAATGTCGAGAGATCAAGTTCTTCTTCGTCACTCATTTCTTCACTCCGGTCTAGTCTGTGGTTTTGACTGTAGTTTCGTCTGTAGTTTCGTCTGTGCTGCTAGTAAAATTTGACCCTAAATTGGGACGATACTAGGAAAACGAATTGTTACACGCGTTTTTGCGGCAAATTGAACGGAAAAACCGACCTGCTACTAAATCGCTGGCTAGCTGAAAACTTTTACGAGGCTTTACGGCGGCGACGATTTCCACTTCTGGCACTTTTGGGTGCAGCATGAGCATGCCCGCAACTGGCAGCTTTTGCCATGTCTGACACTTCGCCAAGTTTTTCAATGACTTGATCAATGGTCGGGGTTGTCTGTTTTTCATGCGCCTCAAGCGCTGCCCGCATGGCGGCAAGATGTTCATAAGAGGTGCCACAGCAACCCCCGATTATCCGCGCCCCGGCATCAAGGGCCAAACGGGCGTAATCGGCCATCAGTTCGGGGGTGCCGGAATAATGAATGGCACCGTCTTTATATTCCGGGATACCGCAATTGCCCTTGGCTACGACAATGGCATCGGGCTGGGCTTTGATGAGGCCCATCACAGTGGCCAGCAATTCAGAGGCACCGGTGCCGCAATTGGCCCCCACTGCAACGGGAGCATTTGGCATATCGGCAGTGAAGTTGGCAAAGTTTTCCGGGGTGATGCCCATCATGGTACGGCCGTTGGTGTCAAAACTCATGGTGCCGACAATCGGCAGACCGGTGGTGGCACAACCTTCAACAGCGGCACGAAATTCATCTTCGGCCGACATCGTTTCAATCCACAACACATCAACTCCGCCAGCTTGCAAGCCTTTTGCCTGTTCGGTAAAAGCAGCAACACCGTCTTCATAGGCCAATTCGCCAATCGGTTGAAAAATTTCGCCGGTCGGGCCAACAGAGCCGGCAACCACGACCGGACGGTCAACAGCATCAGCTTCAAGACGGGCCAGAACACCTGCTGCCTTGTTGATTTCGAAAACCTGATCTTCAAGATTGTGCAGTTTGAGGCGATAGGCGCCACCGCCAAAGGAATTGGTCAAAATAATATCCGAACCGGCCTCAATGAATTTGCGGTGCAATGTTCTGATCTTGTGGCTTTGCTCAGGGTCCATGTTCCACAGCTCGGGCGCATCACCGGACATCAGCCCCATATCAAACAAATTGGTCCCGGTCGCACCATCAGCCAGCAGCCATGGGCGTTGATCCAGAAGTTCGGCAAGAGTGGTTTTGGCCATTATTTCATCATCCATATAACAGTCAGGAATTTATGTTAGGCTCTTATGACATAAAGATGTCTTTATATAAAGAAAAATTTATATGTTTATTCGGGCGAGGTTTTCGCCTTCTCCACCGCAACCTTCAAATCAAACCATGCCGGTTGGCCGGTTGTTGCATCACGCAGGGGGTTGGATTCGGGCATAAGCTTGGAGAACAGGGTGCCGCCCCATGACCAGATGGTGTTTTGGTTCATGTTGTCCATAAGGGCAAGGACGGCCCGGACTTTGATGGTTTCGGTTTTTACCCAGACGATATCTTTGTGAGCAAGGCCGAGAAAGTCGGCTTTGCTGGTGTTCATGAAGACCACCGAGCGGTTGGCGCCGTCATGAGCTTTTTGGGTTATGGCGTGGAAGGGGAAGTCTTGGCTTTGCTCGATTTCCCGGGTTGGCTGTACAGGATGCAGCATTGGGGAAAGCTTGGCACCCATCGGAATGTAATCTTCGTAACCATTGGCAAAGGGGCTGTTGCCTTCGACATCGGAAAACCCCTTTGTTCCCAAGCGGGCGGCGAGAGCGATCAGATTGTCTTCGGCCTTGCCGCAAAAAACCAGATCGGCGCAGGTTTCAAAACCGGCGGGCTGGTCGGACAGGCAGATAACCCGGCCTTCGAAGTCTTCCAGCGCCTGGCGGGAATGGGCGTGCCAGGGCAAGGAAGAATTCATACACAGCAATGCTTCGCAATCATCGCTGAGCAAATTAGCGATGTTGTGCGGGGCGTTGGTGTGGTCGGCAGCGGGCAGAATATCGGCGCCAAGTGTTTCAAGCAAGGCGCTGACCTGACTGCCATTGCTGTGAGCAAACACACCGCGACCGGCAATGATAGTGATGTTGCCGCGATTGGCATCAACCTCCCTCACCAGTCTTTCCATGTCGATGACCGACAGGTCGGTGTTGGCCAGCAGATTATAGTCGCAGGGCTTTTGGCCGGTTAGGGCCTGCAAAACCGCCTCATCACCACCCGGTCTAATAGCCAGCCACTGGTCGGCCAATACGGACAGGCCGGTTTTGACCGGATTAATTGAGATGATTTTTGCGCCTGATTTGCGCATCATCGCCAGTTTGGTCTGGGTATCGCGGGCTCCCCTGCCGGTGCCTGAACCAAAGGCCAGAACCAGTTTTGTTTCCTTGTTTTTGGCCCGCGGTTTTGGCGCATTGGCGGCACTTAGTGCCCGGTCGGCGAACAGGTTTTTGGTGCCGACTTTGTCGGCCCAGTCACAGGCAAGCTGAAAAACGGCATCGCGCCCGACACATAATGTCAGGTCATCGGGGCTGTTGTGGACCATGGTTGACAGCCACATGGTGGCGGTACGCAGGGCCTCTTCCATACCAATCGGCTGAAATTTTCCGCCGCTTCGCGAGCCGCTGCGAATTAGAGCCTCGACAGTCATGTTAAAGAACCTGATCCAGCGCCGTGATCAGCTGGTCTATTTCGGCTTTCGAGGTGTAATGAACAAAAGACAGCCGTAACACACCCGAATCTGTCGGCACGTTGAGGCCTTCAAGCAAGCGTACGGCGTAGAAATCACTGGCCCCGGCCATGATTTTATGGTCAGCCAGTTCGGTGGCGATATCAAGGGCCGGACGGTTGGTCTGAATGGCGATGGTTGCGGCGCGGTTATCTGCAGTGACCGGGCCGAGAATACGCAGGTCATTGCGGGCCCGTAGCCAGGTCAGCAATTGGTCGGTCAGAGCTTTTTCATGGGCGGCGAACAAAGCGTTCATTTTTCGGGCTTTTTCAGACAAGCCGGCTTCATCGCCAAAGTGGTGGGCGTACAGGGTTTCGTAATAATCGACCAGACCGTTGACGGCTGAGATTTGGGCGTGGTCGGGACCAGCGGGGGTGAAGCGTTTGTCGCTGTAGTCGGCATTGAAATAATGGCCCTGATTTTCCAGTTGATCGCGCACATGATTTCGCACCACCATGGCACCCTGATGAGGCCCGAAAGTTTTGTACATTGAGAACAGGTAAATATCAGCGCCGGTTGCGGTAATGTCGGGCAGGCCGTGCGGGGCAAAGGACACCCCGTCAACCACCAGCAAGGCACCAACGGCATGGGCCATTTTGGCCACACTTGCCACATCGTTGATTTCAGCAACGATATTGGAACAATGGGGCATGGTGACCAATTTAGTGCGGTCTGATAGCAAATTGTCGAGATCGGCAAGATCAAGAGAACCGGTTTGCGGGTCGACTTGCCATTCCTTAACGGTGACCGCATCACTGGCTAATCTTCGCCACACACCGCTGTTGGCTTCATGGTCCTGATTGGTGACGATGATTTCATCGCCATCTTTCAGGCTGGTCCGAAAGGCGTTGGCCAGTACGTAGGTATTTTGTGAGGTTGAGGGGCCAAAGCTGAGTTCATCGGTTTCGACATTCAGCAGACCAGCCAGACGGGTCCGGGCTGAATCCATTTCTTCGCCAGCCCGCTTGGCTGCCGGATAAGGACCATAGGGCTGCACTTTGGTCTCGCGATAATAACGGCTCAACCGGTCAATCACCTGACCGCAGGCATAAGACCCACCGGCATTTTCAAAAAACGCCCAACCGCGCAAGTTTTCCTGCTCAAAAGCGGGAAACTGGGCGCGAACGAAATCAATATCCAGGGTAGTCATAATCGGGAGCTCCATACAATAAAGGGCAGTTAAGTTTCCTTTTAGGGCTGTGCAATCAGCAAGACAAGAGCGTCAGTTTCACGCTACCGGATTATTTTGGTTTCACTAATTTCGTTTTGGCCCTATCATGAGTCCAGATTTAATCAGCAGGTAAAAATGAGAGATTGGCTTTTCCACATAAAACGCAACAAGGATGCAACGCTGCAGGCGCAAATCCGCGAAGCGATGGTTGCTGCGGTTCTCGACGGGCAACTGGCCGGTAACGAGCAGGTGCCATCATCGCGAAAACTTGCCAAGTCGCTTGGGGTTTCCCGCAATACGGTGGTTTTGGCCTATCAGGGTTTGCTGGAAGACGGTTATATTGATGCCCGCGAACGCTCGGGTTATTTTGTTTCAGAGCGGGCGGTGGAAGCTGTTAAAGCCCGCCCGGAGGCCAAGCGGGTTGTGCGCGAGCCCGAATGGCAGCCCGATTGGGCCAGCCGGTTTAACGTCCGCCCAGCCCGACAGGAAAACATCTGCAAGCCGGTCAACTGGCGCGATTATCCCTACTCATTTATATATGGTCAGGTTGACCAGAACCTGTTTCCTTTGTCGGACTGGCGTGATTGTGCCATTCAGTCTTTGGGCCGAAAATGGCTTTCGAGCTGGACCAATGACAGCACCGAAGAAGACGATCCGCTGTTGGTTGAACAAATCCGGCGACGGATTTTGCCGCGGCGCGGGATTTTGGCCAAGAGCGATGAGATCGTTGTTACCCTGGGAGCGCAAAATGCGCTTTATCTGCTGTCGGCCCTGTTGATCAATCCGCAATCGCGCGTCGCCATGGAAGAACCGGGATATCCCGACATCCGTAATATTTTTAAGCTGAAGTCCGAAAATGTCGGGTTCGCTCCTGTGGACGAACACGGGATCATACTCGATGAAAACCTGGCAAACAGCGATGTTGTATATGTTACCCCGAGCCACCAGTTTCCGACCACGGTCACCATGCCGATTGAGCGTCGATTGGCGTTGCTGAAATTGGCTGACAGAAACAAATTCATTATCATTGAGGATGATTATGAGTTTGAAACCAATTATGTGAATGAGCCCTGCCCGGCGCTTAAGTCTCTCGATGATAGCGGGCGGGTGATTTATGTCGGCAGTTTTTCAAAAACCATGTTTCCCGGCTTGCGTCTTGGCTTTATGGTCGGGCCCAAACAACTGATTGATGAAGCGCGGGCTTTGCGTCGTCTGATGCTTCGTCATGCGCCCAATAATAACCAGCGCACTGCCGCGCTATTTTTGTCGCTTGGCCATCACGATACTCTTATCCGCCGCCTGCATCGGGTCTATCGCGCCCGCTGGGAAACCATGAGTGCCGCACTTGAAAAGCATCTGCCGGGCTGTGCTGAAGCGCCAAGCTTTGGAGGCACCAGTTTTTGGGTGAAAGGTCCGCAAAATATGGATTGTGAAAAACTGGGCAAGGCGGCCCTTGAAGAAGGCGTGGTGATAGAACCGGGCCGGATTTATTTCGGCCAGCGCCCGAGACCAACAAACTACTTCCGCCTCGGGTTTTCATCAATCAACGAAGACATGATTGAAGAAGGCATCAAACGACTGGCCGGGGTTATGGCGCGGCTGTAGTTACTGATTACACCAGCGGTATGTTGGCCGGATTGGCGTTTAGTTTCAGGTCGTGGTCTCTGGCAAAGTGCATCATGGCGCGTTCTGATATTGCGGTGATGGTCAGGGACGGGTTGACGCCGAGCGAGCGCGACATGGCCGAATCATCCATGACATAAAGCCCCTCCAGCACTTCGCCAGATGACAGGAAGGCGCGGTTTTTGTGATCAATCACGCCGTGGTCGGGATTATCGCCCATGCTGCAACCACCCAGCGGATGAACGGAAACCAGATTACGGCCCAATGACTTGCTCCACATCGGATTGTTGATGAAGGTGCCACCATTGGCGGCGGTAGCGGTCCGCAAGGCAGCGCTGATTTTCTGGTAAACTTCAGCTTTACCGGCATCGGGCCAGTCAAGTATGAGCCTGCCGTCCTTGATCTGCATTCTTCCAGTGGCGGTATCATGGGCCATGACCAAAAAGGTCTGGGTGTTGCGCACCGCGCCGTGATAGGCACCTTTGAACAAGCTTTTGGCCGATCGCAAAGCTTCCTCCATGCTGTCACCCTCATCGGTGTCATCACCAAAAAGCGGCGAGCCACCACCCATCATGGCTGGCAATAGCGGAGCCAGAAGGCTTGGGATGGCTCCTTCCTGAATGACCATGGCATCGGCAAGGTCCGATGTGCCCCGCAAGTCGATCAGACCGGCGATCACTGGCCCGACCTGATAATCATCGGGCGTTTCGCGTTGGCCGGTGCCGATGCCGTCAATCTCGACATTGTTGTTGTAACCAAAAGCGATGACATCGCCGTTACCGGAAAACTGCTGGCCCAGACGCTTTGACAAATCAAGCCCATTGTCAGCCGAACGCAGCATAATTTCCGTCGAACCAAGGGTGCCAGCCCCTGCCACCACTACGGATGCTTCAACAGCGCGTTCGGGTTGACCATTGTGAGCGCTCAGCACAACACGCCAGACTTTGCCCTTGCGCTCGATATGGCTGACATGGGCGCCGGTAAAAATAGCGGCGCCATTGTTCCAGGCATCGGGCAGGTAATTCATTGCAACAGTGTTTTTTGCCCCGATATTGCAGCCCGAACAGCAATCACCGCACAGGGTACATGCCGGTTGAGTAACCCCTGCCGCATTACTGTTGTCCTCAAAGGTGATGTTAATCGGCGGGTATGAAAATGCACCACCAAGATCGTTAGCTGATTTTTCAAAGGCGGTGATTTTTTTCAGTTTGGGCGTGCCGGAATAAGAAACCGAACCGAGCCAGGTTTTAGCGCGCGCATAACCTTGCTCGAGTTCTGTGTCTATGGATTGTCGCAAGCGTTCGGGCCAGGAAGTATCTTCAAGCACCCGGCGTTCGGGCACCAGCATGACATTGCCGTTAATCAGCGACGTTCCCCCAAGGCCGCAGCCAACCAGAACTGAAACATCTGAATTTACTCGCATATCAAACAATGCATCGCGGGCGCCGACATGGCCAAGGCCGCTGGTTGACTGAAATTCTTTCATGCCTTCGCGCAGGGTATCGGGGAAATCACCGGGCAAGAATTCGCGGCCACGCTCAAGCACGCAGGTTTTCAACCCCATGCGCGACAGACGCGAAGCAGCAACGCCGGCTCCGTAACCCGACCCGATTATGATGGCATCATAACTGACCTGAAGTTGGTCAAGCGGACGGGCAATGGACTTGAATTTTGGTTGAGAGGTCATATTTGGAGTTCTGCTATTTTAACGTCAAAGGTTTATCGATCATATGCGGACGGATTGACCGGGCTGAGACATCCTCAATGCCAACGGGGTAGATGGTAAGACCGCCATCAGCGCTGATTTTAAGGCGCAGGAAGTTTTTGTAATTGGCTATCTGCAAGGACGAAAAGGCGTTGGTCCACTGCCAGCCGAGCAGGTTGAGGGAAAAAATCAGATAAGCGCCGAAAATCAATCCGCCGAGTATTGAACCAACGACAAATAGTGTTGCAACAAATGCTGTAAAACCAAATTCTCTGGTCTGCAATCCATCGGGCAACATGGTCAGCAGCATGATGGCAAAGCAGTAGGCAAAAACCAAACCGGTGATGTGCAAGAGCGTATGCAACAAACCGATGGACACCCGGGCCCAGCGATTGCCGGTGATGTTAAAGCCAATTAGAGCTGCTGCAACCAGCCCGACGATAATGGCAAATTCGGGACTTCGCGGTATTAGCCTGAAAAAGTGCCACAGGGTATCAGTAACTGATATGTGGCTCTGCATCATATGGGTGATGGTTTCGCCCATCGGCTGGTCGGCACTCAGATTGCGAGTTTCGAGAAACCAGACCAGCAACACGTAAACCAGACCACTGGCCAGGGCAAAGCTCTTGTTTTTCAGCGGAAACAATAAATTGTGCCATGAAAGCCTGAACGAGATTGATTGCGAGGGGTAGCAGTTTTGCAGTCGGAACTCCTGTTCCTTGTCGCCAACGGGTTTGATCGCCACGGTTTGTGGCAGCTTGTGAGTGGGGTGTAAGAAAGCACCGCCACCGCCTGCGGTGATCAAGGTTACCGGGTCGCTGTCTTTACCATAGCGGGCATAGTGATGCAGATCGCCGGTCAGCACCAGGCGCAATTCACCGCCATTGGAGGTCAATAATGCCGCCATTTCATTCAGCAATTCGGTCGAGCCCGGCTCGCCGGTTGCATGATTTACCCAGCTTGGGGTTGGCGCACACAATATCACCCGGTCGCCGTTTTTGATTTGTCGGGAGACGTCGAAAAAGAAATCGCTCTGGACCCGGTCTATTTCGTCATTGAGGGCGATATCAATACCGCATAACCACCAGCCATGGGGCAGTTTAAGAGCAAAATAGCTGTGGGTTTGTACGGTTTTCAAACAGTCGAATGTGTCGCCAACCGATACGCTCGAAGCCCGGTCACCACGACAAAAAACTTCGTTGAAGGCACGCAGGCCATCATACCAGTCATGGTTTCCCGGCAGTGCATAAAGTGTTGTTTCAAAAGGCTCCACGTCGGTGCAGGCATCATTCCACGGGGCGATGGTGCGTTCGCGATAAGCCTGACGGGATGGGGTGGGATAAACCTCATCGCCGCCCATTACAAGGATTTCGCCGCGCGGCAGGTTAACATTTTCCAGAGATATCGATGCCTGGCAAATCGCTTTGGCAACCGCATTTGTTGACTGCCAGCCATCGCCCAGATCTGCAACGAAATCAAACCAGAATTCTTCCTCAACTTTTTCCTGTTTGGAATGATCAAAAATCTGTGGCGTACCGGCAAGGGCTGCATGGACTTCGCGATTATCGGCGACCTGCCCTACCGCAGTAGAAATTGCCGCCCGAATACCGGTTTGGGCCAGAAGTACCGGGTCATACCAGTTAACCATTGGATGGCGCTTGTCGTCTGGCTTCACAATAGTCTTCCCCCGATATCTGCTTGACCTGAATGCTACCCGCGCGGCAAAAATCGGTCAATTTACGTTTTAGTGAACGAGAATTGACTACGATATTTCTGGTCGGAAAATCAGCAAGGCCCGAGCGGAGTAACAGCCCGGGCCTTTATCTGATGTCAGTATCTTGTCCTTGGACGCGGGGTGCAGACAAAACACCACATCAGCAGGGAAACGTGTTAGCGGGGGTCGGCCATGCCCTGACCGCGCTCCTTGTAACGGCGATCAAACGCTGCGATATCGCTCTGACCGCGATATGTTTTAAAGGCGGCGCTAGCCAGATCGGTTTTGGCGCTGCGGTTGACGCTTGTTTTGGTGAATGTCGGCTCGTTGTCAGCTACTGTATCAGCAAATGAAGGGGCTGACAGCATGGAAACCGTTGCGACTACGGCAGCAGCAGCGATGGTCGTTAAAGCAAGTTTTTTCATTTTGTCTTCCTTTTGTCTTTATTCCAATTCGAAAAACGCTGGGTTGCGTTTGATGATGAACTAGAATTGGGGTTGGACAAAAAGGAATTCCAATCAAACCTGTTACACAGAGGCGTGAGGGTTTGTTTATTGAAAATGTGGCCGCATCAATCGGCGAAACAAGAGCCTTGTGCGGCCAATATCTGTTTCATTTCGTCAAAATGGGAAAAGGCTGAATCAGAATAGAGCTCCCAATCACTTGCAGTTTGTTCAGCCAGTTCATCTGACATAATGTTCAGCGGCTGGCCGGTAGAATAAGCAAGGATCAGCGTTTTGCAGGCGCGCTCGAGATAGTATAACTCATCGTAAGCCTCGGCCACCGAATTGGCGACCACCAGAACGCCGTGATTGGCCATCATCATAATGCGTTTATTGCCTAGCACCGATGCAATGCGTTTGCCCTCTTCCTCATGATGGGCAATGCCGCCATAATTCATATCAACAGCAACGCGATTGAAAAAGCGGGCGGTGTTCTGGTCGATCGGCTTGATTTCAGGATCCTTGAGGTAACTCAGAGCGGTGGCATAGGGCGAATGCACATGCAGCAAACAGCGCGCTTGTGGCAGGGTGCGGTGGATGGTGCCGTGAATGCACCAGGCAGACGGGTCCGGGGCGCCCGGCTCATCCATCGACATTTCCTTATCGGCATCAAGCAACAGCAGATCACTGGCAGAAATACGGGTAAAATGGCGCCAGCGCGGGTTCATCAAAAACTGCTTGCCATCGCTAGAAACGGCCAGAGAAAAGTGATTGGCGATGCTTTCATGCCAATCATTAAGAGCGGCCAAATGAAAAGCAGCAGCCAGATCAATACGTTCCTGATCAATTTTTTCAGCTAACTTTGTAACGTTCATGGCCTGGCTCCTTATGTTTTTTGATTTTCAAACTGTAATATACAATCGGTATGTCTCATGATCTTCTTACGACATGTTAGAGCGTTTCTGGTTTCGTTAGAATTTCAATGATTTTAAATCCGGCCAAGCTTCATCGCCGGGCAAACAAACGCTCAATATCAGCCAATGACAGTTCCACATAGGTCGGGCGGCCGTGGTTGCATTGGCCTGAAAAAGGGGTAGCTTCCATATCTCTCAAGAGCGCGTTCATTTCTTGTGGTTTGAGGCGGCGGCCGGAGCGGACTGAGCCATGGCAAGCCATGGTGGCAAGGACGTGTTCGAAACGCTCATTGAGGCTTTGGCCCTGACCGATGGTTTCGAGATCATCGGCAAGGTCCTTGATCAGATCAGCGATTTTTGCACCGGCAAGGACAGCTGGAACTTCGCGCACGATGATGGCATCGGGGCCAAATTGTTCGAGCACCAGACCGGCGCTGGCCAGTTGCTCAGCGGCATCGGCAAAACGCTCAACACTTGGTGCATCGAGATTGACCACTTCGGGAACCAGTAAAGGCTGAGTGCTGATGTCGGTTTTTTGGGCACTGGCTTTGAGTTGTTCAAGCACCAGACGTTCATGGGCGGCGTGTTGATCAACGATGACGATACCGTTGCGGGTTTGGGCCAGAATGTAGTTTTCGTGAAACTGCGCTCGCGCTGCGCCCAGTGGTTTATCAGCATCATCATCGTTAAGTGGTATTTCGCTGGCGCTGGTATCACCGCTCATGGCCTGGAACCCGGCAAAGCTTTGAGCCGCTTCGCGAAAACCATGCTCGGCAGTAGTCGGGCGGGTGGGCGCGAAATGGCTTCTGTGATGACCACCACTTTGATGCTGGAAGGCGCTGATGGTGGCTTCGGCATTGGTCGAAGCAGTACGATGTCCGGCAAAACCGATGGCCTCGCGAATGGAGCCAACAATCAGACTGTTGACCTGGGCTTGATTGCGGAAGCGTACTTCGGCCTTGGCCGGGTGGACATTTACATCGACAAATTCAGGCGGGCAGGTAATGAACAGGGCAACCATGGGAAAACGCTGGCGCATCAGAAAATCGGAATAGGCCCCGCGTACCGCACCCAGCAAAGTACGGTCCTTGACCGCCCGGCCATTGACGAACAAAAACTGCATGGTGGATTGCGAGCGGTTCAGCGTTGGCAAACTGGCGTAACCTTGCAGGGAAAAAACATCGCGGCCAGCATCAATCTGCACCGAGTTTTCGATAAAGTCCCTGCCCATAATATCAGACAGGCGCTGGCGCTGGCCCTCATCTCCTACTTCATTGGCCTGCAAATTGATCAACTGGCGCTCACCAGACATCAGCGTGAAACCAATTTGCGGCGCAGCCATGGCAAGACGACGGACAATGGCAGCAGCTTCTGCGGTTTCAGCCCGCTCGGTTTTGAGAAATTTCAAGCGGGCAGGAACGGCAAAGAACAAGTCGCGGACTTCTATGTCGGTTCCCTCGCCATGGGCCGCCGGTTTAACTGCTTGCTGGCGACCGCCTTCGATACGGATTTCGTTGGCTTCATTGCTACCGCGAGCGCGAGAGACAATACGCAATCGCGATACCGACCCGATGGAGGGTAGTGCTTCGCCGCGAAAGCCGAGGTTCTGGATGTTGACCAGATCATCATCGGGCAGCTTGGAGGTGGCGTGACGCTCAATGGCCAATTCCAGATCGGTCGCGTCCATGCCTTTACCATTATCACGCACCCTGATCAGGGTGCGCCCGCCATCAACCAGCGAAATGTCGATTTGCCGGGCACCGGCATCGATGGCATTTTCAACCAGTTCCTTGACCACGCTGGCCGGACGCTCAATTACCTCCCCGGCAGCAATGCGGTTGATGGTTCCTTCTGGTAGTCGGCGGATGGTCAAAGCAATTTCCTTACATGCTTTTCAAATATTCCCGCGTCAGTATTTTAGATTGCTCAACAGCGGGCTGGTCAAAGGGATCAATGCCCATCATATACCCTGTGATGATGGTTTCGAGCATAAAATGCATCATCAATTCGCCGAGCTGCTCCTCTTCGATGCCATCGACCTCAAAAACCCGCACAGGACGGTTGTTATTGGCAAAGGTTTCGACCGTAGCGCGTTGCTGGCAATCGGTCAGATCTCCCACTGTTCGCCCGGCCAGATAGCCCAGCAAGGGGTCAGAACGGTACGAATCAGGGATTTGCGGTCCCTGACCGGCGGTGGGCAACTGAATGATATTTAAAAGCTTGTCGGCTGGCCCATCTAAAAACAACTGCATCAAGCTATGCTGGTCAACCGGCCCGGCGGTGCCAAGCGGGGTGGTGCCCATACCATCTTTACCGACACTTTCGGCCCATAATTGTTGAAACCAGTTGGCAAACAATCGCAAGCGATCGCAATAGGGCATCATGATGGTGGTATTGATTCCCTTGTTTTCCATCAAGGCAACATTCACTGCAGCACCAAGAGCAGCAGGGACATCAGCAGCCCTGTTGCCAGCCAGAAGTGGTGCCACAGCGGCCCCTGCCCCGCGCCGGATCGCGCCGACATCGAGCCCCATCACCATTGCTAGCAACATGCCGACATTGGTCAAAACCGAATAACGACCTCCAATGACTGGTGAGTGCTCCAAAACCTCAAGGTTATGGCGTTTTGCCAATTGCAAGACGGTATTGCGATCAGGATCACCGGTTTCGGTCAGTACCACCATATGGGCAGCAGCATTCCAGTCCAGACCACTGTTCTTCAATGCTTCGAGCATAATGACCATTTGCATGACGGTTTCAGCTGTGCCACCGGATTTAGAAATGGCCAGAAAACGGGTTGTCTTCATGCCTTGGTCAATCAGCGCCTGATTAAGCATGCTAGCATCGAGATTATCGAGAAAATGCACCCTGATGGAGCGATTGTTGACACGGCGAAACGGGATGATACCCGATACTTTATAACCGGCCAGCTGGGCCAGCGCCTGAGCGCCCAGACTTGAGCCACCGGTGCCAAGCAGAACGACATCAGTCGCCCCATTGGTCAATATGTCAGCAGCTTTTTGACATTGTTCAAGATCATCACTTTTACCGGGCAGATCGAGCAAGGTCATCTGCCCGTCGTCATACATTTGGCGAATCTTGCTTAAGGCTTGATCGGCCCGGGCCAGCGCCGCATCTAGTTCTGCATCACTTAACCCCGCATCGCCGATCACATCAGAGCGGCAACGTGAAATATTTTGCTTTACCCGCATAGGTTACCCCATTTGAAGCGTACTTAAATACAAAAATACGCTTTATATCTTTCAAATAAATCTAGTGATTGCTGCCGAAATAGCAACATCAATTTGACGTGGCCGCAAGATTTTTTGGCTTACCGACAATGGTAAATACCAGTTGATCTGCGTGCAGCAGGCGTTTGGCGACACGCTTGACATCAACAAGGGTCACGGCACTGATCAGACTGTTCCGCCGTTTGATGTAATCAATACCAAGGTCAAGTTTCATGTTGGCTAGCAGTTGACCAGCAATTTTTGAATTGCTGTCAAAACGCAGCGCGTAAGCACCGGTTAAATAGGCAATGGCGTTGTCCAGTTCAACTTGTGTCGGGCCATCCTCAGCCATGCGCTTGAACTCATCCTTGATGACTTGCACGGTTTCGCCAACCCGGGCGTTGACCGTGGCGGCTGAACCGAAAATCAAACCGGCGCGGCGCAAGGGATAAAGAGTGGCATAGGCAGAATAGGACAGGCCACGCTTTTCGCGCACCTCTTCCATCAGGCGCGAACCGAACTGGCCAGAGCCAAAAATATTGAATAGCACGTAGGCGGTGACAAAGTCCTTATCCTTGCGCTTGATGCCCTTGTGGCCAAACTGAACGATGCTTTGTGGAATATCACGATCAATAACCTGGATTTTTGGCTGGCTGAAAACGTCTGCCTCAATAACAGGTGCAATGTCGGACTTTTCGGGCAAACTGCCAAATAGCTGATCAAGCACCTGCTTTAAGGTTTTTGCATCGATGTCGCCGGTGACGGCCACATGCAAACTCTGGCGGGTGAAAATTTTCTTTGCCTTGTCACGCAAGTCGTTGGCGTTGATAGCGTTGATACCGGCTTCGGTTCCAGATCGCGGGCGAGCATAAGGATGATCTTTGCCAACCATGGTTTTTAGCCAAGCGCGAGTCGAGATGGTGCGGGGCTTTTCCTTGTCTTGCTTGATGCTAACCAGAAACTGACGGCGCACCCGTTCCAGCGGTGCCTTGTCAAAACGTGGCGCCGTCAGGGCTTTTGCCAGCAGTGAAAAGGCTATATCGCGATTAACGCTCAAGGTTTGCAAACTGCCGTCAAAGCGGTGCTGGGACGCTGAAAAACCCAGTTTGATCGAGTTGTCGTTGATCGCAGCCTGAAACTGCGCAGAGGTCAAATCATCTGCGCCTTCATCCAGCATACCTGACAAAAATTCGCTCAAACCAGTTTTATCCAGCGGGTCCGTGGCTGCTCCACCGTTAAATGAAAACTTCATGGCAATGAGTGGTATTGAATGATCTTCGACCAGCCAGGCTGTGACGCCGCTGTCGGATTTTACTTCCTGAATTTCGATTGCCCGGCTAGCTGTTGTAAAAGCAATCAGAACCGCAAACAGGCTGACAACAATGCTGAAAATTTTCATCTAGTTGGTTTCCGTTTTCTTGGTGCTTTGTGGTTTCATCAGGAAACCGGTAACAGAGCGGCGAATCTGCAAAACTTTTGCCGCGGCGTTTTTGATGTCCTGCACAGTGACCGAATTAAGTCGGTCGTCCCAGTTGATTACATCATCAACGCTCATACCGACCACTAGCGCCCGGCCAAAAACGCGGGCCAGTGAACTCTGGCTGTCGAGCAAATATACGGTTTCGGCCTGCAGCACCTTGCGGGCCCGGTCAAGTTCCTGCTGGCTGACACCATTGGCCAGAACATCGCCAATGACGGCATCAATGTGTTTTTCCAACCCATTTAAATCACCACCCGATGCCGGTACGGCGTAAAACCCGAAGGTGCCGTAATCCATTTGATCACCGGAATACCAGCTGCCGGTACTTACCGCGACTTTGTCTTTGACCACCAGCTTTTTGTACATCCGGCTGGTGGTGCCACTGCCCAGTATTTCGGTCAGAATATCAAGGGCAAGGGCTTCATTGCCTTTGGCCGTGCCGTAGCTGGGGGCGAGATATTCGCGCATCACATAAGGTGAAGACACCCGCTTGTCACGCATGATGATGCGCCGTTCAACAATGGGTTTAGGTTCTTTGGTGCGCACTCTTGGACCCGGTGTTGCAGTGTTTTTCAACACGCCATAATGCTTTTGGGCCAGCTCTTTGACTTGCCCGGCGGTCACATCGCCAGCGACCACCAGAATGGCGTTTGAGGGGGTGTAATATTTGCGATAAAATTCCAGCGCATCCTGACGGGTCAATTTGGCAACTTCGGCCATCCAGCCGATGATCGGGATACCATAAGGATGGGCGGTATAAAGGGCGGCGCTCATTTGCTCGCTGAGCAAACGGGAAGGTTTGTTGTCGGTCCGGGTCCGGCGCTCTTCCTTAACCACATCGCGTTCGGTTTTGATGTCTTTGTCGGTCAGAATCAGATTTTGCATCCGGTCGGCTTCCATCTCCATGACCATTTCGAGACGGTCTTTGGAAATACGCTGGAAATAGCCGGTGTAGTCAAGATGGGTAAAGGCGTTGTCCTGTCCACCATTGCGGGCGACAATTTTTGAAAACTCGCCGCTGGCGATTTTTTTGGTACCTTTAAACAGCAAATGCTCAAGGAAGTGAGCAATACCGGACTTGCCGTTTTCCTCATCGGCGGCTCCGACCTTGTACCAGACCATATGGGTTACCACCGGGGCGCGGTGGTCAGGGATCACAACAACTTTCATGCCGTTGTCGAGAGTAAACTCACCCACATCAATGTTCAGCGGTTTGGCATTTGCTGACTGGGTGAAAACAAGTGTGAATGCTAAAGCAGCAGCTTTGATGAGAGTTGCGGATACGGTATAAAATTTTGACAAATGAAATCTCGATCAGGTTGAGGAAGTTCCACGCGGGAACGAATCTTTACCTGTTTTGAACGGGCGGGCGATAAAAAGCCACTAAATTTTTGGTAACTTGCTGCTGACACGATTGGCAGACAAGCGTGTTAACCTCCGTCGCTCCAGACCTTTGGCAGGTTGAAAACCGTACCATAATTGGGGTTGGCAGCCTGTTGACGTTTCTTTTTAAGAGCTCGTAATTCGTTAATCAGCTCGATATCGGTCTTTTTGCTGCCATCGGCCCGCAAGCGCGAAATGCCGTTTCGGGCATAGATATCCTGGGCAGGAACAGCCGGTTGAGTGGCAGGCGGAATGTATGCCTGCTGCTGTGGCGGTTGGGTGCCGTACTGCGGTTGGGCACCGTATTGTGGCGGTGCGGTTGAGACCGGCGGGGCATTATTGGCAATTGGGGCCTGCGGTGCCACGCCATTGGGTGCCCGCAATTGCAGGTCAGGCGGCATGGTCAGAGATTGATTGGTTTGCACTTTTGTCTCATCAGGGGAAAACTTCCCCATGTCAAAGGTGTCTTTAAATGAGTTTTCGCTGCACCCGGCAAGGGCCACGACACCAATCAACCCGAAAATTTTTGTATTGAAGCTAGTCACAATATTTGTCCCAAAACTGATCCAGACACGCAAATAGTCTCCTATTTAGGCAAAACCATGACCCCGAACCGTGGTTTAGGTTTTTTTGCGCATCACATCCCCAAGCGAACCATACACCAGTAATGCTGCACCGGCAACAATTGCCACATCGGCAAGGTTGAAGACATACCAGTTAAAACCGAACGCATAGAGATGAAAAAAGTCGGCCACCGCCTCATACATCAATCGGTCGGCAACATTGCCCAGAGCGCCGCCAATGATCATACCGGTCGCAATGGCAGAAAGGCGGTCTTTGCTTCCGGCCAACCACAACCACAGCACTATGGAGATGAGCAATTGTCCGACAATCAACACCCAGGGCCCGAGGCTGTTGAACCAGCCATAGCTGACCCCGGTATTCCACACCAGAATCAAGTCAAAAAACGGCGTGATGTTGACCGGCTGCACGTCGGCTATTTTGTAAACATACAGCATCCACCATTTATGGGCCTGATCAATGCCGAAAGTGATCGCAATCAGGACCAACCCTATGGGGGCAAAGCGGCCCCAGATTGCGTAATCTTTAAACATTTTTATTGGCTATTCTGATTTCGGGCATCCCACTCGCGCACTGCCTGGGCATCACGAGGGGTAATATCGGGATAATCAGGGTCAGCACCGATTTGCGTTGAGAATATCCAAGAGCGAGCGCATTTTTCACCCGGTGCGGTTTTGTGAACAACGCTGACACCTTCAACCTCTGAAAGCCTGAAAGCATTATCGGGGCCTTGGTCATTGGACAAGGTCGCATCCGAGGTGATGAAGATTTCTGCCAGGTCCAGCCCGTCGAGCGCAGCCCGCAATTCATCATTGCTGACGTGCACAGATGGAGCCGACTCAAGTGATGAACCGATGTTCTTTTCGCGCCGTTCCACTTCCAGTGCACCAGTGACAACCGAGCGGATTTTGCGGATGTTTGTCCACTTGTCGGCAAGTTCAGCATCAGCCCAATCATCATTGGTTTTGGCAAATTGTTGCAGATGAACACTACCGGCCTCCAGCCCGTTGCGGGTGGTCCAGACTTCTTCGGCGGTAAAACAAACCATCGGGGCGAGCCAGGTGGTGAGGCAGTTGAACAATTCATCCATTACCGTCAGACAGGCGAGACGGCGTGGGGTGTTGAGCGAATCACAATAAAGCGCGTCCTTGCGGATATCAAAATAGAAGGCCGAGAGGTCGACATTCATGAAATTGACCAATGCGGCGATGGCGCGCTTGTAATCGTATTTTTCGTAAGCCTGCAAAACCACACCGCCCACTTCATGCAGCTTGTGCAAGATGTAGCGTTCCAGTTCGGGCATATCAGCCACAGCAACCTTTTTATCGGCTTCATAGGCGGTCAATGCCCCGAGCATATAACGCAGAGTGTTGCGCATTTTACGGTAGGCATCGACGGTGGAATTGATCATTTCCTTGCCAATACGCTGATCATCGGCATAATCGACCGAAACCACCCAGAGGCGCAGAATGTCGGCACCGTATTGCTTGATGATATCTTGCGGGGCGACCTGATTACCCAAAGATTTGGACATCTTGCGCCCGTCTTCGGCCATGGTAAAGCCGTGGGTCAGGACAATGTCATAGGGTGCATGGCCGCGAGTGCCGCAGCTTTCAAGCAGTGAGGAATGGAACCAGCCGCGATGCTGGTCTGAACCTTCCAGATACATCACCCGGTCATTGCCGCCATCAAATGAGCGTTTAACGTGCAAATCTTCCCGGCGCTCCATGCAAAAGGCATGGGTGGAGCCGGAATCGAACCAGACATCAAGAATGTCGGTGACTTTTTCCCAGTCACCAGTGACGCCTTCAAGGAAGCGTTCTTTGGCGCCATCAGCAAACCATGCATCAGCACCTTCTTCTTCAAAGGCTTTGGCAATGCGTTCATTAACGGTTTGGTCTTTGAGAACATTGCCGTCCTTATCAACAAACACCGAAATTGGCACACCCCAGGCGCGCTGGCGTGACAGCACCCAGTCGGGGCGGGTTTCGATCATGCCGCGCAGTCGGGCCTGGCCTGTTTGTGGAACAAATTCAGTTTCAGAAATAGCCTTCAGCGCCCGCTCGCGCAGGGTGCCGCCTTTGCCATCATCAATTTGCTCATCCATATAAACAAACCATTGCGGCGTATTACGGAAAATAATCGGCTTTTTCGAGCGCCATGAATGAGGGTATTGGTGCTTGACCCGGGCACGGGCAATGATGTTGTCTGCTTCGCGCAATTTAGCAATCACTGCTTCGTTTGCTTTGCCCTTTTTACCTTTGCTGTCGATGATGGCGATACCTTCAAATCCAAAAGCCTGATCGGTAAAGGTGCCATCAGCAGCAACGGTAAAGGGAATATCGGTATTAATGCCACGAGCACGAAGTTCAGTGGCGTTGTCCATCCACGCTTCAAAGTCTTCACGGCCATGACTGGGTGCGGTGTGCACAAAACCAGTACCAGCTTCATCGGTTACGTGATCGCCCAACAATAATGGGACATCAAAATCGTAGCCCATTTCATGCAACGGGTGCCGACAAACTGAAATGCTGGCAGGGTCCACATCTGCAAGGCGTTTAAATGCGTCAACCCGTGATGATTTCATCACGTCTTCAGCCAAACTATCGGCCAGTACAAGTTTTTCACCTGTTTTGACCCAATTGTCTTCTGGGGCTTCGGTGATTTCATAAAGGCCATAGGAGAATCGATCAGAAAAACTGATGGCGCGGTTGGCGGGAATCGTCCAGGGCGTTGTAGTCCAGATAACAACTGATGCAGCGGCCAGATCGTTATTGCCATCTACAACCGGAAACTTGACCCAGATCGTATCGCTTTCATAATCGTGATATTCAATTTCGGCCTCGGCCAGCGCGGTTTGCTCGACCACCGACCACATGATTGGTTTGGAGCCACGGTATAGCTGGCCGGTTGTGGAAAATTTCATTAACTCGCGGGCGATGTCGGCTTCGGCGGCGTAGTTCATGGTCAGATAAGGTTGTTTCCAGTCGCCAATGACGCCGAGGCGCTGAAATTCTTCTGATTGCACACCGACCCAGTGTTTGGCGAAATCGCGGCACTCCTGGCGGAATTCGTTGATTGGCACATCATCCTTGTTACGGCCCTTGGCGCGGTATTTTTCTTCGATCTTCCATTCAATCGGCAGACCGTGGCAATCCCAGCCCGGTACATAGTTGGAATCATAGCCCGACATCTGGGCAGCGCGGGTGACCACGTCTTTCAAGGTCTTGTTGAGGGCATGACCGATGTGGAGATTGCCGTTGGCATAGGGAGGACCATCGTGCAAGATGAAACGGTCGCGGCCTTTGGATTGCTGGCGCAAGGTTTCATAGAGCTTTTCATCCTGCCAGCGCTTGATAATCTCTGGTTCCTTCTTGGGCAAACCGGCCCGCATGGGGAAATCGGTTTTCGGAAGGAACAGGGTTTCGCGATAATCGCGCATCTGGGAACCGCTTGCGGTAGAATCAGTCATAATATCAATCTTTTGCAAATCTAATTGCCGCAGGTTTTAGCAGTGTCTAAAGTGATAAACAACATGAAACAATCACCACAACGATCACCAATGGATATAGCCTTTGAAGAAGCTGAAGCTGCGGCGGCGCGGGGTGAGGTGCCGGTTGGTGCTGTTGTCACCGATAAAGCGGGGAAAATTGTCTCTCAGGCAGGCAACCGGACGCGGGAATTTAACGACCCTACAGCCCACGCCGAAGTCCTGGCCATCCATGCCGCTTGCGCCGAACTGGGCAGCGAACGGCTGCCGGAGTACAACCTTTATGTTACGCTGGAACCCTGCACCATGTGTGCCGCTACAATGTCTTTTGCCCGCATAGCGCGGTTGTATTACGGCGCTGATGATGGAAAAATGGGTGGTGTGGCTTATTTTTCGAAAGCCATCTGTCATCACCGCCCGGAAATCTACGATGGTATTTCAGCAGACAGATCGACTAAACTTCTCAAAACTTTTTTTGCCAGCCGCCGATATTGATGTAAAGGTTACTATCTGGTTGTTCGCTTATTGAAGGCATGCCCATGTCAGACATTCTTCGTGATATTTCCCTTGAACTGGACGAAATCCGCGCCGCAAATTTGTGGAAGGGTGAGCGTCGCATTGTAACGGCGCAATCAGGGCACATAAAAGTTGCTCGTGATGGAAATGCTCTTGAGGTGCTGAATCTGTGTGCCAACAACTATCTGGGCCTTGCCAACCACCCTGAACTGGTCAAAGCGGCCCATGAGGCGCTGGACAGCCATGGGCTTGGTATGGCTTCCGTCCGGTTTATCTGTGGAACAGCAGATTTGCACACTGAGCTGGAACAACGCATTGCAAGCTATGTGGGTCAGGAAGACGCTATTTTGTTCGCTGCCTGTTTTGATGCCAATGGCGGGGTGTTTGAGCCGTTATTGGGTGGCCAGGATGCGGTGATTTCCGACCAGCTCAATCATGCCTCGATTATTGATGGTATTCGATTGTGCAAGGCAGCGCGATATCGTTATGGCAACGGAGATATGGGCGAGCTTGAAGCCAGTCTGGAAAAAGCACGAGGCTCTGGTGCCAGGCGCATATTAGTGGTTACCGACGGGGTGTTCTCCATGGATGGCTATTTTGCCAAATTGTCTGAAATCCGTGCCCTTGCAGATCGCTATGACGCCTGGCTGATGATCGATGATTGCCATGCTACGGGTTTTGTCGGCCCACAGGGCCGCGGCAGCGCAGCGCGGGCCGGTATCAAGGCAGACATCATTACCGGCACTTTTGGCAAGGCGCTGGGCGGGGCAGCGGGCGGTTTTATTGCAGCAGCAAAACCGGTGGTTGATTTGATGAGACAACGGTCTCGCCCCTATCTTTTTTCCAACGCCCTGCCACCGGCCATCGCGGCATCGGCCAGCAAAGCCATTGATCTGGCCGAGGCTGGAGATGATTTGCGCGACCGCTTGAGGGACAACGCAAGCCAATTCCGGACCGAAATGGCGGCGGCCGGATTTTCTTTGCCTGATGGCGAGCACCCGATTATTCCGGTTATGCTGGGAGAAGCCGAACTGGCACAAAAGATGGCGGCCGGTCTGTTTGAGGAAGGTGTGTATGTGACCGGCTTTTTCTTTCCTGTGGTGCCAAAGGGCCAAGCTCGCATTCGGACCCAGATGTCGGCGGCACTATCACCACAAGATATCGATCAGGCGGTGGCCGCTTTCATCAAGGTGGGCCGCGAACTGTCATTAATCCCTGGCCCCAAACCTTGCCCGAAACCTTGAGAGGAACAAGCAAATGCGCGCTCTGGTAAAACTTCAAGCAGGTCCAGGCCTTGTTATGCGTGATGAACCGATTCCAGAACTTGAGGACGATGAAATCCTGATAAAGGTCAACCAGACCTCCATTTGCGGTACTGATGTGCATATCTGGAACTGGGATGAGTGGGCCCAAAAAACCATTCCGGTGCCGATGGTTGTCGGCCATGAATATGCAGGTGTTGTGGTTAAGGTCGGCAGTCATGTCCGACGTCTGAAAGTTGGTGAGCGGGTGACCGGTGAAGGTCATCTGGTCTCAATGCGCTCGCGCATGAGCCGGGCGGGTCGCTTTCATCTTGACCCTAACACGCGCGGGGTGGGTGTTAATGTACCCGGTGCTTTTGCGGAATATCTGCGTCTGCCGGCATTTAATGCCATCAAGTTGCCTGATGATATTGACGACGAACTGGGTGCCATCATGGACCCGCTCGGCAATGCAGTTCACACTGCCCTTTCATTTGACCTGATTGGCGAGGACGTGCTGATCACCGGTGCCGGTCCGATTGGCATCATGTCAGCGGTCATTGCCCGCCATGTCGGGGCGCGAAATGTGGTCATCACCGATGTCAATCCCTACCGGCTCGAGCTGGCTGGTCAGTTTGCCGATATCACGCCTGTTGATGTCAGCAAACAGGAGTTGCATTCTGTCAGGGATAAACTTGGCATGACCGAAGGTTTTGACATTGGTCTGGAAATGTCGGGCGCTGCCAGCGCCTTTGACCAGATGGTTGAGCACATGATGATGGGGGGCAATATCGCCATGCTCGGCATACCATCGGGATCATCAAATGTTGACTGGAGCAAGATCATCTTCAAAGCCCTGACAATCAAGGGGATATACGGGCGTGAAATGTTTGAAACCTGGTACAAGATGATTGCCATGCTGCAATCGGGCCTCAACATTCGCCCGATCATCACCCACCGGTTTAAAGCCGATGAATTCGAACAGGGGTTTGATCTGATGCGGTCAGGTCAATGCGGAAAGGTGGTGCTGGATTGGCAGTAGGTCAAATGGAAATCAGAGCGGATGACCTTAAAGGCCCTGAAATAAGAGCCCTGCTGCAACGCCACCTTGACGAAATGGCAACATACTCGCCGCCTGAAAGCATTCATGCTCTTGATCTGGATGGTCTGCGGGTGCCCGAAATCACCTTCTGGACTCTTTGGGAGGGTGAAAGCCTGCTTGGTTGCGGGGCGCTCAAAGAAATCGATGTGCAGCACGGCGAAATCAAATCCATGCACGTTCACTCCGATGCCCGCGGTAAAGGGGTGGCAGATATCATGCTCAACCACATCATGGATGAAGCCCGCAATCGCAATTACAACCGCCTGAGTCTTGAAACCGGCTCGATGCCCGCCTTCATCCCGGCCCGCAAATTGTATGAGAAATACGGGTTTGAAAAATGTGCGGTGTTTGGGGATTACAAGGTGGATGTGCATAGTATTTGTATGACCAGGGTGGTTTGAGAAGTACTCTCAACTGGCCTGCGGTCTCAACCAATCCTATATTTGATCAAACCAAGAGCATATGTCGGCGTTTCTACCGGAAATTTTTGAAGACGTCTAAATATTGCCATGTTTTAAGAGTGAATGCGCCGCTTGCGTAGGGGGCTCGCTGGTTATCGTTTTACGAACCACCGACTTTTTGGCGCGTTTATGATAACAATTTTACTGAGACAAATATGTTCCGCCTGGCTTCTGCGATTTTCCTGACAGGATTAATCGCGACTTTTACAACGACTGCATCTGTTCAGCCCGTACATGCAGACACAATCGAAAAATCAATCACGGGTTCTAAATTCACTGCGCGCAAAGCGGTCGTTCACAAGACAAGAAAGACAAAAAAGCGGCGTTCCTTGCGCCGTTATACTGGCGCCCGCTCGTCAATCGTTGCAGCGGTTCGCCGCCACGCGGCCGCCGCTGGTGTTCCTTCGCGGATCGCCCTTGCCGTTGTGCGTCAAGAGTCAAACTTCAGGCCACGAGCCCGCGGCAGTGCCGGGGAAATCGGTCTGATGCAACTAAAATGCGGGACGGCTCGTGGCATGGGTTACCGTGGTTCCTGTGCTGGACTGTACAAAATTTCGACAAACCTGACCTATGGAATGCGTTATTTGCGCAAAGCGTTGCGTCGCGGCAGTGTTGCTTACTACAATGCCGGTATTGGCGCCAAACGGCTGCCCGCCGGAGCACGCCGATATGCCCGTCAGGTCCAAAGACGAATATAAATTAAACCCCCAACCCCATCTGGATATATCCTGAGGGGCAAACGTCCTCACAAATGTGGCAACCGATGCATTTATTGTAGTCGGTTTCCACATAACGGCCCATGGTTTTGTCGGACTTTTTGACCCGCGAGATGGCATCTTGCGGGCAATAAATCACGCAGCTATCGCATTCAAAGCACATCCCGCAGCTCATGCAGCGGTCAGCTTCGGTGCGGGCTTGTTCAGCGTCCGGGCCAAAGATGCGTTCGTCGAAATGGCCGAGAACGTTTTTACCGGTAATATCGTTTTCAGTGCGGTTAAAACGGGCGGCGTAATCAAAATATCCCAAGAATAATTCGTCAGCCGGGACAATTTGGGTTTCTGAACGGTCTTCGTAATTGTGAATGGCGTAGGCGGCGTGATCGGTTCCCCGGTGTTCCAGATGATCATATTCATCGGGTTCGTGGTGGGTTTCGCGCAGCTTTTCCAACAGGCTGAAATGATGGACATCGACTTTGGGCTGCTTTGCCTGATTTTCGTGGGACATATAGGCATCGATGGCACGGGCCGCAATTGAGGCCTGGCCGACAGCGGTGGTCAGCAAATGCGGGCGTACCACATCACCGGCAACGAAAATGCCTTCACGCTTTGGCCATCTGAAGTAGGAATCTGAGTCAATCAGACCGCGACCATTATCAAGCTCTTCGATCCCGGCAAAATCACCGACCTGACCGATGGCGGCAACAATCAGGTCGCATTCGATATCAAACTCGCTGCCTTCCTTGATGACCATCTTGCCGGTGCTCCAGTCGGCCTCGATCACCCGCAGGGCTTTGGCCCGGTCCGCTCCGTCCAGCACCACTTCGACCGGGGCAAGGGAGCCGCGAATTTGGACACCTTCCTGCTGGATATGGGCGATTTCCATTTTGGTGGCGGGCATGGCTTCAATCGGGCGGCGATAAATGACGCTGACATCGGCGCCCTGACGTTTTGCCACCGTAGCCACATCATGCACCGTATGGCCGAGCACGACATTTTCCGGGCGGTCCTTTTCGTTGGTTTGAGTGATGTGGCCAAGACGACGGGCAACAGCTGCAACGTCCATCGCCGTATCACCACCACCGATAACCAGCACCCGCTTGGCCGAGTGCTTGAGACGACCATCATTAAACGCATCAAGGAATGATATGCCGCTGATGCAGTTGGTTGCCGCCTCGGCTCCGGGCACCGGCAGCGGTGAACCGCCCTGCGCACCAATGCCGATGAATACGGCGTCAAAGTCTTTTTCCAGTTGTTCCAGCTCTATATCAACGCCAATTTTGGTGTTGACCCTGACTTCGACACCCATGGCAATAACGCGATCAATCTCGCCGTCGAGCACTTCGCGCGGGGTGCGATAGCCGGGGATACCATAACGCATCATGCCGCCGAGTTTGTCGTGGGATTCGAATATGGTGCATGCATGGCCCATACGGCGCAGTTGATAGGCGCAGGTCAGGCTGGCAATGCCGCCACCGATCAGGGCAACTTTTTTGCCGGTATCAGCGCCGACCTCATGCAGGGAAAGCTTTTGTTCCAGCGCATAATCACCAATAAAATGTTCAACCGCATTGATGCCGACATGATCTTCAACCTCATTACGGTTACAGCCATCCTGACAGGGGGCCGGACAAACCCGGCCCATAATGGCTGGAAACGGATTGGCATTGGTGGCCCGTTCAAAAGCATATTGAGCCCAGTCTGCATGTTCGGGCAGATCTTTATCAGTCAGAGCCTCGGTCAACTCTGTGGGAGGCAACTCAATGCCACGGACAATATTCAACCAGCCGCGAATATCTTCCCCGGCCGGACAACTGCCCTGACAGGGCGGGGTACGATGGACATAGGTTGGGCATTTGTAAGAGGTATCCTGCTGGAAAATCTTTTCGTCGAGCTCCCAGTCATTGATAGATACCCCTTCTTCATAACGCCTGAAATTACGATCTTTCTGGTCCATAATCTTCCCTTTTTGATTTTGTTTTAAGGGTAGTTTAGACGCGGCTGAGGGGTTTGGCCAGTTTTAAGCGTGCGGCGATTAAACCCCAAACCGCAAAAACAACGCTGTCGTGTCGCCGTAATCACGCGTTGTTATGACCGATAACTCGTCCGGCACCTCCACCTGCGCCGACTTGATTTCCTCCACCACCACCACCGCACCGTCGGCCAGCCAGCCGCCGTCGATCAGCCCTGCCAGTGCCTTGTCGCCAAAACCTTTGCCGTAGGGTGGGTCGAGGAACACCAGATCAAAGGGTGGAATGCCTTCCAGTTTAGCCAGGTTGGTGGCGTCGCGGCGCCAGATTTTTATTTGGCCGGTGGCCCCTAACGTTTCGGCGTTGGTGCGGATCAGGCCGCGAGCGGCGGCGTCCTGTTCGATGAACTGGATAAATTTTGCACCGCGTGACAGGGCTTCCAGACCCAAAGCACCAGTACCGGCGAAAAGGTCAAGGACCCTTGCATCGGTGAAGGTGAAGCCATCGATTGAGTGGGACAGGATGTTGAACATAGCTTCGCGCACCCGGTCCGTTGTCGGGCGGGTGTCGTTTGATTTTGGAGTGGAAAGGGTGCGGCCTTTATGAATTCCGGCGACGATGCGCAACTTTTGGCTTCCTTGTGGTGGCTGAAGTTTTCTGGAACTTGGTGCGGTTTTGCTTTTGTTTGCCAGCTGTCTGCTCGGCCAGCACCTTGCCGGACACCTCTTCAACCTTGCCGGGATTGAGATCACCCAACTGGAAGGGGCCGAAAGACAGGCGGATCAGGCGATTAACCTTCAAACCCATATGTTCGCAAATCACTTTAATCTCGCGGTTTTTTCCTTCGCGCAGACCGATGGTCAACCAGGCATTGTTGCCTTGCTCGCGATCAAGAGTTGCTTCAATCGAACCATAATGGGTACCGTCAATGACGATGCCTTTTTTCAACTTGGCCAAAGCGGCTTCATCAACAGTGCCAAACACCCGGACCCGATAACGGCGCAGCCAGCCGGTGGCGGGCAGTTCAAGCTTGCGAGCGAGTTCGCCGTCATTGGTCAGCAGCAACAGACCCTCGGTGTTGATATCAAGCCGACCGATGGAAACCACGCGGGCCATATCGGGCGGCAGGTTTTCAAAAACGCTGGCTCGGCCCTTCTCGTCGCGGTGCGAGACCACTAATCCGGCAGGTTTATGATATCGCCATAACTTTGTTTGCTCGCGATCAGGCAAGGGCTTGTTGTCAACCTCGACCTTGTCATTATCGGTGACGTTCAGGGCCGGAGAGTCAATTACCTTGTCATTGACTTTTACCCGGCCTGCAGCAACCCAGCGCTCGGCATCGCGGCGCGAGCACAGACCGGCGCGGGCCATTACTTTGGCGATACGCTCTCCTTTGGGTGATGTCGGGTCGGGTGCATTCATTGGTAAAACTTCCTGTTTCTGTGCGGTTGTATTGCAGCAATCAGGCGCTGTACACAAGGGAGTTGAGTAATACCCCAATATTCAAAGTCTCTTTTCACTCCAATTTAACACATTTTGTCTACGGTCCTGACATCAGGTAAACCGGTCGTATGACTCATTCGGTATAAAAAAATCAAAAACCGAAATGCTTTCGACCACCACGACGGTTCCGGGATGGAACGGGAGGCGCTATCATGAGTGACATCACTCAACCTATCAAAGTAAGCTTTATTGACCGTGAAGTGGTTCAGCGATTGCTGAAAATTGCTGATTTCGGGGTTATTTCAGTCGGCAGCATGGCTTTGCTGTTTCGCGCCATGACCAATGACGGGCCCGAACTCACCATCGCAGCAGGCTTTATTGCTTTGTGCATCACCCTGTCGACCATGCTGGCATTGCGCTATCTTGGCCTTTACAAGGTAACCTCGCTGGTTAATCCCCTATACGGCTTGCTGGCCTCGACCGGTGTCGCATTTGCAACCGGCAGCCTGGCGTTTCTGTTTTTATCGTCTCTGGCATTGCCGTTGAGCAATGTGTGGTTATTTGGCTGGCTGGCACTGGTACTTACCTATTTTACCATGACCCGGACGGCGGTCGCTGCCTGGGCGATGCCGCTTTCTGAAAGCGGCGCTTTTCGCCAGCGCATCGCCATTGTTGGCGGTGGTCAGGTGGCTGAAGATGCCATCAATATTCTGGAAAGCTCCAGCAAACTGGATATCGAGATCATCGGGTTGTTTGATGATCGCAATGACGAACGCAGCCCTGAATCAATTAAAAAGTATGCCAAACTCGGTAAAATTGACTCTCTGGCTGATTATGCCCGGAAAAACCGGGTCGACCTGATTATCGTGGCTGTGCCGATGACGGCAGAAGCGCGCGTGCTGCAGATCCTCAAGCGCCTGTGGGAATTGCCTACTGACATTCGCATTGCAGCTCATACCTCCAAGCTAAAGCTGTCACCACGCGCTTATACCAACCTTGGCAATCTGCCGCTGCTGTCGGTGTTTGATCGCCCGGTCAGCGGCTGGAACTGGTTTATGAAAGATGTTATGGACCGGGTTCTGGCGGCTGTATTTATCGTGCTGTTGTCACCTGTCATGGCTGCAGCCTGGCTGGCTGTGCGGTACGAAAGCACCGGACCGGCAATCTTCAAACAAAAGCGTTTCGGCTTTAACAATGAACTGGTTGAAGTGTTCAAATTCCGCTCCATGTACACCGATATGGGCGATGCCAACGCCAGCAAACTGGTGACCAAGGGCGACCCGCGGGTGACCAAAGTCGGAAAATTCCTCCGCAAAAGCTCTATTGATGAATTGCCGCAATTGTTCAATGTTTTGACCGGTCAGCTGTCACTGGTCGGGCCCCGTCCTCATGCTACACAGGCAAAAGCTGCTGATGATCTTTATGATCAGGTGGTTGATGGCTATTTCGCCCGTCACAAGGTTAAACCGGGCATTACCGGTTGGGCCCAGATTAACGGTTGGCGCGGCGAGACCGATACGCACGAAAAAATCGAGAACCGGGTCAAGCATGATCTTGAATATATCGATCGCTGGTCCATCCTGTTTGACCTCTATATCATCATCAAAACACCGTTTGCGCTGTTGAAAAGTGATAATGCTTATTAGGGGTTGATTTTTAATTCACTCTGTAGCCTTACTATTTGACGGAGTAACTAAAGAATCATGTACGGATTATATACCTTAGCAATACGCATTACCGGGATCATTATTGGCCTTTATGCGATTAAAACCGGTGCAAGCTTTATTTATACGGCCAGCACTACCAATGAAACTTATCCGCACTGGATTCCTCTAACATCTTCTGTACTGATGTTTGGTGCTGCGCTTTGCATGGTGCTTTTTCCCAGCATTGTTGCCGGGAAAATAATCCCCCAAAGTACCGTAGTGAGCAAACGTCCATCGCTGACCAGCGATGAAGTTGAACTGCTGGCATACTCCCTTATCGGGCTCTATTTTCTAGTAGAGGCTGTTCTGGACATCAGCTATATGATAAGTTTGTGGTATGCGACAAAAGTACATGCCTTCCCATGGTCATGGACACCAGAGCATGTTGCGACAACAGTAAGTATAATATTTGAACTGATCATTGCCATCTGGCTTTTGTTTGGTGGCCGTGCACTGAAGCTTGTGATGAAGTGGGGAAGAAAAGCTTCTCTGAATCCTGATCTTTGAGTGTTTTCCTGCTGTAATCTCTTCAATTTTTGATTTTTCCCACGTTTTAAGGTATGCTTTGTCGACTCTGCAACTATGCAGGGAAAACAAAAACTAGGGGGTATCCTGTTATGGAACTTATTATTTCACTTATCAGTGGAGCGGTTGGCGGCAATGTTGCTGGCGGTTTGCTTAAAAATCAGAGCCTTGGCACGCTCGGCAATTCAATTGCCGGTATTGTCGGTGGCGGCCTAGGCGGTCAATTGCTTGGCATGCTCAGCATGGCTGGTGGTGGCGGCGGAATGGACATCAGTTCCATTGTTTCCAGTGTGGCCAGCGGCGGTGTCGGTGGTGGCGTGCTGATGGTAGTCATCGGCATCATCAAGAAAGCCATGGCCAAGTAAGAAGGCTAAATAAACTGGCTTTGCGAACAGGTTTGAAACGGGCGTTCATCATTGAGCGCCCGTTTTTGTTTTAACTGTTTTTACTTAAACGTATTACAGGCCGACAGTTTGCCGGTTTGAAGACCGCGCTGAAACCATTCCATCCGCTGGGCCGAGGTGCCATGGGTGAAGCTTTCAGGCACAACCCGGTTACCTGACTGGCGTTGCAGGCGATCATCGCCAATGGCATTTGCCGCATTCAGGCCTTCTTCAATATCACCCTTTTCAAGCACCATTTTGTTGTCATGGGCCCATATGCCAGCAAAACAGTCAGCCTGTAGCTCCATGCGAACTGACAGACGATTACCTTCAACCTTTGAGACCTGGCGGCGGGCGGCAGAGATTTTGCCTGAAATCCCCAGCAGGGTTTGCACATGGTGGCCCACTTCATGAGCAATAACATAAGCATAGGCGAAATCACCACCGGCGCGCATTTTGGTTTTCATGTCATTAAAGAATGACATATCAAGATAAACCTTTTGATCGCCGGGGCAGTAAAACGGACCCATTGCCGACTGGGCCATGCCGCAAGCTGAACGTACATGACCTGAAAACAGCACCAGACGCGGCTCGCGATACTGCTTGCCTTGCTCGGCAAATTTCTTTTTCCAGGTGGTTTCGGTGGTGTGCAAAACTTTTGAGACAAAGGTTTTCATGGCATCTTGCTGGGCACTGGTTGGCGGTGGAGCATTGCGGGTTTGCGGGGCCTGCATACCACCGCCAAGGCCACCGCCGCCATTGAGGAATTCAAGCGGATTGACGCCGAAGAAAAACATACCAATCAAAAGCAGGATGATGGTGCCGATGCCCATACCACCGCGTTTGCCCCCCATGCGTACCCGTCGCCGACCACCGCCACCGGGAAACCGAAAGTCACCGCCGCCCTGTCCGCGCCGGTCTTCAATATTGGAACTACCTTCTTCATCATCCAAACGCATAAAACTGTCCTCGTAAAAATTAGTCGTTGCGTTCATTATATCAGATGTTTGGCTACATCCTGCAACAATAAATCGACTGATTGACTTCGGTTTATTTATCTATATAACTAGTTTTATGGTTTTATTTGATTGTGTAATGAAAACGGATATTGCTGCAGACGGATTTGCGGCTCTTGGTTCAGGGTCTCGACTGCAAGTGGTGCGTACTTTGGTACGGGCCGGTGATATGGGTTTATCGGTCGGTGAAATTCAATCTCGCACCGGCATGGCTGCCTCGACCCTGGCCCATCATTTAAGGTCGCTGGCAAATGCTGGCTTGATCAAACAGAAAAAGACGGGCCGCACCATCATCAATTATGCCGAATTTGTACGTCTGAAAGACCTTGCCGGTTTTATTCTCGATGAATGCTGCGTTGATGAAGCGGTAGCCGGAAAGGTTATGGAGGAAACCCATGAGTGACGTGATAACTTCCCCCGGGCGTGACCGCTTTAATGCCAGACAATGGCTGTTGACACCCTGGACGATTGTAATCGTTGTGCCGCTGTTGGTGCTGTTGCTTGATCCGGCCAATGCCTGGGTCGTTACTATTTTTGCCATAAAAGCCTTACTTGGCACCCTGCCCTATATTGCTGTCGCGGTGTTGATGATTGCCTGGCTGAAGGCTGCTGGGGCCGAGGCGATGGTGGCCAATGCTTTTAAGGGCCGGGAAATCCGGATGATTTTTCTGGCAGCGTTATTTGGCGGTCTGGCACCGTTTTGCTCTTGTGAAGTTATACCCTTCATCGCCGGACTGCTGGCGCTGGGAGCACCGCTTTCTGCTGTGATGGCCTTTTGGTTGTCCTCGCCGCTGATTGACCCACCGACCCTGTTTATTACCGCCAGCGCGTTGGGGTGGCCATTTGCTGTGGCCAAAGCGATAACCGCAGTTTGCCTTGGCCTGTTTGGTGGCTTTGCCGTTAAGACGTTGCATTCAGCCGGAATGTTCAGCGATCCGCTTCGGGTTAATTCGGTCAAAACCTGTGGCTGTGGTCCCTCGCCTTTTGAAGGCAAACCACGGTGGCGCTTCTGGCAGGAAGACAAGCGGCAGGATATCTTCAAGACGGAATTGTTGAACAATAGCCTGTTTCTGATCAAATGGCTGGCTCTTGCCTATGCCCTTGAAGCCCTGCTGGTAACCTATGTGCCTGCTTCACTGATTGTTTCTGCTGTGGGCGGTGAAGGGGTTACACCTATTATCACAGCCGCACTTGTTGGCATGCCGGCCTATCTTAACGGCTATGTGGCACCACCCCTGCTGGCCGGTTTGGTGGAACAGGGTATGACCACCGGTGCGGCAATGGCCTTTATTGTTGCCGGTTCAGTCAGTTCGGTACCGGCCATGGCAGCGGTCTGGTCGCTGGTCAAACCAAGGGTGTTTTTCGCCTATCTCGGGCTGGGTGTTGGTGGTGCTATTCTGTCGGGTATCATTTTCCAGTTATCAAGCTAGGCCTGTTGCTCTCACCAAACAAGAAGGGTAAGAGAAAGTCATGACAGACACTCTTACCATAGCATTTGCTCAGGCCAATCCGACCGTCGGTGCGATTGAAGCCAATATGGCGCTGACCAGAGAAATTTCCGGTCGGTGCAACGATCAAGCGGTTGATCTGGTGTTATTTCCCGAACTGTTTATCTGTGGCTATCCGCCCGAAGATCTGGTGCTCAAGCAGGTATTTGTCGAGGCCTGTATGGATGCCGTGCAACAATTGGCAAAAGATACCATCGATGGCCCGGCCCTGCTGATGGGAACGCCGTGGCTGGAGGGCGATTGCCTGTTTAATGCCGTGGTGTTGCTTTGCGATGGCGAAGTTGGTGCGGTTCGCTGCAAATATGACCTGCCTAATTATGGGGTTTTTGACGAGAAGCGGATTTTTTCAGCCGGGCCAATGCCGGGACCGATTAACTTCAAGGGCGTTCGGATTGGTGTGCCGATTTGTGAAGATATCTGGAATGATGAGGTCTGTGAAACACTTGCCGAAACCGGGGCAGAGATGCTGCTGGTGCCCAATGGCTCGCCATTTGATCAGAACAAAACCGATGTACGTTTGAATATTGTTACGGCTCGAGTGGTGGAGAACGGTTTGCCGCTGGTCTATCTCAATCAGGTTGGCGGGCAGGATGAACTGGTTTTTGACGGGGCTTCCTTTTGTCTGAATGCCGACAGATCGCTGGCCTTTCAACTTCCGGCTTTTGAGGATGACTTAGCCATTACAAAATGGACCCGCAAACAAACCGGATGGGTTTGTGAACAAGGCCCGATTGCCAAACCAATCGCGCCGCTCGAAGCAACATGGCGGGCTTGTGTTCTCGGGCTTGGCGACTACGTCAACAAAAACCATTTTAAAGGTGTGGTGCTGGGGCTTTCAGGCGGCATTGACAGTGCCGTGGTGGCGGCAATGGCGGTGGATGCGCTGGGGGCTGATCAGGTCCATTGCGTGATGCTGCCGTTTGAATATACTTCAAAAGACTCCATCGCCGATGCAGACCAATGCGCCAAAGCGCTGGGGGTTCCCTATGACGTGGTGCCAATTGCCGATCCGGTTGACGGGTTCAACAAGGTGCTTAGCGGCTTGTTCAAAGGTACTGAGGAAGGCGTTACCGAGGAGAATATTCAGTCGCGCAGTCGCGGGGTTATCCTGATGGCGATATCCAACAAGTTCGGCCATATGGTTTTGACCACCGGCAACAAGTCTGAAATGTCGGTCGGTTACGCAACGCTGTATGGCGATATGAATGGCGGCTTTAATCCGATTAAAGACGTTTATAAATGTCAGGTTTATGATCTGGCCCGTTGGCGAAACTCGTCCGTTCCGGGCAATAGTTCGGGCCCTGCTGGTGAGGTCATTCCTAACCGCATTATCACCAAGGCGCCCAGTGCCGAATTGCGGCCCGATCAAACCGATCAGGATTCGCTGCCCGAATATGAGGTGCTTGATGATATTCTTGAGCAATTGATCGAGCATGAAGCGGCACTGGATGACATTGTGGCGCGGGGCCATGATGCCAAAGTTGTTGAACGCATCCAGCACTTGCTTTACATCGCTGAATACAAACGCCGTCAGGCCGCACCGGGTGTGAAAATCACCTCACGCAGTTTTGGCAAGGAACGGCGTTATCCTATTACCAATGGCTTTCGAGACAAAACCTCATGACGAACTCCAGTGTTAAAGTACGCTTTGCGCCCTCACCTACCGGCCTGATACACATCGGCAATGCCCGCACGGCCATTGTCAACTGGCTGCACGCCAAGAAACAGGGCGGCAAATTTATTTTGCGGTTTGATGACACTGACACAACGCGCTCGAAGCAGGAATATGCCGAGGCGATTGCCACCGATGTAGCCTGGCTCGGTCTGACCACCGATGAGGTGCATTATCAATCCAAGCGGTTTGACCTTTATGACAAAGCAGCCGAAAAGCTTAAAGCCGACGGGCGGCTTTATTGCTGTTATGAAACCGCAGATGAACTGGAGCGCAAGCGCCGTCGGCAAATGGCGACTGGCAAGCCACCGGTTTATGACCGCACCGGCTATAATCTGACTGATGATGACCGGGCCAAACTGGAAGCTGAAGGGCGTAAACCCCACTGGCGTTTCAAGCTGACCGACAAGGTGGTTGAATCGGTCGATCTTATTCGTGGCGAGCAAAATATCGATATGGCCAGCCTGTCTGACCCGGTGTTGATCCGCGAGGACGGCACCTATCTCTACACCCTGCCCTCAGTGGTTGATGATATTGATATGGGTGTCACCGATGTTATCCGTGGTGAGGACCATGTGGTCAACACCTCGGTGCAGATTGAAATTTTCGAGGCCCTTGATGCCACACCGCCAACCTTTGCCCACCATTCATTGCTGGTTGGCGCTGATGGTAAAAGCTTGTCAAAACGCATTGGTTCGCTGTCCATCGGTGGCATGCGCGAGCTTGGTCTTGAGGCCATGGCCGTGGTCAGCCACGCTGCCCTGCTCGGTACATCAGAAGCCATCGCTCCGCATCAAAGCCTTGATACACTGATCGAGGTTTTTGACATCTCCAAAATGTCTCGTGCCCCGGCAAGATTCGACATCGAAGAGGTCAAAAACCTCAACGCCAAATTGCTGCACGATATGGCCCTTGAAGCGGTTCAGTCGCGGCTGGCCGATATGGGGATTGAAGCTGATGAAGCCTTCTGGCTGGCCGTGCGGGGGAATATCAATGTGCTGGCCGATGTCAAGCAGTGGCATGAAGTTGTGTCTGGTGATGTGACTGCGGTGATTGCCGATGAGGATAAAGACTTTATCGCGCAGGCCGCCGGTGTATTGCCCGAAGGTGATTTTGACGAAACAACGTGGAAGACATGGACCGCCGCAGTAAAAGAAGCCACCGGCCGAAAAGGCAAAGGCTTGTTCATGCCACTACGATTAGCCCTGACAGGCTTACCTCACGGGCCGGAATTAGCCGGGTTGTTACCGTTGATTGGGCGCGAGAAGGTGTTGGCGCGGTTGGCGTGATAAGGTTAGAATTTACTTTATCGCCTGAACTTTATAAATCACTCCGGCCTCGTCATCAGAAATGAAAATACTGCCGTCTGGAACCTGTAAAACATCCACCGGTCGCCCGATTGCGTTATCGTCTTTTACAAAGCCGGTCAGGAAAGGACTTTGGCTGATTGTACCATCGGGTTGCCAGATTAATTTTACCACATCATAGCCAGATTTTTCTGATCGATTCCATGAACCATGCCGACCAACGAGTGCGGTGGGCAGGAGCTTGGATTTCAGAAACCGGATCGACAATGGCGTAGAATGGGCCGTGAAGCTGTGGACCGGTGGCGTGAATGTCAGGGTCTTTGGAGTTTTTGGGCCATATCTTGGGTCTTTAAATTTAGTGCTGTGTACATAGGGCCAGCCATAGTGCTTTCCCTGTTCAATTAGGTTCATTTCTTCTGGCGGAATATCATCGCCCAACAAATCACTTCCAGCGTTCACACCATAAAGGGCGTCGGTGACCGGATGCCAATCAAAGCCTACGGTATTGCGCAAACCCTTTGCATAAACCTGTGACTTTGTGCCAATTTTGAACCTGATAATCGATGCCCGCCAGGGATGCTCTTCAATACAAACATTGCAACTGGAACCAATAGAGAGGTAAAACCACCCGTCAGGTCCACGTTTGAGTGTACGGCTGTTATGTCCACCATCTTCGGGTATATTTGCGAGTATGGTCTTTCTCTTAGTAAGACTGTTGCCATCAAAATGATATTGTGAAACACGGTGTTCTTCAGCAAGATACAAAGTATCTTTTTCCAAAACCAGCCCATGCGGCATGTTCAGACCAGATAACAGCACTTGTTTTCCATCCGACACTCCATCGCCATCGGCATCTTTTTTTAGTAATAAAACAGTACCGTCGCGATAGGTGGAAACGATCAAATCTCGCGTTGCTGTCGCAACCATGAGACGTGGCTGACCCAGTTTTTTTGCCCAGGTAACCACCCTATATCCCGGCGCAATTACAAGACTTGGTCCTGGGCCTTTACCGAACAGACCCGGTAATCTTGCCAACACCACAACAGCAACGATCAGGACGAAAATTTTCAAAGCGTGCTTGGTCACTGACTTGGGCCTTCCATGGTTAGAGCAACAAATGCTTTTACTCCGCGTTCCTCATCCGTCTTGCCTCCAGTGGTCCGACAAAGATTGCCAACATTGGCGGGATTACCAGCAGAGTTAACATAGCTGACACCGACAACCCCCCAACCACGACTGAGCCGAGGCCACGGTATAGCTCCGAACCGGCACCGGGTAACATCACCAAAGGCAGCATGCCAAAGACGCTGGTCAGGGTGGACATGAAGATCGGGCGGATGCGGTTTCTGGTGGCTTCTATTATGGCATCTGAGGGGGACATGCCGTCTTGTCTGATATGGACTAGCGTCTGGTGCACCAGCAGGATGGCGTTGTTGACGACAATGCCGATCAGAATGACAAAGCCGAGCATGGTCAGCATGTCGAGTTTTTGCGGGTAATAGAGATTGAGGACGGTTAGGCCCCCGACGCCACCAGCGGCCGCCAAAGGTACTGACAACAGGATGATCATCGGGTAGATGAAGCTTTCAAACAGCACGGCCATGACCAGATAAACCAGAATAATGGCGATGATCAACTGGCCTTGCATTGCGTTCCAGGTGGTGTCGAGTTTTTCTGCTGTACCGGACATCCGCAGGGTGACGCCATCGGGCAGGCCTTGAGCCTCCAATTTGCCGATCACTTCGCGCTGCATGGTTGCAAGAGCGGTTTCGAGCGGGATATCGCTGCGCGGGGTAATTTTGAGGGTAATGGCCCGGCGGCGTTCCTTGTGGCGAATTTGCGTCGGGCCGGTGGTCAGCTCGACGCTGGCCAGCGAGGACACCGGCAGGATCTCGCCGTTTTTGGTGATCACCGGCAGAACCGCGATGCCCTGGGTCCGGGTTATGTGGTCTTTAGGTCCCATAATGCGCAAATCGATGCGCTCACCACCGACGGTGATTTCGGCAACCCGCAAACCATCATTGAACACGTCAACCGACTGACCAAGTTCAGCCGCACTAATACCGGCATCGGCAAGGGCGGTGCGATTTGGTTTAATCCGCACCTCGGGAGCACCAAGTTCCAGACCGGGCACCGGTCGAAAACCATTGCCTTCGCTGCGGGGAAAAACCCGAAAGACTTCACCGGCTGCTCTGCCGGCAGTTTCCAGTATTGAATTCAAACTCGGCCCGGCAATATCCAGTTCAATCTGACGGGCACCGCCAAGACCGCGACCAAACAACGACAATTGTGAAATGATACCGAATGTGCCCGGCTCCTTTGATACCAGCTTTTGCAACGGACGTTGCAGTTGCGCTGCTTTGGACGGATCCTCAGCCGCTGCGCCAATAAATGTGCGGTTGGCCAGCGCGACAAAAAAGAAGTGACGCATGCGCGGCGGGTCACCGGGTTTTGGTGGTTCTTTATTTTCTGTTGTCCACAAGGGGCGGGTGGCATCTTCAAAACGCGTGGCAATGTCAGTCATGGTTTTGAGATTGTAGCCGGGCGGCGGGGCCAGAATGCCAAACATCAGATTGCGATTGCCATTTGGCAGATATTCCAGTTTGGGCAAAAACTGCAAGGCGGCAAAGGTGGTGGCAACGGAAATACCGATAACAAATATCAGCGCCACCAGTTTGCTCTTGAGCATGATACGGGCATAGCCGACAATCAGCGCGACAAAACCACGGGCCAGATGATCAATGCCAAACAGACCGAAACGGGTCCGTTTACCTTTTTTGTCAGAAGGCAACAATTTGCTCGACAAGGAAGGTAATACGGTGACTGAGACAATCAATGAAAGCAGAACCGAAACCGAAATTGCCACTGCAATATCTCGGAACAACTGGCCGACTTCCAACTGCATGACCAGCAGCGGAATAAAAACCATTACCGTTGTCAAAGCCGATACAAACACCGCACCCCAAACCTGTTTGGCCCCTTCATAGGCAGCTTGCCGGCGGGTTTTGCCCTGCTCACGCAAGCGGAAGATGTTTTCAAGAACAACGATAGCAGCGTCAACCACCATGCCGACAGCAAAGGCGAGCCCGGCCAGCGAAATCACATTGAGCGAGCGACCAAGGGCAGCCATGGCCACAAAGGAGCCAACAACCGAAACCGGAATTGCAATCGAAACAATCAGGGTTGCGCGCCACGAGCGCAGGAATAACAATAGCAGGAAAGCGGCCAGTGAACCGCCGACCCAAATATTTTGGCGCACCAGATCAATAGCTGATTCGATATAAACTGTTTCGTCATAGGCCTGCAGGAGGGTCAACCCCTCGCGCTTTACCGCACCGGCCCGCAAGTCGGCAACAGCGGCGCGAATACCTTCCATGGTTTTGATGACGTTGGCACCAGTCTCACGCTTGGCATTAAAGGCAATTGAATCTTCGCCCAATTGGCGAATGCGGGCGGTCGGGGTTTTATAGGCAAAACCAACCTTGGCGATATCAGCCACCGATACCCGGCCAATGCGGTTTGTTCCCGGCTGACTTTCAGAGCGAATAATAACCGCCTCGACCGCTTCAATGCTGTTGAGTTCGGCATCGGCGCGAACCGTGTAGCTGCGCTTTCCTTCATCGACCTTGCCTGCTGTTACCGCCGCATTGGCGCGGCGCAAGGCGGTGATGATTTCAGCCGGTGTAATACGAAAGCGGGCCAGCAATTCCGGCTCAACAATTATTTGCAACTCACGTTCGCTGCCACCAAAGCCGGAAACCTCTGACACGCCCTCAACCCGTTCGATTCTTTCCTGCAAAACTTCCTTGAAAAAATCGCCATATTCATGCATCGGGCGGTTGTTGCCCGGGGCACGTTTGAGAATGAACCAGGCAATCGGGCGGTCCTCATTGCCTGACATCGACAATGTCGGCTCATTGGTTTCATCGGGGTAATTACCAACCCGGTCGAGGCGATTGGACACCAGCAATAGCGCCTTGTCCATATTGGTGCCGATGTTGAACTCAAGGGTGATACGGGCAGAACCACGACTGGAAGAACTCTCCATACCAGCCAGCGAGTTGAGACCCTTGAGCACTTCTTCCTGGCGATTGGTAATCTCGCGCTCGACCTCAGCCGGGGCGGCACCGGGCCATGAAGTGCGAATGGAAATAACCGGTTTTGACACATCAGGTGCCAGTTGAATTGGAATGGTACGCAGTGCCACGAGCCCGAACAGAATAATCATCAAAACGCCGGAAACCACAGCAATCGGACGTTCGATGGCAGCTCGAATGAGGTTCATGAGCCTTTGACGACCTTAACGGCAACACCCGGGCGCAAGCGTTCATTGCCGCGCACAACGGTGATATCACCGGCCTTCAAACCGGCCACCACTTCAATGCGGCCACCGCTTGAAATTCCAAGGGTGACATTACGCGACTCAGCTTTGCCACCACGAATGATGAAAACCACGCTGCGGCCACGTTTATTGACAATGGCATCCTTGTGCACGGTCACCACCTGCCGGGCTTTGCCGGTGGGGATAAACAAGGTTACCGACTGGGCATTTGCCAGCCGGGCAATGCCTTTGGGCCATTGGGGAACAAAGCGAACCGGGCGGGTGCGGGTGCGCGGGTTTTCAACCGGCAGTGTGGCACGAACGATGGCGACAAAGCGGGTGCCATCTTCCAGCTCGGCATCAACTTTAATCCCTTTGCTCAATCCCCCGATACGAAGAGCGGGAACATTTGCTTCAATTTCAAGCCGCTTGTCGGCAATCAGTCTGACCACGGCATCACCAGAGCGGACATAACTGCCCTGCTCGGTTTTTCTTTCAACCACCACACCGGCATAAGGGCTGACTATTCTGGCTTTTGAGATTTCCAGATCAAGCACGGCGATACTTGCCTTTTTCCCGGCAATTGATGCTTTAGCCCGCGAAATCTGCGCCAGTGCCCGTGCGTAGTTTTGTTGCCGTGTTTCAAATATTGAACGGTTAAAGGCATTGGATTTTTTCAGACGGGCCTGACGGTCCATGTTTTGTTTTGCCAGCGCCAAATCTGCATCAGCCACCTGCAACAAGGCCAATTGTTCGGCCAGTTCAGCAGCCAGCACACCAGCGCGAGCCTTGCGGGTATCTGCTTCCAGAAGGGCAATTATCTGGCCTTTTTCAACCCGGTCGCCCACTTCGACCAGAACATTTCGCACCGTTCCACCAATTTCCACCGCGACATCGCCAGATTGTCTGGCAATCAGCGCACCAATGACAGGAACGGTTTGCGACAGCGGCTCAGCCCGCACCTTATCGACACCGACAAGAGACTGGTGTCCGGATTGCGCATGAACCAAACCTGCTGGTAACGCCAAAACAAGCAACAGGCCGAGCGTTTTAATAATTGTTTTCATGATCATCTTATACACCAATTCAAACCGGCAGACACTTCAAACAGTGTTTACCGGTTAAAGCCCCATATGGGGCTTGAATATTGAAAGTGCAAATACTAAGGCTTCGGCAAGACGTAATCTGCGTCGGGTATTTTAACACCGGCCTGCACACCCGGGCGGGCGGCCATGGTTTTGTACCAGCGCAGAACATTCTCATATTGGCTTAAATCTATCTCATGCCACTCATACCGGGCGGCCCATGGAAAGATGGCAAAATCTGCAATGGAAATCTCACCGGCCACAAATTCATTGTCTTCCAGTTGCTCATCAAGCACATCATAAAGCCGCTGTGTTTCGATCTTGAAACGGTTGGCGGCGTGTTCGGAAACGCCCTTGTTGAAGTGAAGAAAATAGTGAGCCTGACCAAGCATCGGGCCAAAACCACCCATTTGCCACATTAACCATTGAATAGTCTGTATACGGATTTTTGGGTCTGTTGATAAAAATTTACCCGTTTTTTCGGCCAAATAGATCAAAATTGCACCGGATTCGAATAATTGCTGTCCGTTGTCCTGATCGATAATTGCCGGAATTTTGTTGTTCGGGGCAATTTCAAGAAACTCCGGCTCGAACTGTTCATCCTTCAAGATATTAATCGGATGGAGGTTATATTCCAGTCCCATTTCTTCAAGGGCAATAGACACCTTGTAGCCATTAGGCGTGCGCCAGGAATAAAGATCAATCATTTCAGGATTCCAGTTATATGTTATTTGTTATTTGCCGATTTTGCGAAAAACCGTGCTTTGATAAATAGCCTGGTCAATTTGCTCGCTGTCATCACCGCCGGGGCCGGGATTGTCCAGCCCTTCACGATTAAGATGGGTGGCAACAATGGTGGCAATACCCGATGGCTGCAGGCCAATGGAATAGTGGATGGTGAAATCATTGCCATTGGCAGAATTCGAGCACACGGTGAACAGTCGACGTCCTGACCACGCTTTGGAAGAATCCGACTTGCGGAATCCGGAGGCAAACTGACCCTTGCAGGTTTTTGCGTCATCGCCCAAAAGTTTTGCCGTCTGGGTATCAACAAAATCCTGCTTGCGGTTTTTGAAGGTCGCCAGCGCGCCTCTTCTACCTTTTGAATAACGCCAGGCGACCTGGTAACCGGCCGCCTTGAAGGGATTGTTTTCAAGAAGCTTGTAGCCGCTGATACCGGCATCTGAAAGAAGGTTGATGGTGTAAATCATTGCCTTTTCATTCGAAACACCACGGGCCTTCCGCGGCTGGCTTTTTTTCGGCAGGCTGGCAAAGGTTTTCCGGCGGGTGGTTGTTTCGCCATCAGGCACCGGGTTTCTGACCCTGGGCCGATCATTGCTGCGCGGCTCGTCAAAACTGCCCGAGCTGCCACTGGATGCGTAACGCAGTTTTCTCTTCACACAGCGCAAAGTTGCGTTCAATGCCCGGCTGGTGCCGCGCAGACTGTAGCCACGATTGAGACCGTTGGCGTCTATCCACAATGTCTTGCCGCTTTTTACCATTCTAAAAAACGTTGCCCGATCATTGATGCGGATGACCAGTTGCCTTGACGACACTGCAATCGCCGTTCGTTTGAACCGCTGGCGCCGGTCAACCCGCAGCGTTACTGAGTATTTAGAACCCTTGCGCAGGTTCCAGCGACTGTCAGCAATGCCTAAAGAAAAGATGTATTTGCGATTAATCGACAACAACAGCCGGTCGCCGCGTTTGTATTTTGCTGAAACAACACAATGGCTGAACCGACCAGTGCTCTTGGAATTGTAGGAACCACCCTTCCAGCCGGCGACATTTATTCGCTCCGCCATAGCCTGACTGGTAAGCAACAACACCGAAAGGCAAAAAGCCACTGAACCAAAAATTTTCCTGATCATATTCCTACCCTGCTGTTTTTATTTTCCTTTAAGGTATATCGCCAATGCCGGAATGACAAATAAATTTTTCTGGCGACGTATAAGTTTCCAGAATTGTCACCAAAACCTGCACCGTTTTGAACAAACTTTATCCATAATTTTATAATCATAATAAGAAATGCGCATTATAAGTGCAGCAGTAATTTCAGATTTAGGAGAATAGATATGCGCAAAGTTGGTTTCGTTTTGGCCGTGGTCTGCACGGCAGGTTTGGTGATCCCGTTTCAGAGTGCGAGTGCCGAACAATCCCCGGCGCTGCAACTGGATCTCAGGCAGGCAATCAAAAACAGCTTAAACCCCATTCGGCGTTTGAGCCATGCCCGTCCTATCCGCAGTACAGGCACGGCTGTAATGATCCTGAAAGCTGACCTTGTTACGGTGAATTTTGGCATTAGTTCGTTGGGAGAAAATGCTGGCAGCGCGATCGGTGCCCTTTCGCGGCAAAAGGATGAGTTGATCGATGCTGCAAAAGACCTCGGCGTAGAAGTTGTTAACAACTCAAGCACGTCGCTGAATGTCCGTTCGCGAAGAGCACGTTCTTCTTTCAAGAAAGACAATGAACCAAAAAAAACATTCAACGGAACAATGTCGGTTATTTTAACCTTCAAAGCCGATAATGATATATTGGCTCAGATTGGAAAAATTGCTGGCGACAGAGTAACAAGTGTCCGTAGTATGCAGTTTTCCTTTTCACAAAGCGAATGGGACAAACAAATTTCAGGGCTTAAAAAACGGGCTCTCGACATGGCCCGCTCTAAAGCTGTCGAGCAAGCCACACAACAAGGCCGTGAGTTGAAGAATGTTGTGCGATCAAATGTTAACACTCCAAGGCACAGTCGCCACAATCGGCAACAATCGATTGTGGTGAGCGTGACGGCCAGAGTTAGCTATAACGTCGAATAATGACGTTCTGATTTATAAAGATAGGTTTTCTTCCAACCAGGAAATGACGTTTTCGGCATCCTGGTCGGGCGGAAACACCGGATAGAAAACGCGCACGATGATCCCGTTGTGAATGATAAGCGTCATGCGTTTCAGCAAGACCATGCCGTCTGCTTCAAATGTCGGCAAGGCCAAAGCCGTTGAAAATTGCGCGGCTTCATCGCTTAGCAGGGCAAAGGGCAGATGCATTCGCTGTACTGCTTCTTTCTGGTAACCGGTGGATTGCACTGACAAGCCAAAAAGATGCTGCGCCCCGGCGTTTTTCAAATCGGTAAAATGATCGCGAAAGGCGCATGATTGTGGCGTGCAGCCACGGGCGCCCGGAATCATGTTCCAACCGGTGGGCAAGGCCTGATCAGGTCGCCCTGTTCGCGGGTAGATATAAACAACGCAATATCCGGCAAGTTCGGTCAGATCGACTTTCCCGCCCGCAGTTGATGGTAGCTTGACTACGGGAACCGGGGTTCCCTGCAAGTGAGCTGTATCGCCGTCATCTTGTGGTGCGGGGATTTGCGACCAGTCTACATCTTCCAGATTTCGCATTGAGACTCCGATCTTTGTCCTATTGCTTTGTGATGAAATTCACAGCAAAATGGCCTTTTGAAAATATCCAGTTTTGATAAAATGAACAATACCACTATTACCGATGCCGCCATTCTTGATGTTGTGCTTGACCGACACGCCAGCCAGCCTTTGTTTGAACAATTGGTGCAGGCGCTGCGGCGGATCATATTGAGCGGTCGGTTGGGGCCGGGCAGCAAATTGCCCTCGACCCGCAAATTTGCCAGCGAACTATCGGTGTCGCGGGTTACCATTGTTACCGCCTATGATCAATTGACGGCCGAAGGTTATATTGAAAGCCGCCATGGTGCCGGGGCTTTTGTCGCCGATGGTTTGCCCGACGAGGTGCCAGAGGTCAGCAAACCATTTATTGCCATCAATACAGATGCACATCCGCCCAAGACTTTTCAGCCATTTCAACCAACCAGCCCCGACATGAGATTGTTTCCGCACAAACAATGGGCCAAGCTGTTTCAACGGGTCTGGTCAAACCCGCATGAGAGCCTACTGGCCAACGCCGATCCGCTTGGCTGGTGGCCGCTGCGGGTACAGATTGCCGAACATTTGCGGGTCTGGCGCGGCATAAATTGTCACCCTGAACAGGTGGTGATTACTTCGGGGGCCAGTGAGGCGATACAAACCATTGTCGACAGCTTGATCGAACCTGACCAAAGTGTGGCTCTCGAAGAACCGGGGTACAATTTATTCAGCCGGATACTGCAAAGATCGCAAATTACCGTTCAGCATGTACCAGTCGATGAGCAGGGTCTGAGCGTTGAGGCGCTGGCAGCACTGCAACAACAACCGCTTTGCGCCATTACCACCGCTTCACGGCATTACCCGCTCGGCATCACAATGCCGTTGGCCCGACGGTTGCAACTGCTTGATTGGGCAGCGCATGGTGAGCGGTTTGTTATCGAGGATGACTATGACAGTGAATATCGTTATGTGGGCCAGCCATTGCCTGCCCTGATGAGTCTGGCCCAAGAAGGCGCGGTGATTTATCTCGGCAGTTTTTCCAAGGTGTTTTCAAAATCCCTGCGGTTGGGATATATGGTGGTGCCGCAAAAATCCCTGCCGAAAATGCGGGCGGTGATGAGGAAAAACGGTCCTAATGCTGCCGGGCTGGCCCAGCCGGTGCTGGCGCAATTCATGCAAAGTGGTGCCTATGCCAGCCACATTCGCCGCATGCGCCGGACCTATGGCGCCCGGCAACAGGTTTTCGTTGCCGCAGCACAAGAACATTTGCACGGCCTTATCGAATTTAAAGCAGCCGGTGGTGGCATGCATCTGGTTGGCAGATTGGGTAACAAATTGGCCGGTAAAATGAGCGATGTGGAAATCTGTCGCCGGGCCGGCGAAGTGGGGGTTGTGCTGTTGCCATTATCTAAAAGTTACTCAGGACCAGATACGCAACAAGAAACGCAACAGGGCCTGATTGCTGGTTATGCCGGTTTTGATGAAAACGAGTTGACCGGGGCGGTGCGGCGGTTGGCAGCAGCATTGACAATTATCAATTGCTAATCGCGGCCTGACAGGTAGTATGACTACATGAAGTTTTTAAGGCAAAACACGCGCTTGATCTGGGCATTTGCGACACTGTTTGTGGCGCAACTTTTTGTGCCGCTGGCGCTGGCTGTGTCACGCCCCGATCAGGGCGTTGTGGGGATTGTCATTTGTACATCCTCGGGCCTTAAACAACTCACACAAAGCGGTGGGCTTGTTCCCGTTGGTGATAAAAACAGCCAGCAATCGGGCCAAAACGAATGTCTTGTTTGTTTAACTGCCGGTCTGAATGACAGTGCCGATGTTCCACCCTCTACATCTGGTCTGGCACCACGTTTGCATTTTGGCGAACAAATTGTTCGACCTGATATGCACTCAATCCCGGCGGGATTGCAAATCCTCGGATTTAAAGCGCGCGCACCACCAGCCAAAGCCTAATCTCTATTTCGATGTTTAAGAGGATGTCCTTCGGCTTTGCATGAGCAAAAGCCGGAGGATGTTTTTTGATGTTTATTACGATATTTACCGCTTTGTGAAAGTTCCCGAAAATGAATTACTTCAAACCCCTTTTTGCCTCTGCTGCTGTTGCTGCTGCGCTGACCATGACCATCCCTGCTGTTCTTGCTGATGGCTACAAAATCGAAAACCCGCGCGCCCGGCCAAGCCTTGGCGTTGCCAAAAACACTGCTGCATTTTTCACCATTCACAACATGGGTGGACAAGCCGACAAGCTTGTTTCAGTCGAAGGTGATGTGGCCCGCAAAATCGAACTGCATACCCATTTGAAAGAAAACGGCGTCTTCAAAATGCGCCCGGTTGAGTTTATCGCCATCCCGGCCAACGGCAAAGTCGAACTGAAATCGGGCGGCCTGCATGTGATGGTTATCGGTGTGCATTCAAAACTGAAAGTCGGTGACACGTTTAAACTGAAACTGAATTTCGAACATGCCAAATCGATGACTGTAATGGTGCCGGTGGTAAAAATGACCGGCCATATGAAGATGAAAATGCCAATGAAGATGGACCACAAGAAAATGGACGGCATGAAAAAGAAGAAAGCAACGAATTAAAGCGGTATGCTGTGCGAGTCGGAAAAATTATCCCGACTTGCCCCCCTTGGCCGGAACATCTGCAATTTCCCGATACTGACTGGACTAAAAGTTGATGCTTCGCACGGGGCTTTGGGCGTATCAGCTTACATTTGATTGATGTGAGTCAACTTTTGGCTGACATTGTAATGCTATCTTGAGAGTGTACTTTAGCACAGTGGTCTTGAACAAGTTCAGAGTGCACCATTATGACAATAGAGTTGAAAAAGCCTTCTTCACAGAAATCGCGGCCTCAGGAGGGCCTGCGGGCGAGGTATGTAGCCGCATTGGTGGCAAGTGGGCTTATCGATGATGTGACTGATATTTGTGGACTGGATGCCCAGCCGCGTCGATTATCTGAAAATGAATTCGTCTGCCAGCGTGGTGAAGCTGCTGAAGTTCTTTGGGTCATCGTTCTCGGTTCTGTCGCTGTGCGCGAAGGCAACAGGACGCTGTTTATTCGTCAACAGAACGAGGTGGTCGGGGAGCAAAATCTTCTCGGTAATGGATGTCGTCGCTGGTATGACCTTGTGGCCAGTGAAAATCAGGTCGAGCTTTTGGAAATTTCAAAAATCAGTATTGAACAGCACCCGCAAGCTGACATTATCTGGCGAAATATAGCCAAGATAATTTCCCTCAAACTAAAAGACGCAAGTAGCAAGACATTTACGCTCAGTCGGCAACTGGAAGACGACACTCACATTCTTCGGGCCTACACCAATGAGTATGCCTTGGGGCGGCGGTTGCAATCAGGCGCGACCAGCCTGACTGATTACCGGATCGATCGCGCAATAATCTGGTTTTCTGATATCGCCGATTTCAGCCAATTCATTGTTCAACTGCCACCCAACAGAACCGCGGATATCGTCCAAAGGTTTTTCAATGCTCAATCGGCTCCAATCACTGGACGCGGCGGACACATTGACAAGTTCATGGGCGATGGCTTGATGGCATTTTGGGTTATATCAGAAGATGAATCGGCAGGCTCGAAGTGTATGGAAGCACTCAAAGCGGCCGAAGAAGTCATCAAAGCGGTATCAGATATCAAGATAGGCAATGTGCCCCTTCATCTTCGCATAGGACTGCATATCGGCATGGTATTAAGCGGCGACTTTGGTTCAACGGAACGTCATCAATTTACCCTCATTGGTCCAGAAGTAAATAAAGCTGCCCGGCTGGAACAATTACACGATGCAGATTTACTGGATGGAACCCATGAGGTCGGGCCGATACGTTTGAGCGGAGAATTTCATAGTGAACTGAGCAAGCCGGTCAGACAGAGATATGGACGCCATTTGAAAGCTGAGGCGAAAAATATTGGCCCGATAGAATTGTTTAGTTCTTAGGGGTATGGGTAAGGCGGAAGTTATTTAAATAGTACAGGCCTTGATGGAAATAATGTTTATCTGATTGACCCGACCACCTCGCCGGAGGGGGACCACAAGGAAATGGGTGATATGAAAAAGAAAATCGCTGAATAAGTATTACTTTTCCCATGTCACTTTTCAACAGGTCATCGGCTGCAGTTTCTCGTCAAACTGCAGCCGTTTTCATTTTCCAATAGTGGACAAAAACATCATGGAATCATCACGTTAGCACACGAGTATATGATCGAAAGTTGATCGCAATGGAGGGGTAATAAACTATATGTTTCCTGATGATTATTGCACAACATTCACAGCATTCAGCAAACCTTGCTATCGAAACTCCAGGTAAAGTTGGCAGGCGGATTCTATCTAATGCACGGTTGATGTTTGTGGCAAAGACCCTTAGTGCCGTGGTCGGTTTTGCAACGTTGATTGTTGCCGCCAAAGGGCTTTCAAAGACAGATTTCGGGATCGTGTTATTTTTGCATGGTTATGTTGTGCTGTTCTCTAAAATAGCAACCTTTGAATCATGGCGCAGCATGATTCGCTTCGGCAACGATGATTTACACAATAAGGACATTACCGGGCTGGCAAAACTGATCCGGTTTTGTCTGGCACTGGATTACATTGCTGCAATGGTGGCCTTTCTTGTTGCCATCGGCTTTGCAGCATTTGTGGTCAACTTCCTTGGCCATCTTCCCGCATTTGATGGCACGACCCATAATTTTGACGTTAATCATCTCAGCCCTTACCTCTATGGCTATTGCGCCTTAATTCTGGTGTCGCAACAGGGCACATCGATTGGTATTTTCCGTCTGTTTAACCGGTTTGACATGCTGGCGGCTCGAGCGCTTGTCATGCCTGTAGTCCGGTTAGGCGGCGTACTGATTGCTTTCTGGCTGAACAGCGGTTTTGAGGGCTATCTGATTGCATGGTTTGCCGGCTCCTTACTGGGAAAACTAGCCCTGCCGGTTCTTGCCTTCATTGAACTGCAACGGCGTCATCTGACACTAGCCCTGTTGGAAAAATCACCAGGCATCAGGCTAAAGCGTCAGGGCGTGTGGCCGTTTGTCTGGAAAAGTAATATTGATGCAACACTGGCCGCTGGCATGAGTCAGCTTCCGCTTATCCTGATGGGCCCTCTTCTGGGAACGGAATATGTGGCCATATATAAAATTGCCGAGGAAGTCGCTAACCTTCTTTCACGAACTATTTTGCTAATTGATCAAGTTGTTTATCCCGAATTTGCCCGAATGGTCAGCCGGGGCGAGCCGGGCAATATCTGGAAAATTGTTGTAAAATCAGCGGCTGTGCTGCTAACCGGAGGCATTGTGCTGTCTGTCACTGTCGCTCTGGCAAGGCCAGCTATTGTCGACGCCAGCTATGGCGCGGGATATCAGGACATTGTGCAACTCTCAATCCTACTGGTGCTGGCAGCAGCGATAACCGGGGTGAACGCGCCAATCTTTCCGGTGTTTTATGCCACTCACCGCCCCGAAACAGCCATTTGGGTGCGCTCGATCGGGCTGGTAACTTATCTTTTCAGTCTGGTTATCTTTTCGCAATGGTTTGGGTTTTCAGGGCCAGGCTGGGCCGCAATCACTGGCAATTTGGTAAGTGTTTTGCTGGCGGTGATTTTGGTTCGAGCCATTTTGCTCAAACAGCAACAGTCAAACTCTTGTTTAAAAGCTGATCTGTCAACACCATAAGCATTTCGAAATGTGGGACGTTTGATAACAATCTCGAGCTGGAGGCTGAAATCATCGGCTCTAGCAATGCACCGCTGTTTGTTCTTATTATGTTCTTGTTTGTATGTTAGTTATCTTTTCACCAGCCTGCACTGAAACACTGCATCGGGTCGCCTTTATGGTGGTGGGTTTGGGTGGCGCCTGAAAGTGCTGGTTTGTCACGAGGAGCCAGTATGACCAGGGGTTGCGTGTGTCCCCGCCTCGCCGCTGAGCGTGGCTGTCACGGGATGACTGATAGCGCATCGGACGTTTCAGATCGTGGTTTGTAATAAGACTGGTACCCGGTACCTTCACGGGAATGGTTTAAAAGCAGGCTGCCCGCCCTTGCCTTTCGAAGGTTGGTCTGGGTTTCTGGAACGGTGGAGTAAGTCTCATTTAGAGCATCTTTTTACTGAGAGCCAACAAGCGGATTGACACGTCTCCGAAAGGATTGAACCTTTTGCGGTTGTACCTTTCGAAATCGCCATGTCGCGTGCGCCGGTGGTGCATATTATTTAGCTAAAGTTTCTCGCATCCATCGGTGCGCGCTTCTTTTCAAGATTTTTGATCTAACCGGGATGTTTGTGG
>DAOUPT010000111.1 GCA_030626025.1 Anderseniella sp. | reverse complement strand
TGGGGAAGTTGTCGTTATTTTTACGGCGGGAATCGCCGTCTTGTTGCTGCTTGGTGACAAGCGTCAAAAGTCAACAACCGGCGGAGCCAAGGAAAAGCGGATACCTCAAAATCTGGTCCTTCGGATTGTTTCGAAAACTGTGATTCCGATGATCATCCTGTTTGCGCTCTATGTGCAGTTTCATGGGGACTATGGTCCCGGGGGTGGATTTCAGGCGGGAATCATTATGAGTGCCGCCCTCATTCTCTATTCCCTCGTTTTCGGGCTCGACGCCGCCGAACGCATAATCCCCAAATCGATTCTGACGTTTCTCATTAGTCTCGGGGTTCTGATTTTTGCCGGTGTCGGTGTTGTGTCGTTGTTCATGGGGGGGAACTACTTAGATTATTCAGTACTGGCCGATAATCAAGTTGCCGGTCAACACATTGGCATTATGCTGGTTGAACTGGGTGTGGGAATTTCCGTGTTTGCGGTAATGTTGACCATCTTTTTCGCCTTTGCAGGCAGAGAGAGGTGTTGATGGATTTTGTTGTCAGCCACTACAATTACTTGATTGCCATTTTCTTGATGATGATCGGATTCTATACCGTTATCAGTCGCGGCAATCTCATCAAGAAGATTGTCGGTCTGAATATCTTTCAGGTTTCTGTTTTTCTGATCTACATCAGCTTGAGCACGGTAAAGGGGGGGGCGGCTCCCATCATCACCGAAGGCGTTAAAATTTATTCGAATCCTCTGCCCCATGTTTTGATCCTCACCGCAATCGTTGTTGGCGTCGCGACGACAGCTCTAGGATTGGCACTGGTTGTCCGTATCAAAGAAGCTTACGGGACCATAGAGGAAGACGAAATTCACAAACAGGATAATTCGTTGTGATGTGGAGTCATTTAAGCCTTCTGCTCGTTGTCATTCCTCTTATCGCGGCCCCAGTCGTCGCTATCCTGCCGCCTGGCCGGAAACCTTGGTTGGTGGCCTTGCTTGTGACCTCTGCCTGCCTACTGCTGGCCGGAATGCAGTTGTGGTCAGTATTAAACCTCGGGCTTATCAATTACGAGTTCGGTGGATGGGCGCCTCCGTGGGGCATTGCCTACCGAATCGACGCGGTCAACGCTCTTGTAGCGTTGATGGTCGCGGGTATCGCCGCCGTTACCGTGCCTTATGCCCTGTTGAGCGTCGAGAAGGAAATCTTAAAACATCAAATCCCGCTTTTCTACAGCGCCTTTCTGCTCTGTTTTACGGGTTTGCTAGGCATTACGCAAACCGGTGACATCTTCAATCTTTTCGTGTTTTTGGAGATTTCCTCCCTTTCCTCCTATGCATTGATCAGCCTAGGAAGCAAGCGACAAGCTTTGACCGCAGCCTATCAATATCTGATCATGGGGACCCTTGGCGCTACCTTCTTCCTGATTGGCGTGGGCCTGATCTATTCGCAGACAGGCACCTTGAATATGATGGATCTGGCGTCACGCCTGCCGGAAATCACCGGTTTGAAAACCATACATACCGGTTTCGCCTTCATCATGATCGGCTTCGCCCTGAAGTTGGCACTGTTTCCTTTGCACCTCTGGCTGCCCAACGCCTATACCTACGCGCCCTCGGTGATTACTGTATTTCTCGCAGCGACCGCAACCAAGGTTGCGCTTTATGTAATGCTGCGCATCCTGTTCACCGTTTTTCCAGATGGTTTTGTAACGAACACGCCTGCCAATGATTTGTTCCTCCTATCGGGCATCGTCGGCGTTCTCAGCGGATCGGTTCGCGCAATTTATCAAACAAACGTGAAAAAGTTATTGGCCCATTCCAGTGTCGCGCAGATCGGCTATATGGCGATCGGACTGAGTTTTTCCTCATTACAGGGGGTAACAGCGTCGATCATTCACCTGTTCAATCACGCGCTGATGAAAGGCGCCCTGTTCATGGCAGTCGGTGCAATCGTCTTTCGGATCGGTACCTGCCGCATGGAAAACATCCAAGGGTTGGGCAGGCAGATGCCTTGGACTTTCGGTGCCATCCTCGTTAGCGGTTTAAGCTTAATCGGTGTGCCGGGTACCGCCGGGTTTGTCAGTAAATGGTATCTAGTGCTGGCCGCGCTGGAACAACAGAACTGGGTCGTGGTTGCCGTCATACTTTTCGGCTCCTTACTTGCCGTGGTCTATGTAGGCAAAATCGTTGAAGCGCTCTACTTCAAACCGGCCACGAACACAAATCTGACCGTGAAGGAAGCACCCACCCTGCTATTGGCACCCACCTGGATACTGGTTTTCGCAAATATCTATTTTGGACTCGATACGGACTTAACGGTAGGTGTTGCCGGACGCGCTGCGCAAGCACTGGGGGTTGTGGTGAAATGAGTAACACGGCTCTGCTTCTGCTCACCCTGCTATTACCGCTTCTCGGTGCGCTTGGAATTATTGCCGTGGGGCGATATCCCAACTTGCGAGAAAGCGTGACGCTGGTTACCGCCTCGCTGGTTGCGGTTCTTGTTGTCATAACTACAATACGATTTCTAGGAGGAGAGGAGTTTGCGCTAACCGTTTCCGAACCCATGCCGGGAATCACGATCGCTTTCAGAATCGAAGCTTTGGGAATGTTATTTGCGCTGGTTGCCGGGCTTTTATGGATCGTGACATCAATCTACGCGATTGGTTATATGCGCGGCCTCAAGGAACAAAATCAAACCCGGTTCTTCGCCGCATTTGCAGTTGCCATCTCCTGCGTTATGGGCGTGGCATTTGCTGAGAACCTGTTCACCCTATTCCTATTCTACGAACTATTGACGCTTTCGACCTATCCGCTGGTCACCCATTCTGGAACAGACGAAGCCAAAAAGGGCGGAAGAACATATCTCGGGATTTTGTTGGGCACGTCCATCGGTCTTTTTCTATTGGGCATACTCATTACCTGGTTTGTGGCGGACACCATCACCTTCCAGAAAGGCGGTGTTCTGGCTGGCAAGCTCGACCCCGCCTGGGCTGGGCTGCTTTATGCGCTATTTCTTTTTGGTATTGGCAAGGCTGCTGTCATGCCGTTTCACCGCTGGCTGCCCGCTGCCATGGTGGCACCAACCCCGGTAAGCGCGTTGTTACATGCGGTGGCCGTTGTTAAGGCAGGGGTATTTACCCTGCTCAAAGTCACGATCTATATCTTCGGCAGTGATTTCATTGTGAGCAACGATGTCACCGGTATCCTGATCTGGGTTGCAGCGGCAACCATGTTGTTGGGGTCCCTGACCGCCATGAACAAAGACAATCTTAAGGCGCGGCTGGCCTATTCGACAGTAAGTCAGTTAAGTTATATTGCACTGGGTGCCATGCTGGCGAGCAAGTCCGGTCTTATTGGCGCTTCCATCCATATCGCCATGCATGCATTTGCAAAAATCACCCTGTTCTTTGCCGCCGGTTCAATTTACGTTGTAACGAGCAAAAAACTGGTCAGTGAAGTAAATGGTCTGGGGCGGGCCATGCCAGTCACCTTCGGGGCATTTTTCATCGGAGCCATAAGCATTATAGGGTTACCGCCATTTGGCGGGATGTGGAGCAAATGGTATCTTGCTTTGGGGACCATCGAAACCGGTCAAATGATATTGCTCGGCGTGTTGATGCTCAGTTCCCTATTGAACGTTTCCTATTTGCTGCCCATTTCCATGCGCGCATTTTTCAGTAAGCCCGCTGATGGCGAACACTATACCAAGATCAAAGAGGCACCAAAAACAATTCTGGCGGCGATGATTATCACATCGCTCACGTGCGTTTTATTGTTCTTTTATCCAGATCCATTCTATCAACTAGCAGCTTTAGCTGCCGGAGGGCCTTGATATGTCTGAAAAGGCTAAAAGCAAGCATCTATTCGATAACCCGAAAAACGTGCAACGCCTGTTAACAGGGTTTTACGCAATCTGCGCCTTGCTGGTTGTCGCCGATTTTGTCGTTCACCGTCATATTGCGATAGCATGGGAGAAAATACCGGCATTTTATGCAATTTACGGTTTTGTGGCCTGCGTTTTATTGGTTGTGCTCGCAAAATGGATGCGCAAAGCGGTTATGCGCGAGGAGAATTATTACGATGAGTGAGTTACCACCATTCGTCCTGTTTTTCCTTGCCGCCCTGTTAGTACTGGTGACCAAGGGCACGATACGCAAAACTATTTTGCTGGCAACGCCTGTTATCGCGGCTTTGCATGTCGGGCTTAATCTTGACACAGGCGTTCACTCACCTTTGTCAATTCTCAATGTCGAATTGACACTCCTGCGAGTAGACAAGCTCAGTTTGCTTTTTGCTTATTTGTTCTGCCTGGCGAGTTTCATTGCAACCATATTCGCATTGCGGGTGGATGATACCAAGCAGGAGATTGCCGGATTAGTTTATGCGGGCAGTGCTCTGGGTGCGGTGTTCGCCGGGGATTTAATCAGCTTGTTCGTTTTCTGGGAGCTGATGGCCGTAAGCTCGGTGGTGTTTATTTGGGCACGCGGTACAGAGCGGGCACTTAACGCAGGTATGCGCTACCTTGTCATTCAGGTTCTATCGGGCGTGTTCCTGTTATCCGGCGCATTGGTACAATATCACGCCACCGGCTCATTGACCTTTAATCAAATTGGTCTGGCAGGAACGGCAGGCTGGCTAATCTTTATTGCCTTCGGCATCAAATGCGCATTTCCATTTTTTCACACATGGCTTACCGTCGGTTACCCAGAAGCAACGGTGACCGGCACCGTATTCCTGTCGGCATTTACGACAAAGATTGCGGTCTATGCCTTGGCGCGAGGTTATCCGGGTGAAGAATTATTGGTGTATATCGGCATCACCATGGCATGCTTTCCGATTTTTTATGCTGTCATTGAAAACGATCTTCGAAAGGTGTTGGCATACAGCTTGATAAACCAGGTCGGTTTCATGGTGACGGGCGTTGGCATTGGAACGGCACTTGCCCTGAATGGCGCCGTTGCCCACGCTTTCAGCGATGTGATTTTTAAAGGATTACTGTTTATGGCGATGGGTGTGGTGTTGCATCGCGTGGGTCATACCAACGGCTCTAATCTGGGCGGGCTTTATAAAACCATGCCAAAAACCACAGTGTTCTGCATTGTCGGGGCTCTATCCATCTCTGCGTTTCCACTTTTCAGCGGCTTCGTCAGTAAGTCCATGGTGATGACCGCTCTAGTGCAGGAAAACTATAGCTATGGATGGCTATTCATGTTGTTTGCTTCAGCCGGTGTGTTTCACCATGCTGGCATCAAAATCCCTTACTTTGCCTTCTTTGCGCATGATTCCGGTCTCCGTCCAAAAGAAGCACCCGTCAATATGTTGATCGCCATGGGACTGGCAGCTGCAATTTGCATATTTATCGGAAGTCAGCCGCAATACCTGTATATGCTGCTCCCATGGGAAGTCGATTACTGGCCATATGACCAAACCCATGTGCTCGCGCAACTGCAATTGCTGTTCTTTTCCGCGCTGGCCTTTGTCTGGTTGAACAAGCAGGGTATATATCCGCCAGAGCTACGCTCGATAAATCTGGATGCCGAGTGGCTCTATCAAAAACTTCTTCCTGCCGGTGTTTGCCGGGGATTGAATTTTCTGAGTAACGCAAAAGAAGCAGCCTTGGCCGCGATTATAGCTCCGATACAGCGTATTCGCCGTTCCATTTCTCAATCTTCCATGGCTAAATACTATCTCTCAGAAAGCTGGTCGACGGGAAGCATGGTGCTATGGATTTCTATCATCCTTGCTGCCTATTTATTTCTCAATATCGTTGTATATGGATTGAAATAGAAAGCGCTATATCCATACATGTTTCCCTTACTCAGGAGGGTTGGCACATAGTTACCGTCAATGGTGTCTGGTAGCGCGTCAGCAAAGGGCTCGGTATTGCCGTTCGCTGCAATTTCAACAAATGACTGCTCCTGGCAGAGGCTGTGTGAAAACGTCTATTTGAACGCACATTGGCCGATTTTTCGGAAATGGATACCGCATAAGCTGTTGATTTCATTAATTTTTTTATTTTGAAGAAAACACAAAAATTGCATTTTTAGCCAAAATTGGGTGTTTTC
>DAOUPT010000079.1 GCA_030626025.1 Anderseniella sp. | reverse complement strand
ATGAGACGCTGAGTGGCATCCTTGCGATTGGCCTCTTGAGTGCGAAACCTATTTGCTGTGATTACGATCACGCCGTCTTTTGTGAGTTTTGAACCTGCGATGTTTTCAAGTTGCGCTCGCACGCGATCAGGCAGAGACGGTGAGTTGCGCGCGTCAAAACGCAGTTGAACAGCGCTGGATACTTTATTGACATTCTGTCCGCCAGGACCGCCTGCACGAATGAACGTCAGCGATATCTCGGCTTCTCTGATGGTAAGGATGTTGTCAATTTGGATGATGGTCATTTTTCAAAAGAACGTTCATAAATGGCTTTTTCGATTAAGCTGACAATAGTATACCACTTCCGTCGCGCGTATTAACCCTCCCATCGAAAGATTGTAACGGCTTTCAACGCTGTTTTATGCGAATAGGGCGCGCTGCGACTTCCGTTCATGCCACAAAATCCCCGTACATTGAAGGCCGACTGCACGTCCCCTTTCAACCCCTTTTTCACCGTTAATCAAGGATGCCGAGAACGGGGGTTTTTGACCCGGAACGGAAGTCAACAATCTCTCTGGTCAACATACAAGCTAAATAATAGTGACCAGTGGAGTTGTTTCCCGCACAGACAAAAATGACCAGATATTTCGTGTCAGTTGATTTGAGTTTCCGCGCAAGCGGTGCAGGCGGATTTCCAGTTTGGTTTCCCATGCGGTCTCACCGGTTCGCACCAATAGACCGGCGGCAATGTCAGAAGCAACGAGACTCATAGGCAACCAGGCAACGCCGGTTCCCTCACGCGCCCTGATCCGTAGCGCACCTGCCATGGAGTTTTCATAGACAACGTTTAGTTGGGTGTTGAGATTGTTTTTCTGCAGCAGAGGTTCAATGTGTTCGCTAATCGGGGCATTTGCGCCAAACCTGAGGCTCGGAATTTGGTGGGGCATTTTGTTTTTGAAGTCAAATAGCGGCAGCCCGTCTGACCTAGGCTTGCAGACCGGGATCAACATGTCTTGTCCGATCAGCACCGATTGTGAATCAGGAATTTCTTCTAAGCTTGTTGAAAATTCACTGTCATAGGCAATGACAAAATCCAGTTCACCGTCTTTTAAGTCCTTCAGACAATTTGGGAGGTCATCTGTGCGTAAACGCGAGATAATCGGTCCATAAGCATTTTCAAATGCCTGAAGCCAGGCTGGATAAAATCGCCAGCCGATTGAATGTTGTGCACCAAACGTCACGATGTATTTGTCTGGCAATGAGCGGGCTTCTCGGACCTGGTTACGTTCAGCTTCCAAGCGCGCTAGGGCTTGCTGCCCAGCCTCCAGCATTTGTGTGCCGGCGCTGTTCAGCACCACTGGATGGTGAGACCGGTCAACCAGAGTGACCCCGACCCAGTTTTCAATTGCCCTGATCCTACGGCTAAAGGCCGACTGGCTGATGTTTCCCAGCCTGGCAGCTTGAGAGAAGTTGCCGGTACGCGCGAGATTATCGAGATCACGAAACCAGATAAAATCCATAGCTTTTCGCCTTATGCACAATTTGCATAATGTTAGTTAAACATAACATTTGATGCAACAACCGATTTAAGCCACCCTAAAAACTCAACAAGAAAAGGATAGTTTTTCCCAATGAGTCTGCCAGCCACACAAAAAGAAAACTTGCAGCAGATCGATTTTGGTCGTTTTTCGCGCATGACACTTTGCCATCAACCGACACCGATCGAACCTATGGTTCGCTTGAGCGAACAACTCGGTGGACCTAATCTGTTCATCAAGCGTGATGACTGCACCGGTCTAGCGACCGGTGGCAATAAGACCCGAAAACTGGAATTTTTAGTTGGAGACGCGCTCAGTCAGAATGCAGATATGTTGGTCACACAAGGAGCAATTCAATCAAACCACGTCCGGCAAACTGCAGCAGCTGCCTGCCGAGCCGGACTTAAGTGTCATGCTCTCCTTGAACGCCGAGTGCCCGACCGCAGCCCGGATTACGAGGTAACAGGCAACGTTTTCCTCGACAAGATTTTTGGTGCTACGCTCGAATTTCGTCCACCCGGTCTTGATATGAATGCAGAAGGTGAAGCAGCAACTGAAAAACTGCGCAGCGAAGGTCATCGCCCGTATTTTATTCCAGGCGGCGGGTCGAACGTCACCGGGGCGCTCGGATATGCAGTTTGTGCACAAGAAGTAGTACAACAAAGCCAATCGCAGGAGATCAATTTCCAGTGGCTCGTCATGGCAACTGGCAGCACCGGCACGCAAGCTGGATTGGTAGCAGGCTTTCATGCGCTTGATTTTGATCTGCCGGTAATGGGAGTAAGCGTGCGTCAACCGCGAGAAAAACAAGTTGGTGCTGTCCATGGCTTGACCAAAAAAACACTGGAATTGCTTGAGGCACCTACAATAGCAGCCAGCAAAATTCATGTCGACGACGGCTATGTCGGTGACGGCTATGGCATTCCCGCGCCATCAACTCTTGAAGCGGTCTCGTTGATTGCCCGCAATGAAGGAATTTTACTGGATCCGGTTTACTCTGGCAAAGGGATGGCAGGCCTCATCGGTCTGGTTCGGCAGGGCTTTTTCAAGTCTTCGGATAATGTGTTGTTTCTTCACACGGGCGGTTCATCAGCCCTGTTTGCTTATGAAGACACAATCCTCAACCACGATATCTGAATTTGGTAGCAGAATAAAATCGGAATGGGTGGCCGGATAATATTGGAATCAGTGGCAAAGTGTGCCCGGAATACGCAAAAGGGTAAGCCAAGGACAACGCAATGGGCTGCAGGACTGCTGGAACGCAAACCCTATATGGTTGCTGTTGTGGCACTGACCAACAAAATGGCCCGTATTGTCTGGGCGGTTATGGTGCATGGCACTACATTTAACGGGCAAAGAGCCTGAGGAAGATTGTCGCGCAGTGAGTTTAAGTGCGGCACATGAGAGGTGAGATGCTGATGGTATGATGACAAACGGTCAAAAGCCGGAATTGGGATACTCCTTATTTCGTGACTGCGCATCGGCGGCATGGACCGCCGCAAGCGACAGCAAACGCCGCGCCTGATTGCCATCGCGGCAATGGCTGGCCAAACCGCGAAGCTGTTGCGCGTTAAAATCAGATCGAATGATAATTCCTTTACGTTCCATGGCATGTCCTCCCATGTAACGTTTGAATCAGAAATCCATCAAAATGGAAAATCACAAATGAGTCATCCAATCAGGCGCTTGGTATAATCTACCCTTTGATGAATGGACGCAGACATTCAGATCTAAGCGACTGACCGGCGCGCTCCTGGACCGGCTGACCCACCACGTGAACATTCTTGAGATGAACGGGGACAGCTATCGGCTTGGACAAAGCCGGACCCGGCAAGCCAAGTCCCTCTCCTAATAAAAAGCACGAAGAGTTTGGCCCTCGCGGGCCAACGTGCCCAGGCAACCGCCAGCTATTTGGTGAGCGCGGATGCCTGGGCGCACGCCTATTCCAGCTTCGGATAAAATCTTCAAAAAGTGGCAGTATTTTGCGCTCCCCTGTGGCTGGTTTTTACTTTGCCGTTGACAGATGCCATGCCACCATCAGTGAAGCCCCGTCGCATCGCCAGGTAGGTGATGTCGGCATCTGGCAAACAACCCTTGCGAAAACGCGGATTTCCTCACTGAATGGATCATTTCTCGACATTAAACCCATTAAACCATTGACATTATGGCGGGATTGCTTGAGCCTGTTCTTGTGGTACAAACCATACAAAAGCAATAAAAGTCAGTTTCGGTTTTTTGGGAGGATAATTATGAAGACACTATTGAAGAGTTGTGTCCTTGCGATATCTCTGCTGTTGGGCGCAATTTCTGCTCAAGCACAGAAATCTGGGGGAACATTGGTATTTCTGGTGCAGCCTGAGCCACCATCACTTGCCGCTTACGTATCAACATCCGGTCCTATCGGACTTGTTGCGCCAAAGGTGTATGAAGGTCTGTTTGACTACGACAATGATGGTAAAATAGTTCATGTGCTAGCCGAAAGCCACGCCGTGAGCGCTGATGGCAAGACAGTGACCTTCAATCTGCGCAAAGGCGTTACATGGCATGATGGCAAGCCATTCACATCAGCCGATGTGCAGTTCGCCATCATGAATGTGCTCAGTAAAGTCCACCCGCGCGGGCCAAACACATTCAGTGAAGTTGAGAGCATCGACACACCTGATGCGCATACCGCTGTGCTGAACCTGAAAAAACCAGCGCCCTACATGCTTCGTGCGCTATCTGCTTACGAATCACCGATGGTGCCTAAACACCTTCTGGAAGGCACGGACATCAAGTCTGCCAAACTTGGCAACAAACCTGTCGGCACAGGTCCCTTCAAGTTCGTTGAATGGAAAAAAGGCCAGTACATTCGTCTGGACAAGAACGAAAACTACTGGCGTAAAGGTCTGCCATATCTGGACAAGATTGTTGGCAGATTTATCCCGGACGCATCAACACGCACAGCTGCCATGGAAAATGGCGAAGTTTTGTATGGTGCCTATGGCGCGATCCCGAACATTGATGCTGTGCGCCTGAAAAAGCGCGATGACATCTCGGTCACAACGGACGGTTATTCGATGATCAACCCAATGGCATTGATTGAGTTCAATACCAAGAAAGGGGCGTTTGTTGACGCCGCGGTCAGAAAAGCCATCTCGCTTGCGATCAACCGGGAGTTCCTGATTAAGAATATCTGGTTCGGTTACGGCAAGCCTGCCACCAGTGCCCTGACCAGCAATTTCTCAGCAACAGGTCTGCATGCTGCGATGCCCAACTTCCCGGCCAAGGGTGATACAGCTGCTGCCAATGCAGTGCTTGATGCCGCCGGGTTCAAGCGTAACAGTGATGGCGTGCGCATGACTGCTGTGCTTGACCTCATCCCCTACGGTGAGGACTGGCGCCGTGCAGGTGAATACCTCAAGCAAGCCATGGGCGATATCGGTATCAAGCTTGACCTGCGCTATGAGGACGTTCCGACCTGGTTAAGACGCATTTATCACAAATACGATTTTGCTATGAATGTGAACTACTTCTACCAGCTGCCTGATCCGGTGCTTGGTGTGCATCGTCACTACGGTACCAACATGATCCGCAAAGGTACGCATTTCGTGAACTCTTCACGCTACTCCAATGCGGCTTTGGACAAGTTGCTGGCTGCTGGCATGATTGAGCCTGATGCAACAAAGCGTTCAGCGATCTACAAGGACGTTCAGAAAATTCTGGCCGAAGATATGCCAGTCGTGAACCTGTTCGAACTTCAGTTCCTGACGGTCTACAATACCAAGCTGAAGGGTGCCTATGGTTCTGCTCTTGGTGCGTATGGCTCATTTGCTGAAGCCTGGATCGACGACTAGTTAAATATGGCCGGGCGGTGGCATTTCATGACTGCCGCCCGCCATTTTCATTCATCGTTACCTTTTTATTAGATTTTAAACCTTGTCGTGGCGCTCCAATGATTGTTGCGCTAGCGGCTGGAAGAGATATTTATGAGTAAAAGCGGCAAAGTTTTTTGGCACATTTTAAGGCGACTGTCGCAGGGCGTTCCGATTATCCTTGCCATTGTCGTTTTGAATTTTTTCCTGCTGAATTTGGCTGAAGGCGATGCCGTTGACGTATTGGCCGGTGAGGCAGGTTCAGCTACACCTGAATACATGGCTGAATTGCGGGCCAAATTCGGCCTTGATAAGCCGCTTCCTGTGCAGCTTTTAGTTTACCTTAAAAACGTTGCCAGCCTTGATCTGGGGTATTCCTTCCGCCACGACATGGCGGTGTCTGAACTGATTATTGACCGTTTCTGGCCAACCTTGTTGCTGATGGTGACAACGATCATCATCGCTATCGGCTTTGGCATTTTTCTGGGGTTGATGGCGGCGGTCGGGCTCAACACCTGGAAAGACAGTGTGATTTCGGTGTTTGCGCTGATCACCTATGCCACCCCACTGTTCTGGGTGGGGTTGATGATGATTGTGGTCTTTTCAATTCACCTTGGCTGGTTTCCCACAAGCGGCATGGAAACGGTTGCCGCCTTTTATGAAGGCTGGGACCGGGTGGTGGATATTGCTCATCATCTGGTGCTTCCCACCATTACGCTGTCGCTGTTCTATCTGGCGCTTTATACCCGCATGATGCGTGCATCGATGCTGGAACAATATGGCCAGGATTATGTCGTGACAGCGCGTGCCAAGGGACTGACCGAACGCCGTATCACATTTGTGCATGTGCTGCGTAACGCGCTTTTGCCGGTGGTAACGATGGCCGGGGTGCAGGTTGGTGCCATGATTGGCGGCTCAGTGATTGTGGAATCGGTTTTTGCCTGGCCCGGTCTTGGCATGCTGGCCTTTGAATCGCTGTTTGCGCGGGACCTGAACCTGCTTTTAGGTATTTTCCTTTTGTCATCGGTGCTTGTCGTTGTTGTTAATCTGACTGTTGACGTGATCTATTCTTTCCTGGATCCGCGTATTGAGGTGTCCTGATCATGAATGAATTCTGGAGTCGATATGCACGTAACCGCTCAGCAGTGATGGGATTGGGCATCCTGGTCCTGGTGATCTTTATGGCCGCCATCGCCAGTCTGATTTTCCCGGATGATCCATTCAGACTTGCCGGCATACCGCTGTCGGTTCCCGGCGCAAACGGTTTCTTTCTTGGCAGTGACACGCTTGGCCGCGATGTGGCGTCCGGCATTGCACATGGCGCCAAAACGTCGCTTCTTATTGGTTTGGTGGCAACCTTTGCCGCGGTGTTCATTGGCATCATCTTCGGTGCGTTTTCAGGCTATTACGGTGGGCTTGTTGACGACATTTTGATGCGTATTACCGAAATTTTTCAGACCATCCCGTCATTCGTGTTCGCCATCTTGCTGGTGGCCATTATGAAACCTTCGATTGAGAGTATTGTGATTGCCATAACAGTTGTTTCGTGGCCGGGCGTTGCCAGGCTTGTACGCGGTGAGTTTCTTTCGTTGAAAAATCGTGAATTTGTTCAGGCCTGTCACACCATTGGCATGAGCGATATGCGGATCATAGTGCGTGAAATCCTGCCCAACTGCCTCAGCCCCATCATTGTTGTTGGCTCGCTTATGGTGGCGACTGCGATTTTGATTGAAAGCGGCCTTGCGTTTCTCGGTCTTGGCGATCCCAACATCATGAGCTGGGGCTTTCAGATCGGTGCGGGGCGCACAATGCTGCGGTCAGCCTGGTGGGTTTGTACTTTCCCCGGCATTGCCATTCTCGTAACAGTGCTTGCCATCAACCTTGTTGGTGAGGGCTTGAACGATGCTTTAAATCCAAGATTGAGAGAAGGCAATTGAAACACAAACTTCTTGATATCAAAAACCTCTTCATCCAGCTGCCTGCTGGTGCTGACCGCCAATATGCCGTTCAAGAAGTCAATCTTGAGCTTGCGCGGGGTGAAACCCTGTGCGTGGTTGGCGAAAGCGGATCTGGAAAATCACTTACTGCGCGAGCCGTTATGGGCCTGCTACCGGCGCCCCATGTACAAGTAACGCAAGGTGAGATCGGATTCAATGGCGAGGATATCACCAAAGTCAACTACGACCGCTTAAGGCAAATTCGCGGCAGCGAAATCTCGATGATATTCCAGGAGCCGATGACAGCACTTAATCCTGTGATGTCTATCGGCGCCCAGATTGACGAGGTTTTTCGCTATCATGTTAATATGTCTGGCGCTGAGCGGGCGAAACAGGCGATTAAACTGCTGGATGATGTACATCTTCCCAATCCAGAACAAATCATGCGCGCATATCCCCATGAATTGTCGGGCGGCCAGCGCCAGCGCGCGATGATTGCAATGGCACTTGCACTGAAACCGAAAATTCTCATTGCAGATGAGCCGACAACAGCACTTGATGTCACCACGCAAGCGCAAATCTTGAAACTCATCAGCGAAATGCAATTGGCCAGTGACACTGGGGTGTTGTTTATCACCCATGATTTTGGTGTCGTCGCCGATATCGCGCATCGTGTTGCGGTGATGCAACAGGGACTGGTTGTGGAAAGTGGAACGGTAGAGCAGGTTCTTAACAATCCGGTCCACCCCTACACACAAGCGCTTATTGGTGCTGTGCCAAGTCTCAATCCGCGCAAGGCGCGCCCCCGCTCAAAGACCCCGGTGTTAAGCGTACAAGGTGTATCCAAGACCTTCGGTGGTGGCAGCGGCCTGTTCGGTTTTGGGGTGGCCGCACGCGAGGTCAAGGCTGTTAAGAATGTGACACTTGATCTTTGCCGTGGTGAAACGCTCGGTATTGTGGGTGAGAGTGGTTCGGGCAAATCGACATTGGCCCGGTGCATCATTCGGCTGATGGATACCGACTGTGGCAAAATCTCCATCGACGGGGTCCAGGTGAATGAACTTAGCCGGGCGGCCATGCGGCCCTGGCGGACCAAAATCCAGATGGTATTCCAGGACCCGTTTGCGTCGCTTAATCCGCGTATCAAGGTTGGTAATATTATTGCCCAAGGTCCGGTGACCCAGGGAATTGACAAGGCTGAAGCTGATGCGCGGGCCCGTGAGCTCATTTCTATTGTCGGGCTTGATGAGCGGTCTTTTAATCGCTACCCGCACGAATTTTCTGGTGGTCAGCGCCAACGCATTGGCATTGCCCGTTCATTGGCACTTAAGCCTGAAATTTTGATTGCAGATGAGCCGGTATCGGCGCTTGATGTGTCAATTCAGGCGCAAATCCTCGATCTCCTGGAAGAGATAAGGGATCGGATGCACCTGTCGATGATTTTCATAACCCATGACTTGCGGGTGGCAGCCCAGGTGTGTGACCGGCTTGCCGTGATGCGCTATGGAGAGGTCGTGGAGACCGGTGCGACCGCCGATATCTTTGCCAAACCCGAGCACAGCTACACACGCGATTTGCTGGCAGCAGTGCCAGGGAAAGACTGGAAAGTCAGTTCTTGACCAAAATCTGGTGCGGTCGTCAAAAGGCCGTGAACTGGGACCCCCAAACAGGAGACATTTGAATGACTGATGTATTTGGCAGTATTGAAAGTCTGTCGGCTGCCTATGGCAGTCAACTGCTAAAGCCGTCTCAGGTCGTGGACGTGCATTTACAGGCTATTGAGACACATAATCCGCGTCTTGGCGCTTATCAGAGCGTATTTTTTGACACAGCAATGCAGGCAGCCGAAGCCGCCGACAAAGCCATTGCATCAGGTCACCGGATCGGGCCATTTCATGGAATTCCATTTGGCCTTAAAGATATTTTCGACCTTGAAGACCGGATTTGCACCAATGGTTCAATGGCGTTAAAGGATCGTATATCCCCGGCGACCGGTACCCTCGTACGCCGCCTGATTGCAGCAGGCGGTATTATTCTTGGCAAGACCAAGGCGGTAGAGAACGCCTTTGGCGGCTGGGGCACCAACCAGCATATGGGAACCCCCATGAACCCCTGGGATCTGGAAAACCACCGCATACCCGGCGGTTCGTCTTCAGGCTCGGGTGTTGCTGTAGCAGCCGGTCTTGCGGTCTGCGCTATTGGTTCAGATACTGGCGGGTCGGTGAGGCTGCCGGCAGCCTATTGCGGCATTGCCGGGTTAAAAGTGACCGAAGGACAATTGCCATGTGATGGCATCACACCACTGTCGCAGACACTGGATACACCGGGTCCCCTGGCCCAGACGGTTGCTGATACTGTTATCCTCTATGAGGTCATGCAGGGCCGCGAGGGTGTTGCCATTGAGCGCGACCGGCAGGCCGGAAACGGGCTTTACGGTGCGATGGCAAAGGGTGTTGCCGGTCTTCGGCTGGGAGAGATAGACAACGCCGAACGGGAAAATTGTTCAGCCGAAATCCTTGCTGGTTACGATTATGGAATAGAAAAACTGCGCAGCCTTGGGGCGATTGTAGAGGTGTTTTCATCGCCCTTTGATTATAGCAGCCTTGCCGATGATAATGGTGCTATAACTGCGGTTGAAGCCTACAACAACCATGGCACCCTTTATGAAGATCGTGCAGCACCCGTTGACGAGGATGTGCGACAGCGCATGTTGACCGGCAAGACGTATCTGGCCCATGATTATGCCCAGATGCTGCAAACACGGCTAAGGCGTTGCGGTGAATTCAATTCGGCTATGGGCAAGTTCGATGCTATTCTTACGCCAACCGTTCTTAAGACAGCGCCCAAAATCGGCGATGTTGACCAGAAAATATCGCCTGCTCACTTCACCCGCCCGTTCAATTATCTGGCATTGTGCGGCTTGAGTGTGCCTGTGGGCCTTGCTGATAACGGTTTGCCGCAGAGCTTGCAAATTGTGGCCCACCCGCATGACGAGGCCATGGCTGTGCGCCTAGGCGCCAGTATTGAAGCCGCAATCCCGGCAATAGGCCGCGCACCGCTGTAACGGCTAGGGCGGAAGTTGCCTGGACCAGGGAAAAACAATGCACTAACATTTTAACCGAACCACTCCGCGCAGGCTCTACAGGTGTTGTTTTCTGGTTGGGCCACATATCTGCCGGATCTTGTTGAGGAGCCACCTATATGACTGCACGCGAAAAAAACCTGCCTTTGCTGGGTTATGTCAACCACCTTTCGGCGCGGCCTGGAGAAACGCTGGAATTCAAGGTGTCGTCGGTCTCCGATGCTCCCTTTTCCGCCCGATTGGTCCGCTCGATAAGCGCCGACGCCAATCCGCAAGGCCCGGGGATCATCGAACAAGACGCATCGGACTATTTCTTGCGCCAAGAGTTTCCATCGGTCCATCGCCCTTTCTTTGCCGGTTCATTTGCAATTGCGAAAAGAAAAATATCTGCCAATCGCGGCGCTTGCCTGGTGTTTTCTGCCAACATCTATCCAACCTTGCACAAAGACCAGCGCCAATCTGTAATCGCTATTGGCGAATATGATTTGCATGTGGACCAGAACGGGGCTGCTTGCCTCAAGGCTGGTGATATTGCTGTTACCACCGGCACCGCGTTAAACTTGCGCCGGTGGTATCGGATAGAAGCGAAAATTGAAGCCGGGCGCATCACCGTTGAGCAGCACCAGTTGGGCCGCTATGCCGCAGCACCGTCCTGCGGGCAAGGGGAATGTGCTGATGATGTGGCCTTGTCAGGTACCACAACGATCGCTGCACGCATTCACAACGGCAAGGCCATCCAGCATTTCAATGGCAAGATCGAAGCCCCGTCGATCATGGTTGATGGCCAGGCCTTGTGTGCGTGGGATTTTAGTTGCGACATGGGCAAAACCACCATCCCTGCGAAAGCCGGTCCAGAACTTGATCTGGTGAATTATCCCACCCGCGCCATGACCGGTTCGACTTGGGATGGTTCGGAAATGAACTGGAGCCACAAACCGCAGCATTACGCGGCCATACACTTCCACGAAGATGACATTTACGATTTTGAGTGGGACACCGACTTTTCTTTCACCATTCCCGACGACATGCCGAGCGGCATCTATTTAATGCGCCTGGAATGCGACGGACATCAAGATGCGATCCCCTTTTTCGTGTGTGCACCACGTGGCAAACCGAAAGCGGATCTGTGTGTATTGATCTCAACATTTACCTACTCCATTTATGGCAACCATGCCCGTCCGGAATATGAACCATCCTGGCAGGAGCGGAACGCAGACTGGCAGGCTTACCCTTATAATCCGGCACAATTTCCACAATATGGGCTTTCCACCTATAACTACCATTGTGATGGTTCGGGTATCTGCCATGCTTCCCATCACCGCCCGCTTTTTAACCTGCGCCCCGGTTATGTGACTTTTGGCAACGCATCGTGTTCGGGCTTGCGGCATTTCCCGGCTGATATGCATCTGATCAGCTGGTTACACGTCAAAGGGATTGATTATGATCTGATCACGGATGTCGAACTGCACAATGAAGGACGTGCCGCGATTGAGGGCTACAAGGCGGTCAGCACGGCAACGCATCCTGAATATCACACCGGCGAAACGCTTGACGCCTTGCGCGATTATCGCGATGAGGGTGGCAATTTGCTCTATCTCGGGGGTAACGGATTTTATTGGCGGATTGCCGTTCACAGCGAAAATGACAGCTTGCTGGAAATCCGCCGCGCCGAAGATGGTATTCGTGCCTGGGCTGCTGAGCCCGGCGAATACTACAATGCCTTTGATGGCACCTATGGCGGACTTTGGCGCCGCAATGGCCGTGCGCCACAAGAACTTGTCGCAATAGGCTTTGCCGCGCAAGGCCAATTCGTTGGCGGGCCTTACCAGCGCGTTTGTACAGACCCTGCCTTTGATTGGGTATTTAAAGGGATGGAAGATAAAATTATCGGCGATTTCGGGTTTTCAGGACATGGGGCAGCCGGGTTTGAACTGGACCACATGGACCACCGCATTGGCACGCCTGAAAATACGGTGTTACTGGCCCGCTCGGTAACCCGCGACGATGACTTTATGCTGGTTCCCGAAGAGCAGCTCACCCACTTGACAAACCTTTCTGGCGGCACCGAAAAAGAGGCAAAACACGCTGACATGATCTACGCTGAATATTCTGGCGGGGGCGCGGTTTTCGCCACCGGCTCGATTACCTTTTGCGGCAGCTTGCCCTGGAATGGTTTTGATAACAATATTTCGCGTCTTCTGCAAAACGTCGTGGAGAATTTCTGTTCAAAAACGGTGTAGTTCATGTGCCAGGGTGACGGGTGAAGGCTTTTGGCTTTCCTATCTCGATTTCTATTTCGCCAATGGCGGCATTATACCAAAGGCCCTTGGTAAGGTGTTGTCACGGTAATCGGGTGGCTGATTTCCAACGGTTGATGTTGCAGTTTGAAAAGCTTGAACTTGGAAAACTCTACACAATCGAAGCCAACGATTTGCTGTGTTCAATTCAACTAACACTGAGGAAGCAAAGTTTGATAGGAGGGGCTGCTTCTACCAGATCTTATTTGGAGGGCGGGTATGCTTCCTCGCAAGCCGACAG
>DAOUPT010000096.1 GCA_030626025.1 Anderseniella sp. | reverse complement strand
ATGGGTGCCGCTGCCATCATGGCAAGAGCCAAGGCTCTTCCTGACACCGACGTCCCGAGCAGAGAAGCCGACTTTCTGAAAATCGGACCAAGAATGGAACCAAGACCTGTGAGACCGGCAAGGCTTGGTGCAAAGCTTGCTGCTTGTCCGGCAAATTTGGTCATACGCCCGCCACGCAAAAGGCCATCCCTGACCCGCTCGACAAAATGATTGATGGAGCGTCCACTGTGGGTGGAGCGGGTACTGCGAGCACTGCGGGTGCTGCCCTCATTTTGATTGGTTGGAATGCGTGTCATAACTTTAGTCCCTCAACTACCCTGTACTTTAATCTCTGATTGTCTGGTTTGTTTGTACTGTTTGATTATTTACTGATGCGGGCGCCGCACCATCCAGCGTACTTGCAGTACTCTCTGCGTTACCGGCGCCAGTTGCCATGCCATCATAAGTAATCAGGCCTGCTGCCTCATCGGACATAGGTGGCACAGCCATGGGGCAGACAGCGTCTGGAACAACTTCCACATCGTAGAGTTCGCCAATCTTGCCATCGATGCGGAACCAGTCAACGCAGGTCCCTGTGGTCAGATCAATCACCTGAATGCCACACCAAGGCTCTGAGTCCGCGTCCTTGAGTTTTTGATCCAGTGCCAATCCCTCAAAGCGCTTGTAGCGCGGCTTGGACAAACCAACAAAGGCCAGATTGCCATGAAAGCTCAGCCCGCGCAGAAAACCGGGGCAAAACGTTTTGGGCTTGAAGGTACCTTTACCGGCTTTGTCGAACTCAACAACACCAAGATCACCAGTACCTGCGTTTAACAGCCATAGCTGGCCATTGTGCATCCTTGGAGAATGGGGCATTGAAAGACCATCACAGACAATCTCATTGGTCTCAACATCAATGACAATGCCGCCATCCGCACGCCGGTCACGCCAACCATCGATGGTATCTGAGCGTGATACAGCCGTAACGTATCTGGGCTTGCCGTTTTCCATGGCCATGCCATTAAGATGACATCTATCCTCATCTACAAGGCTGGAGATGAAATCTGGCTTCCAGATCATCTCAAAGGAATGTTTGGCTGAAGGCACAGCAAGACAGTTAAACCGGGTATTAACAAACACTGCTCTGCCCTGAGCATCAATACCCACATCATGAGCATCAAGACGGCCGGTAACATGTACGGTTCTTGGCACATAACAGGCGTCAAAGGTATTATTGATGGCTTGTCCGGGTTGCAGGATGTTTTCAAACCGCATGATTTGATAGCCTGCCGTCATGGTCAGGCCACCCGCTGTACCCGTTGCGCCGGAATCATCTATACACAAGCCCATAGGCTTTGGCATAGCGGCTTGATGGATGTTAATGCCGTTTTCCTTGTTGCGGCCAACAAAATATAGCAAGCCGGACTGATAGGAAGTCAAGGCAATGGAAATGTTGAGTTTTGCCAGCTTGGCAGCCAATCCGCCAGAAACCGAATATTCTATTTCATCTGGCGTTATAGCTTGCGGCACCTGTTCAGGCTGGCCAGAGCCATTTGCATTACTACTCGGCATAACGGCCTGGTTCGACGCACTGTCTGCCAGAGGTTGTTTACTCATTACTTCCCCAAAACCCACTCTTTTTATTGCAATTTGTTTTTATTCAAAACTCATTGTGATCTAAATCAATAGCTGAGCGGGCCGTATTTGTCCACAGTCAGCCGGTATCGAGGCACAAATTTCCGTTTACGTAATTGTTTTGCCGAAACTGTTACCGATTCATCACGATTTCAGTCGACTATCGCATGTATTGTGGAAAAGAAGCTGGCATGACCATTACTCTTCAGAGAGGTGGAGCTAAATACCGTCAGCAACAGGATATAAGTTCTCTTGAACCCCACCCACCGGGCGCCCCCAACAGACTCCGCGATATAGACATTGATGATCTGCGTGAACGATTGCAAAAATTTACAAGGTTGATTTTGCCATTTTGCCATACACCCGTAAGTGTATAACGTTGAAGGCGTAACTTGTTATTGCCACAGCTGACAGAGTCGCACGGCGCCGTTTCTGTTTTTGCAGCGGGTGATGCGGAAGCTTGTGTTTGCCGCCTCTATGACTCTGTGTGTGGCAGCAATCAACAAAGTAATGGGTTCCTTTCCGTGTGACTTGTTCCATTGATACGGCTGGGAGTTATTCCTCCAGCACTGTATAGGGGCTTGAAGTCGAAAATCTGCTTGCCATACAGTGTTTTTTCAATGGAAAGTACCTGCTTGGTGGCACCCTACCTAAATTCAGTAATAGCCAGAAAATATCGCTGTCAGATGGCAGTTTTTGGAGATGCTCGTTATGTAGATGTTGCTGATGTGTTTGGCACTAATAGGCCACACACCGTTTAAACGCCCTTACTGTTATAAATCTGCAAGCATGGATGTTTGTAGACCAAGCGTATTGTTGCAGACAGACTCATACAGCGCTGTTTTATTTTTGCAGCGGGGTATGTGGAAATTTCCGTTTAGCGGCTTCACGGCCCTTCTGAGTCCCGGCAATCAGCGAGGTACATGGGTGTGGTAGGGTAAATAACCCAATGCCCTCTTTGTTTGAAGGTTGTTTGCAGCTCAAGCACTTGAAACAGGCAACCAGAGCACGTTTAAACAGCCTTTCTAATGTTGGGCTTTTCGATGGTCAGGGGTAATATGATACAATATGCCCACTGATTGAAGGAAGCTGTAGGTAAATTCCATGAAAACATCATCGCGCAACAAACCAATGCCTGAGCTTGAACTGCCCCACCTGCCAAAAGGCCGGTCACCAAAAGCCCCATCCGGCCTGACGTTTAAACAGGATGCATTTTGTCAACACGTGGCATCAGGCTGCAACTTGTCTGATGCTTACCGAAAATCATTCTGCTTCAGTACAGCAAAGCCTGTCACCATCCACAGCAAAGCATCTGCTATGGCTGCACGGGGTGAGATACGGGCAAGGATTGATGAACTGAAGCGTGGTATTAATAGGAGGGATGAAGATTTCAACACCCGCAACAGGGAGACATGGTTTAAACGGGCTTGGGCTGAAGCAGACCCTGATGACCTCAGCACTACGACACCCAGCAGCCGTGTTGCGGCGCTTAAGTTGCTTGGTACAGCTCTGAACATCACAGCTGGTGAACCTGCGCCAGAACCAAAGCCAACCATAGAAGAGGCATTGTCAGAGGAAAATAACTTGAGCTCTGTTTGCACGCCTCGTAGGCTTTGCAGATGAAAAATCCCTTCCGTTATTTCAAAACTTCACCCGAAATCATTCGCCTTGCAGTTATGATGTACGTCCGCTTCCCACTTTCGCTCCGCAACGTGGAAGATTTGCTTCATGAACGCGGGATCGACATCAGTTACGAGACAATCCGATTCTGGTGGAACCGGTTTGGTCCGTTGTTCGCATCCAAGATCAGGAAGAAGCGTGCTGCTGCGTATCGATATCAGTCGCAATGGCGCTGGCATTTGGATGAGGTTTTTGTTCGGATCAACGGTAAAACTTTCTATCTCTGGCGAGCTGTTGATCATGAGGGGGAAATACTCGAATCATTTGTCACAAAAAGGCGCGATCGCAGGGCTGCACTGAGGTTTTTGCGCAAAACAATGAAACGATATGGTCGCCCAAAGGTGGTTGTGACTGACCGACTTCGCTCCTACGGAGCAGCAATGAACGTTATTGGAAATGCGGACCGTCAAGAAACCGGGCGCTGGCTCAACAATCGGGCTGAAAATTCACACCAACCATTTCGTCGAAGAGAACGAGCGATGGCAAAATTCAGGAGTGCCAAATCGTTACAGAAATTCGCGGCCCTCCATGCTTCAATTTATAACCATTTCAACCAGCAACGCCATCTCTACAGCCGACAAAATTTCAAACAGAACCGATCTGTTGCTTTGGCAGAGTGGCAGCAACTTGCAGCTTGAAATACACCGGCATAGAGCAAAGTTTGTCCTTTAATTATTGCTCTGACAAAGCCGGTGAGAATGGACCTAAGAGCGGAAACCGCGTCGACCTGCCGTGTACGGGCATTATGTGCCAAAAGCAGGCACAGAAGATTTGGGTCAAAGATATTTCATTGGATTATTTATGAAAACTTGAAAAAACTTATTTCCGATCATATAGTTGTGTAATGCAACTAATAATCAACCCAAAACAGATAGATGAAATAAGGACAACCTCAAGACAACTCGTTAGAGAACTTGGATTCATGGATCAAACGCTAGCGAGTACAAATTTCTCACCTTCCGAGGTGCATGCGATTGTCGAGATTGGCGCAGCCAGGAAAATAAATGCCAAGGTATTGTCAAAAAAACTTAGCCTGGAAAAATCGACAGTAAGCCGGATGGTGGCAAAACTTATTGAATGTGGTGAGCTTTGTGAGCATCGGTCTATTTCAGACGCCCGTTCGAAAGAACTTTACCTCTCTGATCAGGGAAAAAAATCATTTAGTGCAATAAACAAATTTGCAGAACAGCAGGTAAAAAATGCATTAAAAAAAATGACTACAGAGGAGCAGAACTGTGTTCTTAGAGGACTTCAGCTATATGCAAGCGCATTGAAAAAAACCCCTTCACCAAATAATCTGAACAAAACGACAGCTTCTGTTTTTATTCACGAGGGCCATACGACTGGTTTGCTTGGCCGCACGGTCGAGATGCACGCGCTTTTCTATCATACCCTGGTGGGTTTTGGTATTAAGTTTGAAAGCAAGGTTGCTAGTGAATATTCAGAGTTCCTAAAAAGATGGGAAGCACCGGAAAATCATATCTGGTTCGTTGAGTTAAACAATCAGATTGTTGGCAACATCGTTATTGATGGTCAAAGCATTGGCAAAAACTGCGCACTTTTAAGATGGTTCATTATTGATGAGGTTGCGCGGGGGACGGGGGTTGGAAATCAGCTCATGCAAAAAGCAATGGTCTTTTGTGACGAACAAGGATTTGACGAAACCCACCTTTGGACGTTTCAAGGACTGGATGCTGCCAGAAAACTTTACGAAAAATACGGCTTTATATTGGTTCAGGAAAATCCAGGATCTTCTTGGGGCGCGGAAGTGATTGAGCAGAAATTCATCAGGCAAAAAAATGGGCGAAAAACCACTACAGGGTAATTCAAATCAGGTCACCAAAATCTCGTCTGTTATTACCTGGCACAGGCGGGCTGTGGCGATGATGGTTGTCAGCGCGATCCTGAACAGTACGGGTGGCTTGCTGGTTCGCAGTATTGAAGCAGCGACCGACTGGCAATTGATTTTTTGGCGGGGGTTGGCGCTTGGTGGAGCGATAACATGTATCGTGTTTTTCCAAAACGGCCGAGAGACTGTTCTGGTGTTTCGGCAAGTTGGCGTACTCGGGATTGTAGCTGGAATGTTTTATGCGGGAACGGTTATCTTTTATATTCTTTCAATTACCCATACAACGGTGGCCAATACCGTATTCATTCTGAGTGCAATTCCTTTTTTCACAGCCATAATCGCATGGGTAATACTAGGCGAACAATTGAGCATGGCAACGATGGCAACAATCGCATTTGCTCTTTGTGGCATAGCCATAATGGTCAACGATGGAATAGCTGCCGGTTCGATATTTGGGAACCTGACGGCAATCATTGCCAGCATATGCTTTGCTTGTTTTGTCGTTGCATTGCGCAAAAAACGTTCTATCAACATGCTGCCTGCGACCGCTATTGGTTCGCTAATTGCGATGGTGGTGGCGGCCTTCATGGTAAGCGGTGAGCTGCAAATATCATTGCATGACCTGATGATCTGCTTTGCTTGGGGTGCCATCATATCATCTGCAGGTCATTTCCTTGTGGTGTCAGCTTCGCGTCATCTTGGGGGAGCAGAATTGACATTACTCTTGTTGATAGAATTTGTACTTGGTCCGATTTGGGTTTGGTTGTTGATAAATGAAATACCAAGCGAAATGACCCTTGTCGGTGGCTCAATTGTTTTATTGGCAGTTGCTGGCCATGCGATGTTTGCCAAAAGACATTTCCAAAAATGATTTTTCGCAGTGCTTTCAGATGCTGTGTGAATTGAGTTATTCGGTAAACGTAAAACTGCACTTCATAACAAATGTCAATCTTCTGCAAAGGGTCAATTATCCCCTAAACGGCGTGACAAATGATACGGTGAGAATAGGGTTGGTAACAGACGCGCCGCCAGACCACCTTGTACGGGCATTTTGTGCCATTAACGGTCGTCGATCATTTGCAATCGATCAGCGGCTAAGCGGACAAAGCAGATTCGATTATTCCCCATTAGTCCCATTCATAGGATTCGACAATCACCCATTTACTCCGACGCAACGCATCAACAAATTCAGCCTGACGGTCGCGAATGTGAGGCGGGACGGTACCGAGCTCGGTGGTGGTTCGCTCTAGACACTCCTTGTCAAAGGCGAAGGCATCATCCACGAACATGAGATAGGCGCTCTTCTCGTCGACCGGGTTGCTGCAATCCACTTCCCGGGCTTTGAATCGGCTGAAAAATTCCCGACGATCCCACCACACGGGGAACTCGAGGATCCGACCGGGCTCTGGTTGTCGGCCTGAATGCAAATCGGGATATAGGTAGAGGCGTTCGGCGCGGGCAGGCATAAACGGTCCTTTCTCAACACATTCGCCAATAACCCGAAAAGGATAGTGACGTCCAAACGGATTGTCCATACTGACTGTCGCGTCCGCGGACCAGGAAAGTCTCTTAAGGGTCAACTTCAGACTAATTAGTGCCCAGCAATTTACGTCTCAAATGTGCCAATGACTGATATACTTAGCATCGACAATGGGCTGTTTCTGGAACTGGTTAGTACATACGGATTTCAAATCCTAATTAACGATTTGACCAAGTGGCCCACAAGTTCACCGCTGTGCGGCTCTTGTGTGCGATATCGAAGCCGATCGTCTGACCTACGGCGAGTTGACCGAGGCGTGCATGGTTAATTGCTGCTTGCCTTATAATTATATCGCTACTTCCGTCATTTGGGGTAATCCAGCCTTTGCCGCTTCGGGCATCAAAGCACCGAACGGTGCCGAATTTCATAATTTTCAATTTCGATTTTCTCTTTCGTTTCATTGTCTTCAAATTCGGTACCCCATCAGAATTCATGCCCGATGGAATGCCCGAGGCTTATTTCTTGATCAAGTAGCAGATTGGTTGCCTGCACCCACGTTCGCGGGGATCATTTTCGATCTCAAAGCTTAGTTTATTGCCGTCATCAATGGACGGCACACCAGATTTTCCGGGACTGCCACATGAACAAAAACACCTTTACCGCCATCTTTAGGAGCGATGAGGCCAAAGCCGCATGGATGGTTAAAAAACTTTTCAGTTCCATTGACTCGCATATTGTGGGACCTCTCCAGATATCAATTGCGAGTAGTTGTTGGAATATGAATCCATCGCAGCACAAATCAGTTGCACTGTTCGATGTCGCAGATTATCGGAAAAGGATTGTTTCGTTCTGTCGCTATTGTATGCATTGGCACAACAATCTGATCAGGAAATACTTGCTCTAACCGAGGGTTCTGAGGATGCATCTCTCCCAAGTCACGACGCATTATTGATGGTCCTACATAGTCATGGGCGTCGGCAATTGCAAGAATATAACAATTCAACGCATAGAACATAGTGGCCGGGTTGGGTTAACAACACGCTTTTGCGGTAAAATTCTTTCATCCGAGATCGGCGGCAAACCGAACATGAATCGACCACTTTGTGCGAGGAACGGAAGTTGTTGGCCCTTGTGCGAATTTCTGCTGAGGGTACATCGTCGTCCTCACCGGGTCACGTCCGGATGGAAGCATTGTGCCAAAACTGGTCAGGGAAGTTAACTCACAGGCAACCACCTAAAACCCTTGTAATGCTGGCGAGCAACACCTATATACGCTTATCGACTTAAGCCGGACAACTAGGCTGTTGCGCCTCGAAAAGAGTTTGCGCGTTCTACATTCTCCCAAATTTTAGATCGATATAAGTGGACTGGCGTTCATGCGATTTCGCGTGCGCCGATCTATCAGAAAACATGGTTCAAAAAAGGAAACTCCATGGAAACCGGTACAGTTAAATTTTACAATGATCAAAAAGGCTTTGGTTTCATTGCTCCCGACCAGGGAAGTCAGGATGTCTTTGTCCACGCTACCGCACTTGAGCG
>DAOUPT010000105.1 GCA_030626025.1 Anderseniella sp. | reverse complement strand
GGCTCAATCTTCGCAGATCGATAGGGAAAATATAAGACAAGCCCATAGCAGACCTCAACCGAGCGCGACCTCACTTGCGCTTAGTGCCAGGAGCTGCCATTTATCAATAACAGGAAAAGCATCAAATGACTTAATATCAATAGCGAATATCGGGCTGTTTTTTGACGGTGTATTCAAGTGCAACCAGTTTTGACTGGATTTTTTGGCATTTGTAAGTTGCATCTGTCACCGATCAGAGGCATCATTAAACTTCGCGATTACCTTGGTGGAAAATTCGATATGAACCCCAACGAAACCCGCAAGATCTATCTAAGTGAGAATGAGGACTTCTCTGATGCTCATTCCTATGGCCAAAGAGTAGTAACTCCGGTTCGTTATTCAACCGACCCGCGTGACATTGGGTGGGTTAAAGAAAACGTCCCGTGCCAGTCAGCCTGTCCAGCGCTTACCAACATACCTGCCTATATCCGCATGATCTCCGAAGAGAGGTTTGGCCGTTCTTACGAGTTGAATAGGATGGCCAATGTTCTGCCCGGAACACTGGGGCGGATATGTTCGCGTCCATGTGAAGCAAAATGCCGACATGGCTGGCCGGGCAATGGTGAGCCGGTGGCCATTTGCCATCTCAAACGGTTAGCATCAGATTTCAAATCGTCCGGTCACCGGATCAATGAAAGTCTATTCACACCAACCGGGAAACGTGTTGCTGTAGTTGGTGCAGGTCCCGCCGGTGTTGCAGCAGCACACGACCTGTCCACTCTTGGTCACAACGTTACGATCTATGAACGCGAGGAGCATCCTGGTGGTATGCTCAGTTACGGTATTCCCGAATTTCGCCTGCCACGGGAAGTTCTTGATGTGGAGTTGCACAACGCCATGCGTCTGGGTGTCGAATTGCGAACGGGCAAAGAGGTTGGTGTGGCCGATGGAAATATCAGATTGTCCAGCTTACAGGAAGACTTTGATGCAGTTCTCCTGGCCACTGGCTCCATGGAAGCAACGCCTCTTCCGCTAAAAGGCGTTGGTGATGATGAAGATGATCCGGTGCGTCAAGTGGACAATGTTGAATACGGACTGGATTTTCTTGTTGAATTGCATCGCGGTGAAAAAAAGAAAGTTGGTGAACGCGTGGCGGTGGTCGGCGCTGGATTTACCGCACTTGATTGCGCTCGCGTAGCGCGACGGCTCGGCGGCAAGGAGGTCACTATCCATCTACGGACGACAGAAGAGTACATTCCCGTAGAAAAGGAAGAGATTTTCGAAGCAAAACGCGAAGGCGTATCCATCCATGGTCTTCGCACCCCGGTCGCGATAATGACCGATGAGGACGGCGTGTTCAAGGGCGTTCAGTTTGTTCAGAACCGCCTTGGTGGATGGAGGCAAAACGGTCGCCGCGACGCCATAGCGATTGCCGGTTCAGAGTTCACGGAAGAGTATGATACCCTTCTCGTTGCCATAGGACAGCGCACGGTTAATGACTATCTGGATCTGGAACTGGAGCTTGACCGCTGGGGCAGTGTGGCAGTTAACGAAACCGGAATGACGTCTGTGGAGGGCATATTCGCAGCCGGGGATTTTGTTAGCGGTCCGACCACTGTGATAAACGCTATCTCACACGGGCGCCAAAACGCTATCGCTATTGACACGTGGCTAATGGGTCGTGAGCGACGAAAGCTGGTCGTCAAGATTGAACCGGTGGAAAAACCCCTACGCGAACGCGCTTTTGACTTCATCTCCCGCCAGAAAATGCCGACTGAGGAAACCAGTGAACGGATGAAAAGGTTCGGTGCTGAAGTGGAAAAAGGTATGAATGTTGAAACGGCATCTGAGGAAGCCAAGCGATGTTATCTTTGTTACCATCGCTATAGTATAGACATTGACAATTGTACCTTTTGCCGAGCCTGTATCGAAGCAGCGCCACGCGATTGCATCAAACTTATTGATGGTGTTGAGATCAATGAAGACGGCACCTACGGTAAACTGCAAGAAACCAGCGAATGGAACAAGGCCAGTGCAATCTGGATTGACAACAACCAGTGTATACGCTGCGGGGCTTGTTATACGGTTTGTCCGACCCGGTGTATTTCGATAACAAAAAATGAGATGTTTTATCACGATGTGTGATGAGATCAAAAAAGCGATTTGAAACGATGGCCAAGCGAGAACATTATGTAGTTATTGGAAATGGTGTTGCTGGCACTGAAGCTGCGTTGCAACTGCGACAACGCGATCAAAACAGCCATATCACCATGCTGACGGCAGGAAAGCTGTTGTCCATCAATCGTTATGAGTTTCCCAAAGTATTCAGTCCTTGCGGTTCCGATTGGCGTGATTTCCTGCTTCATCCACCTGAATATTATGATGAACACGAAATATCCATCCAGCGCAATATATGGGTCACCCACGTTAACGCTGCGGAAAAGCTACTGATGCTTCGCCATCGCGAATCTCTGTCTTACACCAAACTCCTTATTGCCAGTGGAGGTGGCAGATATATTCCCGAAAGCCTCAACCAGTTTCGCGATCTGATGGAAAAATTTGGAACTTATGAGGAGGCTAAAACTGTGAGTGAGGCTCTCTCGAAAGGTGGCCATGTGGTTATGCTCGGCGGGGATATGATCGGTCTGGATTTGGCGCGTTCCCTTATCAAATATGGTTTCCGGGTGACTGTTATTGGGCAAGAATATCTGTTCTGGCCACATCACGTTGAACCGGCTGAGAAGCAGCGATTCACTACTATTTTGCAAGATATGGGAATTTCAGTAAGGAGCTATGCGAGCGTTGAGTCAATTGAGCAGGGTAAGAGCGGCAGGAAAGCCCGGCATATCGTTCTCAATGACGGCAAAACAATCGACGCTGACATCATCTTGTCCTTTTGCGGATTGATGCCATCCCTTGCATTCATGGCCGGTGCCGGTGTCGATATTGAGCGTGGTGTGCTGGTAGATCCTCACCTGAAGTCGACGGACAAGAATATATGGGCCGCTGGCGATGTTTGTCAGATCTGGTCACCGGAGGAAAACCAGTATCGGTTCTACTATGGTTGGGAAAATGTTAAGGAGATGGGAAGGGTTGCAGCATTCAATATGACTGGCGGGAATGAATCCATCAGCACTTTTCAGGATGAAAAATTGATCGTAACCGACACTGGCGAAATTGATTCTCCGTTCTGGCAATTCAGTTAGCAGATGGACCCACCAGATATTATGAGACAAGCAATATGGTAAAGATTGGCAAACACAAAACCGACATCCAAATCGCAATCTGCGGTTCTGCTGGCGATGGAACCATTGCTGCGGGTGATATTCTAAAGCAGGCAATGGCCAAGGCCGGGTACAATGTGATTGCTTTTGATATTTATCCACCTGAAATCAGGGGGTTTGGAAAATGTGTCGCGCGGGCGCGAATAACGTCTGAACAGGTTTATTCGCTGAAGTCTGAGTCTGATGCTCTGGTCTCGCTAAATGACAGCCATGCCATAGCACATGTACAGGAAGTGGGCAGATATGGCGCTGTTATCTATGAGGACACTCCAATATCCGATATTGCTGAAGGAGCGCATATTTCATCGCATCTGGCACCGGCGCACCTGCCTTATGGTGTTGCGTTTCGAGAAATTTCCGAACGAGTAACCGGCAGTGCGCGATCGCGTAACATCGTGGCTGTCGGTTATTTGGCCGGACTTTACGATATGCCTGTTGAAGCCTTTCATCATGTTATTACCCAAAAATTTGCAACCAAATCACAGGCCCTGGCTGACTCAGTCCTTGATGGTTTTAATGCAGGATATCACATCGGTGCCAATACATTTCACCTTCATTTCGACAGGATCGGTACTTCGCGTGGTAAAGGCAAGCAATCCGACCTGGTCATGATGAGCGGCAATGCGGCTGTCGCCCGCGGGTGCATGGATGCCGAAATTGATGCTTTTTTTGGCTATCCTATTACACCTGCCACAACGATCATGGAAACACTGGCGCACGAAATGCCCAAGCGTGGTGCCCGCATGTTACAGACCGAGGACGAAATCTCGGCAATCGCAGCAACGATAGGTGCCGGATATGCCGGCGCCAGAGCAGCAACGGCAACTTCCGGCCCGGGCCTGGCTTTGATGTCGGAGATGATGGGGCTGGGTGTGATGGCAGAAGTGCCGATCGTTGCTTTTATTTCCCAACGCGGTGGACCAAGCACAGGCCTGCCAACCAAAACCGAGCAGTCCGATCTCAATCTTGCTGTTTTCGGTGTTGCCGGGGACGGGCAACGGATTATTCTGGCGCCTACCAATGTGGAAGGTTGCTACAAATGTGCCGGAAAAGCATTTGAAATGGCGGAGAAATACCAAACGCCAGTTGTTGTACTCCTTGATCTGTACCTCTCTAACAGATATGAAGCCGTTGAGTTACCAAAGAAAAATCCATTTGCCAAGAATTGCTCGAAACCGATCACACAAAAAACAAATCAATCCAGTTATAAGCGCTTCAAGTTGACAAATGACGGGATCAGCCCACGGGCTATTCCTGGTGATGAGGCGTGCATGCATACGGTTACCGGTCTTGAACATGATGAGCAAGGCCGACCCAGCGATCATCCTGTTATGCACCAGACCATGAGTGAAAAACGCCATAAAAAACTGCTTGGTGCCGTCAACCATCGCGGAATCACCATTTCCAAACGTTTCGGGGACAAAAGAAAGGTGGATGTCGGAATTCTTGGCTGGGGATCGACTTTTGGCGAAATACTCGAAGCGATGATTGAAGCACGCAAGGAGGGCATTCGCTGTTCTGCAATGAAGGTCGTCATGCTCTCGCCGCTGCCGCTGAAACCGATCAATGCCTTTTTTGATGATTGCGGCGAAGTGTTGGTTCCTGAACTTAACTATGAAGCCCAGTTTGCATCCCTCATTGTCGGGGCGACTGGCCGTCAGGTACATCGCTTGAACCGGGTCACGGGATCACCGATGCGTGTCAGGGAAATCCTCGCAGAAATTCGCCGACTTGCTGACAAGGCGCAGATGATTGCTGCCCAGTAGGTGTAAAACAGGAACAAAAAATGATGAACGTTCGTGAACCCCTATACTTAGAAGACAAACTGGAAGAAATCGAGAGAAGTGGCAAACTGTCATATCGCTCGCAAAAGCTCCCTACATGGTGTCCAGGATGCGGTTATTTTTCCATTGAGGAAGGTGTCTCTAAAGCTATGACCAGGCTGGCTCTTGATCAAACGAACACGGTTTGTGTCTCGGGGATCGGCTGTGCATCACGTTTTCCGTTCTTTATGAATACCTATGGTTTCCATTCGCTGCACGGGCGAGCTTTACCGGTGGCAACAGGCATCAAGGTTGCCAATGACGACCTTACGGTTATTGTTGTCGGCGGCGATGGCGATGCATTTGCCATTGGAGGTGCCCATATTCCCCATGCTGCACGGCGCAATGTTGATATCACCTACATTTTGTTCGACAACGGTATTTACGGTCTGACTAAAGGTCAAACCTCGCCAACCTCGATAGTGGGCTTCAAAACAACGACCACACCCTATTGCAATATAGATCAACCGTTGAATCCGCTGATGATGTTATTATCCTACGGTGCCAGTTGGGTGGCACAAGCCTATGCAGGAGAGCCTCATCATCTGACCAGAATGATCGAAGCTGCCATCGCGCATCGCGGTTTTTCCTATTTGCACGTACTTTCACCCTGTGTGACGTTCGACAAAACATCTAACACTTATCAAAACTTGAACATGAAAGTACGACCTCTTCCAGACGACCACGATGCCTCAGACTTCTCAGCCGCAATGACAGAGGCTCAAAACAATGCACGTCCTCAAATTGGCGTCTATTTCACGAGCCAACGACCAACCCTTGGTGATGGTTTGAATGATGTTGCCAAGCGCGCTGCAACGATAGCCTGACTGCCCGTCGTCAAATTAAAAGGAACCGGCCATGGTTTGAACCACACACAGGCAAATTCTGTGCTGTTGTTGCGACGGCTTTGGCCCTTGTGCTACGCTGGGGTTGAGAAAGCTTATGAGAAAGTTGCCATCATGAACGTACTAATCGCCTTCGCCACAACGGAAGGTCAGACGGATAAAATTTCCAAGTTCATAGGAGACAAGCTGTCAGAAGGAGGGCACCAGGTTGTTTATCATAACGTCAAAGACTTCTCGCGAGGGCTTTCGGTTACCGATTTCGACAGAGCAATAATCGCTGGATCGGTACACTCGGGAAAGCATCAAGAAGCGCTCGATCTTTTCGTCTTTGCGAACCGTAATCAGCTTAACGACATGCCCAGCCTGTTGGTTTCCGTCAGTTTAGCAGTTGTTTTTCCGGATAGCAGGAAAGATGCGGAAAAATATGTTGAAGTCTTCAAAGAAAGCACGAGTTGGACGCCAAACGAATGCCTGCTTGTTGCTGGAGCGATGCAGCATGGGGCTTATTCGTGGTTTCAAGAGTCCAAACTGTTAGAGGGTGATCTAGCAAGCCATGCCAATGAAGAACTAAAGGAAAATCAGGAATTCACGGATTGGAAAGCACTACATAAATCGGTGATCGAATTTATCCAACACTGAGACGGTGCGGTTGTTCGCTTAAATTGTGAGGTTAACAGACATCATTTCAATTTTCTCAAAGTCTGATCTAGGAAGAAGTTCTGTTCCCGGATCGGCTCACTAGTGATGTCGTAGTTCTGTTCAACCTCATCCCAGAATGGTGTCTTCTGGCTAAGCTCATGAATCTTATCGGTAGGTGTTTTCCCGCCCAATGATGAGTGAGGACGGTACCAGTTATAAAAATGTTGTCATTCAAACAGACGCATTTCTAGTTCGGGATCGTCCAGACTTTGAGTGGCATAGAATTCCTGCAGATCGGTCTTGTAACTTCT
>DAOUPT010000104.1 GCA_030626025.1 Anderseniella sp. | reverse complement strand
ATAGTTTGTTTATTTTCCGCTGTCGCTGGCGGACTGATTACAACTCTATTGACTAAAAATATATCCACAGACGTTGTATTTACGGACACACGGTACGGGTGGCAAGACAAGCAGGTTATCCTACGTGAGAAACCGGTCATAGTCTTTGAAATGCGCAAATTGCTGCTTAACTCCAGCCTTCATTCCTGTCCCGCTTGGTATACTTCGGACATAACTCACGTGCTCTACAAGGTCATTGGGTGGAAGTCGGCTGCTGAATTCACCGTAAACTATAAAAACGAGGTGGGGAAACCGTGGGAAAATTTTAGAGATGGCATAAGTTTTTACCGAAACGCATTTAATACTTACTATGTAAAATTTCACCGCCTCGGGGCAAAACCGGTGCGAATAATTTTTGTAGATTCAAACCGAGTGTCAGATGGTTGTGGATACCTTGGTCGAATTCCCTTGCTGCCGGGCGTTGAGGAGCGAAATACTGCAATTGATGTGATAACCGACTTACTCTTTCTCCAGCGTATTAAAAATCGAGCAGACCTCTCCCCAACTTTTACCCCACCTAGGCCCACTTCAATGTAGTTGGAAAAGACTAACCCAATTGCAGGTTAGTCTTTGTTTTTTGCTTGGTCGAATTGAAGACAACCTACCCCCTGCCCGTGAACCTTTGCATCAGAGTGGGCCAACGGTGTTGTGGATGCGTGCCGGGATACAATTGCTCCATCACCGCATGGTGGCTTTGTATCAGAGCATCTGTTTCCCGGTCGTCGATGACCTTCTGTTTTGCTCGTTGCTCGGGTGTTCCCGAGGGTGCAAACCAGTCAATTCTTGTAGCTTTCGCATTCATAGAATGCCTCCGTTTCTCTACCATCTCAGAACCATTTCCGAAAATGGATGAAAAAACGGAGAAAGCTGGTATAAGTAAACCATATTGTATGAAATAATCAACTAAAACAGGCTGTTGCTAATTGGATAGCGAGAAAATATTCAGTCTTTGGGCGACGGCTCTGGTACTTTTTGCACTGTTTATGGCGCTGATTGACACCAATTATATTATGCCAAATTACCTACCGCAATCATACTTGGTGGAAGACGCGGCGTACTCTCCGGAAACCCCGGCCATTTTTCAATACCTGTATAGTTTTTTTAAGATTGTTCTTGGCATACCGCTAATCCTCCTGCATTTGGGAAGCTCCAATTTTGCCTTTGGTGCTGGAACGTGGGGCACCGCAGCTTCCAGTGCTTTGGTCTTCTATACGTTGCTCATCCCTTACATCGTTGCGCTGATGTTTGTCATTCCTGGAAAATCTGGTGTGCCGCTTGCGTACAGATTTTTCCAATTGCTGATTACAAACACCGGTGTTCGGAAAATCAAAAGGGCCGCGACCAGCGCTGGTCATGCCGCCAATCTCTTGGCGCTTTTGCGAGCGAACAAAACCCCCAGGTTTGATAGATACCAGGCCTTGCTTGAGGCAGAGGAGTTGGAAGACATTGCCCGATTTATCGCGCATGATGTCAATCGACTTGTCAAAATCAATGGAGCATATGAGGCGCTCCTGGTCACACGGACGAATGCCAGAATTGCCGTAGTTTCCAAGCAGGCCGGTACGCTCCTTGATGAAGTTAAAGAAGCTAAGCAGGCATTGCGTGAGGCACATGCGACCCAAGCCCCATCTTGGATGAAACGGCAATCGGACGCTGCGAAAAGGTTTTCAGGGCTGGACAGATCGAAACATAGTAAATCATCAACAGCAGCCGAGGCTGAACGGGCAAAAGCTCAAGCTGGTGCGCTAAACGCCGTTCGAGAGGCATACCGGCTACAAGTGCAAAAAGAGGAATGGGAAAAGAGGCAGCGATGAACGATTTTAGCGACGATACCCCTGCAAGCCAACGAGATACAGGCCGTTTGCCAACCAAGGTTTCCCAGCACGGTGGAACGCGCCTGGAAAATTGGTTTCTGTCAAAGAGAATAGAAGCACAGGAACGGTCGGTGACTGCGGCAAGGGATTTAGCCGTTGCACAGGTCGATTTGCACAAGGCGAAAGCACTCCTTAACCCCATTACGCTTGACCAGATCGCACATACCGAGCGTGATCGTGTTGACGCCATCCATCGCGAACAATCGCTGCGTCTTGCCCAAGCGACACTTGACCAAAAGCTCTTTGAGTTTCGAGCAGCTGAGCAAACCTCTGAAGCGGAAATGCGGAAGCTGCAGGCCGAATTCGAATTGAAAGAATTAAAGGCAAAGCTGGCCGAAACCAAAGACGAAAAGCAAGATGATATGGACGCCAGAGTCAAGGCTGAAGAAGCTTTGAAGAAAGCGCAGGAGCATTTGTCGGAGCTCAACGAAAAGTATTTGAAACTCGTTGATACAGAGGGATTTGACGAAATTCAGGAACGGGGCCTGAACCAGCAAATCAACGCGGCCAAAGAAGCCGTTGAGGCAGCAGAAGCGGAGTTGCAAAAGCATCGGTATTCCGACTGATGGGTACACTTGCGATTGGGCGATGCCATGGTCAGGCCGTGATGCTGCCAAAAGGCAACCGCGACACCCACATGCAGGTGATCGGCTCCTCTGGTTCGGGAAAAAGTTTCTTTCTGGAGCATATGATCAGACGGGATATTATTTCCGGCAGGGGCGTGTGCGTGATCGACCCGCATGGTGAGTTGTACGACAACCTTATCAATTGGATGATCCGCTCTGACATTCGTACGCACCAACTACATTTGATAAACTTGGGTGACAGCGAAAACGCGGTTGGATTTAATCCACTGTGTGTTGAAGATCGTAGCCCGATGCGCCGGGTTTCCGACATGATCACGGCCTTTGAAAGGGTTTGGGGTTCCGACATGGGTGAAACCCCCCGCCTGTCAAAATGCCTGCGCATGACACTCTATCCCCTGGCGATCCACAAGCTCTCGCTGCTTGAGGCGAATATATTTACCGCCTACGGCAATCGTGACTTACGCAAGCCGTTGATTGATGCCCTACCAGACACATACGAAGGCAACGCCGTTCGGGAGGAATGGGAGGAGTTTGACTTATATGGCGCACGAGAATTCCGGGAATATTTTGAAAGCACCCGCACCCGGATATTTGAATTCATCTCTGCACCGTCTGTTGCCCCAATAATTGGACAAACGGAAAATGTGCTGAGTTTCAAGAAATGTATGGATTCCGGCCATGTGGTTCTTGTGAACCTTAAGGCCGATAAAGACGTTCACAAAAAGGAAGCGCAGGTACTCGGCTCGCTCCTGACCGCCGACATGTACGCAAGCGCACGGCAACGGGATGTGGCCAAGGCAAAATCGGAACCGTTCTACGCCTATATCGACGAATGCGCCGACTACATAAATGAAGACATTGCCAAGGCGCTGGATGAAACCCGGAAATTTGGCCTGCACTTTGTACTGAGCCATCAACGGCTGAACCAGCTCCGCAATGTCAGTCAGGATACATATGATGCGGTTGCGGTAAATGCTCAGACGAAGGTGATCTTTCGGGTGGATGAAGATGAAACCGCAGAGGTTTTGGCCAAGCAATTGTTCCGCACCAGTTTTGATTTGGAAATCCCGAAAGAGATTATGAACAGACCTGTGGCAGTTGGCCAGGAAATCATCGACCTGTATGGGAACTCAACAGCCGATGGATATGTTGAAAGCCATGGGCAATCTGCAGGGATAAGTTCTGGCGACAGTATCGCGACCAGCGTGTTTGTTCCCCTTGATGACGTTGGGCGAGGCGTCACCAATGTTGACGGCACTAGTTCAGGGTTTTCATCAGGTCACAGCCATTCAGTTTCCAAGGTATCAACTTATTCGGAAAGCACGTCGCAGAGCCTGCGAACGATCTATGAAGTGATGCCTACCGTCCTTTACACTATTGAAGAGCAAATGCATTTGGCGATCACGGCTATACGTAACTTGCCGCCGCGAACCGCATTTGTGAAACTTGCAGGGATGGTGCCGATCCGTATGGAAACGATTGATGTCAATCAACGTGAGCCTATGCGGCTGCAGGCATCACGGTTCGTTCAGAAAGCGCATGAGAAAAGCCTGTTTTCTACGCAGAGACAACTTGTTGCCAGTCAGGTAAAACAACGCAGGAAGGACATTTTTGGGTTTTCCCCTATCGAAGATGACTATGATCCCGACAGTTTCATGGAGTAGCGATTAAAGGATAGATACTCTCTCCCCTTTTCCTGTGAGCCATATTTTCTCAAACGGGCCGACGGTTTCAAATTCATCCACGGTTGTGTGCAGGAATGTCCCGGCAGGGCAAAGGTCACGTACATGGGCCTGATACACACTGATCATTTTTGCAATCCGATCCGGTGTACCGTTCACAACGATGAGAACCCGAAAGTTCTTGAATTCGTAGAAATCGGACTGGAGTTTCCGCCCGTACACATCCGCATATCGCAGATACAGGCCAAGGATCATACTTTGATCTGGATCACTGCGTACGAAATCTTCCGTACTGTTGTCCCATTCCAGAAAGAACAGCGCCCGGCGTTCTTGCTCCCCGCGCTGGTCACCAATGGCGAAGGTGTAGTCAGGCAACGTGCCCCGTTTATGTTGTCTGCCTGTTGGCAAAGTGAACTGGGTTGGCATTAACCACGGGTAGCGTTTTCGTTGAGTAGCCCCCGGTGAAGTCAGCAAAAGTTCGTCCTTGTCGATGAACCGGTGTTTGGTCTTTCCACCTAGTTCTTCGCGCATCCTAAGCACCGTGTCGGCAATCCCCAGGCGGTGCTCTAAGTAATTTGCACTTTTGAGCTGGTTGGCTGTTTTCCAGCCCTTTCCTTTCGGGAACCGAATACCGTCATTGGTGGTCAGCCAGTCAGCGCCGCGCTGGCCGAGGGCATGGATGACTGGGCGGGTATCACGATATGCGAAAACTGCCCGTTGTATTTCGGGGCGATCTACAAAATCTGCAGCCCAAAGTTCACGCAGTCGGGCGTTCAGTTTTGTGCGGCTGATGGTTTCAGTCAGTTTCATCAACTGATCGGTGGTGACTAAGCGAAACTGAAAACATGCCCGAATGATGGTCATATCCCGCTGCGTGAGTTGCAGTTTTTTCGCAAGCTTGGGTTTTTCCAGACGACGGTACATTGATAAATTCTAACGTGTTTTCGCAAAAGGTAATTTATCCTCGGAGAAAAGTTTCTTCACCTAATGACCTTTCTTGCCCCAGAATGAACGTTAAAATCAAAATCCATTGAAGAAAAACAAATGAATACAGAATCGGCCAGTAAAATTGGTAAGTAATGACAGGATACAAAGCTATGTATCCAAGCAAAAAGAGCAACAATACGAGTGATAACCTTTTAGAAGCGGTGAATAAAAATTTGGGGTGGATCAACATCACAGCCGAAAGAAGTGGCCAAATTTCTACGATATTCCAAACGCTAAAAAAGCCGAAGAGAAATGACACCGGGATACTTGCATCCACGGCTTGTTGTATCGAGAACGTCTTTAGAAAAGAAAAAAGTGCCAGAGCAATTGTATAGACTGTCAAAATAAATGTGCTGCCGAATACCCATCGCCTGTTTACAACACCGATATTTGATAAATGGTTTTGAGTTTTCATATGTGCACATTGTAGCATGCCCTCAACTCAGCACCCAGAATTGTTACAAACTCCGACATATCGCCCTGGGTTTCTTTGATCCTTTTCTATCAATAAGACGGGAATATCCCATTGAACGTGTTTACAATCTGAGACCGAGAATTTGGTATGCTTTGTGCGGCGACCGTTGCGTCGTATAACATGCCAAGAGTATTCATTACATCTGTTGGTACGTAATTACCTCCAGGGTTCTTCAATGTACCACCCGCGCCTCCTAGACTGGTCAAACCCACAACAAGTTTTAAATATCCGTTGGACATCAAAATACTCGGGTCTCGGCCATTTATGATATCTGAATGTGTTAGATTCAGGGTCGAACGGGCATAGTTGTATGCCAGAAGTTGTTGTCGCCAAGCATCTTTATTTACTTGTTTGGCAAAGCTTTGCAACGATATGCTAATCGGAAGTGTCGCGAGGTTACCGATGCTCGCAGCACCCAGAATACTATTCCCCCATGCGGTATTTGCCAGCAATTTCAGGGATACATATTTTGAAGTCGATAGCAAAGCGGACTTATTGTCTCCAGCTCTTAAGTGGCCAGCAATTTCTTCCAATGCCATCAATTCGCCAAATATTTCCCACCAGGTTGCTCCGTATTGCGAAGAATACTGATCCAAAATACTAGGATCGATTGAGTTAATTCCTGTTCCAATAATATTTGCACGAACTAGGTAATCCCATACTGCCTTCTGGGCTTCCGGTGATAAGTTGCTGCTGATACTAAGGGTTGGCACTTTTTGGGGGCTAAGAATTCCTTTAACCAAATTATTAAATTTGGATGTCAAGTTGCCAAAAAAGGATGTCAAACCGACGCTAGGGTTTGTGGGTTGTGGCAATACTACGATCGTTCCCCCTGACACAACCTGCACACAGGTAATCCCGGCACATTGTGTGCTGGGATCGGTGCTTTGACTGACTTCAAGAATTGGAAGGGTGTTCAACGCCCCGCCAACAGCGGCTTTACTCCCCGCCGCTAGAACACCGTTTGAGTTGATCTCTGCAATGTTGTTGCCAGCGGCTCCCGCACTCGCACCCATTGTGCTCGCCGGGTCGATGAAAAACCAGATAATTGACGACTGATTTCCGATGTTGACTGCACCATCCGAAAACTCAGCATCGTGATCCAGTACGAAAGACAGGCCGGTTTGGCTGTTGCTGATGTCAATCGCGCCGGGGCCAAAAAACACTGTATTGCTGTTAAATGAGTAGTTGATGCTATCGCCACCAGCAAAGCTCAGGTTATGGCTACCGCTCCCTGCAGCAATGACATCCAAGTCCATTTGAATGGCTGAGGGCAATGCCCCGGTCGAAGTGACATTCACATTCGAGGAGGCGAACAGAACCGAACCACCAT
>DAOUPT010000073.1 GCA_030626025.1 Anderseniella sp. | reverse complement strand
GTGACCGCTGTGGGTCAATATTTGCCTGTTAGCGATGCTAAGTTTCGTCCGAAACCGACAGCAAACCGGACATGTGGTCAAAGCGGAATCGGCCCAAAGCTGCCGTTGGCGATTTCTTCCTACGGAGACTGCATTTGACCCTAAACAGACGCTGTTTGCTTTTGGTTTCATCAAAGCTTGTGCAGGCCAGCCCAATCAACCTTAGTGATGCTGTGGATGTTGCTCGAAAATTTAAAATACCAACGGTTATCGACGGTGCAGCCCAAGACTTTCGAATTGGAGAACTACTGGATACTGGTGCAGATATTATCTTGACCAGCGCCCAAAAGTATCTGGCATCTCCTACTGCTGGGTGTGGCTGCATGCGCCGGTTTATACTGCTGACAAATGGCTTTTCAAAGAAAGTTGAAAATCACGCACATGTGTGACAATACTTGCGATTGACCGCATTGACGAAAGCCTGCGATTGTCTGATGGTTTTTTTCCGGAGAACGCGGCGGCGGTTGGTCTGGCACGACTGCGCAATCTTAAATGAAAACAGAGAAGAGGCAGAAATGAAAATAGCGTGCGTCAGTTCGACAGAGAGGGGCGGAATTGACCGCTTACTTTCTGATGTTGCTGATCAGTTGCAGGCTTTGGATGCGTCGCTTGTGGGAATCGTTAAGGCCCAAAACTATGCTAGCAGCTTTGAAAACGGGTGCGACATGAAAGTGCGTGTTTTGCCCGAAGGGCCGGTGATCAAAATTACCCAAGATTTGGGTGCAGGCTCAGGCGCATGTCGTTTGGACCCCGGCGCCATTGCCAATGCGGTTTCATGCGTTGAAGCCAGTTCATTCGATCAAGCCGATTTATTCATCCTCAACAAATTTGGCCCTGAAGAGGCCGTAGGCAGAGGGTTTTGCAATGTGATTGGCAATGCACTGGAGCGTGGAATCCCGGTTTTGGTAGGCGTTAGTGCCGAAAACATATCAGCATTTGATACCTTTGCGGGTGAACTTGCCGTCACGCTTCCGGATGACGCGAAAGCAATTCTTGACTGGTTTCGAATAAATCAGGGCTAAGGACCGCAAGGCGTTGTCAGAGCAATATTTAATGTGACAATCCCGCTCGATGTGCGCCGGTTGAGACTAGAGAAGGGTTGATCGCTAGAGCAACTTGTCCCGCCCCCCTATAACTAAACCAATAATGGCTCAGTTATAGTGGGCAAGGACAGGCCTAAGGCCACTTCCGCTTCTGGCACTTAGCTGACCAAAAACAGATTCTGGATAACGTCCGCTTTCTCGAAGCGGTAATTTGGCTTGTCACAATCGTGAGTGAGCAAATTGGTATTCACGGCCCTTTGCGGACCTTCGACGATTGAAAAGTTTTCGGGACGCGAACATCAAAGCAGACATTCAGGCTTCTTCATTTTTAGGTTTAACTGCTCAAGTGGAATTCGCCGCCAATGACCTGAGGCGCCATATGGGGAACGTAAGATTGTGACACCGAGAGACACGGTATCTGATTAAGGAGTGGCAAAATGCTAAAATAATTTAGAGATACTCCCTCAAAGCATTGGGCAAGTTATGTTTGTTTTGCTGCTACAACTATTATTTCTACCTTATACTCCGGCGTTGCCAGTTTTGCTTCACCGGCTGCTCGTGCTGGTGGATTGGCCGGATCGATCCAGGCATCGTAAACTGCATTCATTTCGTCAAACTCGGACATATCTGCCATCCAGATCGTTGCTTGCAAGATCGCAGATTTTGATGAGCCGTTGGCTTCCAGCAGGGCATCCACCTTTGCCAGCATTTGCCGGGTTTGATCGGCGGTTGAATCACCCGCTGTTCCGACCTGACCGGCCAGCCAGATGATATCATTATAGATGACTGCCTGGCTCATACGGCTGCCGGGGTTGATACGTTGAATTTTTGACATTTCAGTTTCCTTTTATCAGTCGGTTAGGAGAAAGAGCTGTCATTACATGGTCAGCCAATTCTGAAGTCGTTTGGGTTATCAAATTCATGGTCAACCGCGAAAGCGCCGGTGCGGTTTGAATGCCGTATCCACCTTGTCCAGCAAGCCAGAAAAACCCCTTTGCACGCGGATCAAAACCAACAACTGGCGTTCGGTCCGGGGCGAAGGTGCGCAATCCTGCCCAGCTGCGAACAAGGCGGGTTACCAGCACCGTAACGGCTTGCTCATAACGATGCAAACCCTCGGCCAGCACCAAATCATCAGGCCAGACATCATGCGGCTCAACCAGGTCTTCATCAGCTGGGGATACTAATATCTGGCCCGCATCAGGTTTGGCATAAAAATTCTCAGAGGCCGCGGCAAACAACGGCCATTTGCTAGTGTCATAGCCATCTGGTGCTGGAATAATTGCCACCGACCGGCGAAGGGGTTGCAAGCCCACAGGCTCAAGACCAGCCAATTGCGCCACCTCATCAGCCCAGGCCCCGGCAGCGTTGATCACCACGGGGCTTTCAAATTTACCTTGCGAAGTGCCAATGATCCACGCACTCTCGTTTCTCGTCAGTTTTGTCACTCTGGAGTCTTTAATAATTTTTGCACCGTGTGAAACTGCCAGCCGGACATAACCTTGCAGCAACCGGTCGACATCAATTTCCCGCGCACTGTGTTCAATCGCCGCCCCGGCAAGCCGGTCTGTATTTAGTATCGGCACCAACTCACCAGCTTGTGCGGGCGTGAGGCGTTCCATGTCTTGCGCTCCGCTTAAGTAGGCCTCCATTTTCTCCATTTCATCTTCGCGGGCAATCATCAACTCACCACGTGGTGACAGCAGAGAGCTGTCAGACACACCCTCGGGGCAAACCAGTTCAGGTTCCGATGCAGCATTTAATTTTCGCAATGTTGCATTACCATAGTTACGAATAAAGAAAGCAGCTGAACGGCCGGTGGAGTGGTAGGCTAATTCGGTTTCGCGTTCCAGAACGGTAACATTAGCAACCGGTGCCAGCCGGGCCGCCGCGCCAATGCCGGCGATACCGCCACCGATGATCAGGATATCAGGATGTTTACTCATCAGCCCCTGCCGTCACAAATGCATCTCCGTCTAGCGCCATCGGCAACTCGTTTTGATCACTGGTAAATCCCAGATTTTTATAAAATGCCTTCGCCCCGGCATTATCGGCATACATCATAAGCGTAAGGTAGGAAGCATCCCATTGTGCCGCGCTGTAGTTTATAACTTCAGCCAACATGCGGCGGCCCAAACCCTGTCCTCTTGCGCTTCTCGATACCCACAAGTCCTGCACATAAACGCCAGGCTTGCCGCGGGTGGTAGAGAAAACCGGGAAAAACAATACCAATCCCGTTTCAGACTTTTCCTGTTCAGCCACAAAACACTGGAACATTGGGTTTTGGCCAAATCCATAATTTGTGATCGCTTCTTTTGTACTTTGAAAACGATCCAAATCGCCTATTTCGTCACCCAGACCAGTCAACATGGTAATGATTATTTCAGCATCAGCTTTTGTTGCCAATCGTATTTCGACCCCACTCATATGCGAACCTCTTCCAGTCCGCACCAGCCTGCTATCAACAGAGCAATAGATTGCGTAATCCGCCGCACTGACTCCAGCTTCACGCGTTCATTAAATCCGTGGATTGATTCAGCCGTCGGCCCGTAGACCAGCGCTGGCGTGTCAGCATAGAGCCCAAAAAAGCGGGCGTCGGTTGTGGCGGTTACGGCAAATTTTTCGAGGTCGTTGCCTGTTACGACCTTATGGGCTCTGCCAAGCGCTGCTATTGCCTGTTTTGTGTCCGGCTTGTCATGTTCAACCAATGCGTAACCCTCAGCCAGAAAACCGTGATAGACAATCTCCGGCGGGTTTTTCTTCAAAAATGTATCCTGTTTAGCCGCATCATAAATGCAGGCCTCCAAATCCGCGCGGGCAGCATCTATATCCTGGCCCGGATAAATCGCCATACGCACATCAAAACAGCACCATGCCGGAACGCTCGAGGCCCAGTCACCGCCTTCAATGCGACCAATATTCAGATTAAGCGGATTGTGCAAATGTTCATAAAGCGCATGCTTTTGCTCCTGAACATTCCAGCGTTTCTCAAGCTCACGCAACGCTGCGATGAGCGGAATTGCCGCTTCGATAGCATTGCTGCCGCTACCAGCTTCCAGCACATGAACCGGAATACCTTTGAGGTGAACCTGCATCCAGATGACGCCGAGCTGAGCCGAGATCAGGTTTTCATCAAAGGGTTCAGGTATTAAAGCCGCATCGGCTTTGTAACCACGTTGCAGACAGGCAAGCGCGCCATTGCCTGTGCATTCCTCTTCAACGACCGATTGAATAAAAACATCAGCGGCTGGTTGAAAGCCAGCTTCACGCAAAGCATCAAGAGCAAAAAGATTGGCAACCAACCCGGCTTTCATGTCGCCGGTACCACGTCCATACATCCAGCCATCCTGACAATGTGGTTCAAAAGGTGGTGCATCCCACATCTTCAAAGGACCAGTCGGCACCACATCAATATGCCCGTTGAGGATCAGCGATTTACCCTTCTGGCTATAACTGCGATGAGTGCCGACAACGTTGCGGGCATTTTCATAATCGCCAATGACCGGCGAGAACCCCGGCAAATGGGAAATGTCATCGACATTGATTGTCCAGCAATCGGTTTCATAACCTCGTTCTTTCAGACCTTCAGCCATAAACTCTTGCGCAGTTTGCTCATTTCCACGGGTTGACGGAAAACTCGACAGCGTGCTCAAAAAATCCACCTGCGCCTCAAATCGCGTGTCAACAGCAGTCATTATCGCGGTGTTGATTTTTTTGGTCATCAAAATGTTACAACTCCTGTGTCGGGAACGATCAATGTGGCATCTGTAGCTGCGACAACCTCATCGACCGACAAGCCTTCGGCAATTTCACGCAGAACGATCCCCTTTTTGGTAACATCAAGAACCGCCATATCTGTATAAATACGATCAACACATCCCGCCGCGGTCAACGGCAAGCTGCATTCTTTGACAATCTTGGACCGCCCGCGCTTGTCCTGATGAGTTGTCAGAACAACAACCCGGCGGGCTTTCTGTGCCAGCTCAATCGCCCCGCCCGGCCCAGGCGTAAACAGTTCGGGAATTTTCCAATTGGCCAGATCACCATTTGCCGCCACCTGAAAAGCCCCCAGAACAGTCAAATCGAGACGACCCCGTCGCACCAGTGAAAAAGATACAGCACTGTCAAAAAACGAGGTGCCCGGCAACGTCGAAACATAGGTACCTCCAGCATCGATCAGGTTTCTATCGGCATCATTATTGGAGAGACTGGGGCCAACGCCTGCAATACCATTCTCAGAATGCAGGCACACGGCAAGGTTAGCGTCCAAATGATCCAGCACCCTAGTCGGCAAACCGATGCCCAGATTGACGATCATCCCGGGGCGGATCTCATCCGTCGCCCTCTTGATCATTTTATCTCTATCGCTCAACGACACCATAATACTCCGAGAGTTTTGGCAAAAAAACGACCCCGTCTACAAATGGGCCGGGTGTGTGAGTTTCCTCCGGCCGCAGATCTCCAACTGCCACAAGTGTTTCAGTCTCAGCAAGAGTATGATCTGCTGCCATGGCCATCAATGGGTTAAAATTCCGGGCGGTGCCAACATAGATCAAATTACCAAACGGATCGGCCCGATCGGCATGAATGAGCGCGAAATCAGCGCTTAGTGCCTTTTCGACCAGGAGTGTCTTGCCATCAATTTCGGTGGTGGTTTTGTCATTCGCCAAATCTGTATCGATACCAATATCAGTCAGAAAACCATGCAAGCCAGCACCAGCACAACGGATGCGTTCAGCCAGAATTCCCTGCGCGCAAAATTCCACCTCAAGCACTTTTTCGTTCATCATTCTGACCGCGTTTGGGTTCAACCCGATATGGCTGACAATCAGTTTGGCTACCTGGCCATTTTCGAGCAAGCGATCAACACCCATACCGGGCATATTGGAGTCATTTTTTATAACCGTAAGACCACTCTGTCCCTGCCGCACCAGTTCTTCAATCAGCGTAAACGGTGTTCCCGGCACGCCAAACCCACCAATCATCACCGTATTGCCATCTTTTATTTGGCTGACCGCAGCTTCTATGGATGTGGTTTTATCCGCGCCAATCATTGAGTGGCCACCGGCAATTTGAATTCAGTTGCAAAAGCATCAAGGCTTTTAACAAGATTGTTCATAATCTCATCAATCTGTGGTTCGGTAACAATCATCGGCGGGCAGACAAGGAAGTGATCCCCCTCATAACCACCACGGCTGCGACGGGAATAAATGATCAACCCGTTGTCATAAGCAATATCCACCAGCCGACTATAGGCGTTCAAATCAGCTGGAAGTGGTGACATGGTTGAGCGGTCGGCGACCATCTCAAAAGCCAGCAGCAACCCCTTGCCGCGAACATCACCAATAAAGGGGTAGCGGTTGGTTAGACCGGTCAGGCGGGATTTCAGCAACTCACCCATTTGGGCGGCGTTGCCCATCATGCCTTGCCGCTCGATTTCGTTAATCACAGCCAGTCCCGCCGAACAGGCAAGCGGATTGCTGGCATAGGTAAACCCGTGAGCAAATCCGCCCTTTTCGATCACCGCATCGGCAATGTCCTGACGGGCAATAATTGCTCCAAGCGGAATGTACCCCGCACCAAACCCTTTCGAGATCGCAATAATATCAGGTGGCCCCTGCCAATGCTCGCTGCCAAAGAATTTTCCTGTGCGGCCACCACCACTCATCACTTCATCATGGATGAGAAGCACGCCGTATTCACTGCAAATTTCCCGGATGCGCTTCATATAACCGGCAGGTGGAACGAGTGCTCCGGTGGATGCACCACCAACCGGCTCTACAATAAAGGCAAGAATGCTTTCGCGCCCTTCTTTAAGAATACATTCCTCCAGCAAATTAGCATAATGCAATCCCGTGTCAGGATCATCCATATCAAGGCCATCAAGATAGGCACGCGGTGCCGCTATTTTGGGCATCGCCTGCATCATTGGCTCAAAGGGTTGGGTTAGTGGCTCATAACCGGTTAGCGCCAGTGCGCCCAGCGTTGCACCATGATAGCTGGGGACGCGTGAGATAACTTTCCAGCGTTTGCTCTCGCCTTGTGCCAGTGCATATTGCCGAGCCAGTTTGATAGAGCTTTCCACCGCTTCGGAACCACCGGAAACAAAGAACACCCGGTTAAGCCCTTGCGGTGCCAGTGATGCGACTTTTTTCGCCAGCAGTTCGGCCGGTTCAGTTTCAAAATGCAGACGGTATCCAAAGGTGGATTTGTCCATCTGTGCCCGCATTGCCGCCAGCACATTAGGGTTGGAATGACCGATATTACAAACCATCGCCCCTGACGACCCATCAAGATAACGCTTGCCTGCCTTATCCCACATGTAAACGCCTTCAGCCCGGTCGAGCACCGGACGGGCAAGGCCTGATTGATAAAAAAGATTTGACGACATTACGCTACCCAGAAAGCTTTTTCCAAATCCTCAAACTCAGAAGGTTCACCTTCAAATTTATTGCGCCCCAATTCGAGCACATAAACATAGTCAGAAATTTTTAGGGCCTGACGAATTTCCTGATCGACCAGCAAGATGGTCATGTTATCTTTAATCGTCAGGTCAGTCAGCATTTCATAGACTTCCGACGCCAGCATTTTTGATAGGCCTGCTGTTGGTTCATCCACTAGCATCACCTTAGGATCAGCCATCAGAATACGACCCAGTTCGACCATTCGTTGCTGGCCACCGGACAGCTCGCCGGTAATCTGTTTGCGCTTGTCGCGCAGTACCGGAAAACGCTCATAGTTCGCTTCAATCTTGTCACGCACCTGCTTTTTATCACGCCGGAAAGTCCAGCCACCCAGTTCCAGGTTTTCCTGAACGGTCATATCTTTGAACACGCCGGGTTGCTGGGGGATATAAGCCAACCCTTTGAGAATGCGCTGGTGCGTTGGCACATCCATAATGCTTTCGCCTTCCAGCAGAATGTCGCCCTTGAAAGGGCGTAAAAATCCAAATGCGGCCTTCAGCGCCGTGGATTTTCCAACGCCATTAGCCCCAAGGATTGCTGTAATTTTGTGACGTTGCACCTTGATATCAAGGTCCTGCAGAATATTCAGATCCCTGTAATACCCGACATCGATATCTTTCATATACATCACGGTGTCTGTGTGAAAATCACTCATAGCCTCACGCTCCGCTGGACGCTGCTGCGTCGTTTTCTTCTTCGTCTTCATCAACACCCAGATAGGCTTCAATCACCACCTGGTCCTTTTTAACTTCATCTGGCGGACCATCGGCGATGATAGTGCCGTGATCCAAAACCAGCAGGCGTTGGGCCAGAGAAAAGATCGCATCCATCTGGTGCGAAATGATGACAATCGCCTTGCCGTCATCATTCACCCGCCGGATGTATTCATAAATAACTTCCATCAATTTGGGGTGGACCCCGGCAAACGGTTCATCGAGAATGATTACATCAGGATCGAGCATTAAAAGCCGGCCCAGCTCAAGCAGTTTTTGCTGCCCGCCGGACAAGGCTTGTGCGTGTTCGTTGCACAGATGGTCCATGGTCAGAAATTCCAACACTTCCATTGACTTGTCATGGACAATTTTGCGGTCCTGCTCATTGCCCACTGCCAAGGCAGGCACATAGAGGTTTTCCAGAACTGTCATGCGCCGGAAAGATCGTGTCACCTGAAAGGTTCGCCCTAAACCTGCCCGGGCAATCTCATAGGGTTTGTATTGATCTATCCGTTCATCGTTCAGATAAACTGTGCCACTATTGGGTTTGAGCGCCCCATCCAGAATATTGGTCAGGGTGGTTTTCCCGGCACCATTTGGGCCGATCAAGCCGATCAGTTCCGGTCCGTTGATATCAAAGCAAACGTCTTTCAAAACGCGCTGGCCGCCGAAGCTTTTGTTGAGGTTTTTGACTTGCAGATTGATCATCAGTTTGCCTCCGCTTCGTTAGTCGGCTTTGCTCGTTTGGCAACTGTTTCTTTGCCTATATGACCGCGATAGAAATAATCGATAATCGGCGCGATCAAACCATTACTGGTAAAGCGCAAGGTTACCATCAGCAGGACACCGAAAATCACCAGTCGCCAGACCGTCATGTCGATCACTATCGGTCCGATCTCAATCTGAGTCCGCAACAATTCGAGTAAAACCTGAATGATGATTGCACCAAGAGCTGCTGCGACAAAATTTTCGACCCCGCCGATTACCGCCATAGCAACTACAAGACTCATTTGTAACAGGAACAATGCATTGGGTGTCACGATACCCACATAGTGAGCTTGCAAAGCACCGGCCAGACCCGCCATGCTGGTCGTCACCACAAACACCATTATTTTATAGCGCGTGGTATTAACGCCGAGCGCTGCGGCTGCGTCCTGATCCTCACGCAACGCGCGTACAAACAGGCCAAATTTCGACCGCGATAACCATGTCAGAATGGCAAGGCAAAACAGCAGAGCAAAGAAGAATACAAAGTATGGTGGTAATTTATCGGTTCGGGAATAAACTTGCCCAAACAGCGTAACGCCATTTTCAAACAGGGCCGGTGTTTCCATACCTGCCTGCCCGCGGGTGATGTGAATTTCAGCACTGATCGTTGCCTTGATGATTTCTGCAAAACCAAGGGTAAAGAGGGCCAGATAGGCGGCGCGAAGGCGTAAAACCAGAAGACCAATCAAAAAGCCCGCTAAGCCGCCCAGCAGTGTCCCCAGAATGACCCCGAACCAGACCGGCACATCAGTAACAGCAACAGAGCCGTCCCAAATTTGCATCGCCTGTCGCAAACAATCCTGCGTTAGTGAGGTGGATGTCACGCCAATGGGATTTACAAAAATCATCCATGTTTCACCGAACTGGAATTCGGTACATAATTTCGTCGGCTCGGGAGAAAAATGGACGTAATGCAAAAGCAGTGCTGTCGTATAGGACCCGATCCCCATGAACCCCATATGGCCAAATGAAAATTGACCGGCATAACCTGCCAGCATCGACCAGCTCGATGCCATGATGGCATAAAAGAAACCGATGATCAGGATATGCATGACATAGTCGTAATTCCCGGCTGAATAAACAAATGGGAAAGCGGCGAAAAAGATCAGGATCATAACGCCCAGTATATTTGGTACTTGTGTGCGCATCAGTTTTGCCCGTGTGTAGCGCTTGAGAACCGTCGACCAAGCAAGCCGGTCGGACGCAGAAGCAGCGTAAGAGTGAGAACGAGCATGCCGTATGCCGGAATGTAGGAAGCAGCTTTTTGCGGATCAGGAACACAGCCTGTGCCTGCCGCCTCAACCAAACCGACAAAGATGCCGCCAATGAAAGCGCCCGGTAGCGAACCAAGTCCGCCAAGCACTACGATCACAAATGACCGCATCGCCGGAATGGCCCCAACCTGTGGCAGCCACGAAAACGCCTGCACCAAAAGAGCACCAGCCATCGCGGCAATCATACCACCCAGTGCAAAGGCCAGCATATTCATGCGGTCCGGATTAATCCCGGCAATTGCTGCTGCATCACGATCAAGACTGACAGCACGAAGTGCCTTTCCTGTCCATGTACGGTGAAGAAAATACAGCAAAGCAATCAGTACGAGAATGCAGGTAACCGCAGCGGTTAGACGCGGACTGGAAATCGTCACGCTTTCAAACAGCTCAAGCGATCCCCTGCTGGACTTCAACAACCATGGATCATCATCCGATGGTAAACGCAGACGTGGAAAGTCAAGAAAGCGACGAGCTTTAACAGGGTTGGCACCAGCTACCGCCTGAACAAAATACTGCAGTGTAAAGGCAAGGCCGAAGGTCACTAGAATGCCATATTCAACTGGTCGGGCAACTCGTCCATCATACATCGGGGTCAGGAAAGCCCTCTCGAATGCCGCGCCCAGTGAGAATGTTATAATACAAGCACCCAATACGCCGAGCACAGGGTTGAGACCGGGGAACCAGACGACAGTGATATAATAAACCAGCATGCCACCGATCATGTAGAACTCGCCATGCGCAAAGCTGACAATGCCCAGAATTGAGAAAATCAGCGTCAGGCCAAGGGCCATGAAGCCATAGATAATGCCGATGACAAGACCGTTTACCACTTGTGAGGCAACGAAGGTGCCATTGGTCACACAAATATTGTTCGGATCACTGGTGGCAAACACGAACATGAAAACGCCCATGGTAATTATTGCTGGCAGAGCAATGTAATGGACGGTCAGAACCGGCGTCCTTAACCACAGAAAAAGCACGCCTACCGGACCGGTTCCAGCCCCGACGAATGCCCCAACGATATTGGCGTTTGACGTATCAAGATCACGGTGCAGATAACGTCGGCGGATGGCTATGCTGCCAATCACCCCCCAAACGACCATCCACAGGATCGCCCCCCAAAACATCCCTGAATACTCCACGCGCGCGCCTCTTTGATTTTAATTATTGGTCATTTATGCCTGATTGATATGCCTGACTGACTTTATAGAACAATCAGGCCAGCCGACGCGAAAGTCAACTGACCTGGATTGATTGTATCAAGCGATTACTTGTTGATAATCGGCTCGCCAGTTTTGTAGACATCAGGATAAACGATCGTCGCGTTGCCGGAACTTTCGCCTTCCTTTTGATACTGGATCATGGTCAGAGCCACATCAGGCCACTGATGCCACCAGCTGTCAGGCTTGCCATCTGCTGAAGGATCTTTGCCTGTGCCATAGGGAAAGAAAATTTTACCCAATGTGCCATTGTATGTGATGCTTTCCAAAGCCTTGACGATAGCATCCCCATCGGTGGACTTGGCTTCGTTAATAGCCTGGGCCAGGATCGCAACGGAATCATAAGCTTCCATCGCATAGCTTTCTACAGCTTTCTTGCCGGTTTTGGCTTTGTAGACTTTGGCAAATGCCTTGCCTCGTGCGCTAAAGCCACTTTCTGGCAGACCAATGCGCTGCACAAAAGCTCTGTTGCCATCAGGAACATTTTCCCAATACGCTTTACTTTCCAATGAAACTTGACCAGTAACAAACACCACATCGAGCGGCCCGATGCCGGCATCAGCGGCCTGCTGGGTAAAGTTGTAACCAGCTTCACCTGTGGCTAATGTAATAATCATATCAGGCTTTGAGGCCTTGATCCGCTGAATGATCCCCGCATAGTCCTGCGTGCCGATATCAACAGAAAATGTCACCACTTCCTTGCCGCCGCCTTCCAAACCTTTGGTGGTTTCTTTAGCAGCAGGAATACCGTAGTCGGTGTTTTCCGTCAGGATGGCCACTTTTTTGACGCTATCAATTGTCAGGGCATATCTCCAGATAGTGGCTGAGGCCCAAGAGCTGAGCGGGGCAATACGGAAAATGTATTTTTGCTTGTCGCCAGTAATTGTATCGTTCCATGTCTCTGCAAATACAGTAGGAATTTTACGTGCATTAGCGACATCTTTAGCGGCAACACCCACGGAAGAGTGATAACCACCACCAACGGCAACAACACCATCTTGAGTGATCAGTTTTTCCATGATCGCTTTAGCTTTTTCCGGCAAGCCTTCACTGTCGGCAATGACGATTTTTACATCACAGCCAAGAACACCGCCTGCGGCATTGATATCTTTTTCAGCAATGAGCATTGCATCACGCATGGCTTCACCGCCAACCACTGTGCCGGGGGCTGAAAGTGGCGCGATGCCACCAATTTTATGTACGCAATCAGCAGCGTTAACACCACCTGCCGATACCGCCATAGCAAAGGCGCACGCACTTGCAAATAATCCGAACTTTTTCATTGAAATCTCCCTTTGGTTTTGGTTCTTTTTGCGAACCTTAAACAGAAGTATTGCAATTCAATTTGAAATTGTTCAAATTAATAATACCAATATGCCACATAAATTAAATCTATAGGTAAAAAATGGGCAGAAAGAGCTTTGACAAGTTCGTAACAAATCTCGACTGGAACCTGCTTCGCACCTTTGTGATAATCGTCGAAGAAGGCAGTATAACAGGAGCGGCCAACCGGTTAATGCGTCGCCAGCCGACCGTCAGCCTCGCATTGCAAAGACTTGAAACACAATTGGACAGTCAGTTGATAGATCGCAGCGGCGGCACTTTCCGGTTAACCGCGGCCGGGCGCGAACTTCATCGCGAATGCATCGATATTTATGGCAGCATTTCCCGCCTTGGGGAGGTGACCGATCTGGCTGCCAAGGAGATCACCGGTAACATTCACATTGCCCTTGCCAGCCATGTAGTAACCCCTCTGCTCGATGACGTTTTGACCGAGTTTTCGCTGCTCAACCCAAAGGTAACCTATAAAATCACCATTGATACCAGCGCTTCGATTGCCCGCAGCATTCTAGACAAATCAGCAAGTTTTGGTATTTGCCTGGTCAACAGGAGCTTCTCACAACTCGATTACAAAGTTGTCTATCGAGAGTTTTTCGGCTTGTTCTGCGGTCCTTCCCACCCCCTGTTTGGCAAACAGCAGTTACAGATGCGCGATTTGCGCAACCATCCGGTAGTTTCTTTTGATACCGACAACCTTGCCGACGCGTTACGCCCGGTGGCATTGCTGCGCCAACAACATGGTCTGGAACCGTTGGTCGTCGGACAAGCTACTCATCTTGAAGAAGTCCGCCGGATGATCAATTGTGGTATTGGTATTGGGCCATTGCCCATTCATGTCGTCGAACGCGATGTGCGCGACAGATTGCTGTGGCGTCTGCCCCCCTACAAAAAACCACCGGCCATTGATGTACAGCTCGTCACCAACCCGCGTCAACGCTACAACCGCGCTGAAGCTGGTTTTATCACCGCACTCAAAACCAAGATCGGCAGCATCTCAATGGCCAAACGAACCTATGCCGGCAAGGCTGAGGTCAGGACCCAAACAATCTCGTGAATTGCGCACAATCTGTAACTCTGACAAAATAGCTCATGCGTTACTCATTGTTCATTGCTGTATTGCTCACCTGCTTGTTTTCAGCCCCCGGTCTGCCGCAAGTGACAAACACCGCTGTGGATGTGGAGCTGGTACTTGCTGTTGACGGCTCGCGCAGCGTTGACAGTAAAGAGTTTGCGTTGCAGATGGATGGCATTGCACAGGCCTTTCGCAATCCAAGGTTTCTTGCAGTATTGCGAGCCGCCGCCCCGCGCGGTATCGCCGTTACACTGGTTCAATGGGCTGGTAATAAACGCCAACTTCAGGTGGTTGGCTGGCACTATGTCGATGACCGGAATACCGCCGCAGGTTTTGCCGACAAGGTTGCAAATGCCGGGCGCAAGCTGATGCCCGGACCAACCGCCATTGGCAGCGCTATCCGTTTTAGTTACCTGCTAATCGAGAACAACCGGTTTAACGGCAAGAGCCGCGTCATCGACATTTCTGGCGACGGCTACAACAATTCCGGCCAAAGACCCGAAATCGCCCGTGATGAAGCAGCTGACCTTGGAATAATCATAAATGGCCTGACGGTACTAAACGAAGTCTCTGGACTTGATCGTTATTTCTCGGACCGGGTAATCGCAGGACCGGGGGCATTTGTTATTGAGGTACTTGATTTTGAACATGTGGCAACAGCGTTTGTCACCAAGCTGATCCGGGAAGTCAGTGGTGATAAACTGGCCTTGAAAAAATCCCGTACAATTTTGTTGCCGGTAGTTGCCGGTTTGGTTAGGGTCAATTCCCATGAACCTAAAAATAATTACAGCCTCAGGTGATGCCTACAACATCGGTCAAACCATCGGTGCAGCTATTGCCGAAACGGTCCAGAAGGTAACTGTGCATAATGAAGAATGTGTTGCCACTGAACAGCAATGGGCAGGATCAGATTACCTTGAACAATTAATCGCCGCTGCCCGTCAGGCGTTTCCCGGATATGTCCGTGAAATGGAAGGCATGGCCGATGGTATGGGCGTGGATTTCCAACGGGTTGTCTTGTGGAACTGCCGGGGTGATTTTCCATGGCCTGATAATATCTCGCCAAGTCTGGCATCTGATTTAACTCACGGCTGCACCTCTTTGATCATACCGGCAACAGACGATCAACCAGCAATGATTGCCCACAACGAAGATGGTTCATCTGATTATTATGGGTCGTGTTTTTGGGTTTCTGTAAAGCCCGATAATGCCCCCGGGTTTGAAAGCTTCCTTTATCCCGGCATGATACCTGGCCATACGATGGGTGCAAATCATGCTGGCATCGTTCAAACCATAAACAACATACGGGTGCATGATTTAAAACCCGGGGTGCCACGACATTTTATCTGTCGTGCAATTCTGGACTGTACATCACTGGATGACGCGATTGATCTTTTACAACGCACCAACCGGGCAGCAGGATTTCATCATAATCTGGGTTCTGCGACTGAACAACGTTTGGCGTCAGTCGAAGCCCCGGCCAGCGGCTGCACGATCACAGAAATAACAGATCAACCTTCAGCCCATGCCAATCACCTGATAACGCCCGATCAAAAGGACAAACCTCAAGCCATTACCCAATCCTCGTCAGTGCGCCAGCATCGCGCTGGTGAATTGTTAAGCCGCAATGGGCTAGCCAATAGCGGCCCGACAGCCATTTTGTTTGATACCAAACCGGGCCAAGAAATTCTCCGCTCCCCTAACGACGGCAGCGATGACTATGGCAAAACCCTCTCAACCGGAATTTTTAGATTGACCCAAACAGGTGTGTCAGTAACCATCCACGATGGACCAGCCAATCAGAACACTCATCAGAGCGAGTTTACTGTGAAATAAACATGCAAAGCACCCGCGCCTTTTACCATATTCTCGAAATTACCCACACACCTGTTTCTGATACAAACTGTCCATAGAAATGGAACCAGAACTTAAACGTCCGCGCAAACACCGGATGTCCACTTTGCAAAACCCGGCCTGCATTCGGGAACACCTACTCAAATTCTGTTTTCCCCCTTTTGTTGCCATTTATCAAGTTGCAAACATGCCTACTAGGGAGCAGTTCAGAAACAACCACTTGAGCAATCAAGAACTCAAGTGGCGACAATACGAAACATCTTTCAAATACCACTGGACTTTGCGTGCATAGGAAGCAGTACTGTAGCCCGATCCATGGGTTGGGCCTTGTCTTGGTAGTAGCGTCGACATTGTGTTGGCGCAGATAGCCGTCGGCTTTACCCATGCGGCTCATTGGCGTGGCGGGCCGGTAGCCAGCATTAAAACTGGCTGGCGCAAGGGGCGCGACAGGGCTGGCTTGCCGAAATCAGCCACCCCCCATACGCTCAGACACACCGCAGCGACATGGTTGATGCAATCCGGAAAGGTTAGGGAATGGGAAGTGGCCGGGTTCTTGGGTATGTCATTGAAAATATTGAATGAAGTCTACGGTCACCACCACCCAGATCATCAGTCCGGCATTGATGATGCATTTGCCCATAAACCGGCTGTTTCTGGGGCAATATCTGGGGCATTGAGAAATTCACAAAACAGGAGATTTTTGTAAATGATTGAAAGTATTAAGGAAAAAATGGTGGGCGATACAAGTTTCGAACTTGTGACCCCTTCGATGTCACCGACAAACATTTGATAACCAATTGTTTTTATTGAATTTTTAAACCTTACACCAAGGAAACAATTCATGTCTTCCATCAGAAAACTACCATCTGGAAAATTCTACTGCCAAATTAGACGGTCAGGTCAGAAAGCGCTCTACAAATCATTTTCCACGTATAACGATGCCGTAGAGTGGGCTAAAAAACACGAACAACAAACAGGTATCTTGCA
>DAOUPT010000065.1 GCA_030626025.1 Anderseniella sp. | reverse complement strand
AAGGCAGGGCTGATCGAAGACGTCTGGTGAGCCAGATTAGTCTGATGACGTCAGTCAGGGGATACAAAAAGGGTAAGCACCCCGAGGTGATCGTATATAAGCCAAAAAAGCACCGCGCGAGGCGTTTTAAATGCAGCGCCATTTTTATTGATATCAGCATACCGGCGAAACATTTTTACGCCTCGCTGTGTCCCTGATCTGTCTCTAACCGGGGTTTGTCGCCGTGGATGGGGCATTGGTATGTTTGGGTTTTACACGACAGGGGCTTTGAAGCGTGTTATCTCCGGGGAGGATTTGAGGGATGGAAACAGGCTGGCTTGCCGGTCGAAAGGGGCACAAAATAATGACCACACCTACATTGCAAGAGACCACTAAAGTCTGGGCCAAAATCGGCCTGCTGTCCTTTGGCGGACCCGCCGGGCAGATCGCCCTCATGCACCGCGAACTGGTCGAAGAACGCAACTGGCTGACCGAGCAACAATTCCTCAACGCGCTCAATTTTTGCATGCTGTTACCCGGCCCCGAAGCCATGCAACTGGCCACCTATGCCGGGTGGAAAACCCACGGTGAAAAAGGCGGTCTGATCGCCGGTTTGTTGTTTGTCATTCCCGGCGCCATCGTCGTGTTAGCCCTGTCAGCCCTCTACGCCGTATTTGGCAAAGTACCCCTGGTTGAAGCCTTGTTTCTCGGCATCAAAGCAGCCGTATTGGCCATCGTTCTTGAGGCATTGCTGAAAGTATCAAAGCGGGCAGCCAAAACAAAAAACTTTATACCCATTGCCATAGCCGCTTTTATCGCCTTGTTCTTCTTTGACGTGCCATTTCCGTTGGTAATTGTCGGTGCAGCGGTTATTGGAATGATTCAAAATAACAAGACTTCCCCGCAAGCTGTTGATACGATTCTGAATATCACCCCGGCCCAAACCATTTTCTCAATTGTAAAATGGCTGGTAATCTGGCTCGCGCCCCTTGCTGCACTGGCTATTTTTGCCGGATCGGACAACTTTCTCCTCGCCATCGCCCTGTTTTTCTCCAAACTGGCAGTGGTGACATTTGGCGGCGCCTATGCGGTGCTGGCCTATATGGCACAACAGGCGGTCGAAACCTTTGGCTGGCTGACCGCTGCTGAAATGGTCGATGGTCTGGGCCTTGCTGAAACCACCCCCGGTCCGCTTATTCTGGTCACTGAATTCGTCGGCTTTAAAGCAGGCTTTAACCATGCCGGTTTTAGCGGTGCACTGGCCGCATCACTGGTGGTTTTATGGGTCACATTTGCCCCGTGTTTTTTATGGATATTTGCCGGAGCCCCCTACATTGAAAAACTCGGAACCATGCCCCGTATCTCGGCAGCACTTGGTGCCATCACCGCCGCCGTTGTCGGGGTCATCGCCAACCTGTCTGTCTGGTTCGCCCTGCATGTTTTATTCGCCAGACTGGACACCCAAAACATCGGCCCGGCAAAGTTCATCCTGCCCGACTGGACAAGCATAAATCTCATCGCCATGTCCATCGCCATCCTGGCCGGATTGCTATTGATAAAGCTGCACTGGGGACTATTCAAAACCCTAGCACTTTGTGGGGTGCTGGGGATCGCAGCCAGTCAGCTTTTATAACAACGCTGCAAAGTGCTCTAAAAACAGATCAAGTTATTTCGTGCAACCATTTACATCTGCGGCGCAATAAAATCCATCGGTAGAATTACCACAGCAATAAAGGAACCCAGGCGACGTGCAGTAATAATTGGAAGAACCACAACGGTCAGTAACTTTAATTGTACCCGGTACCGGCCGTAACGTTTGCAGAACCTCAGCTTTGCGTTTGCCATCAATTTGATAGCCACCGCTTTCTGGCAGGTTAACACTTGTCGCCATGCCCTGCACACTTGTCTCCGGCCCTGCACCTGCTGGCATCATCGGACTTGAAATGAAAGCAACCGCTACTATCGAAAAAAATACTTTAGGTAACATGATAACCTCCTTCGACATTTTGCACGACGAGGCATAAAATATTCTAACGGCTATCCATCGCCACGCAGTTAAAAAAAACGGGGCAAATACTTTCGCATCGACCCCGTTTACAGTCACTATGCTATACCTGTTCAGGCTTTTTGTCCACTCACTCTAATCCCAGAGCCGCCCCTTACAGATCAAGCGCTACAACAGCGTCAATAACGCCAACAACCCCGCGACGCAAATTCATGCCTTCGGTAATCTTGAGATGCTCGCTGGCATCACTTTCGTCACCACGCCGGTTGATAAAACGATTACGGCGCATTTGCTCAAGACGCAAATATCGTTTTTTGACATCGGGCGAACGGCGGTCGCCCGGGTCGTGCAGAACAACCATGTCGCGATCGACATTACCATTCTTGTCAACGCCAAAACCAACCACAGTCACAAAGTGGCCACCAATGCGTTTCAACTCACCCGGGCGGTCACCTTCCTTGTAATAACCAATTGAAAGAAAGACCGCTGAACCATTTGAGAACTTGTCTTGAATTGAATAAATGTCAGGCGCACCCACGTCAATCCGGCCATATTTCTTTGGCATATTCCAACGACCACGATAGGAAATCTTGGAAGAATACCCAGCATCAGAAATATACGAAGACAAGCCCTGCATAAATTTAACATGCGACGTTCCACCCTTGGGCGCGGTAGACATATAACGGCTCTCACCAAGCTGGCGGGCAACGGTCGACACCTTTTCAGTCATCGACATCCCTTTGACCGGCAGTAAATCTGTATAGCCGCGTTCCTTGGCGTACCAGACCAACGCATTGGCCGTGGCCACCGGCACGCAATAATGAGTTCCACCACCAGGCAGCCGCAGCGCCGGGTCAGTTTGAGAAAAATCAGGAAACTGATCCATCCGCGATGTATCATATGAGGCCGCCTGAACCGGTCCTGCAAAAAACAGCACGATCATCAAAACAACCAGAATAACAGAATTCATCGGCACATTCCGGATGGATTTGCCATAACGCATGTCATCAATATGAAACATCATCTTTCCCCATTTCTTCTTAGGGGAAAAGCTTAACAAAACGGTCTGAATGTTGATTTAAGGGTTTAATTAAGACTTTAACAAACGGGCAGTGATTTCAAATCGCCACACTATGTCCGCCATCAACCACAACCACCTCACCGGTCATAAAGCCACCGGCCTTTTCACTGGCCAGTAACAACAAGATCCCATCAAGGTCTTCAGGCTCGCCAAAACGTCGTTGCGGGATAGCTTTTTTCAGAACATCACCCTTAGCTGAATCAAGCGCATCACTATTAATCTCGGTACGCACATAACCTGGCGCTATGGCGTTGACACGAATATTATGACGGGCAAACTCTACTGCCATTGATCTGGTCATCTGCGAAACCGCTGCCTTGGTGATTGAATAGACCGAAAGGGTCGGCATGGCATTGGTCGCCAGAATTGATGAGGTGTTGATGATACACCCGGGTTTTCTTGCAGATATCATCCGCTTTGCAGCTTCGCGCGAGCACCACCACACGGCATCCAGATTGACATCCATCAGCATCCGCCAGTCCTTCTCACTGGTCTCCAGTGCCATTTTCTGAATAGCCATGCCGGCATTATTGACTTGAATGGTCACCGGGCCAAACGCTTCTTCAGCTTCATCAAAGGCCGCAACAATTGCCCCCCGGTCGGCAACATCAAGCGCCACGCAATGCGCCGCGCCGCCGGTGTTTTCAATTTCCGTTTTAAGGTCCAGCAATCGCTCTGTCCGCCGCGCGGCAAGAACAACTTTTGCGCCCTGCCCGGCCAGCACCTGAGCAAAACGCCATCCAAGACCCGATGATGCCCCGGTCACCATCGCAACTTCACCGGTCAAATCAAACAGTTCGGTTGCGATAGTCATCAATCAGGCCCTAGTTCGCCGGTATCAAATCCGGCAGGAAGGTTGTAATAATCGGGAAATTCCACAACAACAACAGACCGACCACCTGAATAATCACAAATGGAATAACACCCTTGTAAATATCCATCGTTGTCACCTCGGGAGGCGCAACGCCGCGCAGATAGAACAAAGCAAAACCAAAGGGTGGAGTAATGAACGATGTCTGCAAGTTCACAGCGATCAGAATGGTGATCCATTCTGGTGGCATGAGGTTCGGGTCAGCCGCATAAATCACCGGCCCGACAATCGGGATAACGATGAAAATGATCTCGATAAAATCAAGGACAAAGCCCAGGAAAAACAGAACGATCATCACCACAATAAGCAACACGCGCGGATCTTCATAGGATTTCAGGAATTCCTGAATGTAATGCTCACCGCCAAAGGATCGAATGGTCAGGCTCAGGAACAACGACGCGATCAAAATGACAAACACCATGGACGTCACCTTGGTGGTTTCATTGAGAATGCCATTCATCAGTTTCTCACGGATCAAAACCCAGCAGGAATATATCAGCCCGCCAACCGCCACATGAAACGCAATCAAAGCGCCCAAAATACCCATTTTATTATCGAAGCTGATATTATCAAGCGTCATCCGCAGATCAAAATTACCACGCAAAAGCAACAACATAATAACCGCCAGAGCCGCCCAGATAACCAATCGGTTAGACTGTCCCAAATCTTTCAACTTACGCGCTGCCGCCAGCATAATCGCACCAGCCGCACCAAGCGAAGCCGCCGCCGTTGGATTGGTCACACCGCCAAGGATTGAACCAAGCACGGCAACAATCAAAATAACCGGTGGCGAGACAACCCGAATGGATTCAATTTCCATCAAACGGATAACAGCATGCTTTAAACCGTACACAATCATCACCGCCGGTATGATGTAATAAACCGTTTTCAATCCACCGCCCGCATTTCCGGGAACAAAAAACCAATCCGCCAGCAAAATCAGAAAAACGCCGATCAACCCAACATAAATCGGCACCCGGTCATAACTTGGTCGCAAAGCCCAGGCCAGCGTCAGCATAAAGCTAACCAGCACCATCAACGGCACAACCCCGTCCGACAAAGGCGCATAGGTTGTGACCTCATTAACAGTTGTTGATCCGGTCAGACCACTGGCGGTCAGGCCGGTCCACAGAATAACCATGCCCACCAGCGGACCAAGAATACCAGCCAGCACCAGCCAGGGACTACCTTTATAATAGGATGTCAGATTATAACCGTCAGGTTCACCCAATTGTACCGGCGGCGCTTTATCACGGTTCAGCAACGCATACCCCAAGGCATAGGCCGCATATAGTAAGGCCAGAAAAACGCCGGGAATGAACGCTGCCTTAAACAGCGTACCGGTTGAAAGCACCGCTGGTTCACCAAGCATTTTCAATACGGTTGTGCCAAGTTCCTTGGCCCGGTTTTCCTGACCGATTGAATACATGTCACCAACAATTGATCCAAGCAAAACGATCACGATGGACGGTGGAATAATCTGCCCCAAAGTGCCCGCCGTCGCGATGACACCGGTCGACAGGGATTTTGAATAACCGTGCTTTAACATGGTCGGCAAGGCAATCAGACCCATGGTAACCACTGTCGCGCCAACCACACCGGTGGAAGCAGCAAGCAGGGTTCCCACCAGAACCACAGCAATGGCCAAACCACCGGGCACCGAGCCAAACAATTTGGCCATAGTGGTCAAAAGGTCTTCAGCAATATTGGAACGCTCAAGCGCAATACCCATCAAAACAAATAGCGGCACCGCCAACAGGGTTTCAACATTACCGCCAAAAGCGCGCGAAAACACCCCTTGCGCCCAGACCGATTCCGTCGACAACATGGCCTTTTCCCAGCCCTGTTCAAACACCGGCACATGTTCCATCATACCTTTGTTGTCAACCAGTGTGTAGAGCAACCCGGCCTCGCTCAAGGCGGCGATAACGGCAAAACTCACAAAGGCCGAACCGGAAATTGCATAAGCAACCGGATAGCCCGACAAAATGCCGCCAAACAACGCGATGGCAACAATAATCAGCGATAGTTCAACGCCGGTAAATCCAAATAACATGGGGGTTCAACTCCGGGATTAATTTTTGGAAGAAGCCTGGGTCATACCCATGCTGCTAAGAGGACCATCATCAAATCTATAATGGGTGGCAACGTCTTCGTCCTTGTCAACCAAGGCAAGGATATTGCGCAACAGGAAGGCGATAGCGCAGACAAACATCAGTCCGGCAAATACCACCACTAAAAACTTGAATGACCACACCCAGGTAAACTCGGCTGTCCCTGAAGATTCCCATTTAAAGCTGCGGAAACTGGCTTTAGTGGAAAAAATATTCATTGGTCGCGCCCGCAACATTGAGTTGACGGCTTGTGGCCATGCGAACCACCACAACATAACTGTAGAAGGAATAAAGAAAAACAGCGTTCCCAGCAGATCAATCCAGTTCTTTTTCCGTTTGGACACCGCTGCATAAACCAGATCAACCCGCACATGCCCACCTTCAATAAAGGTATAGGCCGAGGCAATCGCGATCAAAATGGCGTTATAGAATTTCAACTGACCCGAGAGCCATTGCAGCTCCTCATTGACCAGTTCCATACCAAGGGGAGCAAACATCAGTTCATTGCCACGGAAAATCTGACCCATGCCGATAATCAATACCTGCTGCAACATCATTAACAAAGCAAACCAGGTGGCCCATTGGCCAATCTTGCCGTTAAAGGTTTCAAGCCGGTGAACTGTCGAGCGTAAAAAACTGCGCCGGTAAATACCAACAGCGACCAGAACAATAACCAGCGCCACAACCACAAAGAAAAATTCCCGCGACATACCCACGAGAATAATAACATTCATTTTTGCTTTGAGCGTGGCAAGACTGAGCCACTTATAGATATGCCAAGGCATAATCAGGAGGTTCACAAACCCCATAACAAAATTCAATAGCAGGTTTCCAAGCGCTTCCATGCTGTTACTTTCCAGTCAGCACCGCGTAGCATCAAGTTGAAACAACCCTGTAGCGTTGGAGCACAAAACAAAAAACACCGCAAATATTTGTGGTATTCTTAAATCTCCCCGTCCCCGCACAAACAATGGAGTGCACCAATCTGATCCTTTGCGGATTTCTTTTGGTTAAAGGTTGAAACCGGGCCACAAAGGTCCGGTCTCGAAATCGTAATCGTTTAGAGCTTAGCCAAGAACGCGTGTGCGTTGTCTTGTGTAAGCACCAGCTGACAATGCATCCCATGCAGCAGATTGTTTCATTGAAGAACGTACGGAGTCATAGGTTTTCTTGAACAATTCATTGCCCATGTTGTCATCCATAACTTCTTGCGAAGCTTTACCAAATGCATCCCAAACATCATCAGGGAACTCCAGCGTTTTAACACCACCAGCACGCAAGCGGGTAAGCGCTTGTGAGTTATTGGCAAGATACTGGTGCAGGTTCCACAAGTTCGCTTCACCACAGGCAACTTCAATCATTTTCTGATGAGATTTGCTCAACTTGTTGAAACGGTCTTTGTTGATACCACATGCAAGACCAGCACCTGGCTCATGGAAACCTGATGTGTAGTAAATCTTGGTGATTTCCTGGAAGCCAGCTTTTTCGTCAGCCCATGGGCCAATCCACTCGGTACCATCAATCGCGCCAGAAGCCAGAGCTTGATAGATTTCAGAACCTGGAAGCGTTTGTACAGATGCGCCAAGCTTGCCAAGCGCCTTACCACCCAGACCAGGCATACGGAATTTCAAACCGTTAAAGTCAGCGGCAGATTTGATTTCTTTACGGAACCAGCCACCAGCTTGTGGACCGGTATTACCGGCAAGGAATGAGTGCAGACCAAATTCTTCGCCCAATTCAAGGTGAAGTTTGTGACCACCCATATGGTAGTACCAATTATGCAATTCATTTGGTGTCATGCCGAAAGGCACAGCAGTAAAGAAGCCAAATGCAGGATGCTGACCAACATAGTAGTAGTCAGCAGCGTGATACATGTCAGCCTGACCGGAAGTCACAGCGTCAAACACCGCCGGCAGACCGGAAACCAGTTCACCTGAAGCCTTGACTTCAACTTCAAGCGTACCATCAGACATTCCATTGATGTTGTCTGCAACACGTTGGGCTGCATCAAACACACCGGCAAGGCCACGGCCCCATGCGGTTACCATTGTGAGTTTTTCTTTACCTGCTGAAAGTGCAGGTGTTGCCAGTGCAGTTGCTGCACTTGCGCCAGCTACAAGGCCAGCATTTTTAATAAAGGAACGACGATCCATGCGTTTACTCCCTCTCCTAATTTATATTAACACCGAACCGTTATGGATCGGCTCTTTTTAGTCACCAAATTGCTCATACTTTGCAAAACCACGCAAAGCCTGCAACACGGTTGATTGTACTTAGACTCAACTTGCGTCAAAAGACAACATGAAAAATTCCGTACATTGCCCTCCCATTGGACACTGCAAGGCCTAGCACAGCTAAAATCGGCCTGAAACGACCATCTATACGCAGAGACAGGATTTTATTGGGTATAGATACCCATTACTGGGTATATTCTCTATCCCGCAATGGCATTTAACGTGCTAACACTCCATCACATGAGCCTTCAACGTAAAATTCTTCTCGTTTCCATCCTGCCGCTTTTTCTGGCAGTCGTGGGCATTGGCGTTCTCATTTTCAATCAGTCAAACCAGTTATCACGCCAGCAAACCGCCTCTTTTGAACAAGGTCTCATCGCTGCCAAAAAGGCCGAATTGCAATACTACACCGCCTTTGCCAGAAATTCGATTTCCAGCATCTATCACAGCGCTCGCCGCAATGATGTTGCAGCCAAGGAGAAGGTCAAAAAAATCCTGACCAACCTGTCTTATGGCCCGAATGGATATTTCTTTGTTTACGACTACAAAGGCAATAACCTTGTTCACCCACGCCAGAATTTCAGAATTGGTAAAAACTGGTTCAATCTGCAAGACCGGCAGGGTAACTTTGTTATCCGCGACTTGATCAACGCGGCAAAACACGGTGGCGACTACACCACCTATGTCTGGGAAAAACCCTCCAGCGGCACAATCGAAAAGAAAATCGGTTACGCTATCGGCCTGGACAAATGGGGCTGGATGGTTGGCACCGGTATGTATATTGACGATGTCACTGCCCAGGTTTTCGACCTGCAAGGTGACATTGCAAAAAAAACCACACAAACTTTTCTGCTGATCCTGATCATCGTCGTGGCGTGTCTGGCGATCGTTGGCGGCGCCGGCGTTTTTCTAACCCTGCAACAGCACAAAACCTCCAGCGGCCAGTTAAAAGCCCTCAACCAGCGCATCCTTGAAACCCAGGAACACGAGCGTACCCGAGTTGCACGTGAATTACACGACGGCATTTCCCAACAATTATCTTCAACAAAATATGTCTTTGAGCTGGCCCAAATCCAGCACACTGGCAACAAACCAGATACCGGCGCCACAATCTCACGCGGCATCAACGCACTGGCCGGCGCAATCTCTGAGGTACGACGGATTTCAAAAGACCTACGCCCCGGCATGCTTGATGATCTCGGCCTTGCCCCGGCATTAAAGTCACTTGCTTACGAATTCCACAAACACACCGGCATTGCAATTGTCAGCGACATTAACCCCGTTCGCTCCAATCTGACTGACGAAGCAAAAACCGCATTGTTCCGAATAGCCCAGGAAGCACTAAACAATGTTGCCAGACACGCTCAGGCCAGCGAGGTCAAAATCTTGCTGACAACGTCTAGCCGACAGGTCACGCTGACAATTCATGACAACGGCAAAGGGTTCGACAACACTACACCACGACAAGAAAGTGGTATCGGGTTGACCAACATGGCAGAACGCATCGCCTATTACGACGGAACATTTGATGTTAAAAGCAACAACAGCGGCACTGAAATAACCGCCCGGATAGCAACGGAACAATCTGAACCAAAAAACCAACTCGCAGCGGAATAAAATGTCAAACGGAAACACCTCCATCAACGTGCTGCTGGTCGATGACCACCCTCTTGTCACCGAGGGGATTGGTGCCTGCCTTGAAACATGGGACAACATCACCATCGTTGGCACCGCCGCGACCGGTGCCCAAGCCATTGAAAAAGCCACCGCGCTCAAACCGGACATCATCTTGATGGACATAAACCTGCCCGACATGACCGGTCTTGAAGCGACCCGCCAGATCAAGCAACAAACACCCGATGCGCGCATTATGATCTTGTCCATGCACGACAACAGGGAATATGTTGTAAGCGCTATTGAAGGTGGAGCCAGCGGATATATTCTCAAAGATGTCTCATCGGCCGAGGTGGCAACCGCTATTGAAGCGGTATATCGCGGCGGCACCTATTTTTCCGCTGAAGTATCGCGTAGCCTGGCATCACCACCTGACACCCCGAAAACCGACAGTATTCTGACCACCCGCGAGAACGACGTTATAACCGAACTCGCCCGCGGCAACACCAACAAGATGATCGCCCGAAATCTCGACATCTCGGAACGAACTGTTGAAACTCATCGCAAAAATATCAAGCGTAAACTAAAAATAGGCACAACAGCCGGGTTAACCAGATACGCAATGGAAAATGGTTTGTTATCTTGAAACACTCATGGCAATTTCGTACAGAAATCATAACACGTGAGAGAAGGGACCAATGGCAGAGCATCAACAAACTGACACCGTAAACAAACGGGCACTGTTCGGCGCGTTAATCCCTTTTGCCATTTCACTGGCCGTTTTGGCTGGCATTTACTACAACTTTTTCGTTAAAGATGCCGGACCCCAACTGATCCGTATTGCAACCGGTGTCAGCGGGTCTGCGACTCACGAGTTAATCGAAGCCATTGGCAATCAATTGCAGGCCAACAAAAAAGACATCACCGTATCTTTTGTTGCAACCAGCGGCACGGAAGAAAACATCAAATTACTTGAGAAAGGCGAAATTGATGTCGCTGCCATTCCTTCGGATGCAGTGACCAGGCCGCATTTTTCACTCATTGCCCGGCTTTATCCCGACACCTATCACCTCATCGTTCACGCGGATTCAAACATAAAAACCGTGCATGATCTGCCAGGCAAACAGATTGCAGTTCCGCCCGAAAGCTCAAGCGCCTATAGCTCGTTCTGGTATTTGATTGGCCAATACGGTATTTTACCCGAGAGCGTTTTAGTAAAACCGATGTCAGCCAAAAAGGCATTTGATGCTATCCGCACAGGACAGGTCGATGCTGTTTTCTATATGCGTCCGCCAGCCAATCGCCTCACACGCTGGATCGCCGAGGCGGCCCGTATTAAAATTCTGCCGATTGACCAAGCCAATGCCATGGCTTTGCGACGTAATACCCTGACACCCGTTATTATTCCCAAAGGCGTATACGGCGGCCTGCCACCAATCCCTGCAGTGGCCACCTCGAGTGTCGCTACCGACCGGATCCTAATTACCCACAGCAGTTTTCACTCAGAAACCATCCGAGCCCTGACCACAGCGATGTTTGAAAACCGCCGCGAGCTCACCATCAATTCCCGCCTCGCCAGTTTTATCAAAAAGCCTGATATTGACGCTGGTACAATCCTGCCTGTCCATCCCGGCGCCTTGTCCTTTTATGATCGCGACCAACCCACATTTCTGCAAGAAAACGCTGAACCCATCGGTGTCTTGTTTTCCATTTTCGCTGTCATAATATCAGGCGGTATGTGGCTCAAACGACGCTGGGAAGAACGCCAGAAAGGTCGTATCGACGTTTACAATCTCGAACTTTTACAAATCACCGAAGCCACCCGGTCAAGCAACTCTCCGAAAGATCTGACAAAGCAAAAAGAAAAGCTCTTTGACATGCTAACCCATGTTGTCCGCGACCTTGACGAAGACAAAATCGACAGTGAAGGCTTCCATTTCTTTGCCTTCACCTGGCAAGCCGCTTTTTCGGTTATCAATGCTCGGGAAAAGGAAATGGGAATTAACACGCCCATTCCACAAAAGCCGTTACTTCCTTGAACAAACTGAATAAGAAGTCTTCCTAAACAACGTCCAAAAGCTCTGCCAGACTATCCAGCATCAACGACGGCTTGCCGGGGATGTTTTCATCAATCAATCCAAAGCGGTCAATACGCGCCGCTTGAAAACCAAAGTTCGCTGCGGCTTGAGCGTCCCAGGTATTGGCCGATACAAAACACACTTCGTGTGGTTGAACATCCATGCGATCAACAACCAGTTGATACACCCTTGCATCGGGCTTGTAGATTCCCACCTCGGCAACCGACAGCACATAATCAAGATGTTTATCAAGCCCTGAATGGTTCACCGCCGCCTCTAGCATATCTGGAGAACCATTGGACAATATTGCCGTCGCCTTACCCATTTTCTTCAAACCCTTCAACGCCACAACTGCATCACCATAAGCATCCAGCGTCAGATAAAGATTGAGCAATTCATCACGCAGTTCCGGGTTATCAATACCATTGACCGCCAGCGCATAATCCAGCGATTCACCCGTCACCTGCCAGAATGGTACGTACTCACCCATCAACGCCCGCAGCCAACTATAAGACAAATGCTTGAGCCGCCACATATCAGAAACCGCCTGTGCCTTGTCACCAAGCTTGCCCGCCACCCGACCGACTGGTGAATGCACATCAAACAACGTTCCATAAGCATCAAAAACACATGCCTTGATGCCGACCAGTTTCTTAATTTGTGCCATTTGATAAACTCCAAATTTTCCATTGTTTCACTGCGACAAACTATGCAGCAAATTCCATTTGCTTCAACTACTATATTAAACTAAATTCTCAACAGTTGCGAATAAGTCGCAACAACAGGCGTCGTGACAACGGGAGGGATACTGGCACGCGGCGACGCAAGTACTATACGTTTGGAGCGTAAAAAAGTGACAGTAGAAATAGGCAAGTCCCGGCCAAAAGCACATGATGCAATATTTCCCCTTGCACTGGCAAACACCGGTGAAGACGTCATCATCGCTGCAATCCGGGGCGGCAAAGGTCTCAATCGCAAACTCATGGAACTCGGCCTGCGCATCGGCGTGACGGTCACCATCATGCAAAAACACGGTGGGCGCCTTATCCTGGCCCATGACGGCCAGCGCACCGCCCTTGGCACCGGCATGACGCAAAAATTGTTTGTCGCACTGCCTGATGGCAAAGAACAGGGGCAAAAACCATGACCTGTCACGATAACAAAAAACCATCCCCTAAAAACGCTTCTCAGCAACATTCCATTTCCATTGCCCTTGCTGGCAATCCTAATTGCGGCAAAACCACCCTGTTCAACAACCTGACCGGCACCCGCCAGCGGGTCGGCAACTGGCCCGGCGTTACCGTTGATCGCATAGAAGGCCGATATAGAGACCAACAAGGCCCTGTCGAAGTCGTTGATCTCCCCGGTGTCTATACTCTTGGCACCCTGCCCGGCATCGCCGAAGAATCCATCGATGAAACCGTTGCCCGCGACTACATCATTTCCGGACAGGTTGATGTTCTGGTCAATGTCGTCAACGCCGCCAATCTTGAGCGCAATTTATATCTAACCGCCCAGTTGATTGAAATGAACCTGCCCATGGTCGTTGTCGTCAACATGATGGACTCGGCAAAACAGGCCGGATTGAACGTTGACGCTCAAATTCTTGCGCAAAAGCTCGGCGTTCCCGTCATCCCCATGAGCGCAGTTACAGAAAAAAACACCGACCGTTTGATCGATGCCATTCGCGCCGTCTCACAATCAGCTGCAACCCCGACAGAAAAACCACTCTACACGGCGCATTTGCAAAGACTGATAGATGAGGTTAGTGGCAACCTAGCCTCAACCACAATGACACAAGCGGTTGATAAAATTGACAAAAACTGGCTGGCCGTCCGCCTGATAGAGGGCGATGATCTAGCCTGCTCACTCATTGGCAAACCAACCTGCGAGCAATTTAAACAAAAGGTTCAGGACGTTGAAAGTGTTTGCGGCGAAGATGCCGATATTCTGATTGCCGACGGGCGTTTTACCTTTGCCAATCAGGCCGCCAATGCCGCCGTTGCCAAAGTCTTTGAAGTCAAACGCTCAACCTCTGATGCCATCGACCAATTGGTTCTCAATCGTTTTTCCGGTCCGTTTATTTTTCTCGGTGCCATCTATTTGATGTTCATGTTCACCATCAATCTCGGCGGAGCCTTTATCGACTTTTTCGATCAGGCCACCGGTGCGGTTTTTGTTGACGGCACCCGCGCCATCGCCACCGCAATCGGCCTGCCAAAATGGATAACTCTGTTACTTGCCGATGGCTTGGGCGCAGGCGTTCAGGTTGTTGCCACCTTCATCCCGATCATGGGCTTTCTATACCTGTTTTTGTCATTCCTTGAAGACAGCGGCTATATGGCCCGCGCCGCCTTTTTGATGGACCATTTGATGCGCGTCATCGGCCTGCCCGGTAAGGCCTTTGTACCGCTGATTGTCGGCTTTGGTTGCAATGTTCCAGCCATCATGGCCTCGCGCACTTTGGAACAACAAAACGACCGCATATTAACCACCGTCATGTCACCGTTCATGTCATGCGGTGCCAGGCTGACTATTTACGCCCTCTTCACTGCTGCCTTTTTCCCCACCGGTGGCACCAATATTGTTTTCCTGCTCTATATCATTGGCATTCTGGCCGCGCTTCTGACCGGCTTTATGCTTAAAAAGACCGTGTTGAAAGGTGAGACCACGCCCTTCATCATGGAGCTTCCACCATACCGCATGCCACGCCTGCGCGATTTGCTTTTCCTGACCTGGTCACGCCTTAAGGGTTTTATCTTTGGTGCCGGTCAAATCATCGTCATTGTTGTTGCCATATTGAGCATTCTCAATAGTGTTGGCACCGATGGCACCTTTGACAATCAGGACAGCGAGAAATCAATCCTTGCCGCCATCGGTCGCACCATCACCCCGGTCTTTGCCCCCATAGGACTTTCCAAAGATAATTGGCCCGCCGCCGTTGGCCTGTTCACCGGCGTATTTGCCAAGGAAGCTGTCGTTGGCACTCTCAATTCACTTTATACCGCGCAAGCGGGGGGGGCGAAAAAGGCCACAGAAGACGAAGCCCTCAACCTTGGCAGCAAGTTGATTGACGCATTGGCAACCATTCCAAAAAACCTGTCAGGTCTTGGTGATTTTCTCACCGACCCGCTTGGACTGTCAGTGGCAAAAACCGCTGCCTCTCAAGACCTATCGACCGGCACATTCGGTGCGATGGTCAAACACTTTGATGGTAAAATCGGCGCCTTTGCCTATTTGCTTTTTATCCTGCTATATTTCCCCTGCCTTGCCGCCATCAGTGCAGTGGTGGCTGAAGCCGGGCGCAAATGGGCCGCCTTTGCCGGCTTATGGAGCACCGGCCTGGCTTATTTCGTTTCAGTGATTTTCTACCAGAGCGCCACGATTTTCCGCCACCCACAATCCTCGCTTTTCTGGATCGCTGCAGTAAGTGTCCTGATGGCCGGTTTCATTTATATCCTGAAAAAACAGGCTGCCCCGTCACCTCATCAACCTTCACAAACCGCCCCGGCAGAATAAGAATAAAGGTTACCTCGCATGTTACTATCAGATGTAAACCGCTTTTTTGCCAGCCACAAACGTGCCTGTCTGTCAGATCTGGTCAATCACTTTCATGTCGACCCGCAAGCCCTGAAACCCATGCTGGCCATGCTGTCAGCCAAAGGCCGCATTGCCCAAATCAAAACCGACTCCAATTGCGGCGGCTGCACCAAATGCGATCCCAATGCGTTGATCATTTACGAATGGGTCGGGCGCGACTAGGGCCTTGCCTAGCCCCCTTGCCAAGCATGGCGCCAGAAGGCAAACTGGCCGAATGACAAATCACCCTCACGACCACACCCACCCTCACTCTCATGACCATGAAGAAGGCTCGGCCCTTTCCGATACCGTTCTTAGAGTACGAGCACTTGAAACCCTGCTCACTGAGAAAGGTTATGTCGATCCCGCCGCCCTTGATGAACTGATCGACACCTATGAACACAAGGTCGGCCCTCGCAACGGTGCTGCTGTTGTGGCAAAGGCCTGGGCCGATGCCGACTACCGCAAACGGTTGATAAGCGATGCCACTGCAGCCATTGCCGAACTTGATTTCACCGGCCGTCAGGGCGAACACATGATCGCTGTCGAAAACACCGATGAAATCCACAACATGGTCGTCTGCACCCTGTGCTCATGCTACCCGTGGCCGGTTCTTGGCCTGCCACCGGTCTGGTACAAATCCCCGCCTTATCGTTCACGCGTCGTCATCGACCCACGCGGTGTGCTGGCAGATTTTGGCGTCACTGTGCCAGAGAGCAAAGAAGTCCGGGTTTGGGATTCAACCGCCGAAGTACGTTACCTCGTCATTCCCCAACGCCCTGATGGCACCGATGGCTGGAGCCAGGAACAACTGGCTGAACTGGTCACCCGCAATTCCATGATCGGTACCGGACTTGCCCTCAATCCGGACGAGGTTAACACATGAATGGTGGTCAAGATCTCGGCGGCGTCATGGGCTTTGGCCCGGTCATAGATGAACCCAATGAACCCTGGTTCCATGAACGCTGGGAAACGCGCGTTCTCGGTCTCACTCTGGCCATGGGAGCCCTTGGCCTGTGGAATATCGACAAGGGCCGTCACGCCCGCGAAAACCGCCCACCCTCGCAATACCTCAACTGGAGCTATTACCGCATCTGGCTGGCTGGTCTTGAAGATTTGCTCAACCAAAATAACCTGCTCGACAAAGCCGCCAACGCGACAAGCCGCAATTTAAAGCCACTAGTGGCTGACAAGGTTGCAGCAACGCTGGCCAGAGGTGGTCCCTCCAACCGCACCGCTCAGGCACCGGCCCGTTACAAAGTCGGTGACAGCATCACCACCAACAACGAGCACCGCGAACACCACACCCGCCTACCCCGCTATCTGCGCGGCCAGACCGGTGAAATCGTCATCGTCCACGGCGCTCACGTTTTCCCCGATTGCTCAGCCCATGATAAGGGCGAAAATCCCCAATGGCTCTACACCGTAAGGTTCAAAGCCACCGACCTGTGGGGCCAGGACAAAAACCCTAACGACCACGTCCACGCCGACCTATGGGAGCCCTATTTTGTCTAAGAACCCAAACGAACTGGCTAGCCAGCTTCCCAAAATCCCCGTAGACGACGACGGCCCAATCTTTGCCGAACCATGGCAGGCCCAGGCCTTTGCCATGACAGTCAAGTTACACGAAAAAGGCGCCTTCACCTGGCCCGAATGGGCAGAGCACCTGGGTGCCGAACTAGCCGCTGCCGGTAAGGATGATACCGCCGACAACTATTATCTCCACTGGCTGGCCGCACTGGAAAAGTTACTGGACAGCAAAAACATCGTACCATCGCTCGAGCGCGAAAGCTGTAAGGATGCTTGGGATAAAGCAGCCAGAGCAACCCCGCATGGAATGCCGATTGTGCTTGGATCATAGTGAAAACATTTGAAATAACACCCCTTTTCCGTCAAAACAAATCATCCAGTTCCCGCGCTCCATGCACAACCCGGACAATTTCAATTCCTTGACCCTCAAGACGGTATAAAATCAAATATTCTCGATAAGAAAATGCACGGGCATCATGGGCAATATCCAGTCTGGCAACTCCCATTTTGGGCTGCGTTGCTATCAATGGAAATTTTTCCCAAATCTTGTCTACAAATCGACTGGCGTAAGTCTCATTGTCCAAGGCGATGTGTAGCCATATTTCATCTAAGTCAGCCTGGGCAGAACCGGCTACTTCATACGTAGTTTTGCTAATCTTTCACGCCCCCGCTTTTTTATATCATCAAGAAACGCCTTTGCGTCTTCTTCTGAAGCTATTGTTGTCGATCGACCATTTTCCAGATCATCTATTCCCTGCGCCCATGCCTCACGTAGCCGCTCAAGATCGGCCTCACGCGCTGCCTGTTTCAACTTCCAGTCCCGCAGGGCTTCACGAATAACCTCACTGCTTGAGGTATAACCGCCGCCTTTTACAGCGCCGCGTACCATATCGGCCAATTCTTCCGAGAGAGATATGCTGAGTCTTTCAACATTTGCCATTTTCTACTGCTTTCGATATTCAATCATAGATGCTTACTTAGTAATACTTTTTATTACTTTTGGCAAATTAAGTTCAAAACATACCAATGCCCCATCCACGGTCACAAAACCCCGGTTAAAGGCAAAAACGAGGACACAGCGAGGCGTAAAAATGTTTCGCCGGTATGCTGGTATCAAATATAAGTGGCGCTGCATTTAAAACGCCTCGCGCGGTGCTTTTTTGGCTTATATACGATCACCTCGGGGTGCTTACCCTTTTTGTATCCCCTGACTGACGTCATCAGACTAATCTGGCTCACCAGACGTCTTCGATCAGCCCTGCCTT
>DAOUPT010000090.1 GCA_030626025.1 Anderseniella sp. | reverse complement strand
ATTGCAGGTGACAGAACAAACACGATCGTATTTCCTCTGCCGATCGAAATCTTGCGCGACCTGGTAACTGGAAAATCGTGAAAATTTGAGTGGCCATATCCTTATGTCACATGCGTTGCCCTGTGCTGCCTTGGCCTGGTTCCGCATAATCAAAAGTTCCAACATGTCGACTGGCGAGAATGGTCCAGTTAAGGAGTGTGCGCCGCCCTGCACCTCTTGTGTATAGTGCATGATTTGACTGCCGTAGAAAATGAGGTTCATTGTTCATTTTATCTGAACGAAGCATGACTCAGAAATAAATCATTCCTGATTTCTCAACATACCACTCTTGCCAAACAGGAGATAAAACGGAACGGCAAGCGCAAAGATCAACAGGCCTACAATCAGAGAAGAGATCTGCATTCCGAATATGTCAACTGGATGGTTGATGGTCATTAGCATTAGCAGGCAGCTTATTGCCCCCAGCGCAGAAATGACCGGAAATGACCCTATATTGAATGGAGCCCGCCATGGACGTTGCAAATGTGGTTGGCGGTAGCGTAGCGCTATATTGCTGAGATTCACCATAAAAAAGAGGATGAAGATTCCCACATCAGAAATCGAAGCCAGCACTTCAATTTTCTTGAAGAATAGAAACATCATGGAAACGATCGCCATGACTATAATAGCAGGCCACGGCGTTTGACGTTTTTTGTGAACACGAGCAAAAAGTCGGGGTAGTGAACCATCATTGGCCATGCCATACAGCATGCGTGCACCAACAATGAGAGTGATCAGAACCGTATTGGCAGTGGCAAACAGCGCGACAAGCGCGATGAGGTTGGGTGCTATACCGCCAATCAGAGTCTGCATGATGAGTGACAAGGGTTGATCTGCAGCAGCCAGGGATTGATAGGGAATAACACTGATGGCCACGACCGCCACCAGCACATAGATCACTGTTGAAATGATAAGGGAATAGAGAAAAGCTCTGGGTAAAATCTTTTGTGGATTTTCCGCCTCTTCGGCGATGTTGGCAATGTCTTCAAAACCCATATAGGCAAAAAATATTAACGCACCGGCTGAAATCACCGGCAGAAGACCATGGATCGAACTCTGTGCACCATGCGGAAACTCCAGCAGATTGGGAAGAGGAATGATACCTGTGATGATCTGATAACCGCCTATTACAATTATCAACAATAGACCACCAACCTCAATGCCGGTGGCCAGCAGATTGAATCGTGCGGATTCCTTGATCCCCCAAAAGTTAATCAAGGACATCACAACAATCAGGCCGAACGCCAGTAACAGTGCATTAGCAGGAACAAAAAACGTTAAGTACCGAGCAAAGCCCACAGCAACTGCGCTGGCGGTAGAAAATCCGATAATCACCGCACAAAACCCGATTATCCACGCCAAGGATTCCGACCCAAACGCCTCTTTCATGAATACAAATTCCGCGCCGGATTTTGGAAAAACTGTACTCAGTTCAGCGTAACTTATTGCAGTAAAACCAGCCACCACTGCGGCCGACAAAAAGGACAGCCACACCATATTTCCAGCAATTCCCGCCGCCGCACCAATCAATACATAGATACCGGCTCCAAGGATCAGGCCAACACCATAAACGACAATCTCCCACAGGCTCAAACAGCGTTTTAGTTTGGTGGGCATGGTATTATCTTCTTTCCGTGCTGAGTATTTCTCGACATTGTCATGTTAAGGTATTGTCAGGTTAACTGGCTAGCCAGATTTATCAATACGTTTTAGGCTTGGCAAATGAGTAAAATTCCCTACAAACGCCATCGGTTTCTTGCAGTGATCATTCAAAATGCAGTCTGGCTATATTTTCGTTTTCCACTCAGTTACCGAAATGTTGAAGATTTATTGGCTGAACGTGGCATTGGCGCTATTGTAACATTAGTTTTAAATTTCCTTGCAGGAAATTTTGTTCTCGATATGGGTCCGAAGTCTCTACACAGGAGAGTATATGTCAAAAAATCCAAGGTCTACACGAACCGTGATCATGGGAGCAGCTGGCCGCGATTTCCATAATTTCAACATGGTTTACCGGAACGATCCCGGCACTAAGGTGATTGCCTTTACGGCTACTCAGATTCCGGAAATTTCCGGTCGCCGTTACCCTGCTTCTTTGGCCGGTTCACATTATCCGGAGGGAATTCCGATTCTAGACGAGGTGGAGTTAGAAAAGCTTTGCCGCGAAAACGAAGTCGATCAAGTCGTTTTTGCCTACAGCGACGTTGCTCATACCGTGGTTATGAACAAGGCGTCTGTTGTTCTGTCGGCAGGAGCTGATTTCGTCATCCTTGGCCCGAAACACACTATGTTGCGGGCTCAAGTCCCTGTAATTGCGATTACCGCTGTGCGGACTGGCTGCGGCAAATCTCAAACCACGCGTTGGTTGTCAAAATTGCTGAAGGATAAAGGGTTTAAAGTCGCCGTTATCCGCCATCCAATGCCATATGGAGATCTTGAACAGCAAGCCGTCCAGCGATTTGCATCAAGCGCCGATCTTGATGCTGCTCAATGCACTATCGAGGAGCGAGAAGAATACGAACCGCACCTCAAGATCGGCAATGTCGTGTACGCTGGCGTGGACTACGCGGCAATCGTTTCGCAAGCGGCGACCGAAGCAGATATCATCCTTTGGGACGGCGGCAATAATGATTTTTCCTTTATTCATCCTGATCTGAACATTGTACTGGTCGATCCCTTGCGACCAGGTCACGAAACCACCCACCATCCCGGTGAAGCCGTTTTGCGCATGGCGGACATCGTACTGGTAGCTAAGACCAACTCAGCGCCCGACTCCGACATCCAGAAAGTTACAGTTGCCGCACGCCGGATCAATCCCCAAGCTACGATCGTGCGTGGTGCCTCGCCGGTTTTCCTTGACGATCGGGAAGCGGTGCGCGGCAAACGGGTTCTGGTAATCGAGGACGGGCCGACCATCACCCATGGCGGCATGTCGTACGGGGCGGGATTTGTTGCAGCCACCGAGGCGCAAGCTGCAGAGATCGTCGATCCCCGAAGCGTGGCGACGGAGGATTACGCACGCGTCTTCGCCAAGTATCCTCACATAGGTGCAGTGTTGCCGGCAATGGGCTATTTCCCATCTCAACTTCAAGCTTTGCGCGAGACAATCAACGCTGCCGACATTGACGTCGTAATAGATGCATCACCTTGTGACCTAAGCACGGTAATAGATATCAACAAACCAGTGGTGCAGGTATCTTATGAGTTCGAGGAGACAGGCGAGCCCAGACTGAGTGATCTCGTGGGCACATTCCTGCACGAACAGGGATTAAAGCCTCAATCCCAATAGGCTATTCCGTCCGTATCCCTTGTGATCATTGTTCCTGCTTCACCATTCAGGATCGCTTCGGCATCTTCGAGCAGACCTATTCCTGATATACCACCTGTTTGCGTAACGAAGGTACAGCCCGAGTCAACTTTGGGACCCATAGAGCCTGCAGCGAACTCAAAGCGAGAGAGTGCGTCGGGCGTGGCACGACGAATGGCCTTTGCACCGAGCGCATTCCATTTCGTGTAAACAGCATCGACATCGGTGAGCATCAACAAGGCATCTGCCTCAAGCTCACTAGCCAGCAGCGCGCTGGCGTAGTCTTTGTCTATCACCGCTTCGACACCGAGCAAACTGCCGTCCATCCGGCGGACTACCGGAATTCCCCCGCCGCCGGCACAAATCACGGTCACGCCTTGATCAACGAGAAGCCGAATGACGCCGATTTCCAAAATTCGCTTGGGAAGAGGGGAAGGAACCACCCGGCGGAAATGTTTACCATCCGGTTGAACGCTCCATCCCCGCTCATGAGCCAGTCTCTCAGCTTCCTCGCGCATGTAAACCGGGCCTATGGGTTTGCTCGGGTGACGAAAGGCCGGATCGTCGCGATCCACTTCTACCTGGGTCAGGAGAGTAGCAACAGAGCGTTCAGATGAAAGGATATTGGTTAGTGCCTGCTCAATCTGATAACCGATCATGCCTTCGGTTTCTGCATCCAGCACATCAAGCGGGAAAGCCGAACCGGGCTTGTAGGCTTCCCCTTGCAGGGCCAACAGGCCAACCTGCGGGCCATTGCCGTGAGTGATCACCAGACTATGTTTCAAAGCGATCGGTGTCAGAGCTTTAGCGGCGCGTTTAATGTTCTTGTGTTGGCTGTCGATGTTCAATGTTTCGCCTCGTCTCAGCAAAGCATTTCCACCCAAAGCAACGACAATACGCATGGTTCAGCTTCCCAGTGTTGCGATCACAATGGCCTTGATGTGTGAAAGAGACCCTAGTGAGGCGCGCTGCATCAGCGGCAGTTAACTCAACGCGAACTATACCAGCTCATAAGTTGCCTGCAAATGGCGCCGAAGAAGTTGATGGAACTTTCACGGGGTGTCCTTAAACTTCATTGAACTTATTTGACGGACTGTACTTGCCTGCGGGCCCTTTTCGCTCTCGTCATATTGAATGACTAATTCTACAGTATCCTTCGTATTCAGATCATCAAAATTTTTCCCGACAACACTATTTTTGTGGAAGTATACGAGTCGGCCATCAGTTGTTGCGATTTGCCCAAAACCTTCTCCAGTGTGAAGCTCTGTAATCCGGCCCTGCAATGGCATTTCATGGACCTTAACCTTGCCCTTGGCCTGTTCTTTCCATTTCATGATTTGCCGCTCCATTGCCTTGAATGCATCACGAATTGCAACATAGACATCCTCATGTGCATGCCTGTCGCCGGGCATATTGTTGACGTTCAATTCATGACCTGGCAGGTGCACATCGATGTGCACCTCATAGCGGTTGCCCTTGCGGTGGCGCTTTTGGGCAGCGTTTATATAAACACGACAGCTGGTAATGTGTTCACACAGATGTTCAAGATGGGCAGCCTTTTCGCGCACACGCGCCTCAACGAAGTCTGACGGGTCCATGTTGTTGAATGCGATTTCAAGGGGAGTTTGCATAGTTATCTACCTGCTGATTGTGGGGAAAAGTTCACGGATATGTTTAGGCATAGCCTGGCGCACATCGTTCATCTCGCCATCTGAAATTTTGTCTTGTAACAGCGCAAAAACAGTGCTGACGGATTCATCTGGAAAACTTAGCGGACCGGCTTTGAACGCCTTTTGTACATGGTCGACAAACTCGGCACGAGAGCGTTCCCTAAGCGGTTTTCCCTGCGGACTCCAGCCTTCATAAAAAATTCCACGGATGAGCATCGGCAGCTGGGCACTCAATTGCGCTGCCTCAACAGGTGTCAGGCGGTCACGGGTGGCATGAAGTGTTGCACGCAACAACCGGTAGGCGCGCTGCTTATCATCCCACCCCATGCGTTTCATTAGGTCATTTAACCAGATATTGGTGAGTTGGACGGTCTCGTCCATTATCTTCAGTCCAAGCGCACTCATGATCGATCCTCCTATGATATGCTGCTTGCCCAGCGGTACGGCTGCATCTCGCAACATTGTACCACAGGGCGATACGGTAAACAAATCAAGTAACCTCCAGCTTGATTGAGATTTCTTGGGTTTCCGGATTGCGACCCTTTTCTGGGGCACTGTCAGAGGAAAATGGCTTGAGTTCTGTTTGCGCGCTTCATAGGCTTTGCAGATGAAAAATCCGTTCCGCTATTTCAGGACTTCACCCGAAATCATTCGCCTTGCGGTGATGATGTAGGTTCGCTTCCCGCTTTCGCTCCGCAAAGTGGAGGATTTGCTTCATGAATGCGGGATCGATATCAGTCACGAAACGGTTCGATTTTGGTGGAATCGGTTCGGTCCAATGTTGCATCCAAGATCAGGAAGAAGCGCAATGCTGCGTATCGGCACCGGTTCAAATGATGACGCCGCCCAGTAGGCGTTGATGTCAGACAGAAAGGATCAAACAAAAGACCATCGAAACACGGCGCTTGCAACACCACAAGATTGTCGCCTAATATATCGAACCAGATGAGCAAAACTCTCTCTTAGTTCAAACCGTAGCTGGATCTAATTTATATGATGACGGATAGGAGACATACCGTGTTAAATTTATTGATACAATCCACACGTAATCTGGTCGTTTTTACAGTGATTACAATGTGCTCTGTATTGCCTTTATCCGCCGAAGAAGTTTCGATTTCACATGAGAAACTCACTCTAAATGCCAACCTAAATTTGGCTAAAAATAAGTCTTTTAAAGACGGTATCATGTTGCTTTTACACGGCACTCTTGCCCATAAAGACATGGAGATCATGACCAGCTTGCAGAAGATTTTGCTTGAACGCAACATCAGTAATTTGGCGATTAACCTTAGCCTCGCTCAAAATAATCGCCATGGAATGTATGATTGTGCCACGCCACACAACCATTTAGATTCTAACGCTGAAACCGAAATTGCGTTGTGGGTGAACTGGCTTAAAAAGCAGGGAGCTGACAGGATCACTTTGCTCGGTCACTCGCGTGGCGGCAACCAAATAGCCCGCTATGTTGCAAATACCCCAAGTACTGCCATCACTGGGACAGTTTTAGTTTCTCCGCCAACAAAAATGCCCGAAGATTTAGCTAAAAGTTATCTGAAGAGCTATCAGAAATCACTCGCTCCGTACCTTGAAAAAGCCAAGGCGTTAGTAGCATCGGGTGCAGGAGATAGTTTGATGAAACATATCGATTTCATATATTGCCCTGATGCTACCGTCAGCGCCTTAAGTTTTGTGGACTATAATACCTACACCCCTAAGCGTGATACGCCGACCGTAGTGAAAAAAATAACCTTGCCTCTTTTGGTGGTCGTCGGAACCAAAGATACCACCGTTCCGCATTTGGCTAAGGCAATGGCGAAAATCAAGCAAAACAATGTAACCTTTGTCGAGGTAGAAGGAGCCGATCATTTTTTCCTCGATTTCTATGCAGAAGATCTTGTGGATGCGATCGAAGCATTCTTGAATAACTGATGCGCAAGATCGCATTTTCTATTGCAACGCGAGATGACACTGTTAATGCAAATTGCCAAGAAACCGGGCGTTGACTCAACAATCGGGCTGAAAACTCGCACCAGCCATTTCGTCGACGAGAACAAGTGATGGCGAAATTCAGGAGCGCAAAGTCGTTACAGAAATTCGCCGCCCTGCATGCATCAATCCACAATCATTTCAACCAGGAACGCCATCTCTACAGTCGCTAAAACTTCAAGCACAGCAGGAGAGCAACGCCTTCCGTAGGCACTTCCTGGTAGACAAACACCGGGTTCACCTGGGAAATAGGGGTTTAAAGGTTTTTACTCAGCGCAGTCAGGATATCGTGACGGCTGACCAGTCCGACCAATTCTCCATTACGCATGACTGGAAACCGGCGAAAAGAAGCGCCCAAAAACAATTGCACGGCGGCGACTATGTCCAAACCGGCATCCAAAGTTTTGACCTCGATCACCATATAATCGCGCACCTGACCACCCCAGCCATCGTAATAACGTGAACTGAAGGCGATCCTCAGGCAGTCCTTACGTGACAGGATCCCCACCAGCTTGTCGGCGTCATCAACGACTGGCGCACCCGAAATTCGTTTCTCCAGTAAGGTGTGAATTGCTTGGTGGATATTTTGGTCTGGGTGAAAGGTCACCAGTTCGGTGGTCATGATATCTGCAATCGTCCGTGTCATGGTTGGTCTCCGGCCTTGCAAAGCGGACAGGCCTTGATCACCGCATTGCCGCCACACGATCCCTTTAGCGGCGGACGTCCGAACATGGCCCCAAGGAAAAGACCCAAGCCCGCCAACCCGAAAATCCCGAAGCAGATCAAAAACTCAATCATTAAGAACCCTCCATCGGAAAACCACCCAGGGCCATTTCCACGAAGTCATTGCCGTTTTTTAGTAAGAATAGCGCCCGCGCATTATAGGCGCTAAGCAGTGGCCTGGATGCGTTTGGCCCCAGAACCATTGTCGCCGTTGCCAATCCGTCTGCCAGTATACCGGATGGGGCCAACACGCTGACCGATGCGACATCATTACCGAGCGGTTCTGCTGTGCGGGGGTCTATCACATGGGCATAGTGTCGCCCGCCAACCTCATAGCTTTGATTGGCATCCCCCGACGTGGCAAGCGCCTCGTTTCCGGCATATATCAAGCGTTGAAGTTTGTTCGTCCCCGGGCGCTCAATGCCTATACGCCAACGCCGCCCGGATGGATGACGCCCACGGGCGACCACTTCACCGCCCAATTCAAGAAGAAAATCAAGGCCGTCCAATGCCGTTGCGATTTGATCCAAGGCATACCCCTTGGCGATACCATTGAGGTCCAGCGTCAAATGAGGCGTGGATTTTACCAATTTCTCGCCATCAATATGGATCTCGGAATACATCCCGGTGGGTGCCGTGGCGGGGATAGCTGTGGGGCCGAATCCATATCTCCGCCCAATGGGTGCGCTTGTTGGGTCGAAGGCGCCGTTGCTACTTTTTGCCAGATCGAGTGCAGTCTGAACGACAAGGCGCGTTTCGTCATTGACGACGGTCGCTTCGCCGGCATTGAATCTTCCCAGATCGGAGTCACCACGGAATGGGGACATGCGCATATCAATTCTGCGAACGATGCCATCAATCAGCCTACGAGGGTCTTCTTGCGTGTCTGCCATGACTATGCGCCAAGACGAGCCAAAGGCCGACCCTGTCGAAACCTTAACACCCATCGCCCGACCCCAAACTGGGCGATACGTCACGCCGGTCAGCGCCGTGGCGCAGCCCAATCGAAGTAATTCACGTCGTTTAACGTTCATTCAACCTCCAAAATCGTCGAAGAAGACGGAATCTTCCGCCACGCCCAGTTTGTTCAACATGGCGCGCACGGCCTCTATCATCAGGGGCGGGCCACACAGATAGTATTCACATATCGACGGGTCCGGGTGATTTTTCAAATACCGGCGATAGACGACATCGTGAATGAAACCTGTCTCGCCGTGCCACTCGTCATCCGGTGCCGGGTCAGAAAGTGCGACATTCCAGGAGAAGTTTTCATGCTTTTCCGCCAGGCTTTCCATTTCATGATCATAGTAAAGGTCTATCAACCCCCGCGCCCCATACCAATAACTGATGGTTCTGTGATTGTCGTCGTGTTCCAGTTGATCGACCACGATGGCTCGCAAGGGAGCCATACCGACCCCGCCGCCGATCACCACCATCTCGCGATTGGAATAGCTGGCAAAGAAGTTGCCAAACGGCCCGGAAACCTGGACCGGGTCGCCGACTTGCAAGCCGAACAAATAAGATGAGACAATCCCCGGCGGAGCGTCCGGCTGACTTGCCGGTGGCAGTGCAAGGCGGATATTCAGGGTAAGACGGTTTGTTTCTCTGGACGAATTGGCCAGCGAATACGCCCGCACGACAGTCGTCTTGCTGGTTGCCGTCAGGCCGCGGATGCCCATACGTTTCCACGCTGCGGCATGTGCCGGCGCGATCTCGATATCGGCAAACGGCAGCTTAAATGGCGGAGCGACAATCTGAATATAGGATCCGGCCCGGATGCTCTTGCTCTGGCCTTCCGGCAGTTCCAGGATGATCTCCTTAATCAAGGGTGAAACTGTGCGGCTTTCGCGCGTCGTGCATGTCCAGGTTTCCGTCGCCAGCCATTCGGTCGGCAACTGGATTGCCAGTGGACTTCGCACGACGACCTGACAGGCAAGGCGGTAGCCTTTTTCAACATCCTTTTTCGACAGGGCCCCACGCTCGACTACGGAAACCTCATCGCCGCCGGACACCTGCACCCGGCACAGGCCGCAGGTTCCAACCCCGCCACAGCTTGTGGGAAGATGGACGCCACCGCCGGCAAGGGCATTGATTAATTTTTCACCAAGGTTGGCGTCGATGATTTGATCCCCGTTGACGGTTAACGGGGCGGTTCCCTTCAATACCAGGAGCCGACGGGCACCGAGCACGATAAACGTCAGCGCCATCACCAATCCCGTGAAAACCAGCGAGCCGAGGATGATTTCAGTCATGGCCTG
>DAOUPT010000054.1 GCA_030626025.1 Anderseniella sp. | reverse complement strand
TGCAATTGAGATCGACCCAGATAATCCTGATGCATATTATGCTTTGGCGATTTTAAGCCAGATGACACGCGACGACCCTGCAGTCTTTCGAAATTTCGCTGAAAAAGCAGTTAGCCTTAATCCCAACGACGCATTTGTTCTCGCGGATCTTGGAACATGGATGGGCTATTCTGGACAGTGGAAACAAGGCAAGGAATGGGTTAGCCGGTCGAAGCTGCTTAATCCCAAACATCAGAGCTGGATCGACTATATTTGGCACTTGGAGCATTATTTGAAGGGCGAATATGAGCAAGCACGCGATGTGGCACTGAAGGTTAATTTACCTAACAATTACATGGTACAGGCCAGTCTCGCCGCCACCTATGCGATGAACGGTGAACAAGCGAAAGCTGAAGCAACTTTGGCACATGTATTGAAAATACGCTCCAATTATCCAAATGACCCTCGCGCCCCGTTTCGCACTCGACGCATGCCACCAGAACTGATTGAGGGGCTTATGGAAGGTCTTAAAAAAGCAGGACTGTCTGTGCCACCAAAGAGTGCAAATGACTAAGCCCGATTTTATGTGGTGTTTCCTGGGTCATTCACTCATTAATTGAGGACAAATACCCGTACTTTTGCCCCCCTCTTGCGAGGGTTGCATTGCACTGGTTTCATCGCGATTTGTAGTTCCTTGTTCCTTAAACTGACTGCTGGTGAAACAGTTATGATCTCAACTGTTTCTTATGGGTACCTTTCGGCGTGGGGCAAGGGGGTGTCGATTTAAAAAATTTATGCACAGGTCCGGCAAAAGAAAGCCGCAAAGGATTGTTATTTGAGTCTAGACTTTGAGATACCTTTCGCTAGGATAGGTTTTGCATGTGACTCAATAAAGATTCTTGGGAGGTTCTGGAATGTTACCGCACACTTTTTTGAAAATGATCGGCGTTTTGTTGTTTTCGCTGGCGATCAGTTCTGCATCGGCAATTGGTGCCGGGAAACGGGTGATTATCAATGAAGGGGCAGATTATTTTGGCGGGGACTATCGAACGGTCAAAAATGTTTCTCTGGGCGCATGCAAGAAAACCTGTCTGGGCGATGACCAGTGCCAGGCTTTTACCTATAATGAGAAAGTCGGCTGGTGTTTTCTGAAAAATGAGGTTGGGCGGTTAAAGTCTTTCAAGGGTGCAATTGCCGGGCGTGTTGTCGGGCGAAATCAATCGGTGGTGCCGGATCTGGCAGCAGCCGAAAAGCTCAAATTTCTGAACTCAAGGTTTGCCAGTGGGGCCATTCGCTATCAAGCAACTATTGTCAAACGGCATGGCAAAAAAGCGGTCAGCGATGAGGGCGCACTGATGCAGGCCAGACTGGCAGAAGAAAGCGGAAATTTAGGGTCCGCATCAGGATATTATGAACAGGCTGCCGGTATCAATCCGAAGTCGTTTGGCAATTGGCTGGCACTGGCGCGGACTGTTTTGGTTGCCAAGCCAAAATCCAACAATGAGAAATATCAGTTTCCGCGGGTAGCGGTACATTCAGCCCTGCGAGCCTATCAATTGTCGCGGACAACGTCTGGACGGGCAGAGGCGTTGGCGCTTTTGGCTGAGGGGCTTGTTCGACGGAAAAACTTTCGTCCGGCACTGGAGGCCTACAAGGCGTCACTGGCACTGGTCAATTCAGTGGTCAATCAGGACGCTTTTGCCAAATTGCGGGCGGCACACGGGTTCCGGGTGGTTAAGCACACGGTCAATGCTGATACTGCCGCGCCGCGTATTTGTGTTCAGTTCTCTGAAAATCTGGTTAAAACAACTGATTATACGACTTTCCTGACGGTTGATGGCAAAGAGCCTGAAGGGCTGGATGTCGAGCAGCGTCAGCTTTGTGTCAATGGTGTTACCCATGGCAAACGCTACAGAATTTCCCTGCGCAGCGGGTTGCCGGGTGATTTTAGCGAATTTCTTGAACGGCCATCGACGTTGAATGTGTTTGTGCGTGATCGCACACCATTTGTTCGTTTTGGCGGCAGTAATTTTGTTTTGCCACGGATTGGCACCAAGGGCATTCCGGTGGTTTCCGTTAATGCTAGTAAAGCCAATGTAAAACTGTACCGGATTGGTGAGCGGGCGTTGAATGCAGCGGTTGGCGGTGGCAAGTTTCTGCGGGCTCAAGATCGCTATTCGCTGTCTGAAATTGAGAATGATTACGGCACCAAGGTGTGGTCGGGAACGCTGGATATTTCACCGGTGTTGAACAAGGAAGTCACCACCAGTTTTCCGGTTAATGAGGCTTTGCCAAAACGCCAGCCGGGGGTTTATGTTTTGATTGCGACGCCGGTGGATGACAAGAGCGAGGCATGGAAATCAAAAGCGACGCAGTGGTTTGTGGTGTCCGATATTGGTTTGTCGACGATGGCGGGCAATGACGGGCTGCATGTGTTTGCCCGCAGTCTTTCCAGCGCTGAGCCGATCGGCGATGTAGAAATTCAGTTATTGACCCACTCAAATGAGGTGCTTGGTACTGCCAAAACCAATGCTGAGGGGTATGTCAAACTTGATGTCGGCTTGTTACGCGGTGAGGCATCGATGGCACCGGGGCTGGTTCTGGCCCGGCGTGGTGATACCGATTTTGTGTTGGTTGATTTGCGCAAGTCTTCGATTGACCTGTCTGATCGCGGCGTGACCGGGCGAACTTCGCCGGGGCCACTTGATGCCTTTATGTATACCGAGCGCGGTATTTACCGGCCCGGTGAAACCATTCACATTACTTCGTTGTTGCGCGATGACAAGGCCAACGGGGTAAAAGATGTACCGCTGACGCTGAAACTGGAGCGACCAGATGGCAAGCTAGAAGTGACTCGGATTATGCAGGGCAAGGGTGTCGGCGGGCATTCGCTGTCGTACAAATTGCAGGACAATGCCATGCTTGGTACCTGGAATTTGCGGCTTTATGCTGATCCCAAAGGCAAAGTGCTGGCTGAAAAGCGCTTGTTGATTGAAGATTTCATTCCTGACCGGATTGAGTTTGATCTGACATCGAAGGCCAAAGTTATTTCCCGTAAAGAGCCAACCAATTTCGAGATTGACGGGCGATATCTCTATGGCGCACCGGCGGCTGGAATGTTTATCGAAGGTGATGTGCGCTTTACTTCGACCAACCGGCTTGAAGGTTACAAGGGCTTTGTGTTCGGGCTGGATGATCAAAAGGCGACGGCGGAAATTGAAAACCTCAAAGACCTTTCCAATCTGGATGAAAATGGAAAATCCGTGCTGGCTTTTGATCCGGCAATTTTGCCTGACAAGCCGGGATTGTTTAAAGCGCGGTTGAATATTCAAATGCGTGAGAGCGGTGGCCGGGCGGTTGAACGGGTAATCTCCCTGCCGGTTGCGCCATCAAAAGACCTGATTGGTATCAAACCGCTGTTTGAAGGCGGTAGTGTTGCTGAAGGGCAAACGGCCGGGTTTGAAGTGATTGCTATTGCGCCTGATGGTGGTGCGATTTCGATGCCGGGACTGAAATGGTCGCTGGTCAAGCTTGAGCGGCGTTATCAGTGGTACTCATCTGATGGTGGCTGGAATTATGAGCCGATTATATCGACCAAGAAAGTAGCAGCCGGTAGCGTTGATGCGGTTTCTGACGGGCGGGCGAAAATCAGCGCGCCGGTTGCATGGGGCCGGTATCGGCTGCAGGTTTCGGCTGGTGATGACGGGCCGGTTTCCAGTGTTACCTTTAACGCTGGTTGGTATGTGACAAACACCTCCACAGAAACCCCTGACGGGCTGGAAATGGCCCTGGACAAGGATAAATATGCTGCAGGTGATGTGGCACGGGTGCAGATTTCGCCGCGGTTTGCCGGTAAAGCGCTGGTAACTGTCGGGGCTGAAACGTTGTTGTGGACAAAATCAATCGATGTTGCCAAATCGGGCGGCGTGGTTGAAATTCCGGTTGGGTCTGACTGGGGTGCGGGGGCTTATGTCAATGTTACCTTGTATCGCCCCGGTGATGCCGAAGCCAAACGTATGCCGGGTCGGGCGATTGGTATCAAATGGCTGAAAATTGATCCCGGTGCGCGTAATTTACAGGTCAATATTGATCTGCCGGAAAAAACCACACCGCGGCAAAACTTTGAAGTGCCGGTGCAGATTGCTGGACTGGCAGCAGGTGAAGAAGCTTATGTGACCGTGGCGGCGGTTGATGTGGGGATTTTGAATCTGACCCGCTACAAACCACCGCAACCGGGCAAATGGTATTTCGGCCAGCGCAAGCTTGGGCTGGAATTGCATGACATCTATGGCAAGCTGATTGATGGCTATGCCGGTGCGACCGGGCGAATACGTTCGGGTGGTGACGCCAGTGATGAGTTGAATTCGAAGGGCTCGCCGCCAACACAAAAGCTGATTTCGTTCTATTCGGGGATTGTCAAAGTAGATGATCAGGGCCGGGCCAGTGTGACTTTCGACATGCCGCAGTTTAACGGCACAGTGCGGGTGATGGCAGTGGCCTGGAGCAAGTCGGGTGTCGGTGATGCAACTGTTGATGTCATTATCCGTGATCCTATAGTGCTGACGGCAACGGTGTCGCGGTTCCTTAGTCCGGGTGATCAAACCTCGTTGCGGCTTGATATTGCCAATACCGATGGACCGGCAGGTGACTATCAGTTGACGGTTGAAACTTTTGGCAAGCTGGCGGCGGAACTTCCGGTGAGTGGCATGTCGATAACGCTGGCTGAAGGCGAAAAGCGGGCGGTGGTTGTGCCGGTTCGCGGGGTTGAAGTGGGTGATGGGGTGCTCAGCATCCGCTTGTCACGCACTGCCGGTCCGGCTGTTGATCAGGCTTTGGCTGTGCCGGTTCGGGCACCGCAATTGCCAATCAGCCAACGGCGCATTGTCAAGCTGGCGGCCAATGGTGGTCAGTTGACCGTTGATAAGGACTTTTTGGCCGGGTTCCTGCCGGGCAGTACGTCTATGTCGGTGGGTGTATCACGGGCGGCGGGGCTGGATGTTCCTTCCTTGTTGTTGTCGCTTGACCGTTATCCCTATGGGTGCGCCGAGCAAACCACCAGTCGGGCCTTGCCGCTGCTCTATTTGAGTGAGGTGGCCAGTCAGGCCGGTCTTGGCGATGATCCTGCCATCCGCAAACGGGTGCAGGGGGCAATTGCCCGGGTGATTGGTTTTCAGGCGGCAGCGGGTAGTTTTGGCATGTGGTCGCCGGGCTCGGATAATCTGTGGCTTGATGCCTATGTGTCGGATTTCCTGACGCGGGCTCGTGAGAAGGGTTATGATGTGCCGGTGCAGGCGATGAAACTGGCGCTGGATAATCTGGCTAACAGCCTGTCCTATGATGTTAATCTTCAAGAGCAGGGCAACGAGATTGCCTATGCGCTTTATGTATTGGCGCGCAACAAGCGGGCCTCGATTGGTGATTTGCGGTATTTTGTCAATTCTCAACTGGAGAAATTTGTCTCGCCGCTGGCCAAAGCCCAACTTGCTGCGAGCCTTGGGCTTTATGGTGAGAAGTTGCCGAGTGAGAGGGCCTTTAACGCAGCCTTTGCGGCGCTGGATAACCCATTGCCGAAAAGCTTTTCACGCGATGACTACGGTACATCTTTACGCGACCGGGCCGCTATTCTGGCTTTGGCTGCAGAAGCACGGCCAGCGATGAGCTTTGTTACACAGATGGTGCCTCAGGTTGCCAGTGCGCGACTTGGCAAGCGTTATACCAGTACCCAGGAAAACGCCTGGTTGTTACTGGCAGCACGGGCGCTTTATGCCGATGCTGACAGTATTTCGCTGAACGTGAATGGTGCTGAGCATAAAGGAAATCTCAGTCGTAAACTGAGCTCGGATGATCTTGATGGCGGTATGACTATTGCCAACCGCTCAAATGAGAACCTTGAAGCTGCGATTACGGTTACCGGGGTTCCGGTTAAACCTTTGCCATCAGGTGGCACCGGTTTCACCATCAAGCGTCAGTATTATACCCGTGTCGGTGAAGAAATCGACCCATCAACGGTGGCCCAGAACGAGCGCTTTGTGGTTGTCCTGACTATCAAGGAGCTGAACAGTTGGCCATCGCGTATTGTGGTCAGTGATCTGCTGCCTGCCGGGTTTGAGATTGATAATCCACGGCTGGTGTCCAGCGCTGAACTGACCGGTTTTGACTGGTTGAAGCGTACCAATGCTGCTCATACGGAGTTTCATAGTGACCGGTTTGTTGCCGCTTTTAACCGCCGGGCCAAAGATAATCGCGAGATTACGCTGGCCTATGTGGTGCGGGCGGTTTCGCCGGGGACCTATGTGCATCCCGCAGCTGTGGTTGAAGATATGTACCGGCCGCATTTGTCGGCCCGCACAGTGCAGGGGCGGGTTGAGGTGGTCGGACCGAAACCTTGAGTGTTCGGCCTGACATATCCCCATCGAGATGGTCCACACCAGGCTGGGTTTTTGCGCCCTTTGTGAGCGCGTGCGCCGTTATTGCGGTGCTGGCCGGTTTGCAATGGCTTGACCGCAGTTATCCGCTGGATTTGGGTAAGCTCGCACAAACCTCCTTTGTGGCTGAAGACCGTAACGGCAAATTGTTGCGGGGGTTTGCGGCAAAGGACGGGCGCTGGCGCCTGCCGGTCAAGGTTTCGGACGTTGATCCGCGATTCATCAAAATGCTGTTAGCTTATGAAGATAAACGGTTTTATCAGCATCGGGGGGTTGATGTTCTGGCCTTGACCCGCTCGGCCGGGCAGATGTTGTGGCATCAGCGGATTGTATCGGGTGGATCAACCTTAACGATGCAGGTGGCGCGTTTGCTGGAGGGGCCAACCAAGCGATCAGTGGCGGTGAAGTTACGCCAGATTGGCCGGGCGTTGCAGATTGAACGGGTCTTGAACAAGCAGGAAATTCTAACTGCTTATTTACAACTTGCCCCCTATGGCGGTAATCTTGAGGGCATTCGGGCTGCATCCCTTGCGTATTTCGGCAAGGAGCCGAAAGTTTTGAATGCCGCAGAAGCGGCCTTGCTGGTGGCCTTGCCGCAATCGCCCGAAAGCCGACGGCCAGACCGCTTCAAGGCGCGGGCAGTAGCGGCGCGGAACCGGGTGCTGGCCCGTATGGTGCTGAGCGGTGTGGTAACCGGGGCTGACGGTGAGCGGGCCAGTCAACTGGCTTTATACGCCGGGCGCAGGGCTTTGCCGGCGTTTGCGGCCCATTTAAGTGATCAGGCCAAACGTAGCGCCAAGAGTTTGACAAGGGCGCGAACCACTATCGACAAACATATGCAGGCATCGCTTGAGGCGCTGGTTGCCGAGAAAATTCGGGTGATGGGAAAAAAGGACTCGATTGCCATTTTGGTCGCCGATCATCGCAATGGTGAGATATTGGCGCAGATTGCCTCACCGGATTTTTTCAATCAGCGGCGGGCAGGGGAAGTAGATATGATCAACGCCCTGCGCTCGCCCGGTTCGACCTTGAAACCGTTTATTTACGGGTTGGCGTTTGAAGCTGGTGTTGTCCATCCAGCCTCGCTGATCGAAGACAATCGCCATGATTTTTCCGGCTATCGGCCACGCAATTTTGATCTTTCCTATCAGGGTACAGTCAGTGTGGAGCGGGCATTGCAATTGTCGCTCAATATTCCGGCGATCAAATTGTTGCAATCGGTCGGGCCGGACAAATTGCTGGCCCGTTTTCGCCGGGCTGATGTGCATGTGAAACTGCCTGAACATGAAAGTGTCGGTCTGGCCATTGGATTGGGCGGTTTGGGTATTTCATTACGTGATCTGGTGCAGCTTTATACGGCGCTGCCTCGTGGCGGCAAAGCAGTTAGACTGGTGGATGGTGTGAGCATCAAAAAATCTGGCGAAAACCAGCGGTCGCTGGCTAAAGTTGCCAGCTGGTATGTGCAAAAGGCGCTGGCCGGGATAGCGGCACCGCAAGGGGCTGGCGACAACGCTAATATTGCCTTTAAAACCGGCACCTCTTATGGCTATCGTGATGCCTGGTCGGTGGGCTTTGACGGGCGCTATGTTATCGGGGTCTGGGTCGGGCGGCCTGATGGGGCTTCGGTGCCGGGGATTACCGGGGCCAGCGTTGCGGCACCGATTTTGTTTGAAGCCTTTGGCCGGGTTGCCAGTGAACCAGCGACATTGCCCGAGATGCCGCCGGGTGTGCTGGCCTTGCGCAATGTACAATTACCGGAAGTTTTGCGACGGTTTACCCCGCGCGGGGCGATGGTTCGCCATTTCGCCGGGTCGGGCAAAGCGCCGCAGATTGTTTATCCGCCACAGGGGGCAAAAGTTGATCTTGGATTGAAATCCGGGGCTGATCAAATGCCGCTATTTATCAAAATGCAGGGCGGTAAAGCGCCGTTTCGCTGGCTTGCCAATGGTAAACCGATCCTCGGAAAAGCCTTGCGCAGACAGGTGCAATGGCAGCCGGACTCCATCGGTTTTTCGACTTTGACAGTGCTGGATGCCGTCGGCAGGGTCGCAAGCGTTCGGGTTTTTGTTGAATAGCGCAACGAACGGGTGCAGTTTCACGACAAGATCATTCCGCTCACGGCGTTTCCTCGCTGTGCTCGGGCCTGCTCTGGCGCGGCACAGTGGTGCCGGGCGGCGCTTGCTGGCTTGGCGTATCCATTCGACATGGATACGCTTAATATACTTTTTTAGGACTCGTCATTATGAGCGAACATCACAGACTTGAGCATTTCCCGGTAAATATCTTCCCGATTGTCATGGGATTGACCGGTTGGACACTGGCCTGGCACAAAACCCAGCATGTTTTGGGTCTTGAGTGGAAAATTGGCGAAGCGTTGACGGGGCTGTCGATTGTGGTATTTGCGGTTCTGGCGACATTTTACATGATCAAGCTGTCGCGCTATCCTGATGCTGTCGCGGCTGAAATCAAACACCCGGTCAAGCTGAGCTTTTTCCCGTCAATATCCATCGGCCTTATTTTGCTGGGTACGGCGTTGGCTGAACTGGAGCCTTATTCGGCCCAGGTTTTTTGGTGGAGCGGGGTAATTCTGCAATTGTTTTTGTTGCTGTTTGTAGTTAATTCATGGGTTAATCACGAGCATTTTGAGATCGTTCATATGAACCCGTCATGGTTTATTCCAGCGGTTGGTAACGTGCTGGTGCCGATTGCCGGGATACAGTTTGGCCAGGTGGAAGTGTCGTGGTTTTTCTTTTCTGTCGGCATGGTGTTCTGGATTGTGCTGTTGACCATCGTTTTCAACCGGATTTTGTTCCATAATCCGATGCCGCCAAATCTATTGCCAACTCTGGCGATATTGATTGCCCCGCCAGCGGTTGGTTTTGTTGCTTATGTCAAACTGGTTGGCGGTCTGGACAGTTTTGGCCGTGTGTTGTTTGGCGCTGGCCTGTTCTTTACCCTGTTTGTTGCTACACAGGCGCCACGGTTTTTTAAACTGCCGTTTTTTCTGTCATGGTGGGCTTATTCATTCCCGCTGGCCGCCATCACCATTGCCTCTTGGGTGATGTTTGAGCAAACCAAAGTTGCCGGATATATGTATCTGGCCGAAGGTCTGTTGGTGGCGCTGACAGCGATTATGGTCCTGCTGATGGTGAAAACCATTCAGGCAGTGATCAACAAGAAAATCTGTGTGCCGGAGTAAGGTAGGTAACACCCGTAAAGTGTGTAGGCAGTGCCGGGCACGGAGATTGATTGGAGTTTTAACGTGTGCGGGGCTCGCAGGCATGGCAGGCGAGCCTTCTTGACCTTCCTGTTGCTGTAATGTTATTGTGGTGCAAACAGGAGCTTTATTATGAACATTCAGGCAGCAGCATCGCAGGCCGGGTTGCCGGTCAAGACGGTAAGGTATTATGATGATATTGAACTAGTCCGGGCACCGCGCCGCGAGAATGGTTATCGCGAGTATAGCGATCAGGAAATTCACAAATTGCGGTTTTTGGGCCGGGCTCGTTCGCTGGGTTTTTCCATAGAGGACTGCCGCCAGCTGTTGTCTCTGTATGAAGACAACAGCCGGGCCAGCGCCGATGTGAAACTGTTGGCTAGCCGTCATCTCGAAGAAATCGACAAGAAACTTGCCGAACTGACGTCCTTGCGAAAAACCCTGTCAGATCTGGTCCATAACTGCCACGGCGATGACCGGCCCGATTGTCCTATTCTTGAGGGGCTGGCGGGAGAGGCATAGAGCTATGACCGCATTTTGCTTCCCTGTGGATCGTAGAGTGGTTTGGCGACTACTGTGGCGGGCAGGAATTCACCGTTGATTTCCACCTCTAAACTTGTGCCGTCTTTGGCCAACTCTGGGGGGACGTAGCCCAGAGCTATGGATTTGTCGGCGTGGTGGGCGTAGGCGCCTGAGGTTATGTAGCCGACGCATTTTCCGCTCTTTAATATTGCTTCGTCGTTGGAGACGTCGATGTCGTTGGTTTCGATGGTCATGGTGATCAGGCACTTGTCGGGGCCGGTTTCTTTTTCTGCCAACGCTGCATCCTTGCCGATGAAATCTTTTTTCCAGTTGATGAAGAAATCCAGGCCGGACTGGGCGGCGGTGAAATCGGGGCGGAAATCCAGGGTCCAGGCGCCCCAGTTTTTCTCAAGGCGCAGGGACATCAAGGCGCGGTTGCCATAGAGTTTGAGACCGAGGTCTTTGCCGGCTTCTTGGATTTCTTCGAATAATTTAAGCTGGAATTGTGGGGCGCAGTAGATTTCATAGCCCAGTTCACCCGAGAACGAGACGCGGGCGATAATGGCGGGAATACCGGCAACGAAGGTCTGGCGGACATCACGGAAGGGGAAAGCCGCGTTTGAGATATCCTCGCGGGTGATGCGCGATAATAGTTGGCGGGAATTGGGGCCGGATATGCCGATGCCGTGGTAGTCATCGGAGCGGTTGGTGTAGGTGACACCTTCATGGGCGCTCGCAGCCAGCTGCCTTTCGAACCAGCGGCGGTGCATTTCTTGGGCAACGCCCGAGCCGAGCAGCAGGAAGGTTTCCTCATCAAGGCAAGAAACAGTGAAATCTCCATACAGTTTGCCTTTGGGGGTCAGCATCGGGGTCAGGTTTAGGCGACCGGGTTTTGGAATTGTACCAGCCAGCAGATGATCAAGGAACGCGCGGGCGCCGGGGCCGGTGAATTCGTGTTTGGCGAAGTTGGCGATTTCGATGGCACCGACGGCTTCACGCACGGCTTTGCATTCAGCCGCCACATAGTCATGAGCGCGCGAGCGTTTAAAGCTCGGGGTTTCGTGGGCGTCATCGGGGCCGTCGGCGAACCACAAAACGTGCTCAAGGCCAAAGCTGTCGCCCATCACGGCACCGCGGGCGGTGAGGCGGTCAAACAGGGCGGTGGTTTTCTGGCGGCGGCCTTTGGGCAGGGTTTCATTGGGGAAGGTCATAACGAAACGGCGTTCGTAGTTTTCGGTGGATTTGACGGTGCCGTAATCGGGCGTTGCATAATCACCAAAGCGGGCGATATCCATAGCCCAGACATCGATGGAGGGCTCGCCGTCCATCATCCATTCGGCCATGCACAGGCCAACACCACCGGCCTGACAGAAGCCGGCCATGACGCCGACCGCGACCCAGTAATTGGTCATGCCGGGCACCGGTCCGATCATCGGGTTGCCATCGGGCCCGAAGGTGAAGGGGCCGTTGATCATGTCCTTGATGCCGGTGCGTCCCAGGGCCGGGATGCGCTCAAAGGCCAGTTCGAGACGGTCGGCGATGCGGTCAAGGTCAGGTTGCAGTAATTCATGGCCGAAATCCATCGGTGTGCCTTCGATCTTCCAGGCCGTCGCATGGGGTTCATAGGTGCCGAGCAGCATGCCATCGCGTTCCTGACGGAAATATATGTTGGCTTCATAATCGATACCAGCGGGGAGGCGTTCGCCTCCGGCTTGCATGCGTTCGGTGATTTCGGGGATGGATTCGGTGATCAGATAGTGGTGTTCCATCGGCTGGACGGGCAGGTGAATGCCGCCCATGTGGCCAGCTTCACGAGCCCAGAGGCCAGTGGCATTGACAATCATTTCGGCATTGATGGTGCCTTTTTGCGTGACCACATCCCAGCTGCCGTCTTTCTTTTGACGGGTTTCGATGACCGGGGTGTAGGTGTGGAATTGGGCGCCGTAGACTTTGGCTGCTTTGGCATAGGCCCAGGTGACGCCTGAAGGGTCAACGTCACCATCAAGGGGGTCCCACAAGGCGGCGATATAGTGGGACGGGTCGATCAGCGGGTGGCGTTCGGCGGCTTCTTCAACCGAAATGAATTCCTGATCAAGCCCCATATAGCGGGCTTTGGAACGCTCTCGTTTGAGGTAATCGTGCCAGTCCGGTGTTGAGGCAAGATAAAATCCGCCAGTGTTGTGCATGCCGACTGAATGACCCGATACTTCTTCAATCTCTTTATAGAGGTTGATAGTGTAGCCCTGCAGGCGCGAGATATTGGGGTCTGAAGATATGGTGTGGATTTGCCCGGCGGCGTGCCAGCTTGAGCCCGATGTCAGTTCGTCGCGTTCGAGCAGAACGACATCTTTCCAGCCGAATTTGGCCAGATGGAAAAGGATTGAGCAACCAACGACACCGCCACCGATGATGACAACTTTGGCGTGGCTTGGGAGATTTGCGCTTTTTGGGTCAGTACCAGGCATCTTTCATTCCTTCTTTTTTCTTGGCGATAAACGCCTGTAATTCCTCATCGCGGGCTTGATCGAGTTCCGGAGCTTGATATTCAACCAGCATTTGTTGCCATTTTTCGAAGGCCCGGCGCTCGGTATCTTTTTCACCGTCTTCGGTCCATTGCTCAAAGCTGTTGGAGTCGGACATTACCGCATCATAATAAGCGGTTTCGTAATTGGCCATGGTGTGGGCCGAGCCGAGGAAGTGACCGGCGGGCTCGACATCATCGTAGGCGTTTTTGCCCAGACCGTTTTCGTCAAGATCGACGCCGCCGAGCAGTTTTTGATAACCGCCTAAACGGTCGGCATCGATGATCAGTTTTTCAAAACCGGTGGCAAGGCCGCCTTCCAGCCAACCGGCGGCGTGCAGAACAAAGTTTGCACCGGCCATGGCGGTTGAATGCATGCTATCGGCGCTTTCGCTAGCTGCTTGTGCATCGGCAAGTTTTGAAGCAGTCAAACTGCCGCCACAGCGCAATGGGACGCCAAGGCGGCGGGCTAACTGGCCGATGATATAGTTGGAGGCAACCGGTTCGGGCATGCCGAAGGTTGGTGCGCCGGTTTTAAGGCTCATGGATGACAGGAAATTGCCAAGGATAAACGGCGAACCCGGCTTGACCAGTTGCGAAAAAGCACAACAGGCCATGGCTTCGGCAAAGGCCTGGGCGATAGAGGCCGCAGTTGTTACCGGCCCCATGGCACCGCCCAATATAAATGGCGCAACGATCATGCCCTGTCCGGCAGCCGAATAGGTGCGAATGGCCTCGGTGACCACGCGGTCGATCAGCAGGGGGGAATTGGTGTTGACGTTGCCCATGATGACGCAATTGTCGGCCATGAATTTTTCGCCAAACAAGATACGGGCCATGGCAACGCTGTCTTCAGCGCGGGATTTTTCGGTAATCGCACCAAGGAATGGTTTGTCGGACCATTTCATGTGAGCGTAAACCATATCCATATGGCGTTTGTTGACCGGGATATCGCATGGTTCACAAATGACGTGACCAGTGTGGTGGATTGAGGGCAGCATACAGGCCAGCTTGACCAGTTTTTCGAAATCCTCCATTGAGCCATAACGGCGGCCTTTTTCAAGACAACGAACAAAGGGTGAGCCATAAACAGCGGTAAAAACCGTGTGGTCATTGCCGATTTTTACCGATTTTGCCGGGTTGCGGGCGTGTTGGGTGAACTCTGACGGGACAGTTTTACAAAGCTCGCGGGCCATGCCACGGGGCAAACGGACCCGGGTGCCTTGTACATCGGCCTCAGCGTCACGCCAGATGTCGAGCGCCACCGGGTCATCGCGAAATTCCAACCCGATTTCCTGCATGATCCAGTCAGCTTGCTCTTCAATCAGCACAAGCTGTTCTTCGCGCAGGAAGTCTACATAGCCGATCTTGCGGGTGACATAGGCAGGAGCCGTGACAACAGCTCGCTGTTTGCGTTCACCTCTGCGATTTGTCCTGCGTGCCAAGTTGTTCGTCTCCCTTATGTGTTGGGTACAGGGTGAGACTAAATGCAGAAACCATCGTCACATTGCTGAAAACGACATTTTTTTTGACTTTGCGAAGTGCGAAAATTTACGTACCCTTAACCTTCACATAACTTCCCGGCGCGTCTTCCAGGGGCTTTAGTTTGCCCTCACCGGGCGTGCGGGGATTTACTTTTTTGCCGGATTTGGCGGTTATCCATTTTTTCCAGTCTGGCCACCATGAACCGGCGTGTTCGGTGGCGTTGGCCAGCCAGTTGTCGAGGTTGTCGGCATCGCCGTCATTGAGCCAGTATTGATATTTGTTGGCGGCGGGCGGGTTTACGACACCGGCGATGTGGCCTGAACCTGAAACGACCAGATGGGTTTTGCCGCCGAACAAAGTGCCGATTTTAAAGACTGAGGGCAGGGGGGCGATGTGGTCGCTGCGGGCGGCGAGGTTATAGACGGGGATGGTGATTTTTGACAGATCGATGGTGGTGCCATCAAGCTGCATTTTGCCTTTTGACATATTGTTTTCGAGATAGCATTGGCGCAGATAAAATGAGTGATTGGCCTCGGTGAGATTGGTGCTGTCGGCGTTCCAGCACAAGAGGTCAAAGGGCATGGGTTCCTTGCCGCGCAGATAATTGTTGACCACATAAGACCAGATCAGATCGTTTGAGCGTAGCAGATTAAAGGCGGTGGCCATAACAGAGCCGGGCAGATAGCCGGTTTCGACCATCGAGGCTTCGATATCGGCAATCTGTTTTTCATCGATGAAAACCAGCAAATCACCGGCTTCTTCAAAGTCGACCTGAGTGGTAAAAAAGGTTGCCGAGGAAATGCGGCTGTCCTTGCGCTGGGCCATAACGCCCAATGTGGAGGCCAGCAGGGTGCCGCCGACGCAATAACCAATGGCGTTGACGTTTTTTTCGCCGGTGGCGGCTTCTACGGCATCCAAAGCAGCTAATATGCCTTCTTTCATGTAGTCTTCAAAGCCCTTGTCGCGCAGGGAACCATCTGGGTTGATCCATGAAATGATGAAGACAGTCAAACCTTGGGCAACAGCCCATTTGATGAAGGATTTTTTCTCATTGAGGTCGAGGATATAAAATTTGTTGATCCATGGCGGGATGATGAGCAGGGGTTTTTTGTAGACCTGCGGCGTGCTCGGCTCGTATTGAATGAGCTGGATCAGTTCGTTTTGATAGACCACCTTGCCGGGGGTCATGGCCATGTTGCGACCGACTTCATAGGCGGAAAAGTCGGTCTGGCGGATTTTGCCGGTCTTTAAGTCCTCAGCCATCTGTTTGGCGCCCTTGACGAGGTTTTCACCGTTGGTTTCAAGGGTCAGTTTGATGATTTCGGGGTTGGTGAAGGCAAAGTTTGATGGTGATATGGCGTTGGTGACTTGCTCGGCATAAAACTTTGCCTTTTTGCGTTCATGTTCATCCAGATCACTGGCTTCTTCAACAAAATCTTGCGCCCATTGGGTGGCAGCGAGATAGGACTGGTTGAGGAATTCAAAAACCTGGGTTTCGTGCCAGCTGTCATCTTTGAAACGCCGGTCCGATGCCGGTTGGCCTCCTGTTTCTTTTGGTTCTTTCTGGCCCATGAATTGTTGCCAGGCCGATGTCCACAGCTCGTTCTGGGTTTGCCAGAATTGCATTTGTTTTTCGACGAGTTTTTCCGGGTGTTTGGTGTAGGCGTTGGCGAGGTCGATAAAAGATTTCTGCATGTCTTCCAGCGAACCCATATTGTCCTGACCGGTTTTGGCTTCAGAAAGATCTTTGAAAATCTGGGCGCCGGTCTCTAACGCCTTTGACAAATTGTCAAAATAGACTTGCGGATCGTTGGGAACGAGCGGATTTTGGGGCAATTTAGTTTTGTCGGTCATGGTTTCATCCTACCATGTGGATAATTGACTTTCCATGATAAGATTTGCTGCTATGAGTTTTTTAACCTAACAAAGTCAATTGAGCCATGATTAAAGATAAACAATTCCACCGTATCAAACGCCTGCCGCCTTATGTATTTCAGCCGGTTAATGAGTTGAAAGCCAAAGCGCGGGCGGCGGGGGCCGATATTGTTGATCTGGCAATGGGGAATCCTGATCCTGATACGCCGGTTCATATCACCAACAAGCTGATTGAAACGGTGACCAAGCCGAAAACCAACCGCTATTCCTCATCAATGGGAATTCCGGGGCTGCGCAAGGCTCAGGCAAATTATTACGAGAGGCGGTTCGGGGTTAAGCTGGACCCTGATACGCAGGTCGTTGCAACGCTTGGCTCCAAAGAGGGGTTTGCCAATGTGGCTCAGGCGATTACCGAGCCGGGTGATGTGATTTTATCGCCCAATCCGTCATACCCCATCCATGCTTTTGGGTTTTTGATGGCTGGTGGCGTGATCCGGCAAATCCCGGCTACACCAGATCATACATTTATGGATGCACTGTCTCGGGCGGTTCAGTATTCTGTGCCAAAGCCACTGGCGGTGGTTTTGAATTATCCCTCCAATCCGACGGCGCTGGTGGCTGATCTGGATTTTTATAAAGAGGTGATTAAGTTTGCCCGCAGGCATGATCTGATTGTTTTGTCTGACCTGGCTTATGCCGAGATTTATTTTGATGACAATCCGCCACCTTCGGTTCTGGAAGTTGACGGCGCGATGGATGTGGCGGTGGAATTTACCTCACTTTCCAAAACCTATTCGATGCCGGGCTGGCGGATCGGGTTTGCGGTTGGCAATGCAACTCTGATCGGAGCCTTGAAAAGGGTGAAGTCGTATCTCGATTATGGTGCCTTTACACCGGTTCAGGTCGCCGCTACTGCAGCGCTTAACGGGCCGCAGGATTGTGTGGCTGAGGTGCGTGAACTTTATAAGTCGCGCCGCGATGTGCTGATCGAAAGTTTTGCCAATGCCGGCTGGGATATTCCTTCGCCGCGAGCCACGATGTTTGCCTGGGCTCCTTTGCCGGAAAAATACGCTCATATCGGATCGCTGGAATTTGCCAAATTGCTGGTGCAGGAAGCTGATCTGGCGGTGGCGCCGGGGGCTGGTTTTGGTGAGCAGGGTGACGGGTTTGTGCGACTGGCCTTTGTTGAAAATGAACAGCGTATCCGGCAAGCTGCGCGAAATGTTCGAAGGTTCCTTGAAAAGCCGTAAGCAACATTGCATAAGGGTTGTGATTTTAGGGGATATCCCCAGGCTTATCTTGATTGGAAAATAAAATGAGTGAACCTTCACGGCTCGGTATTGCAGGACTTGGAACAGTCGGTGTCGGTGTTCTTGACATGTTGCGTGACAATGGCGCGGCGCTTAACCGGCAAGCTGGATGTGAGGTTGTGGTGACTGCGGTTAGTGCCCGTTCGCGTCGTAATGACCGTGGTGGCCATGATATCTCGACCTATGAGTGGTTTGATGATCCGGTTGAACTGGCCAAATCTGACAAGATTGATACCTTTGTTGAGTTGATCGGGGGCGAGGATGGTCCGGCCAAGGCGGCGGTTGAAGCGGCGCTGAAAGCTGGCAAGGACGTTGTGACAGCCAACAAGGCGCTGCTTGCTCATCATGGTGCAGCGCTGGCGCAACTGGCTGAAGAAAACAATGCCTGTCTGAATTTTGAAGCGGCGGTGGCTGGCGGTATTCCGATTGTCAAAACCATGCGCGAAAGCCTTGCCGGTAACGGCATCAAGAAGGTGTTTGGCATTGTCAACGGTACCTGCAATTACATTCTGACTAAGATGGAAAAGGAAGGGCGTGATTTTGCTGATGTTCTGAGCGAAGCACAGGAACTGGGCTATGCCGAAGCTGATCCGGCCTTTGATATTGGCGGTATTGATGCGGCTCACAAGGTTGCCTGCCTGACATCGCTGGCCTTTGGCACCCAGACTGATTTTGACAGTATTTTCATTGAAGGTATTGAGAGTATTACGCTGGCTGATATCAAAAATGCCGACAGCCTTGGTTACAAGATCAAGCTGCTTGGAGTGAGTCTGAAAACCGCAGATGGCATTGAGCAACGGGTGCATCCAACACTGGTGCCCAAGGGCTCGCCAATTGCCGAGGTTGACGGGGTGTTTAACGCGGTCGGTCTGGTTGGCGATTTTGTTGACGAGTTGATGTTGATGGGGCGTGGCGCAGGCGCCCATCCGACCGCTTCAAGCGTGGTTGGGGATATTGCTGATATTGCCCGTGGTAAAAAAGTGCCGGTGTTTGGCATTCCAGCCAGCCAGCTTAGCCCCTATAAACTGGCCCGGATGCGCGCCCATGAAGGCGGGTATTATGTGGCGATGGATCTTTATGACAAACCGGGTTCGGTTGCTTTCATTGCCAAAGCATTTTGTGAGGCGGAGATATCGATTGAAAGAATTGATCAAAGGGCACCGGTTGATACCGGGGTTGAAAAGCCAACTGCGCCTTTTATCCTGATTACTCATGATACGCTGGAAAGCGCCATGCGGTCGGTACTGGCTGAAATCGGCAATGCGGAGTATTGCGCCGGTGAACCGCGGATGATCCGAATTGAGCGATATTGATCTGTACTAAAACCTAAAAGGAAGCCTGTTATGCTGAACAAGCAACTAACCATTGATGCTGTCCGGGTAACTGAAGCAGCGGCGATTGCGGCGGCGCGATTGCGCGGACGCGGTGATGAGCGGGCAGCGGATCAGGTGGCGGTTGAGGCGATGCATGCAGCGCTGAACAAAATCGATATAAACGGTAACGTGGTTATCGGTGAAGGCAGTAAAGATGAAGCTGAAATGCTGTTTGTCGGCGAGCAGGTCGGCACTGGCAAGGGGGAGCCGGTTGATGTTGGTCTTGACCCGCTTGAGGGCAATACACTGACGGCCAAGGCCCGCTTGAATGCTCTTTCAGTTATTGCCATTGCCGAAGGGGGCAGCCTGTTGCAGGTGCCTGACTGTTATATGGACAAGATTGCCGTTGGCGGTGATTTACCTGACGGGGTGGTTGATCTTGATAATCCGCCAGCGGAGAATTTGAAAAATCTTGCCGAGGTTAAAGGTGTTACTGTATCTGATTTGACGGTTTGTATTCTTGACCGGCCACGGCATGGTAGCCTGATCGGCAAGGTGCGAGACGCCGGCGCGGCGATTAATTTGATCCCTGATGGTGATATTGCCGGGGTCATTCATGCGGCCAATACGGATAATACCGGCATTGATGTTTACATGGGATCAGGCGGTGCACCCGAAGGTGTGCTGGCGGCTGCTGCCTTGCGCTGTATTGGCGGGCAGATGCAGGGGCGGTTGATTTTGCAAACCCCGCAAGACCGGGCCCGGGCGATTGATATGGGGATTGAAGATCCTTATAAAAAATTCACTATTGATGAAATGGCCTCTGCTGATGTTATTTTTGCCGCGACCGGGGTGACGGATGGTTCGTTGCTTAAAGGTGTGCGGCTGGGGGCCAGACGGATCACTACCAACACGCTGGTGATGCGCTCGGCAACAGGGTCAGTTCGATGGATTAAAAACCAGCGGCGGGTTTGTAAGGGAACTTGACTGAATGGCTGATGACAGGAAGTTTTTTCTTGATGTAAAACAGTCAATTCGCCAACAGGCATGGGTGCCGCGTCTTGAAAATTCCCGCAACGCATTGGCAATCTCACAACGCTATGGTTTGTCGGAAATTGTCGGGCGCATTCTGGCCGGGCGCGGGGTTGAACTGGATGATGTTGATATCTGGCTCAACCCGACCTTGCGAGATTTGATGCCGGCGCCGGAAACGGTGGTTGACCTCGTCAAGGGTGCTGAACGCATTGTTGAGGCGATCTGTAATAGTGAGCAGATCGCTGTTCTTGGTGATTATGATGTGGACGGGATTTCTTCGACCTCGATATTGGTGCAGTTTTTAAAGAGTGCTGGTGCTGAACCGCTGCGTCATATTCCGAACCGGGTTAAAGAAGGCTATGGGCCAAGTATTTTTGCGGTGGAAAAGTTGCAAGGTGAGGGGGCCTCGGTTCTGGTCACGCTTGATTGTGGCACCGCCTCGCATGAACCGCTGGCCCGTGCCAAAGAATTGGGGCTGGATGTGGTTGTCGTTGACCACCATCAGGTGCCCGAAGAATTGCCGCAAACTTTTGCCCTGATAAATCCTAATCGCAATGATGATCTGTCCGGATTGGGCAATTTGTGTGCGGCAGGCGTTACCATGATGTTGATTGCGACCCTGAACAAAATTCTGCGCGAGAAAGACTGGTGGAATGATCAGCGACCGACACCCGATATTTTGCAATATCTCGATCTGGTGGCGCTGGCAACGGTTTGTGATGTGGTACCGTTGACCGGACTTAACCGGGCTTTTGTGCGTCAGGGGTTGCGGGTTATGGCCAACCGCAAACGAATTGGTCTGGTTGCCCTTGCTGATGGTGCGAGGCTGGTGCGCCAGCCCGATGTCTATGCGCTGGGATTTATCATTGGCCCACGGCTTAATGCGGCAGGTCGGATTGGGTCGGCGATGATCGGGGTGGACTTGATGAACTGTGATAATCGCGGTGAGGCCAATGCAATCGCCCAGCAACTGGAAAACTGGAACCGCGAACGCCAGGCGATTGAGCTTGGCGTGGTTGATCAGGCCGATATGCAGGCCCAGGCGGCGATGGGAAAAACCGGTAATCTACCAGCGCTTGTTGTGGCCGGGCAGGGCTGGCATCCCGGTGTTTTGGGGTTGGCGGCGGCACGTTTGAAAGAACGTTATAAAGTGCCCAGTTTTGTGCTCGGTATTGCCAAAGACAGTGGCGAGGCGACTGGGTCGGGGCGTTCAATCAAGGGTGTCGATCTTGGTGGTGCGGTGCAGGCAGCGGTCAAGGCCGGGATTGTCAAAAAAGGTGGTGGTCATGCCATGGCAGCCGGACTTTCGATTGCTGAAGACCGGATTGGAGATTTGCGGGCATTTTTTGAAGAGACACTGGTTGAAGAAACCGAGTTGGCACAGAAAAATCAATCGCTCAAAATCGATGCAGCCTTAACGGCTTCGGGTGCAACCATCGCCCTGATCGAGCAAATCGAAACTGCCGGTCCTTTTGGCGCGGCAAACCCGTCGCCAATGTTTGCTTTTCCGGCCCATCGGGTGGTCTATGCCGATATTGCCGGAACCGATCATGTGCGCTGTACGCTGGCAGCGGCAGATGGTTCGCGAATCAAGGCAATCGCGTTTCGGGTGGCAGATACTGATTTGGGCGAAATGCTGCTGACAGAGCGCTCAATGCCGCTTCATTTTGCCGGTAGATTGGCAATAAATGACTGGGGTGGACGGCGCGAACCGCAATTATTCATCGAAGATGTTGCGCGAGTGAAATAATTTCGTTTTCATGCTTGCACTTACTAAAAAACCAATTTATAGAATGCCCCGCAGTGCGCCCTTCGTCTATCGGTTAGGACTCCAGCTTTTCAAGCTGGCAAGAGGGGTTCGATTCCCCTAGGGCGTACCATTTTTTTCAATCAATATCACCAGCACAACTCTGTAAAGAGCGACGGCTCCGTTTGCGGGCGCGTAGGGTCGCCTGCAGTCAATCCTGCCGCTTGCCGTCGACAATGGTGTAGCTTGGCTGGTACATTGTTACCAGTTCTTCGGCAGCCGTCGGGTGAACGGCCATGGTTCGGTCAAAGTCTTCTTTT
>DAOUPT010000099.1 GCA_030626025.1 Anderseniella sp. | reverse complement strand
AAATTGGCGTAATGTCTTTCGGGAAATTAAATGGCGTTGGACGTTGAAGGTGTTGTAGATGGAAGCGTGAACTGAGAGAAACCGTTGGGCTGAACCAGGTGACTTGAAACGCTGCATTCGTTGCTCTCTTCGTCGAACTGGCAGATGCGAATTCTCTGCTCGATTGTTCTTTCTACCACCAAAGTCATGGCGTTTGGAAAGGTTCAATTCCCTTAATGCAGCGCCATATGACGGCAGTTTATCAGTAACAACAATATCTGGGAGAAAACCTTGTTTCTTCAGTAACTCTCGCATCAACTTGAACGCGGCCCGCTTGTTTCTGCGGGATTGAACCAAAATTTCCAGCACCTCACCTTCATTGTCAACCGCACGCCATAGATATGACTGTTTACCGTTAATCGAAACAAACACTTCATCAAGGTGCCACTGACCTGATGGTCTTGGGCGGGTATTATTTAATCTACGAGCGTAACTTGACCCAAACTTTAAAACCCAATGGCGAACTGTTTCGTAGGAAACATCTATTCCTCGTTCCGCCAGCAAATCCTCAACATCTCGGTAGCTAAGTGAAAATTTGAAATACAGCCAGATCGCATGCTGAATGATCAGCAGCGGAAATCGATGACGGGAGTAGGAAACTTTCTGCATCAGACTAAGTTACAGTGTTAGGATCGACCCGTCACCCGGTTACCGTGACAACGCCATTCATTCATTATTTCCCATCAATCGCGCCACCAAGAAAGAGTTGCCCGACACGGGGGTCGTTCAACAGCGAACTAGCTTCTTCGTGCATGCGAACTTTGCCAAGTTCCAGCACCACGCCAAAATCGGACAAGGCAAGCGCACTCTTGGCGTTTTGTTCGACCATCAAAATCGTGACGCCCTGATCCCGCAACCCTGTCAGGCTTTGAAAGGTTTCCCGGACCAGTTGCGGTGACAGTCCGATTGATGGTTCATCGACCAACATCAGTTTGGGATCAAGCAACAGGGCACGGGCGATCTCCAATTGCTTTTGCTGACCTCCCGACAAGACGATAGCCTGCTGATTTTGTTTCTCACGCAAAATCGGAAACCGGTCCATCACTTTTTCTATACGCACGCTCAAGGTGGACTGATCTTTTAGGGTGATCCCGCCGATTTCAAGATTGTGATAAACAGATAATTGCGGGATAATGTTTCGCCCCTGCGGCACATAGCTGACACCTTTTGCCAGCATTTGTGCCGGGGTTGAACGGGTTACATCTTCTCCATTCAGCAGCACCTGGCCCGACTGCACTTTGAGCAACCCGAAGATTGCTTTGAAGACAGTCGACTTTCCTGCGCCGTTTGGACCAATGATGGTTGTGATTGTCGCCGGTTCAATTTTGAACGAAACGCCGTTCAAAACTGTCATATTGCCATATCCACCAATCAGGTTTTTTAGCTCGATCACTTGCTATTCTCCCAGATAAGCTTCTATGACAACAGGATCATTGCGAATTTCCTCTGGTGTGCCTTCAGCGATAATTGCGCCATTGGCCAGCACCAGAATGCGGGTGCACAGGGACATCACAAATTCCATATTGTGTTCGATGACAACAAATGTCGCTGCTCGCTCCTCGTTGAACGCAATCAGGCGCTCCTTCAGGCTTTCCAGCATCGTCAGGTTCACGCCGCCAGCTGGCTCGTCAAGCATGACAAGGCGTGGCCCGGCCATAAATGCCATAGCCGTATCAAGGAGTTTTTGTTGGCCATAGGAAAGTGATCCGGCCCGGTGGTCGCGCAGATGGGTCAACCGAAAAAACGCGATTATTTCATCAGCTTGTTCGGTCAAACCGGCATCACTCTGGCCAAACAAACGGGATACCAAAGTACCGCGATGTTCTTGTCCGGCAAGGATGATATTTTCCAGAACGGTCATTTCAGAAAACACCTGTAACATTTGAAAAGTTCGCCCTACTCCGAGTTTATTGAGGTCGCAGGGTCGTTTTCTCGTCACAATATTGCCGTTAACGAAGACCTCGCCGCTGTCTGGAAAAAGCTGTCCGAGGACGCAGTCAAACAGAGTTGACTTGCCACTGCCATTCGGGCCGATCAAGCCGAGTATTTCACCCCTCTGTACATCGAAACTAACATCATCAACGGCCCGTATACCGCCAAAAGATTTGCTAATGCCGCAAACACTCAAAACATTTTCGTTGCTGCGGTTCATGGCTTTTCGCTGCCCCTCGATCCAGAAGGACGAGCCCGCAAGGCTGCTACGCTACGCTCGTAAAGGCCTATTAAACCTGATGGACAAAACGCAAGTAACACCATTACGAGGCTGGCATAGATAATCAGATACATGCCTTCGGTAAAGCGCAACCATTCAGGTAAAAGAACCACTAGCAAGGCACCAATGACAGGGCCGAGAAACCGGCCGGAGCCACCGACAATGACCATCAGTAACAGCATAAGGGAGGTATTGAGCTGGAATGATTGAGGATCGATAAATTCCACAAGAGGGGCAAAAAGCGAACCAGCCATGCCGCCATAAGCAGCGCCAATGGCAAAGGCCAGCAATGTCATACGGCGAATATCAACACCCAGGCTGTTGGCGCGGATCGGGTTTTCCCGCAGGGCCTGAAACGCCCGCCCCCAGGGAGACCGCACGATCCACCACAAAATCACGGCAAGCAGCACGAATATGGTCAGCGAGAAAAAATAGAATGCAACCTGATTGGTTGTGTCGATGCCAAAGAACGATGGTCGCGGAAAACCCATCAGGCCATAGGTGCCCCCGGTCAGCCATTCCTCATTACGAAATACCAACCAGACAAGGGCATTAAAGCCCAAGGTCACAAAGGCCAGAAAATGGTGCTGCACGCGCAGGGCCGGATAGCCAAGAATCAGACCAACACAAAAGCAAATGCCAGCAGACAAGCCAAAGCCGAAGAGGAATGGATACCCTGCTTTCATCAACAGCGCTGTGGTGTAGGCCCCGATGCCAAGGAAAGCTGCCTGAGCCAGTGATACCTGACCGGCATAACCCAGTGTCAAATTGAGGCCCATCGCGGCAATCGAATAAACCATCCACAATGATAATATGTATATACCGTAATTTTTAAGGTTAAACGGCAAAACGACAAGAAGGGCAAGTACCGCTAAACTGGCAATAATCGTTATCAGGCGCATTATACACTGCGCTCCTCAGCCGTGCCAAACAGGCCCTGAGGTCGCACAAGGATAATGATGATCAGCAGCATAAGTGGGAATGCGGTGCGATATTCCGCTGAAATATACGCAGCTGACATATTATCTACGACACCGATCAGCAGGCCGCCGGCCAAGGCGCCGCGGACCTGATTGAATCCGCCGACAATCGCTGCAATGAAGGCGATCAAACCAATCGATTCTCCATTGGAAAACTTGGCCAGGTATATGGGTGAAATAAGTACCGATGCCATCAAGGCCAGACCGGCATTGATCAGGAATGTGTAGAGGATCATTCGGTTGACATTGACACCAAGGATCTCGGCGACACCCCGGTTCTGGGCAGTCGCTTGCATACAGCGACCGGTCCGGGTTCGGGTTAAAAATAATTGCAAGACCGTTATTGTTGTTAATGAGGTGATCAAAATGGCGATGTCTTGCAGGGAAATGACAGCACCAAAAACAGACAATGTTCTTTCAGAAAAAATCGCCGGGAATGGTTGTGCTTCAGCGCTATAGAACTCTTTCACACTGTCCCGTAACAAAATACCAAGGGCAATGGTTGAGATGACAATGGGCAACACCCCGTGCGGCAACATCGGGTCAATGATCAGACGTTTAAATACCAGGCCTAAAAGCAGCAAGCTAACAACCAGAGCGAACAATAATCCCAGAATCAGGTTCAACCCCAGAACCTGGGTGCCGATCAGGACAAAGAATGCCGGCAGCATGACAAACTCGCCCTGGGCAAAATTGATTGTCTGTGAGGCCTGCCACAGCAAGGTGAAGCCCACGGCAGCCAGGGCATATATTGACCCTGTTGCCAAGCCAGAAACGAGAAGTTGAAAAAATTCCCCCATTTGGTTCCTCTAAACAGATCGGCGGTGCCGTTTGCTACTTAGGCAAACCGGCACCGCCATCAGTTTTATTGGCAGATTATTTGCCGAGTTTTGGCAAAATTTGCGTGATTTTCTGCTTGCCGTTCACCACTTCAACAAGGAAGCTTTGACGATCAATATCGCCCTTGTCGTCCCAAGTTACTTCCATCAAAATACCTGGCTCGTTCTTTGGTGAAATCGTCATACCATGCAGAGCTTTGGCAAAGGCCTTGGAGTCGAACTTGCCGAGTTTTTCTGTGACATACTTGACCGTATAAGCTGCGATGTAGCCTTTAATGGCATTGTGATCAGGTTTATTGCCATATTTGGCTTCGAACTTTTTGGCAAATTCCTTGACCGCTGGCACCGGTGCATCGGCTGACAGACCAACGTGGCCTTTGGCACCGTTGGCGGCATCGCCAGCCAGGTCGATGACTTTCTGGTTCATCAAGGTGGTTTCACCGACAACTGGCTGTTTCAAACCATGCTTTTTGATCTCTTTCAGCAACCGGGCGCTTTCTTCCTCATGAAGATAGGCAAAGATAGCATCTGCGCCACTGTTTTTAAGTTTGATCACGTCGGAGGCAAAATCGGCTTGGCCGACTTCTGTCGAAATATCCACGGCGATTTTTACGCCGCGTTTTTTCAATTCCGATATGACCGTATCGCGTCCACCTTTACCAAAATCATCATTCACCCAAACCACACCAACGCTTGAAGCTTTAACGCCATCTTTCAGATAGGCTGCAAGCTTAGGCATGGATTGCGCCGCACCAAAACTGGTCCGGAAAATATATGGGTTTCCTGCCGTAGTGATGAACGGTGCTTCTGAACCAACAATTTGCGGAATTTCAGCTCGTCTAGTGAGGATCATATTAACCTTGGTTGAAGAAGAATAGATCGGTCCGAGAATAACGTAGGAACCATTATCCAACGCCTTTTGCACCATAGCGCGGGAATTTTGAGCATTGGTCTGGGTGTCGTAATTTGTCAGTTCGACTTTCCTGCTAAGAATACCACCGGCGGCGTTAATTTCGCCAAAAGCCATCTCGACAGCGTTTTTCCAATTGATCCCGACTGTTGCACCACCACCGGTGAGTTCAACCACATTACCAATCTTAACCGAATCCGCTTGCGCTGAACCAATCATCATCGCGGTGCTTAGACCAACGGCCATTAGTATTTTCGAAAGCCTCATTACATTTTCTCCCTTTTTTATAGCATTTCATAGTGAAACAAATCCCTGACTAACTCAAATTATAATTTTTCCACAGATGCAACCGGCATGCCGAAAGGAAGCCAAATTTACTGCAGGTGCACAGAAACTGGTAATGCCCAGAATCTGAATAACCAGAAAATATTCCCAGCTGTCAATGTTGGGAAACTACCGAGGTGGGTCAACTGCCCCCGTATACGTGAGTAAAAATTTACGGTAGCTCTACTCTCAATTATGGACAGAAAATCAGGTTCATAAGTCTTTCTCAAAAGTGCGGAGGGTGTGTGAAAAGAGGATAAATCAGCTATCGTTTTCATATTAGCGAGAGGTTGCAGATGAACCGTTTTATTGAAGGTATCGACCGGGGCATTGTCACGTTAAACAACTTAAGGGTGAAATTTGAAAATTACACAAAATATGTTTGCTGGTTTTCTGCTGTTTTAATTCGCGATTAAGTTGCAAAAAATGTTAACGTGACAATGTCTGTCAGACAGTTCTTAGTATGGAGGTGCTAACCACCGCTGTCTATATAATATGTGTATCAGTTGCTGGCCCAAGCCGAATAGTCTCTGATGTGTCAAAACCGGCTGCACAGGTATTTACCTCAATGCTACTCTGTCAGTCCGCCACTACCGTTTTCCACGTCGGCCCTTTTCTTCTGTATTGAAAATCCAGGCAACGACCTCGCCAGTGTCGAATGAATCCTGCTCGGGAAGCCATCGGCGACTGGCTTCAAAATTACGATCATGATGCGATGAGGCGTCGCCACTCGTCTCCTGCTGTATCATCTCTCGGATGGCCATGAGCCGTGCCTGCCATAGGGCGGCGTTCGTCGGGGTTAAGTCGACCCATCCCTGACATGCGTCTGCTGCTTTGATGAGTGGGCCGCGCAGCAAGCGCTCTCCATCCGAGAGCAGAATGGGAATGCCGATCGAAATCATTCGGGTGCGCATCGCGCGATCGTGCAAAACGTGAGCCTCCAGATTACGAGAGAGAACGTCGGGTTGTTGCGCCAATATCTCCGTGATTGTGCCACCGACATGCTTTAGCAAATATGCCTCGAACAACAGTTTTGACAGGCGTGGCGGGCCGAGGATCTCAAACGCAACGGATTCTCCGTATTGATTTTCCATTTGGCGCAGCCGGCTGATCGCGGCTTCGCGCAGAAAGCCGCCACGGTAGGAGGGACCGACCACCGCACTATCCAGTGCGTCAACGACATCCCGGCCAGTATTGCCACCTTCAAGTTCCTGGATTGCGATGTGGGCGATTTCCTCAGGGGTGACGAGTTCCATCTGGCCAAGAGCGGTAATGGCCGTGAACTCGCCGCACGAGAATTGACCATTTTCCCCGGTATCGATATAGACACCCTCCAGCATGCCTTCGACTTTCAGGCCGAACTCACCCTCACGAATGACACCCGCCTTGTCGCTGATCGATACAGCCTGATCTGGCAAACAGTCATAAAGGGGGATATCACGCCCGTGCGAACGGACCGGACCGTAAGCAATTTCCCGCCAACCAATGACCGCCGCCGGCTTAACCTCCTTGACAATCTGCGGGCCGCCGGGGGTGCGTGCCATAAGAAAGGTAAGCAGACTTTGCGCACCTGCCAATGCCGCTTTTGACAGCAGCAGGCGCGATGGCCTTTCCTCACCGTGGGTGTAGGGAATGTTGAGTCCCATGCCGCCGGTACCAGTCGTACCGACCTTGATATAGGCGAGTGTGCCAGCGCGCCGCATAGCCTCGTGCAGCAGTTGTATGTGGCGCACGAGCTGGGGTACGTAAAGAGACGCCAGCAGTGTTTCGATTTCGTCAGTCATGGGGGCACTGCTAACGCCATTGGCAGATTGTTTGGCCAAATTATGAGCAAGCGTGTAGATGTTCTGATAACTCACGGCGGTTGCAGTGTTCATGCAATCGAGGACGATTTGAGTCGGTTCGCCATCGAGGCTAGGTAGCCTCCCTTCAATCATCTGACTGAGTAAGGATGCCTCGATGATATTCCGATCTAGTGGATCCAGAATGTCGGCGATGAGATTTCGACGTTTCTCTGTATCCTCCAGCACTGATGTCCTCGAGATGGAGCCCTCACATTGCCATTCCGCCCTGAGAAAAACATCACCCCACATAGGGATTAGTGCAGTTGACATCTCACCAAAGTCTCCCCGCAGGTGTTGGACCGCCTGTTCAGCTCTGTTGCGCCGCCGCGCTGCAATCGCGATCCGTGCTGGGCGCGCCTCGAGCAATTGGTGGCACACTGCCGTGCCGACCAGTCCTGCACCGCCCAACACCAGTACCGTCTTACCTTCCAGATTCATCATAGGTGCATTACCCCTTCCCACCGTAAGTCTGGCGAAGTTCTGTTTTCAGAACCTTGTCGATAGCGCTCTTTGGTAGTTGGTCGAGAAAAACATATTGCCTGGGAATCTTGTAACCGCCGATCTTGCCGCGGCAATGGGCGATCAACTCCTCAGCTTC
>DAOUPT010000034.1 GCA_030626025.1 Anderseniella sp. | reverse complement strand
CGATATCTTAACCCCTCACCGCCATGCCGACACCCCGGTCATTATCGCCTCAAATCTTGGCCGCCCGACCGAGAAAGTCAAAACCGTTGCTTTTAAAGATTTCAACCCGCAACAGGTCGACATGCTGACCATTGTTCTCATCGGCTCCAGCCAGTCAAAAATTATCACCCGTGGCGATGGCCAAAGCTATTGCTACACCCCGCGCGGCTACGCAAACAAGGTACACGAAAAGGTACATCCCAAATGACCGTTCACTTCATCGGCGCCGGACCCGGCGCACCCGATCTCATCACCCTGCGCGGCCAGCGCCTGATTGAAAAATGCCAGGTCTGCCTCTATGCCGGTTCGCTGGTGCCTGAAGAAATCGTTGCCTCGGCCCCCGAAGGTGCCACCGTCATCGACACCGCCCCGATGACCCTCGATGAAATCATCGCCGAAATTCAAAAAGCCGAAGCCGCCGGCCACGACGTCTCACGCGTCCACTCCGGCGACCCGTCCATTTACGGCGCCACCGCCGAACAGATGCGCCGCCTCGATGCGCTTGGTATTGATTACGATGTCGTCCCCGGCGTTTCGGCTTACGCCGCCGCCGCCGCCATCCTCAAAACCGAACTCACCCTGCCCGAGGTCGCCCAAACCGTCATCCTCACCCGCACCACCATGAAAGCCTCGGCCATGCCGCCGGGCGAAGAGCTGGAAGAGCTAGGCCGCTCGCGCGCAACCCTGGCCATCCACCTGTCAATCCGCAACCTCTCATACGTCCGCCGCGCCCTCGAACCCCACTACGGCCCCGACTGCCCGGTCGCAGTCATCTACCGCGCCACCTGGCCCGATGAACTCATCATCACCGGCACGCTGGAAGACATCGCCCAAAAGGTCCGAAAAGCCAAACTAACCCGCACCGCCCTTATTCTGGTAGGCAAAGTCCTAAACCACCAAACCTTCCGCAATTCCGCCCTGTATGATGCTGACCATGAACATGTGTTGCGAAACAGGAAGACGGGCTAACCCCCCAAACCTACCCCTTTCTCAATCTCCCCCCTTGCGGGGGAGATGGCCGCGAAGCGGTCAGAGGGGGGAGCGCGAAGCGCAATCACCAATGTTCCAATAGACTACAGCACACACGTTAAACGTATTTCAGACATTACTTTCGTCATCTCTGTGCTCGTCACAGAGATCCATGCCTGAGACGGTGAACAATAAGAGATATCATTGCTTGGAGAGGCAAGAGGAATAGACCCCTGTGACAAGCACAGGGGTGACGGAGTAGGCATGGGGTTAATTAACCGGCAACAGGCCCCACCGCCGGTGCAGGTTTTAACCAGCTTTATAACGCGTCCAGGCAGCCCATATATCGGCAGCAATTGACTGATAGGCTGCTTTTGGTCCAATCATTTCTAATTCGTCACCGAACCAAACCTGAAATTCCTCATATACAATATCCGTAACATCCGAAACGCTTCCCGCTTTGTTCAACCTTGGAAGAATGGTCCCAACTTCCGGTGCGTATTCATCGCTATTCTCGGCTACAATGGCACTATCAGAAAATGCAATCTCCATTGGATCATGCTTAAATAAAATCTGTTCAACTTCTGAAAAAAGCGCTCCATACCGAGCTCGCAACTCCTTACGTTGTCGCCTAATTTCATCCCGCTCGTTACTCATTGAGAACCAGTCTCCTCAAAAGCCCCTCAAGCCCCCGGCAAGAACCGCATGACCTGATCAACCGAGCGCACTTTGCGGATTTCGGGGATATCGGGGCGTTCGATCATGATGATCTCGATACCCAACTCCCGTGCTGCCTGCAATTTGGCTGACACTGCCTTGCCACCAGCATTTTTAGTCACCAGAACGTTGATCTTGTTTTGCCGCATCAATTCGACTTCATCGTAAACTGAGAACGGCGGGCGTCCGAGAATAAAGCGCCAGTTTTCGGGCAGTTCCATTTCGGGCAATTCAATTGACCGGGCCATGACACTTAAATCTTCCCGTTCCGCAAATTTCGCCAGATCCTTGCGCCCTATGGTGACAAAAACCCGTGCATCCTTGCGCAAAGCCTTAACCGCCGCATCCACATCAGGCACCAACCGCCAGCGTTCGCGGGCAAGTGGTTTCCAAGGGCGGCGCTCCATGCGCACATAAGAGATATTTGTCTGCTTTGCCGCTTCAAATCCATGCCGGGTAATCTGTTCGGCAAAGGGATGGGTGGCATCAACAATGGCAACGATGTTCTCGGCTTTAATGTATTCCACCAGCCCCTCAACACCGCCAAACCCGCCGGTCCGCACCTCGCCCTGTGGCAAATTGGGGTCAGATGTCACCCCGGCCAATGACGTTACCACCGAATAACCGGCATCCATCAACATCGGTGCCAGCCGTCTGGCCTCGCCGGTTCCACCTAAAATCAATATCCGTTTACTATCCCGAGCGGCCAACGACTTTTCCTTTTCTATCCACGACGACAATATCTACTTTCACTGGCGCACCCCGTAAAAGGTCTTGCGCCCTGTCGCGCGCCTTTTCGGCTATATGAGGCCCAATGTCCAGATTTTCTTTGCCGGTCAGTTCTGCAACTTCCAGCACCGTGTTAGCACTGGAAATCTTCTCACACAATGAAGGTTCACCACCAAGCCCGGCAACTTCCTGTGCCAGCCAGTCAAAATCAACCTGACTGCGCCCCGAATGCAGATCCATCGCCCCTTGCGCCAGCTTGGTGAGTTTGGCCAGCCCCCCGCCAACCGTCACTCGCTCGACCGGATGTTTGCGGAGATACTTCAACAAGCCACCAACAAAATCCCCCATATCAAGCATCGCCTGATCCGGCAGGCCATACAATTCCTGCACCGCTGTTTCCGACGTCGAGCCGGTCGCCCCGGCCAGATGAGTCAAACCCTCAGCCCGCGCCACATCAATGCCGCGATGAATAGAAGCAATCCAGGCTGAACAGGAGAACGGATTGACAATGCCGGTTGTTCCAAGCACCGACAAACCACCGACGATACCAAGCCGCGGGTTCCAGGTTTTCTCGGCCAGTTTAGCCCCGTCACGAATTGATATTTCTATTTCCACCCCGCCGTTTACGCCGTGTTGCTGAATCAATTCCTCAACCACAGCACTCATTAGCTGACGCGGCACCGGATTGATCGCTGGTTCACCCACGCCAATCGGCAAACCCGCCTTGGTCACCCTCCCGACCCCCTCGCCTGCCTTGAACAAAACACCCGGCGTCTCCACCAGCCGCACCGTGGAAATCACCAAACATCCGTGGGTAACATCGGGATCATCCCCTGCATCTTTGATAATTCCGGCGCAGGCCTGATCTTCCTGCAAACCCTCCAGCGCCAGCGCAAAGGCCGGTGTCTGGCCTTTAGGCAGCGTTATTTGCACCGGATCAGGAAACTTGCCGGTCAGCAATGCCGTTAAAGCCGCTTTGGTTGCCGCGGTTGCACATGCCCCGGTTGTCCAGCCTCGTCTAAGTGTATTTCTATTGGTATCATCCATCACAAAACCTTATAAGCTGTGTAGACATTAAAGAACAGGATTCCATCGCTTTGACCAACGGTATCATCATTGCCGCCCCCTCCTCAGGTTCAGGAAAAACCGTGGTCACCCTTTCCCTGCTCGCTGCCTTGCGTCAGTCCGGTGTCAAGGTCGCCTCGGCCAAAGTCGGCCCCGACTATATCGATCCCTGCTTCCATACCGAAAGCTCCGGTCGCCCTTGCCTCAATCTTGATCAATGGGCCATGCGCCCGCAAACCATCGCCCAAAATCTGGCCCAACTTGCCCAATCGAGCCAGTTGGTCATCATCGAGGGCGTCATGGGTCTGTTTGATGGGCCTGAACTTGGCAAAGGCTCAACCGCTGACCTTGCCGCCAAGCTGGATTTACCAGTCATTCTGGTGGTTAATTGCTCCCATCAGGCCCAGTCCATCGCCGCTCTGGTCAAAGGTTTTGCCGAACTGCGCAGCGATATCAACCTCGCCGGTGTCATTCTCAACTGGGTTTCAAGCGACCGCCACATCCGTCTACTCAAACAGGCAGTCGAGACCATCGGCATCAAGGTCATCGGTGCCATACCGCGGGTCAGCGATTTGCAATTGCCATCCCGCCACCTCGGTCTGGTACAGGCTAATGAACATCCCGAAATCAAGGCCTTTGTCGCGCGGGCCGGTGAAATCGGCACCGCCAGTGTTGATTTGCAAAGCTTGATAGCACTGGCAAAACCGCTGCCCGACATTACAACCGACACAGCAACCCCGCTTCCCCCTCTCGGCCAGCGCATTGCCATTGCCCGCGATGAAGCCTTCGGATTTTTCTACCCGCATCTGGAAACCGCTTGGAAAAGCGCCGGTGCAGAAATCATCCCCTTTTCCCCGTTGGCCGATGAAGCCCCTGACAAAACCGCCGATGCCATATTCCTGCCCGGCGGTTATCCTGAATTGCACGGCGGCAAACTGGCTGCCAATACAAATTTCCTCAACAGCCTGAAAACCAGCAATGCCCTGATTTACGGCGAATGCGGTGGCTATATGGTTCTTGGCGATGGCATCATCGACAAAGACGGTAATCACCATGCCATGACCGGATTACTGCCGGTCACCACCAGCTTTGCCAATCGCAAGCTTACCCTTGGCTATCGCAGCCTTACCCACACCGGCGCACTGCCTTGGCCCAAAAAGCTAAAAGCTCACGAGTTTCATTTCTCGACCATCCAAGACCAAAAACAAGCCGACCCGCTATTCGAAGCCAAAGACACCACCGGCAAACCCATCGGCCACATGGGCCTGAGACGCGGTAAAATCATGGGCTCCTACGCCCATGTCATCGACGAGGCATCTGCATGAGAGAGAACCCAGCAAACCATACTTCTTTTGTTCTTCACCGTCTTCCGTCATTCCCGCGCAGGCGGGAATCCAGGGTAGATTTGCACCGTTCTAGCCTGTTGCCCTGGATTCCCGCCTGCGCGGGAATGACAAGGATGAGAGCATGACCACCAAAGCCATCATGCTGCAAGGCACCGGCTCTGACGTCGGCAAATCGCTGATCGTTGCCGGACTCGCCCGCGCCTTCACCAATCAGGGCCTGAAAGTACGCCCGTTCAAACCGCAAAACATGTCAAATAACGCCGCTGTCACCGCCGACGGTGGCGAAATAGGCCGGGCTCAGGCCCTGCAAGCCCGTGCCGCCCGTGTCCCAACCTCAGTCCACATGAACCCTGTGCTGCTGAAACCGGAATCCACCACCGGCGCCCAAGTCATCATTCAGGGCAAAGCCGAAACGACCCTAAGCGCCCGCGACTACATGAAGACCCGCGAGAAATACATGCCGCGCATTCTCGACAGTTTCAACCGGCTGAAACAGGAAGCCGACCTGATCATTATCGAAGGAGCCGGTTCACCGGCCGAAATAAACCTGCGTCAGGGCGATATTGCCAATATGGGCTTTGCCCACGCTGCTGACATCCCGGTGCTGCTGATCGGCGACATTCATCGCGGCGGCGTCATCGCCTCCATCGCCGGTACTTTTCAGGTGATCTCGCGAAAAGACGCCGAGCGGCTAAAAGGATTCATCATCAACAACTTCCACGGCAGTATTGACCTGTTTGATGAAGGTCGCCTGATTCTCGAAGATGTAACCAGCGTACCCTGCCTCGGCATCATCCCGCATTTTGCCGACGCCGCAAAGCTCCCGGCCGAAGATGCCGTTGCACTGGAAAATACTGCCACCACCGGCAGTGGTGATTTTCACATCTCCGTTCCCCGCCTGTCCCGCATCGCCAATTTTGATGACCTCGATCCGCTAAAAATCGAAGACGGCGTCACACTTGAAATCATCCAGCCGGGCAGCCCGATCCCGGCGCGCACCAATTTGATCATTATCCCCGGTTCAAAAGCCACCATCGCCGATCTCAAATATCTGCGCCAGCAAGGTTGGGATATCGACATCCTCGCCCACGCTCGTCGCGGTGGTCATGTACTTGGCCTGTGCGGCGGTTATCAAATGCTTGGCCAAACCATCGCCGACCCCGATGGCGTTGAAGGTGCTCCCGAAACCATCGATGGCCTTGGCCTGCTCGATATCAAAACCATCCTGACCGGTGACAAAACCCTGACCAATGTCAGCGGCACTCATTGTCAAACCAAAATGCCGATCAGTGGTTATGAAATCCATCTAGGTGAGACCACCGGCCCGGATTGCAAAAAACCTTTTGCCCAAATCAGCGGCGCTAGCGTCAACGGCACCGACGAAGGAGCAACCAATGGCAACATCAGCGGAACTTATCTGCACGGGTGCTTTGGAGAAGACGGATTCCGCCGTAAATACCTTAATCTCCAGGGTGTCTCCGCCCCAAATTCCGGCTATGAAGCCATTATTGACCAAACCCTTGATGCTCTGGCACAACACTTGGCAGAACATCTCGATCTTGAACAAATTCTCGATATAGCGACACCTGTAACATGCTGAAACCTCACGGAAAATCATTCGACAGCGATTTCCGCGCCAATTTTGCCGATCTGATCGCCTGGCGCCGCGACGTCCGCCGTTTTACAGCACAGGCGGTTGATGAAACTCTCGTGCAGGAATGCCTGCAACTGGCCAATATGTCCCCTTCCGTTGGCCTTAGTCAGCCCTGGCGCTTCATCGAACTGGCCGACCCGGTTCGCCGCCAAGCCATTGTAAATACATTCGAAAAGTGCAACGCCGAGGCTCTTGCCGACTATCACGGCGATGACAAAACCAACTACGCCGGTTTAAAACTGGAAGGCCTGCGCGAAGCCCCGGTGCAATTGGCCGTCTTTGCCGACACTACCACAACCAAGGGCAAAGGCGTTGGCCGTAAAACCATGCCCGAGATGACCGCTTACTCAGTTGTCACTGCCATTCACACCTTCTGGCTTGCCGCTCGGGCGCGTGGATTGGGCGTTGGCTGGGTGTCGATTCTTGAACCCGAGGCCGTTGCAAAAGCCTGCGAAACGCCGGAAAACTTGCAGTTAATCGCCTATCTTTGCGTAGGTTGGCCCCAGCAGGAAATGCTCACCCCGGAACTGGAAACCGCCGGCTGGGAAACCCGCACCGACCTGTCAGCTTTCTATAAAAAGCTCTAGCAATGGATCTCATTCCCCTACCCGCTTTCGACCTGACCCACACCTTTCTCATTGCTTTTCTGGCTCTGGCGATTGAACGGCTGGTCGGCTATCCACAATGGCTGCACAAACGTTTCGGCCATCCGGTTGAATGGTACGGCAGCCTGTTAAACCGCTTCGACAAACGGCTGAATACTCCCGAAAAAAGCCCTTTATGGAACCGCCTCAAAGGCCTTTTCGCCATTGTAGCACTGATCATGCTCGTCCTGCTCATCACCCTCCCCCTGACCGGATTTCTGCGGAATTTCGAATACAGCGCCATAGTTGAAGCCTTGCTAGCCGTCCCCCTGCTGGCCCAAAAAGAACTCAAACGCTTTGTCCGCCGCGTTGCCGATGCACTCGAGAACGACATTATCGAAGGCCGCCAAGCCCTCAGCCACATCGTCGGGCGCGACACCACCAACCTCAACGTTTCCGATGTCTCACGCGCCGCCATTGAAAGTCTGGCCGAAAACACCTCCGATGGCATTGTCGCCCCGGCTTTCTGGCTAGCCGTGTTCGGCCTGCCCGGCATCGCCGTCTATAAAGTCATCAACACCGCCGACAGCATGATCGGCTACAAATCGGCGCAATACCTGACATTTGGCTGGGCCGCCGCCCGACTTGATGATCTGGTCAACCTCATCGGTGCTCGCCTGACCGGCCTGTTATTTGCCAGCGCCGCCAGCCTGACCAACCCGATGGCCACTTCGCGCAGCCTCGCAACCATCTGGCACGACGCCAAAAAACACACCTCCCCCAACGCCGGCTGGCCGGAAGCTGCCATGGCCGGCGTCCTCGACATCCGCCTCGGTGGCCCACGAATTTACACCGGCCGCATCGTAGACCTGCCCTGGATGGGCGATGGCCGCAAAGACCTCAACGCCAACGACATCCGCACTGCCCTGAAACTTTATAACCAGTCACTCATTTTGCTGATGATCATCATCTTTTTCTGCTGGCTGTTTGTTTAGAGAACCTCAGCCCGTTGTATTAGAAGAACGGGGATTGATTGCAGCTTGTGCAAGCGTAACCAGTTTTCGGGCAGCGGTCATTTGGTGGGATAAAAACCATATTTCGCGTTGATACTTTGGGTGCGAGCTAATCGGCGTCACGATGAGGTCACTGTGTCTTTCCATCAGCCCTGTCCATTCTGGCAGTACTGCGATGCCAAGACCCTGCTCTACCAGAATGGCGATCATCTCAGGCGAATCCACCTCGCACAGGACCGTAATGTCGATTTGTTGTTTCTTTATCCACTCCCAGGCAATTCTGCCGCCCCAGGATGCCTTATCATAGACGATTAGCGGCGTTTGCTTGAGAGTTTTTTGTGGAGACAAATTGGACCTGTCGGAACTGATCAAAACCAGACGTTGCCTGATAATTGCGCTTGCCTGAATTTGTTTTGGCAGATGAAACGTCGGCTTGACCACAATAGCGGCATCCAATTCCTGCTTGATCAGCATGTCATAGAGCCCTGCGGAGGAACCCGGTACGATGGTTAGCTCAGCATCCGGTGCCTTTGTGGAAATATGCTTGACAATTTTCGGCATGAAATCTGTAAGGGCTGTAGAGATCGCGCCCAACCGTACGTGGCCGCTTAATCCGGAAAGATCGACATCCGCCTTAAGAGCCCGGCTTTCACGTACCAGCAGACGTGCGCGAGCCATGAGATTGAGGCACGCCTGTGTGGGATGGGCTTTGTGACCACTACGCGACAAGAGCGGTTGGCCGATATCGTTTTCCAAAGTTCGAATACGCTGTCCGATGGCTGCTGGCGTCAGGTTTTGCACGCGTGCCGCAGCGGCTATTGATCCTGTTTCAACGACCGCAATCAGGCTTTCAAGAAATCGAATATCCAATACATTTTCTTTCGATAAGCAACATGATTATAAACTAAATCAAATGATAATCCTGTGTTACTCCTTTGCCAACTGAATAAAAGCAATGAGCAGTGTTTTTATCTGTTCTGCATAAAGGTCCATAGAAAAGGAAAACACGATGTTTGCAAACACCCCCGGATTAATGGATGAGATTCGTGACAGATTTTCTCTGGTTGATACCTGTCCTGTTCAGGGGCCACGCATTTTCTTTGAAAATGCCGGTGGTTCTCTAACGCTGAAATCTGTTGTCGAGCGTTCTGCAGAATATGCAGCCTTTCCCGATAATCAGGGGCGTGACAACCCGGCCTCCCATCACTTGGTAAAAACAATTGACCAGGCAAAAAAAGACATCAGAACCTTTTTTAACGCAGCAGGCGGACAAGTCTTTGTTGGTGAAAGCGGCACCGAGTTGCTGTTTCGGTTGGTGAGAAGCGCTTGCCTTGGTACTGCAGAAGGGGGACAGGTAATCGGCAGCACGCTTGAGCATCCTGCTACTCGCAGCGCCTGCTTGAAATGGGCGGGCATTACCAAAAGGTCCTACCGGGCTGCTGATCATAACTCGCAAACCGGTACTGTGACAGTTGATGATTATTTACCAATCATCAGCGCCGACACGCGTGTGGCGACAATTTTACATACATCCCCGGTCACTGGAATTTCCGTGGATGTGGCAGCAATTGCCCGCGCGATCCGCAGTGTGGCGCCGGAATGCGTGATTATCGTAGATGGTATTCAACATGCAGCCCATGGGGGCGTGGATATCGAAAGTTATGATATCGATGGCTATGTGATTTCGCCTTACAAGGTTTTCTCCAGACATGGCTATGGGATCGCATGGATATCAGATCGCCTGGCAAAGATGCCACATGACACGCTGGTGGATGCGCCCGGCACCCCATGGGAGCTAGGAACAAGGGATACGGGCTCTTATGCTACGTTCTCTGAAGTTGTCAGATACCTGGAATGGCTGGGAAGTCGTGTTTGCGATGTATCAGGTCAACGGGCACGTATAGAAGCCGCCGCCCGCGCCATGTTCGAGCATGAAAGATTTCTGACGAATCTCATGTTGTCAGGAAGCAACACCGCCAAAGGCTTGTCGGCCATGCCGGAAATCGGATTGATTGGAGGAACTCACAACGCCCATCGTGAGGGGCTCGTTTCCCTGTATGTCAAGGATCTCGATTCTGAGGATATCGTTTCGGAACTCTCTGCTCGCGGCATTCGTGTTCATGTTCGAAAAGCCGATCACTATTCGGCCAATATTCTGACCCCGTTGGATTTGAAAAGCTGTGTTCGCGTTTCTCTTTGTCACTACAATACGCAAGGGGAGGTCATCGAATTTCTGAAAGCCATGAATTCGATTGTGTCCTGAGCCAGACATATAAAACAACATGAGAAAAGCATAAACCGTAAACGTGGATGTCGGTCATGGAATTTATTCGCCCAGATCAACCCCAAAAGGAACGAAAAGAAGACCAATCGGTCATTGGTATCGCACAAATAACTTCAGTCTGGTTTAAACGGATTGAAACCCTTGCCAAGGTAGCTCAAACGATAACGCTGGCTGCCAAAGCAGGGGTGCGAACTTGTTGTTTTCGGTGAAGCGCTGGTGTCAGGATATCCCTTTTGGATTGAACGCACTGATGGCGCGCGGTTTAATGATGCCGAGCAAAAGCAAATGTATGCGCAGTATCTGGAGGAAGGTGCGATCATTGAAAGAGGCGATCTGGATGTGGTCTGCACACTTGCCAAAAACCATTCAATCGCCGTGTATCTTGGTATCATGGAACGCGCGCGACAAAACCTCGACCAGTCCGGACACTATTCCAGACCAGACGTTCTCGAATTATCAGTTAATCGTAAACGCCAGAGTATAGTGACATTTCAGGATGAATAATGAAGTTGTTCAAATTTGAACCGAGACTCTGGGTAGCCTGCTCTGGATGGGCGATGGACGCAAAGACCTCGACGCCAACGACATCCGCAACGCCCTCAAACTCTATAACCAGTCGCTAATCCTGTTAATGATCATAATCTTTTTCTGCTGGCTGTTTGTTTAAGCCACCATCATTTACGGTACAATCGACGGCCTCAACGTGTATGAGAATACCTCATTCAGATAGGCCTGATCCTGAATACGGAAATGTGTATTCCCGATGTTCTCAAAACCCTGTGCTAGATAGAAATTGATTGCTGGAGTGTTTTCAGAATTGGTTGCCACCCAGACTGATTGGACTCTATTTTCATAGCAGTGTTGTAACCCCACTTGCAGTAAACCTTTCCCGAGCCCCTTACCATGATGCCTTGGTTGAACATACAAAGTACTAATTTCGGTGTTTAAATGACCATTTACAGGCGCTGAATTTCCAGAGGTGACCCGTATGAAGCCATCAATTCCTTCCTCGTTCACAGACACGGCAAAAAACTCATTCGGACTATCAAGTAATGCTTCAAACTTCGACGCCGTAAACTCAGACAGCGCATAGTCTGCAAAAAAGGCGTTAACACCTCGGCGAAGGTACGTTCCCAACCACACTTCAATTGAGAGAGCTGCCATGCTCGCAGCATCGGATTTCAACGCTCTTCTGAACTTCATTTCGACTCGCACCAGTTATCCAAACAGACTATGACTGCATTGCCGAAACTGGTCAACATGGGCTCGAAGTTGTCGTTCACTGCAACTTAAACAAATGACTGTTAATAGCATTAAGCGACTCGGCAACGAAAATTCGTACGGCCCACTTCTCCATCAATACAGTTATCTCCAAGTGTTGAATTGCAAGACAGCCAAACCGTTGTAGAGTTTATGCACCAAGGCCCTTACCAAAGCGTCTTGTTAGCCCGCCCTGCCCAGCGATCATCATAATCCTTGCCACCCTCACGGCCTTGCGTTGTGGCAGCGACCATGTCTCCGGCGCTGGGTAGGGTTTTTGGATCGACATGGCTTTCGCTATCCCACATCTGGGAGCGAATGATTGCCCGGCCGCATTGGAAATAGGCCGCTTCCACATTTACCACGATTACACTGCGTGGCGCTTTGCCCGCCTCCTCAAAAGAATACAGCAAATCTTCATCCACAGAAATATGTGCTGTGCCGTTGACCCGAAAAGTCGTCAGCGAACCGGGTATTACAAACAGCAAGGCGACCCGTGGATCACGCACAATGTTTTTTAGCGTGTCAATCCGGTTATTCCCGCGCCGGTCCGGCATCATCAGGGTTTTTTCATCATGCACCCGCACAAACCCCGGCTTGTCGCCACGCGGTGTACAATCAAGCCCTTCCGGCCCCACCGATGCCAGCGCCACAAACGGGCTGGCCTCAATAAGCGCCCGGTATTCAGCGTTAATATGATCAATCTCCTTGGCCACCGATGGCTCAGCCGGTTGGCCGTAAATCGCCTCAAGTTCTTCTACAGTTTTGATCATTTTTCTTCTTTCATCATCAGCGCCTGACCGGCCGCAACAAATACCACCCTGTCACAAGCCTCGGCAATCATTTGATTGGCCCGCCCGGCTTCATCGCGAAACCGCCGCGCCAAAGCATTTTCCGGCACGATACCCAGTCCGACTTCATTGGAAACAATCACAACATCGCTGGTCAAACTATCGAGCAATTGGCAAAGTTTCCGCACCTCAGCCTCAACATCACAATCTGCCGCCATCAAATTTGAAACCCACAGCGTCACGCAGTCAACCAATACAACGCTGCCGGGGGCCGCCAGCGACAGCGCCGGGCAAACATGAAGCGGTGCTTCTACGGTTTTCCAGCCCTCACCCCGACGGGCCTGATGCCCAGCAATCCGCTGATGCATTTCATCATCCAGCGCCTCACCGGTAGCAATGTAGATCAACGGCTTGCCGCTGTTTTCCACCAGTTTTTCGGCATAAACACTTTTGCCGGAACGCGCTCCCCCGAGAACTAATGTAGATTTACCGGTCATCCCGGTCACCGGGTTTCCGGAGGAAGGCGGGCGATAAAATGCCCCCGCATACCATCCGGCCATTGGCGAAACGACACCGCGCCCTCTTTGCTCTCACCATGCATATCAAACCATTCCAGCAGGCTTTGCGCACTTTCACGCTCAGGCGCAAACCGCCCGGTTAAATAGCTGAACTTTTCCGTATCGCGCAGCAACACATTGCAGTGCTCGCTACAGGACCACAGACATTCCTGCCGTTCAACGTAGATATCCTCGCGACCCTCATCAGCCAGCAAGGTTTCCATTTCCCGCGCCAGCATTTCACCGCCGGTGATACCATCAGCATTGACCTTTTCCTTGTCGGAAAACCGGCAAGTGGTACAAAAAACTATTGCTCGCATATATTTACGCCATTTAATTGAATCAAACTCTCCTATGATATAAATGAAACCCATGAGCAACCAAACCAAAATCGCCATACTGGCCAGCGAAACCGAAACTGCACAGCAAGCGATGGTAGAGATGGCGAAAAAATACGCCACCGTGCCAGCCAAAGATGCTGACATAATCGTTGCCCTTGGTGGCGATGGTTTCATGTTGCATACCATGCGCGAAAGCCTGGAAACCAACCAAAGTATTTTCGGCATGAACCAAGGTTCCATTGGTTTCATGATGAACGACTTTGATGAGGATAATCTGCTCAAGCGCCTGCACGAAGCAGAAGAAACCCAAATACATCCCTTAAAGCTGATTGCCCTAGACAAGAATGGCAAAACCAGCAAGGCGATTGCCTTCAACGAAGTCTCCCTGTTGCGTGAAACCCATCAGGCGGCCAAACTGGAAATTATCATTGACGGCAAGGTGCGCCTGCCCGAACTGGTGTGCGATGGCATAATTCTTGCCACCCCAACCGGCTCGACCGCTTATAATTTGTCAGCCCACGGTCCGATTTTGCCCATCGGCTCGCCTCTTCTGGCCCTCACCCCGATCAGCGCTTTTAGGCCCCGCCGCTGGCGTGGGGCCATCCTGCCTCATGATGCGGTTGTCGAGATCAACATGCTTGAAAACGGCAAGCGCCCAGTATCAGCAGTAGCTGATCACATCGAGTTCCGCGATGTCAAAAAGGTCGAAATCGCCGAAGACAAAACCCGCGCCGTGCGGCTGCTGTTCGACCCCGGTCACTCGCTGGCTGAACGGGTATTGAATGAACAATTCGAGTACTAACTTAAATGTCATTTTTCTGAACTTTTATCACAAACATCTCGCCACTTTAGGAAAGCATTAAGCAGCTTGCAGTAATGTTCTGAATGTAAGTTGCGTAACCGGCTTTGTTAAGCCGGGTTGAGTATTTGAAACGCCGTAAGTGCTTTGCACCTGCGGCGTTTTTCTTTGTCTTTCTCACGGCATATCCTCGCTACGCTCGGGCCTGCGCGGCGCGGCGCAATTAAGCGCCGAGATCCTCGTAAGGGCTCGTCCACTGCGGATTCTCAGTAGTTTAATAGATTACCGGGACAAGCCCGGTAATGAGGAGTGAGGCTGAATGCAATTAAGCATAACGCCTCTACGCCGCTTTAAGCTGTCCCGCCAACCGCCGGGCCAGATTGCGGGTATTGTCGTCGCTCAGACGGGCGACGATTTCCAGCAGGACTGGTTTTTCCTGCACTGAAACAGAATTATAGCGGGTCATCAGGCATTCGATGATCGCCGGACCAAAGCGCAGCCGTTTTGCCCCGGTCGCCAACTGCTTCATATCTCCGGACACATCAACAGCGGCACGAATAATGTGAAAACAATTGCTCGGCAACCCGCAACGATTGTAAATACCTTTAAGCCCCATCGTTGCCCGCTCATCGATAACCTTGTGAACTTTTTTCAACGGTGTTGATGACAAATAAGACAGTGCCCGTGAAACCACCCGCATATCGCCACCACAGGCGGCCCGCAAAATAATCGACGGGGTCAAAAGGCGTTTGTTGGCCAAAAATGGAATAAGGCCGTCAATCTCGCTTTCCCTGGCACCGGCAAGAATACGAAGCAACGTGGTTTCTTCTGCATCAACAATAATTTCTTCGGCATCACTGGCCGGAATCCAGCCCTTTTCAGCCATTAGCCGCTGCACATTCGATGCTGCTTTTTTGGCTTGCAAAATTCGCACTTCCAACGGCAGGTCATCGCGTTTCAGCAATTGTTCTGTCACTTCCGGCACATCGCGAAAACGAACATAAAGGCGACGATAATTTTTAACGCTGATTTCAATATCATCATTATCGAGAAGCGCCACACAAACTTCGCTGTCACAAGTGTCAGCAATAAAGGAAATCGCATCAGTTGAAAGCCCCGACCGCGCCGCCAGCACCAGTTGGCGTGCCTTGTCACCCACTTTCAGGACAGCCAGAGTACGAAGCCGGTCAAGGGCCGGACTGTCTGCCAGAAACGGCAATGAAATATCTTCATCATCAGCAATAATTGAAAACAAAATATCGGGATGAAGTTTCTCACAATGCACAAGTATCTTAGCCAAAAGCAGCCGCACATCTTTAATCGGATCAACCGCCAATCTCAAAAGCACTGGCACAATCGCTTCGCGTTCCAGCTCAGGTGCAGTTAAATCACAAGCCAATAACGCCAATTGCTCTGTCAGGTTTTTCTTTTCCTCAATCGTCCCATGCTCCAGCACCCGATCAAAAATCGAAGTATTGAATGATTTTATGCTTTTTCGACCCACAACACTCATCTGTGCTCACCTATGCTAACTCTCGCCACCCCGTACAAGCGCCTGCAGTGTTTAACTGCCAACAACTCAAGTTCGCATTCTGACAGACAATATTTAACAATCAGTTTACCATGCTGGTTCAGGATTAATTAAGGTTTTGAGTGATCCTCGCCGCTCAACTCCTCATATTCCTCGGCAACAATCTGAGCAACGACAGGCGTTGCTTGCGGCGCAACCATAATATAGTCACCGGTATCATCAGGTGTTTCAGGCCGGATCAGCATGCGTGTTACCGCATAAAGTCCAAGGCCGCCGTGTACCAGTGCCAAATAGGCCATCAAGCTTCCTGGACCTGTTATTCCCATCACCGAACCGGCAATAGCAGGACCGACAATAGCCCCTACCCCATATATCAAAACCAGCTTGGCACTTGCCCCGAGCATTTGGTCGGATTCCAGATAATCATTGGCGTGGGCCATCGTCAGGGAATAAATCGGAAATGACAAGGCACCAAATACCCCTACCAACGCAATCAGTGAATAAGCGCTCTTGTCAATCAGCACAAATGTCAACACAGCGACCCCGGCACTTAAAAATGTAAGCCACGTTATGACAATCCGGCGATCAAACCGGTCTGACAAACTGCCAATTGGATATTGGGTAAAAATCATTGCCAGCATCGGCAGTGCCATCATCATTGAAATTTCGACCAGAGAAAGCCCGTTGCTCTGACCATAAATCGGTCCCATGGCAAAAAATGCACTCTGGGCCAGTCCAGCAGCAAAGGTTCCAACAAACGCCAGGGGTGAGAGCCGGAACACATCAATCAGGTCGACCTTCTTCGGTGTTTCAATCAACGGTGCCTGAACCGGCGTCAGCGAGATCGGAACCAGCGCCAACGACAGCAAGGCTGAGACAACAATAAACCGCACAAATCCGCTGGCATCGGCCACATTAAGCAAAAACTGGCCCGCGCCACCCGCTCCATAGGCAATAATCATATAGATTGACAGAATTTTACCGCGGTTCTCATTGCTTGAAGCCGCATTCAGCCAGCTCTCGGCAACAATCGACAAGCCGCCAATACACAAACCAATAATCACCCGCATGGCAAACCACCAAACCGGATTGTGCCACAATGGAATAAGTAAAACAGCGGTGGAAACCATCGAGGCATAGGCGGCAAAAACCCGTATATGCCCAACCTTGCCGATAATCGGGGGTGAAAGCATCGAACTGGCAAACAACCCGACATAAAACGCGGCCATCACAACACCGGTCGTTGCTGATGTAAAATTAAGCGCCGACGCGTTCAGACTGATAAGAGATCCCTGCAAGCCGTGCCCGAGCTGCAATAAGAACACCCCGACAAACAAAGGCCAAACAGAACGCAGTCCACCGGACATCGTTATTCTCCATCAACTGATTGAAAGTAATTGATGAGCGCCCATCAGGTTCGTCTCATCCACAGTCTCAGGATATAGGAAAAAATGATTTTTTCATGTCTACAAACGACAATTTAAAAGATCACAGCGGCGTCCCCTTTCTGATCTAGCGCCTGTCACGTTCAATCGGATTCAAGGATTTATTTGCTTGGGCGAGGCAGGGCTTGCATGGCAAGCCCGTTCGACCGAGTAAATGAATTCAATCAAACGCGACAGGCGCTAGCAGGACTTCAAACCACTCCAACCTGCTTTAACTTGCGGTCGAGAACCTCGGCATCAAATGGCGCAATCAAAAAATCAGACACCCCGCCCCAGATTGCCCGACCGATTTTCTCGCTGTCAGCCTGCTCGGAACACAAAAACACCGCCGCCCGGTCGCCATTATCAGATCGCCTGAGTTGTTTAACGAAGGCCATGACATCCATATCCTTCAAATTGTCGGGCAAAACAATTACATCAGGCATCGCTGTGCCACACTGGTCAAGCGCCTCATTTGCATTGGCAGCAGAGGTTAAATCAAACCCGTAAACGGAAAACATATCCACAAGACGCCTGTGTTCGGCATTGCTGCCAGCCACAATCATGCATTGGGTCATATCAAAAACTCCTTCAACGTACATGTGTTCTCCATCCTTCAGTAAGTGCATTCCAAAACTTCTATGTATACGAGTCCTGCACCTGTTTTATTAACGACAAGTTAACAGGTTTTCCACAGCCGAAATATGAAGCTTTAAGCTTTTATTTTCAAGTAGTTACGATTCCAGCTTGAATCGTTTTCCACAGCACCTTTTCCACAATGTTCTTTAAATGTACCCGACTCGCATTGCGACTCACCAGAATCGCGACACAACCAAAGATTGAATCAATGTTCTCGTTTCATTCACGGTGTGCAATTCACGGGAATATGCCTATGGTATTTGCAAGACAACGCTGTTTGATGAGGATTATAAAAAATGCCGGGTATGTGGTTTGAAGAATTTGAAGTGGGAAAAACCTACAAACATGAAATCACCCGAACAGTAACCGAAATGGACAACACGATGTTTTCGTGCCTGACCATGAACCCGCAACCCCTTCACATAGACCGTCACTTTTGTGCCCAAACTGAATGGGGCGAGCCGTTGATGAACTCGCTGTTTACCCTTGGCCTGATGATCGGCATTTCCGTCAATGACCTCACCCTTGGCACCACGATTGCCAACCTCGGCATGACCGATGTCACCTTTCCGGCCCCGTTATTTCAGGGCGACACCATAAATGTTGCAACCGAAATCATAGAAAAACGGGGCAGCAAATCGCGCCCTGATGCCGGCATTGTCTCATTTATCCACCGGGCCTACAAACAAGACGGCACCCTTGTCGCCCAATGCACCAGACAGGCCTTCATGCGCTTCAAACCGAAAGAGGCTGAATAAATGCGCTCATGGCTTTTTGTCCCCGGAGACAGCGAGCGCAAAATTGCCAAAGCGCTGGCCACCGGTGCTGACGTCGTCATACTAGACTTGGAAGACTCCGTTGCATTGGCAAACAAAACCGCCGCACGAGACATCGTAGCCGGCGTTTTGTCCAACAGGCCTGAAACCAGCTGCCAGGTTTTTGTCCGTGTCAACGCATTGGACACCGGTGCTACCGTGCAAGACTTGGCCGCGATCTCCAGCACACCACCTGACGGTTTTATGTTACCAAAAACCAGCAGCGGTAAAGACGTTGAGCAATTTGCCCAACTGACCAAAAGTGATTTGCCGATCATCGCCATTGCAACGGAAACCGCCGCTTCTCTTTTCAATCTGGGAACCTACACCAATCTCAAAGCACCATTATCGGCCATGACCTGGGGCGCAGAAGACCTGTCGTCAGATCTTGGTGCCACCAGCGCCCGCGATGATACCGGCCATCTAACCGACCCATACCGCCTCGCCCGCAGCCTTTGCCTGGCCGGTGCGCGGTCAGCACTGGTCGACCCCATCGATTCCATATACGCCAGTTTCCGCGATATTGCCGGACTTGAGCGCGAATGCATTGCAGCAGCCCGGGACGGATTTACCGGCAAAATGGCAATCCACCCCGATCAAATTCCCCTGATCAATCAGACCTTCACACCTTCAATTCAAGCCATTGACCAAGCTGAACAAATTGTCGATGCTTTTGCCCAATCTCAAAATGCTGGTGTCATTTCCCTGAACGGTCAGATGTATGATCTTCCCCACCTGAAACGAGCTGAAAAACTTTTGGAAAGGGCTTCCCGTTACAGGCCACAGGCTTAGGTTATTATTAACCACAACCCCTTACATTGTTTCCAAATTACGTAAAACTGCGGGTTGGGATCAGAATATGGCCAAAAGTGACGGTAAAAAGAAACTACAAAAACCGCCAAACAAGACCGACGTGCAATCCAACGAACGCCCTTGGAGCACCATAATCGGATTGGGGCTTGGTGCGATCATTATGTACGCTCTGGTCTGGATTGGCGCACTACACTCAGGCGAAACCATTGCCGAGTTCTATGCCAAAGATCATGCTCGCGACTGGACGTCAGCCGTGGTTGAAAATTTCACTGCCAAACAAGACGTTTTCGGCCCCCAGGGTCTCAGGATAAACGATAAATACACCCTGCAGGATTTCCAGAAAGGTACCAATATTTATCGTTATTCCCTGGTCAATGAGAATGGCCGTGTTTTCGAATCTTCCAAAATAGACGAAAAGGGCAAGCTTGAAAAACGGGCTTTTTTCTATGAACAGGTAAAAAACGGTAAAATTGTCGCCACACGTTCGACCGTACAGGCAAAACAGCTTGATGGTTACACCATGCAAACCCACATTTCTGCTATTGATGAGAATTCCATCAGGCAGGTTATCGAAATTGCCGTGCCGGTGGTTAAAGACAATAAATTTGTTGGCGCTTTTTTTATTCTTGATGACATCACCAACCTCTTATTGTGGTCAGATAAACAGGCAAGAAATATCGCCCTTATTCTGTGCGCAGCCGTTACGCTGATTTTCCTCGCCATCGCATCAATGGTTTGGTCATATGGTTCTTCGCGTATAAAACAGAACAATGCGCTTAAAGCTGCCACGCTTGACGCCGAAAAAGCCGAAAAAGCAGCCCGCCAAATGGCCGACCAGTTACAGGTCATGAATGACGATATCGGAACGCTCAACAGTGATCTAAACAACAATATGAAAATCCTGCGCGACACTCAAAATGAAGTCATTCGCAAAGGAAAAATGGCCCAATTGGGTCAATTAACGGCAACCGTTGCTCACGACATCCGCAATCCACTTGGTTCAATTCGCACCTCGGCTTTCTTGCTGCGCCGCAAATTTTCCAGTGAAAATCCAACCATGGAGAAACCGCTTACCCGCATTGAAAAGGGTGTCGAGCGTTGCGACGGCATTATCACCCAGTTGCTGGACTTTGCCCGCAGCAAAGATATGAATCTCAAACAGAAAAATCTCGATGAGTGGTTGATCAATTTGTTACGCGAGCAATCAGAACATCTTCCACAAGAGGTTTCATTTGAAGTTACCCTTGGCCTTGGCAATCAGGAATACGCCTTTGATGCTGATAACCTTGCCCGGGCCGTGATTAACTTCCTGACCAACGCCAGCGAGGCAATGGTCGGCAAAGGCAACGATAGACCAGTCGAAATAACCCAAGACCCGACAATCTTCATTGCCACGTCCCTGACCGATCGCGGTGTGGAGATTTCTGTTTCTGATAACGGGCCGGGTATTTCCAGCAAAAACCTAGAGAAAATCATGGACCCGCTGTTCACCACAAAAAGCTTCGGGGTCGGCCTTGGCCTGCCTGCCGTTGAAAAAATATTTGAACAGCACGATGGCGGTTTGGAAGTCCAATCCGAAGAAGGCCATGGCGCAAAATTTACCGGCTGGATAGCCATCGCTGAGCCGGACACCCAGGCAAAGGACGCCAAGGCGGCTTAACAGTCTATTTGGTCATCTTGATTTCCAACGGCCCACCAACCACCATTTGCCGGTGCGGGAACGGGATTTCCACTTTTGCTTTTTTCAGCGCTTGCCACAGTTCCAAAAACACATCGCCGCGCACATTGGTAACGCCCTTGTCCGGGTCACTAACCCAAAACCGCAACACCAGATTGATTGATGAATCGCTAAACTCGGTGACATGACAAACTGCAGCGGGCTTCTTCATCACCCGCGTAACCGCAGTCGCTGCCTCAATTGCCAGCTCGCGCACCTGATAAAGGTCGGAATCGTAGCTGACGCCAAAATGCACATCCAGCCGGACCTTGTGTTCAGAAAATGTCCAGTTGATCACCTGATTGGTAATCAGATCCTCATTCGGCACCAGATACTCACGTCCATCGCGGGCTCGAACCGAAACATAGCGTGCGGCCAACTGATCAATCCGGCCATAGGTGTCACCAACAGTGATCACATCACCTGGCTTGATTGATTTATCGGTTAAAAGAATAACCCCACTGATCAGATTGGACACAACTTTTTGCAAGCCAAACCCAATACCAAGGCCTACTGCACCGCCAAATACCGCCAATGCCGAAAAATCGATACCGATCAGGCTGAGACCTCCAAACACTGCTGTTACCAGCAAAACGGCCTTGATCAACTTACCAGCCAAAACTTTCAGAGAAGGGGTTAAGTCTTCAATCGCTCTAATTCGCTCATCGGCAAAATTACCACCTGCCACCGCCATCCAGACCAAAAGGGAAAAAACCACCACCCCTTTGAACACCACCAGCAGCGACAATCTAAAGGTATCAAACTGAATACCTGCCGCATCGAGCATCTCAATCGTTGCTGGCAACAGCCCCAAAATATTCAAGGCTGCAACAGTCCATGCCGTTACAGCCACCGTTTTGGACAGAAAGCGATTACGGATAAATTTCGAAGCAATTGAAATAATCAGCCATGCAGTGGCCAGCGAGGCGGCCGATACAACCAATTGCCTGCGACTGGTAAAAATACTCACCTGGGCAATAATGCCAATACCGATCCACAAGAAGACGACCATGAGAAAGGCGCGAATTGACTTGCGCAAAACAATCAGAACCCGCAGCAAAGACCGGTTACCGTGAATCTTGCGCATTTGAACATCAACCGGCTTGTCCAGCATCCGGGCAACCAGCACAGCCATTAGCCAGGCAAAGGCAATCACCGCCAGCTGACCAAATGTCCATGCAAACATTGTTTCAGAAAATGATATGCCGAACTGGTCAAACCACTTCACAACAGTATCAAAAACACCCGTAACAGCTTTTTCCGCAACTTCTTTTTCCATAAACCTCGAATAACACGATTCGCGTGCAATTACAGATCAGCCATATCTGGCCAGACAGCACCCCCAGGCAGCAAGCGCTGCCCGGCACCCCTGTGCCGCACCGTCGTGTCGAAGACGCGCTTCCAGCACGATGTAGGCCCGACCGAAGAGAGGAAACGCCGTGAGCGAAATTAAGGCCGTTCCAGCCGGAACAGCTCGGTAACCACCGAATAATCCATATAACCATGCCGGGCGATGGGTTTTGCGCTGGCGATATCGATACGGTCATTGACGATCAACGCGTCGTCGATATAAATTCCAACTACCTGCCCGATTACCAGCGCATATTTAAGCTCGTCACCATTGACATCATGCATATGCACCGTTTGCGTATGCCGGCATTCAAGCGCCACCGGCGAGCCTGCCACCCGTGGCGGCTTGACCATCTCTGATGGTACTTTTTCGAGTCCGGCCAGTTCAAACTCATCAACCTCCGAATCAACACCCGATGACGAAACATTCATCGCATCACGCAAATCCCACGTCGCCAGATTGCAGACGAACTCGCCGGTTTGCTCAATATTGGTAATACTGTCCTTGCGCCCGGCAGATGAAAAAACCACCATCGGCGGATTGTCACTGACCCCATTGAAAAAACTGTACGGCGCCAGATTGGCTGTACCATCGGGATCCAACGAAGAAATCCAACCGATGGGTCGCGGCCCGACCAACGCTTTAAACGGATCAATTTGTAGCGGGCATTCTCGTTTCAGCGCGTTATAAAACATCAATCCATCTCAATCAGTTTTTCATTCGTTAGTAGTTGCGGCAAATCCATCACGCTGTCGAGTAAAAAATCTGCATGGGGCCGCAGGTCAGCCGCGATGGAATTGCCTGACAACACCCCGATGCGAACAGCCACCCCGGCAGCCGCGGCCATTTCCATGTCATGCACGTTATCGCCAACCACAGCCATCTGCGCTGATTCCAACTCGCAATGGTCACAAAACTCAAACACCGGGTCAGCTGCCGGTTTGGGGTTAACCACACTGTCATAACCGATAATCCGCGATAAAAAAGGGGCAAGACCAAAAGCATCCATCGTCCGAACCGCCGAAGCTTCCCCGTCATTGGTAGTGAGGCCAAGTTTCAGACCACGCCCGGTCAAGCCGCCAAACAGACCTTGCAACTCCGGTGGTGGAAACAATGGAATGATTTCACACTCAACACATCGCAGATCAATAAATTTCGCCAGCTTTTCCTGCTCGTAAGCATCCCCGGTTTGATCCCAGACTTCAACCAGATCATCCGTATTACCCGCAGCCCAGACAGAGCCGGAAAAAAAACTGTTGGTTGCAGCATCATAACCAGCAGAGGTCAACAAATGGCGGTTTTTCTCTTCATCACCACCGGCCCATTCGCGTGCCATATCGAGCAGCATCGTGACCCACGTCCGGTCAAAATCAACCAGCACCCCATCCTTGTCAAAGACAATACCCTTAAGCATAAAATCAGCCATTCCCCTAGGTTGTGGGCCAGTGTGTTGTGAGTGCTTTGTGATCAGGCCGGGGCCGGTCACTCAAACCATCATCCGCCGTCCCGACATAGATAAAACCGGCAATGTTTTCATGGGGCGCAAGGCCAACTTTTTGCAACACTTCGCGGTCAAAAGCGCACCAGCCAGAAATCCACTGACAGCCAAATCCCATCGCCGTTGCCCCCAACAGCAGGTTTTGACAAAGTGCCCCAGCCGACAACTCCTGTTCCCATTGCGGGATTTTCACAGTGTCGGTTATCGAAGACACCACAGCAATCACCACCGGTGCCCGCAAAAAAGTTTGGCGCTGTTGTTCAACCGTCTCATCACCGTGCTCGGGATACAGTTCACGCCAGCGTGCCGCCAACACATCGCCCATGGCAGCACGTCCCTCGCCTGCAAAAACAATAAACCGCCATGGCGATAACTTGCCATGGTCAGGAACCCGCACCGCCATCTCCAGCAATTGATCAATTTGCTGAGCATCCGGCCCCGGTCCACCCATCATCTTGGCCAGCGCTGAACGTCGGGTTTGCAGCAACCGCAAGGGCGAGCTCAAATCGTTCAAATCTTCATTGGCCACCGGCCCTGGCAATTTTCGACTCATTATAGAGAAACCTTTCAATTCTCACCGATCTATCACAATTAATTAAACCCCGACAAGGCCCGTTAACCAATTGTTAATGAATCGATTGCCTTCAACCCCTATCTGCTGTTTTATGTTTTCAAGCCGACCGAACAACTGGTTGGGGAAAATGGACTTTACGAACAGCGTTTTGAAAAGTCCGGCGTCTGTTGGGGAACAGGAGAGAATATGCGCAGTTTATTTACTCGGGCTGCACAACACACCAAAGGCCACCGTCTAACTCCGGTGGCCTTTGCCATTTTGGTTGTTGCAATTTTCGTCATCATCACCACTGCCAAGGGCAAAGCAGCCTTTCGTGCGCCGTCAGACAACATAACCACCGGCTCCCTGCCCCCGCCATCTTCCATGGCCAATGAAGATGCCTTTATGCGCCATGCAACCCAAGGCACCGAGGGTCTCGACCTCGCGGCCCGATTAACTGAATCCGGTGGTTTCATTCAACGCCCGGTCAGTTGGCAAATTTTTCAGCGCGATGCCGAACTCGGCCTGATTGGCAAAAGCGTCTTTAATGACAAGACACCGATTGTCGAAACCAATCTGTCACCCGGCACCTATCGCATTGAAGTCAAATATGGTCATGCCAGCGCCATTCGCGACATTACCATCCTGCCAAAAACCCGATTAGGCGTCACCTTTGTCCTGAATGTCGGCGGTGTCAGAACCCTGTCTCGGGTCGTCGGCATGGATGCCTCGCATTATTCCAGCGCCCGACACACAATTATCGCATTGCCTGACAACAAGCCGGAAAAATTCATCACCGACACCGTTGAGCAAGGCCAGATTGTCCGCCTTGCTGCCGGTGAATACCGTATCGAAAGCCGTTTTGATCAAGGCAACACTCTGGCCGTTGCCAATGTCACCGTAAAACCCGGCATTCTGACCTCGCTTAATATTGACCATCAGGCCGCATTCGCTAAGCTTTCTCTTTTTTCAGACAATAAAACACCGATAAAATGGCAGGTTCACAGCCATCAGGGCAACTGGACCAAATCCGGCGAAAGCAAAATCCCTTCCCAAACCCCCTCAATGATACTCGCCCCCGGCCGCTATACTTTCAGCGCCAATATTGATGGCAAAAACTTCAAACAAACCGTATCATTGCTACAAGGCAAGGCAACGACCATCATTCTGGGCAACTAATACATGTCAAAAAACCCGGCTTCCCCTTTTGATGAAATCATCAATCGACGCGAAGTACCCGCATTAAAAACTCATCCCATGGTGCTGGGTGAAAACAATGAACATTTGTTTGCCGCCGGTGTGGCCGACATGGACTTCAAAGCCCCGCCGCCGGTTCTCGCAGCCTTGCAAAAACGACTAGAGCATGGCGTGTTTGGATATGAAGCTGTACCGGCCAAACTGTTTCCAGCCATTATCAATTGGCAGCAGCAGCGCCACAATTGGCAAATCGACCCGTCCCATATCCTGCGCGCACCCAACATCCTCAATATTCTGGCCATCGCCGCGTCGCTGTTTACAGACGAAGGTGACGGTGTCATCGTCCAGCCACCGGTGTTTTTTGATTTCTTTGATATCCTGTCTGAAAACCACCGCCGCCTGATCTCCAACCCGCTCATTCTTGAAGATGGCCGCTATCGAATGGATTTCGATGATCTGGAAATCAAGGCCGCTGATCCCCGCACCAAAATGATCTACCTGTGCAACCCGCACAATCCGGTTGGCCGGGTGTGGAGCACCGATGAACTGAAACAATTAGGCGACATCTGTCAGCGCCACAATGTGCTTGTGGTCAGCGATGAAATTCACGCCGACATTACTTTTCCCGGCCACAGCTACACCCCTTTTGCAGCTCTGGGCTCTGACTATGCCGACAATTGTATCAGCTGCCTGTCACCAGCCAAAAGCTTCAACATCGCCGCCTGCAGTCAGTCCTTTACCATCATCTTCAATGATACCAGACGAAAAGCGTTTCAGGTCGAAAACAGCCGCCTGACGGTCAATAAAAACAACTCATTCGCCAGCGCCGCCATGCTCGCTGCCTACACCCAAGGTGGTCCGTGGCTTGATGATGTGTTGGATTACATTCAAAACAACGTTGTGACCGTCAGCCAACATCTTGCTGCCATTCCCGAGATCGAATTGATCGAACCGGAAGGAACATTTCTCCTCTGGCTGGATTTCAGAAAGCTAAATCTCGAGCCAAAACAACTAACCGCCTTCCTCAAACAAAAAGCCAATTGGGCCGTAACCCGTGGTGAAGCTTTCGGCAAAGAGGGCGAAGGTTTCGCCCGCCTGAACATCGCCTGCCCGCATGCCGTTTTGGAAACGGCCCTCAAGCAACTGGCTACAGCAATTTCGAACCGCTAACTACAATAGACCAATACGGATAGCTTAACGCAAATCAGGCGGGGTTGCTTCTTCAACCAGCGCGGTAACCGCCTCATCCAGCGTCATTGATTTTTGATCACGCGAGCCAAGGCGGCGCATATTTACCGTTTCTTCTTCGACTTCACGCATACCAATAACCAAAATGACCGGAATTTTGGCCACCGAATGCTCACGCACCTTGTAATTGATCTTCTCGTTTCGGGTATCCACATCAACATGCATGCCTTTGGCCCGCAACCGGTCTGCCACTTTGTTGGCATATTCATCAGCTTCTGACTTGATCGTACAGACCACCACCTGAACCGGCGCCAGCCACAACGGGAAATGCCCGGCATGGTGTTCAATCAAAATACCGACAAACCGCTCAAGCGAACCAAACATCGCCCGGTGGATCATCACCGGTGTATGTTTGTCACTGTCAGAGCCAATATAGAACGCATCAAAGCGACCTGGCAGATTAAGGTCCACCTGCACCGTGCCACATTGCCAGTCACGCCCGATGGCATCACGCAAGACATATTCCAGCTTGGGACCATAAAACGCTCCCTCACCCGGATTGAGTTCATATTCGCCACCAGCCTCGTCAACCGCATGTTGCAAGGCTTTTTCCGATGCGTCCCAGACTTCATCCGACCCGACCCGCTTTTCAGGTCGGTCAGAAAACTTGATCCGCAAATCCTCAAAACCGAAATCCTTGTAGATTTGCAGCATCAGCTTGTGCACACTTACACATTCAGTCGTAATCTGGTCCTCGGCACAAAAGATATGGGCATCATCTTGAGTAAACGAGCGCACCCGCATCAAACCGTGCAGCGCACCCGATGGCTCATAGCGATGTACTTTGCCAAATTCTGCCATTTTAACAGGTAGATCTCGGTAAGATTTCAAGCCATGCTTGAAGATTTGCACATGGCCGGGACAATTCATCGGTTTGAAGGCAAATACCCGGTCGTCTTCAGTCTGGGTGGTAAACATGTTCTCGCGGAATTTCTCCCAGTGGCCCGATTGCTCCCAAAGAGCACGATCCATCATGTCAGGCGAGTTCACTTCCACATACCCGGCTTTGTCCTGCACCCGCCGCATATAATCAATCAGCGTGGTAAAAAGCCGCCAGCCTTTGGGGTGCCAAAACACTGAACCCGGCGCTTCTTCCTGAAAATGAAACAAGTCCATTTCACGGCCAAGACGCCGGTGATCACGTTTTTCAGCTTCCTCAAGCCTGACAAGATATTCATCAAGCTGTTTCTGGTCAGTCCATGCAGAGCCATAAATCCGGGTCAAAACCTCACGGTCAGAATCCCCGCGCCAATAGGCCCCGGCAACTTTCATCAGTTTGAATGCCTTGCCGATTTTACCGGTCGAGGGCAAATGCGGCCCGCGGCACAAATCAAACCAGTTGCCCTGATTATAGATATTGACGTCATCCTCTTCAGGAATGGCATCAATCAGCTCAACCTTGAAGTTTTCACCCATGTCAGCAAACAGCTTTTTGGCTTCATTGCGCGGCATAACCTGCTTGGTGAAAACAGCATTGCGCTCAATGATATGGGCCATTTTCTTTTCGATTTTGGGAAAATCTTCCAGCGAAAATGGTTCATCGCGATAAAAGTCGTAATAAAACCCGTTCTCAATTGTTGGACCGATGGTCACTTGCGTGCCTGGAAACAACTCCTGCACCGCCTCGGCCATCACATGGGCACAATCATGGCGGATCAGTTCAAGCGCATCGGGGTCATCACGCATGACAAGTTGAAAAGAACCACTTTCAGCCAGCGGCTCGCTTAAATCGCGCAGCACCCCGTCAAGCTTGATCGCCACAGCCTTTTTGGCCAGTGATTTGGAAATACCCGAAGCAATATCATAACCGCTGGTTCCATCTTCGAACTCGCGTGTTGCACCATCGGGAAATGTCAGGGAAATCATCTCAAAAACTCCTTTTGCTCAATCGCTGCAAACCAGGCAGGTAAGCGTTGTCTCAAATTATCAACCGCTTTTGCCCAATTTGCCCGAGTCCGTCAAGTCGCAACTGATCACACACTGTTCTTTAACATTCTGCTGGCATACTCATAGTCGGAACAATTTAGTTCAAATTGTTCAGGTTAGTTGCGTAATGGAGTATCCGATGAAAATGCTGCCTCAGCATAGCATTTTTGCTGTCGCGTTTTTGACAGCCGTTCCGGGAATTTGTTCGTCGGCCAATTCTGCCGACAACAAAAAACCCTTGCCGCACCATTATTGGCGGGGCGGATATTTTGGTCCGGCATTTTCGCTGTACAAACTCCAAAACACCTATGACCCGGCAAAAGCACCCGGCATCCGAAAGCTTAAAGCCAAGGGCAAGGCAATCGGTTTGATCGCCGGGTACAATTTTCTACACAAAGACTTCATGTACGGCCTGGAAGCAGATGTTGCCAACGGCTCCTTATTCGATGATGACTTGTCCTTCATTTCCACATTCCGGGCGCGACTTGGCAAACCACTTGGCTACTCCCTGCCCTATGTAACCGGTGGCCTGGCACTGGGTGGATTGAAAAAATCTGCCGCAAAAAGCCCCCTGCGTACCAGCAAAACCCAGTTCGGACTGGTTGTCGGCACCGGCTTTGAACATGTGCTTGCCAATGCCATTACCGGTCGTCTGGAATACACTTACGGACACTTCTTTTCCAACGGCCATTCCAGTACACTCACAGCCCGCCTAAAGAGCATCCACATGTTTCGGGCCAGTGTAGCAATTCACCTGAACGACTGATTTTCGCCATTTATTGATCTTTTTGGCATGTTTCTGCTCGGCCATAACTAATCATTAACCCTAATAATTTATTGATAGGCGTATCAGTTTAGTCAATGAGTTAATCAGGAACACAAAAATGTATCGCACAATACGCCCCCTAACCATATCCCTCCTGGGTTCCGCCGCTCTTCTTGCCGGTGCCCAATCAGCCCTTGCTGCAGATCTTCCTCCCCCCCCGCCACCAATTGAAATTCGCGAGTCCAACTATGACTGGGGTGGTGTTTATATCGGCGGCGTCATTGCTGCTGGTTCAGTTGACAATACCTACATTCCCATCGGTGCAGCCGATCCTGAAATTTCAGGTTCCGGTATCGTTGGCGGCGGCATGATCGGTTACAATTATCAGATTGATGATTTTGTTGTCGGTGTTGAAGGCGATTACATGTTCACCGGTATTCACAACAGAAACTCAGCCGATGGCGTTGACCAGGAGTTTTCATATCTGGCCACCATTCGCGCCCGCGCTGGTTGGGCTCATGACAACACCCTGTTCTATGGTACAGCCGGTGTTGCTTTCATGAGATCAAAATTCCACATTATGCCAGCCGATGAAACTCTAACCAAAACCCATGTTGGTTATACTGTTGGCCTTGGTATTGAACACGCCTTCACCGAAAACCTGACGGCACGGACTGAATATCTCTATGCCAGTTTCGGCAAGAAAGATTACGTTTACACCGTTGGCACAGTTCGCACTGGTATTGATGATGTTCACATCGCCCGTGCAGGTCTCGCTTACAAGTTCTAGACAACACATAGCGACAAACCACAAAAACCCCGATGCTTAATATCCATCGGGGTTTTTTAAGTTAAAGCCTCCACACCCCATAGCGCCAAAATCGCCAGCCATGGTCGGGCAACTTGTCGGGCACCGGGTCATATCCCTCGCTTCCCCACGGATTACATCGAATAATCCGGGCCAAACCGAGCCAAAACCCGCGCCATGCCCCAAACCGTAATATCGCCTCTGTAGTATAGCTCGAACAACTGGGCAAATGTCGACAGGTCCGGCCAAATATTGCAGAAAACGTCAGCTGATATCCGCGAACCAGTTTAACCAGAATACCTGCGGCCAGTCCCCGATTGTGCTCGTTCTTATGATCCGCACACATGTCTAATACGGTTCACCTTTGCGATTGGAAAACTGAAATCCGTTCTTGCCCTTGTCGGCAATCAGATCCTCATCGGGATATTCACCATGTTCGGTTTCTGCCCGCGTCCCGACTTCGATAAAACTGCCCGGTTGATCCGATTTATTGACAATATGATGGCCATTTTTCACACCGGCCGGAAATCCGGCACACATGCCAGCACTTAGTCGGTGTTCGCCGTCATCATCAATTAACACCAGCTCTCCACTAACAACATAAACAAATTCATCTTCCTGCTCATGCCAGTGACGCAAAGCCGACCACTGCCCCGGTGGCAAAGTGGTAAGATTAACCCCGAACTGGCTCAAACCGAACAAATCGCCCAATACTTTTTTCTCGCGCAACCGGCAATTATCCGAAAACCCGGCTGGATATGCAGTCCCAACCCGTGCCTTGACCTGCGCTGCATCAACCACCGGATCCCGTTTTGAATGTTTCATATCACCTCTTTTTCAGCCGTACTGACTTCGTTTTCTTTCACAACTTCACAAACCGCATCAAACACCAGCATGGTCGATGCATGACGGGCCTTAAAGTCCTTGACCGGCTGTAACGCGGCAATATCAGACCATTTACCTGTTGGTGGCGCACCACCGTCCTTTAACATCGCATAAACCTGATCACGAACCTCACACAGCTCGTTGGCAGGTGAGCCCACCACATTACGAGCCATAATCGAGGATGCAGCCTGCCCAAGGGCGCAGGCTTTCACCTCCTGGCCATATTCAACCACCACACCATCGCAAAATTTAAGATCGACCGTCACTTTACTGCCGCACAGTTTAGAATGCTGCACGTTAGTCCCGTCAGCATCACTCAAACGCTGGCAAAGTGGAATATTTCCGGCCAGCTCGAGTATTCTGGCATTATAAATCTCATTCAACATTTCAAAATCCGCTACAGCGCCAATTCGCCACAATCACAAAATCATACTTGATAATTTACACATTCGCCCTAACTAATGTAAAGTGAGGGACGGAATTTTCACCTTGTTACTTTTCCCGATGCACGTAACGTGCTATCTGACGGGGCAAATTTACAGGGAATTTTCCTGACAGGCAAACTTTCGGAACTCTAACCCCGAAACAGATGAAGATTGATATCATGGATGCTATTGTGAACAAGGGTAGAACTGCCAAACTTCAGTTGGGCAAAGGTCCCGACATTACCCGACCAAGCCAGGATGAAGCCAAAGAAGCCGTACGCACGCTCATTCGCTGGGCCGGTGATGATCCCGACCGCGAAGGCCTGCTGGATACGCCCAAACGGGTCACAAAAGCCTATCGTGAGTTTTTCAATGGCTATGAATCCTGCCCGCTCGATGCTCTATCAACGACTTTTGATGAGGTTGGCGGCTATGATGACATCGTTTTGCTGCGCGACATCGAGTTTGATTCTCACTGCGAACACCACATGGTGCCTTTCATCGGCAAAGCCCATGTCGCCTATTTGCCAACCGACACAGTTGTCGGCATTTCAAAACTCGCCCGCGTTGTAGACATTTTTGCCAAACGGCTGCAAACTCAGGAAACCATGACTGCCCAGATTGCAGAAGCAATTGAACAAAAACTGCAACCACGCGGTGCTGCGGTCTTCATTGAAGCAGTCCATCAATGTATGTCACTGCGCGGTGTTAAAAAACGCAATGTGGCAACAATCACCATGCAATTTACCGGCGAGTTCAAAGACACCCCTGCCCTGCAGGCCCGTTTCCTTGAACTTATCCGCACTCCGGTTGGTAACTATTCCCTGTGAGTGCACTTTTCGGCAAACGTGGCGTTTCCCATGATGTCGAAACATCTGAGGTTTTTACCCCTAAATTTGACGATAGCGGCCTGATTCCCGCTATCGTTCAAGACGCCACCAGCGGCGAAGTCATCATGTTTGCCTTTATGAACATCCAAGCGCTGGAAAAAACCATCACCACCGGCACCGCCCATTACTGGTCCCGCTCGCGCAACAAATTGTGGCTTAAAGGCGAAACATCAGGCGAAACCCAGGAGATTGTCGAAATTAGAACCGACTGCGACCAGGATGTCATCCTGATCAGGGTCAACGTTCAGGGCCGTGGTGCCACCTGCCACACCGGCAAACGGGCCTGTTTTTATCGTCAGGTTGAAACCGCTTCGCTAAACAACGCAGCACCTGTCCCGTTAAAGGATATTGGTGGTGCTCGCCTTTTTGATCCCAAAGAAGTCTACAAGAAGTAACCGGTAACTTCACAGCACCTTGCGGTCAAACAGATTGAACAACACCAGACCACTCAAAAACCCGCCCAAATGGGCCTCCCAGGCGATACGTCCGATATTTGCACCTGTGCCAAAACCGCTTAGCCCGACGACAAAGTTAATCATTACCCATATAAAAATAAACAGCAACGCTCCTCTGGCGTGCAGCAATTGCCATAGTGAAAGCACCCGGATTCGTCGAAAATCACCATTTTGCAGGTTCGCCAGTCCGCCGGGAACCGAAAACATCAACCGTACCGTCCCGGCCATTTGTCCCGAGATGGCACCCGAAGCGCCAATCATCAGGGCGAATTGTCCCCAATAAGCCAGCAAATTCCCCACCGCGCCAAATGCCGCAGTTACCAGAGAAAACAATAAAAACCTGACCGTACCAAAACGCCGTGCCAAAACACTGCCAAATGCCAGCATCCATAAACTGTTAATCAGCAAATGCGCCCAGTCGCCATGTAAAAACATGTGAGTAACAAACGACCAGATGGTCGCTCCGGCCCCGCCTGGAAACGTCATTCCCTGCAGTTCTGGCGGTAAAACAAACCGTGCTGGCGAAAAGGAAAAGTGCAGCAAAATCCATTCATTCACGTCAGCACTGGAAAATTGCCTGACAAGATGCACCACAATAAAACTGCCAAGCAGTGCAATAATCACCTTTGGAACGTTAAAAACCGGTTGCGGCTTTTCCGGGCCTGACAAGCCGCGATCAGATAAATTTTCAGTCACAGTGAGCCTTTTGTCTTCTTTGGCACGAAGCATGCAGTTCTTGTTGTTGAACGTACAGCAATGGCACACTTAGACAAAAAAGTACAAGAACATGGAATTCATTTACAACGACCTGCCAAAAATCACGGTCCCTGACGACATCATGCATCCCTCAAGCCGGATTCTGTTTCGTTTCTGGGAATCTGCCCGCGGCGAGATGGCCGCCGCAAAAAAACAGGACCTGGACCTGAAGAAAATCGCCAAAATTCTGCCAAACCTGTGCATACTTGAACGCGACCTTGACAAACCGGCCTACAAATGGCGGTTGGCCGGAACCAGAATTTGCCAGATTTGGGGCAAAGAACTCACTGGGGCCAACGTTCTGGAAGGCTGGCCAGAGTTTGAAAAGCAAACAATGGCCTCAGGATTTGATATGGTTGTTGCCGGATTGCAACCATGTGTTGCGCGCTTTAGAGCCGTAAACAATCGGGGTTCGGAAGTCGGCATTGAATTCATTGCCTTTCCCATTCAGGACAGTCATTCCGGCGCAATACAGATTTTAGGCGCAGTGGTTCCTTTCCGCACACCTGACTGGCTGGGCACACAAAGTCTGGTTGGATTTGAATTATCTTCCATGCGTAAAATCTGGACAGATTCAATACCTGGCAAGGGGTTAGAAGCAAATCAAAACCCGGCGTTTTCAACCAGAAACAAACCCCTGCCGTTCCTAAAAGTAATCGAGGGTGGCAAAAAAAATTAATTTATACAGTTTTTTATCCTGCCGAAAAAAAATTTAACTCTCCCTTTACCTCCAGCGCCTAAAATATACTTCTGAATTGGTTAAATTGCCAGTTCACGCCTATTGGGGAATGAATTTGGCGGCATTATACAGGTAATAGAAAACGTGAACGCATCTGCACAAGCCATAACTAATCCATCCAGCGGCCAACAAAAACAAAGCTCCGAATCGACCTAAACCAGGTATCGATAGTCCAAATCAGTCGCTCTGGGGAGAGGCCAGAATTTCCGCCTACAATGAGTCGTCTGGCACCGCGATCGAAAGCGCGGCAGGTGTCCTGTCCATTCCGGCAATTGAGCTTCGTGTACCAATATTTCCCGGGGACGGGGAACTGGAACTGAATCGTGGCGTTGGCCGAATTCGTGGAACAGCCAGGATTGGTGAAGGTGGCAACCTGGGGCTAGCTGGCCATCGCGATGGTTTTTTTCGT
>DAOUPT010000056.1 GCA_030626025.1 Anderseniella sp. | reverse complement strand
ACAGCGACCAGGAAAGTGTAGGTGTTTACCGAATGAAGTTCGCCGCGCGGGGCAGGGTCTTTTTCTCGAAACCGGCGAAAAACCTCTTCAATTTCTGCTGGTTTCAACTTGCGTTGTCGTGCCATGGTTATTTGTACCCCGATTGATCTGCGTCAAAAATTGCCATTAGAATTACTTAATTTCTGTCTATAGTAAAGCCATGACAGACAATAAAAGCTTGAAATTTTCAGCTATGTTGACTCCAAATCGCTCATTGAGTCCCAAAGGATTTGCGATTGTAATGACATTGGTGGCTGCGGTAAGTTTTACCGCCGGTTTGGCTTTTGTGAAGATGGGAGCCTGGCCGGTTTTCGGGTTTTTTGGACTTGATGTTGCCTTGTTGTACTGGGCTTTTAAAAACAATTTTGCCGATAGTAAGGTCAGTGAATTGGTTGAGATAACCGGTCATGAACTTGTCGTGCAGCGCCATAGTCCTGCAAAACCAATGCAGGAACACCGCTTTATCCGCCATTGGGTTCGTCTTGAACTGGTCGAAGACAAGACCCGTGAACTTGTCGGCAGCCTGACCATCCATTCCCATGGCAACAGCATCGAGATAGCTTCGTTTCTCGGCCCCGATGAACGCAAGGAATTTTATACGGTTTTAAACCGGGCACTCGTCAGTCAATGAGAATTTCATTTGATGCGATGCTGCCATCGGCGTTTAGTTGATAGACCAACGGTACACCGGTAGCGATTTCGCGCTGAAGAATTTCTTCACCCGATAACCCTTCCAGCGACATGACAAGCGCCCGCAAACTGTTGCCGTGGGCCGAAACGATAACGGTTTCACCGCCAAGAACCCGTGGCTTTATTTGGCTTTCGTAATAGGGCAGAACCCGATCGGCGGTATCTTTAAGGCTTTCACCACCAGGAGGCGGTGTGTCAAAGGACCGGCGCCAGATGTGAACCTGTTCATCGCCCCATTTTTTACGGGCATCATCCTTGTTCAGTCCGACCAAGTCACCATAGTTGCGTTCATTAAGCGCCTGATCGAAAATTGTTTCGAGACCGGTTTGCTTCAGCTCTTTCAGCATCAGTGTCAAGGTGTGCTGGGCTCGCGATAAAACACTGGTAAAGGCAATATCGAACTTTAACCCTTTTTCACTGAGCAGCTGCCCGGCTCTGATGGCCTCTTCAATACCTTTTTCAGTCAATCCAGGATCAGCCCAGCCGGTAAAAAGGTTCTTTTTATTCCATTCACTTTGGCCGTGTCGTACGAGAACGAGAGTTCTGTTCATGAGTTTTTACCCCGAATAAGTTTAGTCGATACCAAGAACATCCATCATGGAATAAAGCCCTGGTTTTTGGTCTTGTGCCCAAAGAGCAGCTTTTACAGCGCCATTGGCAAAAATGTCTCTTGATTGTGCTTTGTGGGTGAGAACGATCTGCTCATCCGGTCCGGCAAAAACCACAGAATGCTCACCGACAACAGAACCGCCCCGTAGCGTAGCAAAACCAATATCCCCGCTTATGCGTGCGCCGGTATGCCCAACCCGCGATTTTACCGCCCGCTTGTCAAGATCGATTTGTCTTCCCTTAGCTGCTGCTTCCCCCAATAGCAAAGCAGTACCAGAGGGTGCATCGACCTTGTGGCGATGATGCATCTCCAGGACCTCAATATCGAAATCCTCATCAAGAGAGGTCGCCACCTTTTTGACCAGCGAAGAAAGCAGATTAACCCCAAGGCTCATATTGCCTGATTTGACAATGCGGGCGTGACGGGCAGCAGTTGAAATAGCGGCATCGTCCTGTTTTGAAAATCCCGTGGTGCCGATGATATGTACAATGCGGGCTTGGGCCGAAATCTCCGATAATGCCACCGTTGCGGCGGGTATGGTAAAATCAATAATACCGTCAATGTTTAGTGCCAGCTGTAAAGGGTCATCTGTGATAACAATATCAATGTCACCGACGCCAGCCAGTAACCCCATGTCTTGTCCTATCAGCGGCGAACCTTTCGGCTCGATACCACCAGCAACTTCACAATGTTCGCTTTCATGAATAATGCGGGTCAGTGTACGCCCCATACGCCCACCGGCCCCGGCAATGGCTAATCGCATAATGGTCATTTAAGCCCCCTCAACAATCATGATGTCGGCAATCCCGGCATCAATACGGTTTTCTTTGGCAGACTGGTATTCAGGCGAGTTATAACAAGCCAGCGCATCCGCATAGGAAGGAAATTCGATGATCACATTGCGCGCGTGCCCGTTACCTTCAAGAATGGTGTGCTGACCACCACGTGCCAGAATATTGGCGTTGTATTTTTTAAACGCTATTGCCGAGCCTTCGATGTACTTTTGGTATTGATCAGCATTTGTCACCGTAACGTGCGCAACCCAGTAACCCTTCATCGAACTATCCTCTCAAAATACCGCCGGTTGATTTTTGGACTTTATCAACAACTTTGGCACAAACCGCATCTATTTGTTCATCGGTGAGTGTTTTATCGTTTGGTTGCAAGGTAATTTCCACCGCAACTGACTTTTTACCACTACCCAGCGCTTCACCGGTGAAAACATCAAATATCGAGACGCTACGGATTAGCGCCTTATCGGCACCTTTGGCAGCTCGCTCGATATTTATCGCTGCAATGGTATTATCCACGACAAATGCAAAGTCGCGCTTGACCGCCATCAAGTCAGACACTTTTAATGCCGGGCGGGTTGCAGATTTTTGCTTGCCTTGTGGAATATTGTTAAGAACAATCTCAAAAGCAACAACAGGTCCTTTAACATCGAGTTTTTCAAGGATGTAAGGATGCACCTCACCAAACCAGCCAAGCTGGTTCTTGGGGCCGAGCTGAAAAGTCCCTGACCGGCCGGGGTGAAACCATTCCGGTCCACCTTGAACTACCTGCAAACTCTGCACCGGCGCTCCGGCTGCTTCCAGCGCTGCCATTGCATCTGCCTTGGCATCAAAACAGTCGATTGCGCGCGCGTTACCTGTCCAGTTACGAGAGATCATATTGCCACGTCGAACCCCGGCAGCGCGAAGCGTTTCGTCTTCAGGTCTGTCACCAGCATAAGCCTGGCCAACCTCAAACAAGCCAACATCACTAAAGCCACGCGCAACATTTCGGCCAACAGCGGTGATCAGGTTTGGAATGAGGGATGGTCGCATGTTGGACAGCTCAACCGAAATCGGATTGGCAAGTTCAAGTTCTCTCTGACCACCGCCAAACAGTTCAGCTTGTTGTTTGGAAAGAAACGACCAGGTTACCGCCTCATTCAGGCCACTGGAAGCAAGCATCCGGCGTGTTCTGAGCATCCTCTTTTGAATGGTTGTCAAAACCGGCTTTGCCACACCCTGATGCCGCGGCAGCGGAACTTCGGGTACATTATCCAGCCCGACAATCCGGCCAATCTCTTCAACCAGATCAGCTTCACCGTTGACATCAGGCCGCCAGCTTGGCACTTTGCAATCAAGACCGCCATCGGTATGTGTAATTTCAAAGCCCAGTGAGACCAGAATACGCTCCTGCTCTTTGAGGTCAACATTAATACCACCAAGAGTTTTGATGCGATCCTGTCGGAGAAAAAACGACCTGTTGGTATCCGGTGTTTCACCGGCCTCTACAATATGAGAAGCCTCACCACCGCATATTTCCAAAATCAAATCGGTCGCAATATCGACACCCGTATAAAGATAAACCGGGTCGATGCCACGTTCAAAGCGATAACGGGCATCTGACTGAATGTTCAGCTTGCGGCCCGTTGTGGCAGTTCGTATCGGGTCGAAATAAGCACATTCAAGGAAAACGTCTTTTGTATCTTCCTGACAGCCGCTCGGCTCGCCGCCCATAATACCACCCAGTGCTTCTGGTCCGTTATCATCAGCAATGACCGTCATGCTGTCGTCAAGCTGATAAGTCTTACCATCCAGCGCCGCGAGAGTTTCATCGGGCTTTGCCAACCGGGCCTGAATATTGCCACTTACTTTTGCCGCATCAAATACGTGCAGGGGCCGTGCAAAGGCGATGGTGACGTAATTGGTAATATCGACCAGCGCTGAAATTGGTCTAAGGCCAATTGCCCGCAAACGTTGCTGCATCCATTTGGGTGATTGGCCATTTGTAATGCCGCGAAAATAACGGCCAACGAAATGCGGACACGGTGTTGTGTCATTATCGGGGAAATTCAGCGACACCGAAACCGGACTGTCAAAACCTCCGGCAATGGTTTGCGGCGCCAGGGGTTTGAGTGTGCCCAACCCCTTTGCGGCAAGGTCCCGCGCCACACCATAAATGCCCAAAGCATCAGGTCGGTTGGGCGTGATGGCGATATCAATAACCGGATCATCCAGGCCCAATGCGGTGGCTGCAGATGTGCCAATGGCAAAGTCGCCTGCAAGCTCGATAATCCCGTCATGTTCATCCGAGATCAGCAACTCGCGTTCTGAACACAACATGCCGGCAGATTCAACCCCGCGAATGACCCCGGTTTGCAGTTCAACTCCGGTGCCGGGAATACGTATGCCCGCGGCGGCAAAAATACCAACCAGTCCGGTTTTGGCATTTGGCGCCCCGCAAACAACCTGTATCATGCCGTCAATCGTTTCTACATCGCATACTCGCAGCCGGTCGGCATCAGGGTGTTGACGCGCTTCTTTAACCCTTGCGACCGTAAAGCCTTCAAGAGTTTGCGCCATGTTTTCAACGCCCTCGACTTCAAGGCCGGTGTCGTTCAGTGCGGTGATGATTTCATCAAGCGAGGCGTCAGTATCGATATATTCTTTGAGCCAGGACAGAGTAAATTTCATGACAGACCTCCTGCAAGTGTCGGCACATTCAGTGTCGAAAACCCGTAATGGCGCAGCCAGCGCAGGTCTGATTCAAAAAATGCCCGCAGATCCGGGATGCCATATTTCAGCATTGCCAGCCGGTCGATACCAATACCAAAAGCAAAGCCCTGCACTTCGTCAGGGTCATGCCCGCCAGCCCGGATCACATTAGGATGGACCATGCCGGACCCTAAAATTTCCATCCAGTTATCACCTTCACCAACTTTCAACTGCCCGTCGACCCATGAGCAATTGACATCCACTTCCATTGAAGGTTCGGTGAACGGAAAGTGCGAGGCCCGTAGGCGCAATTTAAGATCAGTGGCTTCAAAAAATGTTTTACAGAATTCAAGCAGGCACCATTTCAAATGGCCAAGGTGAATGTCCTTATCCAGAACAAGACCCTCAAACTGGTGAAACATCGGCGTATGGGTTTGATCAGAATCACAGCGGAACGTGCGTCCCGGCGCGATAATCCGTATCGGTGGTGCGGTTTTCTCCATCGTGCGGATTTGTACGGTGGAAGTATGGGTGCGCAAAACCTTGCGATTGCCCTCAGCATCACGATGAAAATAGAACGTGTCGTGTTCCTGACGGGCCGGGTGCTCATCGGGAATATTCAGGGCGCCAAAATTATACCAGTCCGTATCGATGTGGGGTCCCTCGGCAACTGCAAACCCGAGATCGGCAAAAATCTGTACGATTTCTTCCCAGACCTGCGAGACCGGATGGATGGTGCCCTGATCACGCTGGCGCGCTGGCAGTGTGACGTCAATGTTTTCTGTTGCCAGTCTTTCTTCAAGCGCCTGTTTTTTTAAAACTTCGCGCCGGAGCGCCAATGCTTCACTTATTCGGGCTTTTACGCCATTAAGCGCCTGACCGGTCTGTTTTCGCTGTTCTGGGTCAAGTTTGCCCAGACCTTTCATCTGACTTGAAATAAGACCTTTCTTGCCCAGCGCGCCAATGCGCACCTCTTCCAACGCTGCTTCATTGTCAGCGCCATTAACGCTTTCCAGCAATTGGTTTTCGAGTTCTTTCAGATCAACGGTCATGTTATTTCCAGCTACCAAATAAAAAAGCCGGACACACTCGAGAAAAATCCATTAAATGGATTTAACCAGATGGGCCCGGCAAAACAGATGTAGGAGGGATATTCCTGTTGGAAAACCCCTGTAGATGCAAAACCTATTGCAGCGCAGCCTGGGCTTTTTCAACCAGAACCTTAAATGCTGCAGGCTCATGCACGGCAAGGTCAGCCATTACTTTACGATCAACCTCAATACCTGCAACGCTAAGCCCGTTAATAAATCGGCCATAGGTCATGCCATGCTGGCGGCTGGCGGCATTGATCCGCTGAATCCACAAGCTACGGAAATTCCGTTTGCGCTGGCGCCGATCGCGATAAGCGTATTCACCGGCTTTTTCAACCGCTTGCTTGGCAATCTTGATGGTATTTTTGCGACGGCCATAATAACCTTTGGCAGCCTTGATAACTTTTTTATGACGGGCGTGGCCCGTTGTTCCACGTGTTGTACGTGCCATGGATCAAACTCCTTGAGAAATTTTGTAAGTACAGCTGAAATTAGCCGTTGGGTAGAAATTTACGTACGATGCGAGCATCGCACTCTGCCAGGATGGACGTACCGCGCTGATTTCTCAGTGTTTTGTTCGTCCGTTTGATCATGCCATGCTGTTTGCCAGCCTGACTGCCACGTACCTTGCCTGAAGCGGTCAACTTGAAGCGCTTTTTGGCAGAGGATTTGGTTTTCATTTTGGGCATTTTGCTTCCTTAAATTTACACTTTTATAGTGATGAGCTTTTTTGAACAGCCACGGCAGCCCCTTGATTGCTCAAGGCCGGACGGTCCACAAGACGTGGATTTATATGCTGGCGCTGCAGAAATTGCAAGCGTAATCTCGCTGGTCTGCCTTATTTGGGCGAAAGGATCATCATCATCTGACGACCTTCCATTTTGGCCATTGATTCCAGCTTGGCAATTTCAACGGTATCTTCTTCAACCCGCTTCAAAAGTGCCCGGCCAAGGTCAATATGAGCCATTTCGCGACCGCGAAAACGTATGGTCACCTTGACTTTGTCACCATTGCCAATGAATTTTTCAGTAGCCCGCATTTTCACATCATAGTCATGGGTATCGATGTTCGGACGCATCTTGATTTCCTTGACCTCGATAATTTTTTGTTTCTTGCGCGCCTCGTTGGCTTTTTTCTGCGCCTGAAACTTGAATTTACCATAATCAAGAAGCTTGCAAACTGGTGGCTTTGCTGTGGGTGAAACCTCAACAAGGTCCAAACCAGCGTCCATTGCCAAATCCAGTCCGGCATCGACACTCATGGGGCCATGTTTTTCGCCATCCACATCGATGACTAGAATTTTTTCCGCTTCAATTTTTCGATTAATACGAGGACCGTCATCGCGGGGTTTGATCGGTGCTCTATGTGGTCTGCGAATAACAAAATATCCTTTTCATGTTGCTACAATTATAGTCTTTGAGTGTACTGCAATGGTGCCGTATATAGCACACTACCAGCCATTATACACCTTGTTGATGTCCTGCAAGTAAAGATCGACAAATTTTAGCGGTTTATCGAAGGAAAAGCCATGTCAGACCCGCAATTTATGCCAATCCGGCAAGATATCACCATTGCTTATCGTCATGACGGTGCCGTGGACAGCGAAAATGGTCCAACCGGGTTGTTCTGGCTTGGCGGCTTTATGTCTGACATGGAAGGTTCAAAGGCAACTGTTCTTGCTGATCTTACTGAACAGGAAAACCGTCCCTGTTTGAGATTTGATTATTCAGGCCATGGAAGCTCAACAGGACAATTTCGCGATGGCACGATTTCGACGTGGCTGGAAGAAAGTGTTGCTGTTTTCAGGAGCCAGACCAGCGGGCCAAGAATTCTCATCGGTTCCAGTATGGGGGGTTGGCTGGCGTTGTTGCTTTATCGCTATTTTCAACAAAATGAACCCGATGTGGCCAACAGGATAAAGGGAATTGTCCTTATCGCACCGGCTGCCGACATGACTCAAAAACTTATGTGGGACAAATACGCCGATGCGGCGCGCAGCGAGATTACCGAAAATGGGTTTTATGCCGAGCCAAGTGATTATGGTGATGAGCCCTACGTTATAACCCGTGATTTGATCGAAGATGGCAAACAGCACTGTTTGATGGACATAGGTATGAGTGTTTCCTGTCCGGTTCGAATATTGCAGGGCGAAGATGACCCTGATGTGCCCTGGCAACATGGGGCTAAGGTCTTTCAGTGTATCAAGGGCAACGATGTCGCTTTCACCCTGATAAAGTCAGGTGACCACCGGCTGTCAACGCCACAAAATCTGGTGACCATAAAACAAACCTGCCAGCAGCTAATGGCGATCAGCGATGGTCGGCAATAATGCTGTCAGGCCTTCCCGGTAAGTCGGGTATTTGAGCACATAGCCAAGCTCGTCTTTAATCCGCTGGTTGGAAACCCGCTTGGACTCGGCAAAAAAGCTCAATCCCATCGGTGTCATGTCCTTTGGTTCAAAGGCGATTTCTTCCGGCGGCTCAACCCCCAATAGTTGGGCTGCATAGGTCACAACGTCCTGTGGTGGTATAGCTTCATCATCACAAAGATTATAAGCCCGACCGGGATCAGGCATGCTCATCGATGCGATCAGCATGCCAACAATATCATCCACATGAATGCGCGAAAAAACCTGCCCCGGTTTAATTCGTCGCCTCGCCGTACCAGCGGCAACTTTTTCCAACTGGTTACTACCGGGTCCATAAATTCCAGCCAGTCTGAACAGATGAACCGGCAGACCGGCGTTTTCATAAAGTGATAGCCAGTCGGTTTCTGCTTTCAGGCGTTTTTCGCCCCTTTTGGTCGATGGCGTCAGGGATGAATTTTCGTCAACCCAGCCACCTTGCCGATCACCATAAACACCTGTGGTTGAAAGATAGCCAACCCATTTGAGGTTTTTCGCCCGGGCCGCCAAATCAGCCCCGTGTTCCAGAAAAACAGGATCGCCAAGTTCACCCGGTGGAATGGACAACAGGATGTGTGTTACCTCATCAAGGGCGTTATCTGGAAGTGGAGTTTCGGCATCAAATAAATAGGCGGAGAAGTGCTTATTCCGCAGGTTCTCCAGACATCCTCCATCGCGTGTTGTACCAGATATTTTCCAGCCCTGTTGTGCCAAAACATCGGCCAATGCCTGTCCGCAATAACCCAGTCCAAAGCAAAAAAGATGGTTCATGAAGTTGTTTCCCATTCAGACAAGACATCACTGTCAGTTTCGGTTCGACGATATTTTGCCGCCAGTCGATTGAAATTCTCTGTATTTCGCAATTGTCGGATTGCCCAAACAGCCATGGCCCTGACCTGCACCGATTGATCATTCAGTAAATTTTCAGCCGCACCGGATAGTTTCAACTCAGCACTATTACCTATAGCAATCAATACGTTACGGATAAATCTGTCCCGGCCAATGCGCTTAACCGGCGAACCGGAAAACAATTTTCTAAATCCGGCATCGTCTAACTGCGCAAGGATCGCCAGATCCGGTGCCAGTAAATCGTCTCTGGCTTTAAACTTGGTCTCGTTGGCATTTTGGGCAAATTTATTCCATGGGCAAACCGCCAGACAATCATCACAACCATAAATACGGTTGCCAATTGCCTTGCGAAATTCAGGTGCAATATGCCCATCATATTCAATCGTCAGGTAAGAAATGCACCGCCGCGCATCAACCTTATACGCTTGCGGAATAGCTTTGGTCGGACAAATATCAATACAGGCCCGACATTGTCCGCAATTATCGCTGGAAGCCGCGGTGACCGCCAGTTTCGCCGCAGTTAGAATGACACCGAGAAACAGCCAGGAACCAAATTCCCGCGATACAAGGTTCGTATGTTTGCCCTGCCAACCCACCCCCGCTTGCGCCGCCAGCGGCTTTTCCATCAAAGGGGCAGTGTCAACAAAGACTTTTACATCCTCACCACTTTCAGCCGCAAACCACCCTGCCAGTTGCTTAAGCTTGCCTTTGACAACATCATGATAGTCACGATTAAGGGCATACACAGAAATATTGCCGGCAGTCTTGTTCTCAAGCCGGTCAAGCGGGTTAATCTCCGGCCCGTAATTTGTCGCCAGAACGATTGCGGAGATGGCACCGGACCACATAGCGGTTGGCGTTTTGCGCCGCTCCAGCGTGTCCGGCATCCATTTCATGCCACCATGCCACTCGGCATCGACAAACTCCTGCAATCGTTCACCGGTAAGGTCCGGTAAATCAGCCTTGGTAATTTTAACCACATCAAACCCAAGGGTTTTAGCGCGATCAACAAGTTTTTGAGCAAGAGTTTCCGTCATTCAAACCATATTAGGAGGCGATCCCCTAAAAGTCCAAATCGGCATATATCCGTGGTGGCGGCATGCCCTGAATTTTATCGGCCAGCAAAGAGCGAAAAGACGGCCGTGATTTTATCCGCTGGTACCAGGCTTTGGCTTGTTTGTTGGCGCTCCAGGGCACATCACCGAGATAATCAAGTACCGACAGGTGTGATGCGGCAGCAAAATCAGCAATTGTGATTTCATTACCGGCAATCCAGTTGCGTTCTTGAGTTAATGTACCGATATACTCTAGCTGTGGCCGGATCTTGTCCAGTGCAGCCCGAACTTTGTTCATATTTGGTGCCCCACCACCAGCTTCTGGCGGCACAAAGCGTCGGACAATTTTTTCAATCAGCAAAGGAGCAGAAACATCATGGTGAAACTTCCCGTCGAACCAGGCTACAAGCCGCCGCGTTTCAGCTCGCTCGGCCGGAGTTACGCCAAGTTGTGAAGGTGTGTTTTCATCTCGGGTATCCTCTAAATACCCTTCCACCGCTTCAATACCTGCAATGACAGTGTCGTCATCTGCAATCATAACCGGAACAAGGCCGGTTGGATTCATCTTCAAAAATTCAATCCGCCCGTCCCAGGGACGTTCTTCGATCAGTTCAAGCTCGCCGCCAAATTCAGCAACACTTATTCTGATGCGGCGGCAAAACGGATCAAGTGGGTAATGGTAAAGTTTAGTCATTGGAAATAACCGGCTTTCTCTTAATTGGGTTGGCCTTGCACCTTGGGATTTGCGCCGGTATAGAACAAATTTCACGGCAATGGCATTGATTCTTGAGTCCTGACGACAAAAAGGCGCATCACATTTATGACAATTGAACAAATCATCGTTTTAGCCATCGTTCAAGGAATAACAGAGTTCCTGCCTGTTTCTTCTTCCGGGCACTTGATTTTGGTGCCGGTTTTAACAGGTTGGAAAGATCAGGGCCTGATTACCGACGTCATGGTTCACATGGGTTCCTTTCTTGCGGTAGTGGTGTATTTTTGGCGTGATATTTTCGAGCTAATCAAAGGTGGCCTTAATTTGTTGCGTGGCCACGTGACACCTTTTGGGAAGCTGGCAATTTACATTGTAATTGCCACAATTCCTGCTGTGGCATTTGGCTTGTTTGTTAAGAAAACCGGGTTTATCGACAATATTCGCGGGGCAGAAATCGTTGGCTGGAATGCTATTTTTTTCGGTGTGTTGATGTATGTCGCCGACCGTTATGGGGCCAGTAAAAAAGTTATGGAAGACTTGAAGTTGTCACCGGCTGTGCTGATTGGCATTGCCCAGGCAATTGCTATTATTCCCGGTACAAGCCGTTCAGGTATTACCATGACAGCAGCCCGGGCGCTTGGATATACCCGGCCAGAGGCGGCTAGATTTTCGTTTTTGCTGGGAATTCCAGCCATTGCCGGTGCCGGTGTATTGGTTCTGGGGGAAGCGATTTCGTCAGGTGAAACCATTTCAACAGATTCGTTAATTACCGGTGCTCTTACATTTTTTACCGCCCTTGCAGCAATCACATTCTTGATGGCACTGGTAAAACGTATGAGCTTTTTACCCTTTGTTATTTACCGGTTGATCCTGGGCGCTGTGTTATTGACGATGGTTTACACTGGCGCATTTGCCTAGATTCAAAGCTCTAAATGCTTGAATTGCCGGTTTCGGTAAACTGACCGAATTTCTTGTATCGATACAAATAAGATGGCACTTGAGCTGCGATGGTTTCAGGTTTGATACCCAGTCCTTCAAGTGTCCGCCCTTCTTTTTGCGCCTGATCACTGACAACATTGTCTGTCTCGAGCATAACAACCTGATCACGCGTCAGCAGTGAATAGGGTAAAAATCCCAATACACTGCCCATTATTTTTGCCACAAACCACGGAATTGGCAGTAAAAGGCGTTTACGCTCAACGGTTTCAAGAATAAATTGCAAGAGCTCTTTGAATGAAAATACTTGCGGCCCACCCAACTCAAATGTCGTTCCGGCAAATTTTTCATTATTAACAATAGTCGATATGGCATCTGCAACATCACCAACAAAAACCGGTTGGAATTTGGTTTCTCCCCCGCCAATCAACGGCAAAACCATCGAAAAGCGAGCCATTTCAGCAAATTTATTAAAAAAGCCATCTTCCTGGCCAAAAATAATTGATGGACGAATAATTGTCGCGCTAGGAAATGCACTTTTCACCAGTTTTTCACCAGCAGCCTTGCTGCTTCCATAGGTGCTATCGGCGTTTTCATCCGCACCAATTGCCGACATGTGGATAAACTTTTTCGCCCCGGCCCGCGCTGCAGCCTTGGCAATTGCCTCGGCACCAAATTCGTGGACAGCTTCAAAACTCTGGGTTCCCTTACCGGTTAAAACACCCGTCAGGTTGATAACCACATCGGCATTTTGGCAGGCACTGTCTAAAGAGGCCGGGAAACGGACATTTGCCTGTACGGGCATAATCTGCCCGACACTGCCCATTGGCTGCAGATGGCCAGCCAGGTCAGGCCGACGCACACCAATGCGAATTCGGTATCCCTGACTTGCAAGTTTCTGCACCAGATGGCGCCCAACAAAACCGGAACCGCCGATAATTGTGATCAATTGTCTGTTTGCCTGTTTCACCGGAAAAACCCCTTTTTGTGAACAAGTTACCAATGTTAAGAGTCTTGTATCTCTACTGGGGAACGAATTAAAGTCATTTTATTATCAAAATTGTGCAATCAATCAATTGACGGTGTTGACAAGCCTGCTCTAAGACATCTAAAGGAACGTTTCAGTGCCCAGGTGGCGGAATTGGTAGACGCGCTAGCTTCAGGTGCTAGTGTCCGTAAGGACGTGGAAGTTCGAGTCTTCTCCTGGGCACCAATATTCCCAAAAAAACCGTTTTTGTGGTTATTGGTATGTTGGGGCGGGCTGAAAAATGACCAGCTGGACACAAACCAAAAGGGAAAATAAATGGCGATTAAGCTCCATAAAGGTGATTTGCCTGCTGATATTGATTTTGGATCTTCGGTAGCCGTTGATACAGAAACACTTGGCTTAAACCCTCACCGGGACAAATTGTGTCTGGTACAGCTTTCAAGTGGTGACGGTAATGCTCATTTGGTTCAGCTTGACCGGTCAAGCTATGACGCCCCCAATTTGAAAGCGTTGTTCGCAGATCCAGGTGTTCTGAAAATATTTCACTTTGCCCGCTTTGATGTGGCGGTTTTAAAAGCTTATTTGCAGGTGGATGTTACGCCGGTGTATTGTACAAAAATAGCTTCCAAACTGGTTCGCACCTATACAGACCGTCATGGTCTTAAAGAACTGGTGCGTGAAATAGTTGGCGTTGATCTGTCAAAACAACAGCAAAGTTCCGATTGGGGTTTACCGGTTTTGTCTGATGCTCAAAAACAATATGCTGCCAGCGATGTTTTATACTTGCATGAATTGAAAATTCGCCTTGATCAGATGCTGAAACGTGAAGGGCGTACAGAATTGGCCGGTGCCTGTTTTGATTTTCTGGGCACCCGGACTGCACTGGATCTTGCTGGCTGGCCTGAGCAGGATATTTTTGCTCATTGAATATCCTACAGTACAAAATCTGACAATCAGAGTAAAACAACATGAATTCGGCCCCTTCCAGAACCCCCTTGACCCCGGCAAAAATAGTAAGTTGGTTGGTGCTGACTGCTACGGCGGTTTTGTTGGCGGTGTTTATTTGGAAAACCGGTATGTTTGCATCATTGTTTAGTAAAAAACCGGAAACAATAGTAAATATGCCGTTGCCCGATCAGGTTTCTTCAGGCATTTCGACCATTACTGGTTTTGATAAAGATAAACAACCTTACAAGCTGACAGCTCAATCGGTACTGCAGGACGAAAAAGTATCGGATCTTGCCCATCTTGGAAAGATAACCGGATTTTTACGAAAAAATTCAGGAAAAAAATTGCAATTGAGCGCCCGTGGGGGTGAATATCATAAAGGAAAAAAAATTCTCGATCTCATCGGTAATATCAAGATCATATCGCAGGGTGAATATACAGCTTATCTGGAAAAAGCCCGGGTGACCTTGAAAGAAAAGAGGTTGTACGCCAAAGTACCGGTAACGGTTGTGTTTGATCGTGGGATTATCCGGGCCAATGGTGTAGATATTACTGACAATGGTAACAGGGTACTGTTTTTTAACGGGGTAAAAACCAGTTTTAATTCCAGCGCTGCTTCAGTGTCTGATGACAAAGCTGACAAGAAAGGTAAATAGAAATTATGACGGCGATAATAAGAACATCCATGATGTTTGCAGGTTTTGCAGCACTTTTCGCATTGGCTTTTCTTGATGTTATTGTGCTGCCTACACAGGCGGAAACAGTCAAAACGCCTGAACTTTCCAAATCCACCAGGAAAAAACAACCGGTGGATATTGAATCCAATTCAATGGAGATTCTTGAGAAAGAAAATAAAGCTATCTTTACAGGTAAGGTCGTTGCCAAGCGCGGAAATGTTACTTTAAACTCAGACAAGCTGGTTGTTGATTTTGTAAAAGAAAAGGACGACAAGGGTGCCAATAAAACAACCGTCACTTTTTTGCATGCAACAGGCAGCGTACTCATTATCACCAAAACCCAACGTATTACCGGTCAGTGGGCCCGTATGGATGTAAAAGCGGACAAAGCCGTCGTTGGTGGTAATGTTATGGTCAAGCAGGGAAGCACCATAATCAAGGGTAAAAAGTTGAAGGTGAATCTTAAAACGGATCATAGTGAAATGACCGGTGGGCGTGTTAAGGGTAGTTTTACACCGAATTAAAAAGACGCTTATTTACATGAACTGGAATAAGTTACTTGAATGTGTTGGTCCGAACCAGGATCTTATTGAATAATTTCATATTATATTAATCATATTGGTTGGTAATGCAGTGAAGCGGACAGGTTCTCAAACAAGGGTACATGCCTCAAAAACACCTCGCGCACCACGAAAGCGTGTGGCAAAAGTTAAGGCAGGTGCGGGTTCACAACGGGTTAAACCGATGGTGGCTGAACGAGTGAAGGAGCCCCGCGAATTACAAGGCCTTGTGGCCTCACGGTTGATGAAGAGTTTTAAACGTCGGCCTGTGGTTCGTGATGTGAGTTTAACTGTCCGCCGTGGAGAAGCTGTAGGCCTGTTGGGCCCTAATGGTGCTGGTAAGACAACGGTATTTTATATGATCACCGGTCTTATTGCTGCCGACAAGGGTACGATAGAACTGGATGGCAAAGACATAACCCACCTGCCGATGTACCAGCGTGCACGGCTTGGTTTGGGGTATTTGCCACAAGAAAGCTCTATTTTTCGGGGGCTTACGGTTGAAGAAAATATTCGTGCTGTGCTTGAGCTTTCAGATAAAAGTAAAAAACAGCGCGAAAGTAAGTTGCGTGAGTTATTAGATGAGTTTCAAATTACACACCTTCGGCATTCGCCGGCTGTGGCATTATCTGGCGGCGAACGTCGCCGGGTCGAAATTGCCAGAGCGCTTGCCGCCGACCCTCAGTTCATGCTCCTTGATGAGCCGTTCGCAGGGATTGATCCAATTGCAATCAGTGATATCCGCCAGTTGGTGCGACAGCTCACCTCTCGGGGAATCGGGGTGCTTATTACGGATCACAACGTTAAAGAAACCCTCGAGCTTATCGATCGAGCCCTCATTATTCATGAAGGCCAGGTACTGATGGAAGGCACACCGCAGGAAGTTGTCAATAATCGTGATGTGCGAGAGCTTTACTTAGGTGAAAGATTCAGTCTGTAATGTGACGACAGTTTCAGGCCATAACACAAGGTTTTGGTTTTGTGAAAATTTGTTTGTTTTGATTTGGCTGTACTGACATGGCACTGACACAAAAATTGGAAATGCGCCAGGGGCAATCCCTGGTCATGACACCGCAATTGCAACAGGCAATAAAACTGTTGCAGATGTCAAATTTTGAGTTACAGGAATACGTTGAAGCTGAGTTGGAGAAAAATCCGCTACTCGAAAAAGCAGATCAAAAAGACCTTGATAGCTTTTTAACCCCGCCGGAGAACGACGTAAAAAACCAGAATGAACAGAGTGACTTGCCGTTACCTTCTGAAGGTGAAGTCAGCAAGACTTTGGAAAACATGGATACTGACCTCGGTAATATTTATGCCGATGAAGCCCGTGCAGATACCCAGGACCGTGCTCAAACACCTCAGATAGACTCAGGCTGGGCTTCACTTGGTACATCAAGCAGGTCAGGAAATTTTGAGCGGGAAGGTTTTAACTTTGAAGACGTTCTGTCTCAGGAAATTACCCTGTCGGATTTTTTGATAGAACAGATGCACCTCTCAATTGTAAACCCAGCGCAGCGTTTGATTGCGCGCCACTTGATCGGAACGTTGTCCGATAATGGCTATGTAGGCGGTAATCTGGAAAATATTGCTGACACACTTGGTGCTGAATTGGAGACTGTACATAAAGTTTTAAAAATTCTCCAATCCTTCGAGCCGGTGGGTGTTTTTGCTCTCGATCTTCAGGATTGTTTAAAAATCCAGCTAAAAGACAAGGACCGTTTCGACCCCGTAATGGAAATATTACTAGACAATCTCGATTTGTTGGCCAAGCGGGATTTTGCCAAATTAAAACGTTTGTGTGGAGTTGATCTCGAAGATATTTATGACATGGTTGGTGAAATTCGCGAACTGAATCCAAAGCCCGGAAGTGTTTTTGGCGGTGCGATTGTTCAGCCGGTGATACCCGATGTTATTGTTCGTCCGGCCCCCGATGGTACATGGATTGTCGAGCTGAACAGCGAAACGTTGCCACGCGTTCTGGTAAACAATCAATATTTTGCTACAGTGAGTGCTAAAGCAGAACGTGAACAAGATCAGGTTTATATATCTGAGTGCCATAGTGAGGCAACCTGGTTGGTAAAAAGCCTGGAACAACGGGCTCGGACAATTTTAGCTGTTTCACGTGAAATTGTTCGACAGCAGGACGCATTTTTGATTGAAGGTATTACCGCACTCAAACCTCTGAACTTGCGTGATATAGCGGATGTGATCTCGATGCATGAATCGACTGTTTCACGGGTTACGTCAAACAAATATGTTGAAACCCCACGCGGCATTTTTGAATTAAAGTATTTTTTCACAACAGCCATAGCATCGACAGATGGCAGTAGGGACTTTTCTGCAGAATCCATTCGCTTTTTAATTAGGGAAATGATTGATGCCGAATCACTGGATAGCATTCTGTCTGATGATTCGATTGTCGATCAACTGCGTACACGAGGTGTTGAAATTGCCCGGCGTACCGTTGCAAAATATCGTGAAGCCCTGAAAATCCCTTCTTCGGTCCAGCGCCGACGTGAAAAAAGAGCGGCGATATAACGTTTTGTAACAAAAAAAAGAAATTTCCTTTAGCCACATAAACCTATTGACTTGGAAAACTTGTCCAACTAGGTTGCCGCGCGAAACAAAAGGACGTTATACTGTACGAAAGTCTAAGCCCGAAAATCGAAGTAAGGTGTGCAGAATGACAGAACCATAACTTCCCTTCAATTTGACATGAAATACTCAGCCCGTGATCGCGGGTTCTCAACCAAACCAATTCGATGGAATTTATCACAACATGCAAATTCAAATTACCGGTAAAAATCTCGACATCGGCACAGCACTGCGTCAACACATAGAAGACAAAGTGTTAGGCGGCGTCGAAAAATATGATAATCGCGCGGTAAGTGTGAACATTACGGTGGAGAAGCAGAAATCTACTTTTTCATGTGAGTGTGTTTTGCATCTGGCGACAGGCCTGACATTACATTCCAAAGGTGACGGTGGAGACGCCTACTCCAGTTTTGATTTATGTCTGGAACATTTGGAAACGCGCCTGCGTCGCTATAAAAGGCGTTTGAGTAATCACCATCGTCAACGTCAAAATCCTGTTGAAATAGCAGAAGCGGCGAGTTTTGTTATTGAGTCGGAGAGCAATGAGAGTGAAGAATCAGAAGAGTTAAATCCTGTGATCATAGCAGAATCAACTCATGCTATTGCCCACCTCAGTGTTGGTGAGGCAGTAATGAAGCTGGAAATTTCTGATGCGCCGTTTGTTTTGTTCAAAAACGACAAACATGAGCAAGTCAATATAGTGTATCGTCGTGCAGATGGAAATATCGGGTGGATAGACCCGGGCCACAAGGCAGGCAATTAAAGAGATTTGGAAATTTGTGTCTGGATCAAGAGTTTCAGGCCAAACTTTGAGGTGTATCAGCTATGCAACTGATTGATTTTATAGGTGATAAAGCTATTTTTCCGGAACTGAAAGCTGGCAGTAAGAAACAGCTTCTTCAGGAACTGGCAAATCTTGCCGGTGATATTACCAAACTTGATTCGCGACAAATTTTTGAATCATTACTACAGCGTGAAAAACTGGGTTCCACCGGCCTGGGCCGCGGGATTGCCATCCCCCATGGAAAGTTTTCACAGTTGGATAAAGTTTATGGTTTTTTTGGCAGACTATCCCAGCCTGTCGAGTTTGATGCAGTAGATGGTGAACCGATAGATCTGGTTTTTCTGTTGTTGGCACCAGAAAGCGCTGGCGCAGATCATCTCAAAGCTCTGGCACGTATTTCCCGATTGTTACGCGATAATACAATTGTCAAAAAATTGCGTGGCACAGAAGACTCACACGGTCTGTATTCAGTTTTAACAGAGCCGACAACATCAGCCTCGAACGCAGCCTGATTGAGACTATTCCTGATCGGGCAAATCGACACCGACGCCACCGAGACCGCAATATCCTGTCGGGTTTTTTGCCAGATATTGCTGATGAAGCTCTTCGGCAAAGTAAAACTCTCCGGCCTGGTTGATTTCAGTGGTTATTGTCCCACGACCGGCTTTGTTTAATGCTTCCTGGTAGCGCGCTTTTGAAGCGGTTGCTGCTTCACATTGAGCCTGCGTGGTCCAGTAGGCGCCAGAACGGTACTGGGTACCCACATCATTTCCTTGGCGCATGCCCTGTGTAGGATTGTGTGACTGCCAAAAAATTTTCAATAAATCATCGTATGAAACCATTTGTGGATCAAAAACCACCATCACCGCCTCTGCATGGCCAGTTTGGCCGCTGCATACTTCTTCATAAGTAGGGTTTGGTGTGAATCCGGCAATATTGCCTACCGCAGTAACCCAAACGCCTTCTTGCTGCCAGAACGCTCTTTCTGCACCCCAATAACAACCCAGAGCAAAATAGGCCATCTCATGGCCTTTCTGATATGGCCCTTTAAGCGGGTTACCATTGACAAAGTGATTGCGACCGGCATCGATGGCCTCTTGTCTTCCTTTCAATGCCTCATCGACTTCTGGCAGGTCTGTCTTATTCTGAAAAAACATCTATCATCCTCACCGTTGCGCGCAATTGCCACTCTCCATTTTTCAATATGTAGATGTTAGACAGGAATTACAAATCAAACTTGTAACCGACCGAGGCAAGGGAGACGCATTTATGAGAGAAGGACAATCCCTAGATGGCACTGCTTGATAAGATTCCGTTGATGTATCTGGTGATAGGTGCGATATTTTTGGGCCTTGCACCATTTTTTCCCGAACCGCATTTGGTGGAAAAAACCCGTATGTTGATCAATGGCACTTTGACCAAGCCGATTGATATGTTTGACATGGCGTGGCACGCATTTTTGCCAATTCTTTTGATCGTTAAACTGGTACGCATAGCACTAATGAACAATTAGCCCGGTAGTATTGACTGAAGGGTGCTTGCAAGGGGTACTACAATGGTTTAATGGGTGCAGCGCATATTTGCAAAATCAGGAGAGGTGGCCGAGTGGCTGAAGGCGCACGCTTGGAAAGCGTGTAGGCGGGAAACCGTCTCGGGGGTTCGAATCCCCCTCTCTCCGCCAGAATTCATTCCCCTTTTCAAACTCTTAAAAACCCTATATTTTTCAATATGTTGTAGGTTTCGGCTAAGTGTCGTCGAAATTGCAATTGGCATAGTAATTGTCATGTTAATTGGCATATTGGAGTATCAGAATGGGAATACAGGCTAAAGAACCATCGTACCT
>DAOUPT010000020.1 GCA_030626025.1 Anderseniella sp. | reverse complement strand
TTGGGTTTGACGGCCATTATCCTTTCAGGGGCGAAATTGTTGATTTGATGCCTGCCGAGCACGGTATGGCGGTAGACCGGTTGGAACCTGCGCAAGTGAAATAGTGTGTGTGTCTTGCGTGTTTCCCCTGACCCGTCAATCCGCCCGAGAATGGTTAGAGAACTGCGTAATAAAAGAGCAGCAGCCCGGAAACCGGGGACGACACAAAGGAAGTCCCTGAAGATCAGCATATAAGCAAAAAAGCACCGTGCGAGGCGTTTTGTTGAGCGCCATATTTATTAGTTTCAGACAGGTTGCAAGGCATAACACCTCGCTGGTTCCTGTTACTGATTTTCAAACCGGGAACCGGCGCCAGCGCCTTCGCGTATGGCGCCGGGGTGTGACCAATGTGGCAGAGGTGGGAATGGTCGATGAATACGGAATGGTTTGATTGTTTGGCTGGATGAGTACGGAGAGGATTGGATATCGCTCACGCAAATTTTTGCGTTGCAAAAATGCTCCGCATCATGCTGAAAGCATGTCTTCGACATGACGGCGGCGCTATTAAGCGCCGAGCCGCAGCGTAGCGAGGACCCCGGCGGTTATGCGCCGCCCTCCCCGAGGCCCGACCGAAGGGAGGATCAGCCGTGAGGGGAATAAAACCAGCTGCGGAAAGGACTGTTGGCATAATTGTGATTGGCAAAAAGTTGCTTTGTTGGGGCGAACGTGGTTCAACCCCTTTAAACATTTTATATATTCAATGAGGCAGATATGGACGTTCGGGTTGAGGTTAAGGACAGATACCAGCAAGGAGCGAATGAGCGCGAGGCGATTTTGTGTTGCCCGGTGGATTATGATCCGCAATTTCTGAAAATTATTCCACAGGACGTGCTGGACCGTGACTATGGTTGTGGTGACCCGTCGCGTTATGCCCGCAAGGGTGAGGTGGTGCTTGATCTTGGTTCGGGTGGTGGCAAGATTTGTTTTATTGCTTCACAGATCGTTGGACCGGAGGGCCGGGTTATCGGCGTTGATATGACCGATGACATGCTTGAACTGGCACGGGCCACTGCACCGGTCATTGCTGAAAAAACCGGTTATGCCAATGTGGAGTTTCGGCGCGGGCATATTGAAGACCTAAGAACTGATCTTGATGTGCTCGATGCCCGTCTGCAAGCAACGCCTGTCGGTTCTGCTGACGGGTTTGAAAAACTGCTTGAGGAAATCGAGACTGAAGGCAAAGCCAATCCGATGATCGCTGATAATTCGGTTGATCTCATCGTCTCAAATTGTGTGCTCAATCTGGTTTCTGATGAAAAGAAAAAACAATTGTTTGCTGAAATGTACCGGGTGTTGAAGCCGGGCGGACGTGTTGCTGTTTCTGATATTGTTTCAGATGAAGACTCGCCTGAGCATTTGAAAAAAGACGCTAAATTGTGGAGCGGTTGTATCTCGGGCGCTTTACAGGAGCGTGAATTTGGCGAGGCGCTTGGTGAGGCCGGGTTTCATGGGATGACCATTGATAAATTTGAGCTTGAGCCCTGGCAAATTGTCGAAGGGATCGAATATCGCTCGGTGACACTTTTGGCCTACAAGGGCAAAGAGGGGCCGAGTATCGAAAAAAATCAGGCGGTTATCTATAAAGGCCCGTGGAAAACGGTTACCGATGATGATGGCCACACTTTTGAGCGCGGTGAGCGGATGGCGGTTTGTGAAAAGACATTTGAATTGATGCAGCGCGAGCCTTATGGCGATCAAATCGTGCCGGTGGTGCCCGCTATTGAAGTTACCACGCAAGAGGCCTTTTCCTGTTGCCGCTCGGATATTCGTAAGCCAGAGGAAACCAAACGCGGTGTCGAGCCGGTGACCAGCGAGCCCTCACAGGGAAACTGCTGTTAAGCGAAACTGCTGTTAAGTTGCAGCTTATTTAGAGGCCGTTTCAGAAAGGCTTTTTATATAGGCCAGCAGATTGGTTATTTGCTCGGGCTCAAATTCGAATTCCGGCATGATGTGCTCACCAACAACAATGCCTTCGGCCAGCGCTTCTTCCAGACTTTCCACTGGCCATTTTTTGACGAAGGCGCGAAAGGGCGGGGCTTTTATGTTGGGACTGTCACCGGTTTTTGCAACGGCATGACATTTGGCACACAGCTTTTGTGCAAGTTTCTGTCCTGCCGCTACCTCTTGAGGTGAGGCCGTTTGAGCGGTGCCGGCCGTCAGGGACGGCGAGATTAAAACAAGAGGTAATATCACTGATCCAAATCTGAATTTTTTCATCATTTTCAATCAGGGCTCCCGACCTATTGGCTAACTATTTCTGTATTGATTCAATGTAAATTATCAGGCTATCCAGCCGGTCATTCACTTCCTTGATAATGGCTTGACGGTCTTCCTGCAACAAGCCGCCTGCGGTTGCCTGATAGGAGAACCATTGTCCCCATACCGGCATTTGCGGGGTTCCGTGGGCGCGAGGCATCTCACGACCATCAATCATCTTTTTGACTTTATCACGGGAGAAAACACCACCAGCTTTATCGGCAAAGGCGGTAAGATCGATCGGTTTTTTATTTAGTTCAGGTGCGACGGGGCCATCACCGGTTCCACTCAAACCATGGCAGGAAGCGCAATAGGTGGTAAATTCTTTTTTGCCCTGATCAAGACTGCTCGAAAATGCCGGTGAAAGGCCAAGAACTGATACCGCAAAAGCAGCGGCAAGACCTGCTGTTATGATGGTCGTAACTTTTGGCATTTCTCGACTTCCTTCCACGATAGCGAACTCTTCGACTCAATTTCTAGGTTACATGGATTCTACATTACATGGCCAGTTTTTGGCTTGATTTTTGTCACTCTCATAAACTTCCGGCTATTCCACACACTATTCTACACAATGCCTGACCAGTCGATCCATAAAGACCTCACATTGCTGCAACTGGCTGATATCGACATATTCGTCGGCTTTGTGGGCCTGCTCAATGGAACCGGGACCACAGACAATTGCCGGAATACCGGCCAGTTGAAACAAACCTGCTTCGGTACCATAAGACACAGCTGTGGTGCCATTGGCCTGGGCCAAATTTAAAGCCAGTACTTCGAGCGGCGAACCTTCTTGCGGGGCAAGACCCGGAATGGCGTTTTCTAACGATGTTGTTATGCCGGCATCGGGACTGACCGCCTTCATGGTCGGCTCAAGGGTTTTGGCAAATGCATCAATACGATCGGTTATCTCTTCAACCTTGTGGTCCGGCAGCATACGCGCTTCCCAGTCGAAACTGCAATTGCCGGGAATGATGTTATTGGCGGTGCCACCTTCAATCATGCCGACCTGCACCGTGGTATAGGGCGGATCAAAGCGGCCTGAAGGATCGCCCCGGTCGCGGTAATCCTGCGCCATGCGGCTGACTTCACTCAGCATTTCGCCAGCGGTCAAAATAGCACTGACACCAAGATGGGTACAGCTTGAATGGGCCTCATGGCCGGTGACTGTGGTTTTAAACCGGCAGGCGTTCTTGTGGCCGTTGACCACCTTCATCGAGGTTGGCTCACCAACGATTACAGCATCTGGTTTTGGTAATTCGGCAATAACATGATCAATTAACGGGCGAACCCCCATGCAACCGACTTCCTCATCACAGGAAAAGGCCAGATGGATCGGGGTTTTAAGATCTTGCTCTATGAATTTCGGGACAGCGGCTAATGCAACGGCGATAAAGCCTTTCATATCGCAAGCCCCGCGGCCAAACAGCCGGTCATCACGCTCAACCATGGTAAAAGGATCACTAGTCCAGTTCTGGCCATCAACCGGTACAACATCAGTGTGACCGGACAGCACAATACCGCCCTCAATATCCGGGCCTATAGTGGCGTACAAATTGGTTTTATTGTCTTTTTCGTAATCTACCCGCCGGGATTTTATCCCGTAACCTTCCAGATACTCCTGAACAAAGTCAATGAGCGGCAGGTTTGAATTGCGGCTGGTACTGTCAAAAGAAATCAGTTTTTCCAGCAATTGAGCCGAAGTGAGGTCTGTCATAAAATGGCCTTGAATTCTAAAGACGCTTTAGTGAATAGCGCCGTCGTTTGAGGGTTGATCGAGGGAGAATGCCGGAATTTCAACTTCGAAGGGCTGGCCCTTGTCGGTTTCCATCTGATAGGAACCGCGCATGAAACCGGATGGCGTTGCCAGTGGGGCGCCCGAGGTGTATTTAAAGCTTTCTCCCGGTTTTATCACCGGTTGCTCGCCGATCACCCCTTCACCACGCACCTCCTGCACCCGGCCGGCAGCATCAGTTATCTGCCAATAACGGGTGCGCAGTTTTACTGTTTCATCACCAACGTTTTCAATAAGGACTGTATAAGACCAGACGAAATAGCTGTCCTGGGGTTTGGATTGCTCAACCAGATATTGCGGATGGACAACAACTTTTATATCGCGGGTAGTACTCTCATACATAACGGGTTTTCCACTGCCTTGACAAATGCCCAACAAACTTCTTGTGCCTTGGGTTTCCTTATGAAAGAAAAACGCTAACAATGCACGTCCTGTTTTTACATAGAGGAATTTGATTCGGCATGACAAATGAAGCAGAAAACGGCATTTTGCCTGCCCATGTCTTGCGACGGTATTTTGAAGAGGGCCTGTTGGCTGCAAGCAGACCACTGGATGCAGACCAAATTCAACCGGCCAGCCTTGATTTGCGACTTGGCCGAAAAGCCTATCGGGTGCGGGCATCTTTTTTGCCTGGACTTGCAAATACCGTGCAAGACCGACTTGAGGAGCTGTCCCTGCACGAGATTTCACTTGAAGAAGGCGCTGTGCTCGAAACCGGGTGTGTCTATATCATCCCGCTGCTTGAAACCTTGAATTTACCAAAAGGGACAAGCGCTGCGGCCAACCCCAAAAGCTCTACCGGACGACTGGATATATTTACCCGGGTTATTGCTGACCATGCCCAGGAATTTGATAAAGTACCGGCAGGCTATTGCGGACCGCTTTATGCCGAAATTTCACCGCGTAGCTTTACAGTTCTTGCCCGCACCGGCTCTCGATTATCACAAATTCGTTTCCGACACGGCACTGAAATGGCCAATGATGCTACTATTCTTGCCTTACATAAAGAAAAGCCGCTGATAACCGGCGGTGCCTTGAATGTAAAAAATGGACTGGCACTTAGTGTAGACCTGTCTGGACTGGATCAAAGCCAGCCGGTTGGATTTCGGGCCAAGAGGCATTCCGGGCTGATTGATGTGGACAGGAAAGCTGCTCTGGAGGTGCTGGATTTCTGGGAACCTATCTGGCAAAGGGGAAACCTGATCCTCGATCCGGACGAGTTTTATATTCTGGCCTCAAAAGAAGCCGTCAGGGTGCCACCGACTCATGCGGCTGAAATGGTGCCCTATAATCCGCTGGTTGGTGAGTTTCGGGTGCATTATGCGGGTTTCTTTGACCCGGGCTTTGGTGATGAATCAGGCGGCGGCACCGGCTCACGAGCCGTTCTTGAGGTGCGCTCACATGAAGTGCCCTTCATTCTGGAAGATGGACAAATCATCGGACGGCTGGTTTATGAAACCCTGACCGACCAACCTGAACAGGTTTATGGTCAAGGTATCGGTTCCAATTATCAAAAACAGGGCTTGAAGTTATCTAAACATTTCCACGCTTTTGAAGCGAGCGCTCGTGAATAAAGACGTACAGTCCTGAACCACCGATCAGTACAATTCCGATCAGGGCTTTAAAGCCGGGAATTTCGTCCCAAAAGAGATAACCCCACAAGATCGCCAGCGGCAGGACGATATATTCAAACGGAGCAATTACGTTTGCTTCAGTAATGCGATAAGCTTGGGAAAGCATGTAGGCAAGGATTGCCGCCAAAAACCCGCAAACAATCATTAGAATTGCCCCATTGGCATCAGGCCATTGCCAGGCGCGCAACAAAAACTCCAGTCCCGGACCGTTGATATTTGCCAGGCGACCATCGCCAACGGTAATGCCAAATCCAACTGACACAAAGAGAAACACCACGCCCATGTAAACTGACATAACCGAAGCTTTTTCAGTAACACCCAATTTGCGCGTTAAAATCTGGGTCGAGGCGTAAGCCAATGCAGCAAGAACTGGCAAAAAAGACGCAGCCTTAAAAGTGTTGGTGCCTATGCCACTCATCAGCACGACCCCCATAAACCCGATGAAAATGGCCAACCAGCGTCGCCACCCGACATGTTCACCAAGTACCGGAACTGACAAACCGACGATTAATAAAGGCGCGACATAAAAAAGCGCTGCTGCTTCGGCAATCGGCATCAGCGCAAGAGCAATGTAGAATGTCATATTGGCCGAGGCAATCATCAGGCCGCGAACAAGATGAAGCACCGGGCGGGTGGTTTTCAACAAACCAAAACCACCTTCAAAATGAACAATGATTAATGTCAGAAAGAGCGCAACGATCGTGCGCACCAAAACAATCTCATGAAGAGGATAAATGGGTGAAAGCCATTTGATCACAACATCCATTACAGACATCGCAACCACGCCAGTTATCGCACAAGAAATGCCAAGCGTATGGTTTTTCCGAATCAATTCTCTCCCCCGAAACAGTTTTTCTAATAACGAATACTATAACAGTAACCCACAATGATTAAGAAATTTATTTCGAATAAAAATTCTTTAGGATTACGAAAAAGTTAGGATTGTCGTTAAAATCAGGCCGTACAACTGCCGCCGCCGAGAACACAGAATTTTGCGCAATGGGGGTGATTGAGTTTAACCGCGCCGTGGTTGAAGTTTCCACCAGAGACCGTCAATGACGTTTTCAGGTTTTCACCCATGTCAAAACCTGCATCGTATGGCAGCAATGTACACGGTAAAACCGTCGGTGCAGCCGTGCCTTTGCGCTTAACCACCATACGGCTGGTGGCACACATAACGTCGCCTGGTGCCTTACCCAAAACCCCCCAGCAAGCCGTGGTGATTTCAGGAACATCAATGTATTCGTTCATTTCCGGGAATAATATCAATTGTCCGTGGTTTTGAGGATCAACCGGCCAATTGTGCTGGCTGATCAGCGCGGCATAACCATCACGCTCATTTGCGTCTGGTTCCCCCCAACAGGTTCGTCCTGCAATCGCCACGTTGAAATTATGTTCTGCTAACCAGTCAAGTCCATCAATGACTTTACCCCATGTCTGTTCGCCACGCTCGACCTCGTGCAATTTTTGGGTGTAGTGATCGAGACTCACACGCAAAGCCAAGCCTTCACCATAGGTGGCTGACAGATCCAGCAAACCCTGTTTGATGCGTTTTCGCTGCATCGGTTGCATGGCATTGGTCAGGATCAAAACTTTGAAACCCCGTTTGAGGGCAATTTCGATCATCTCAAGAATTTGCGGATTCATAAACGGCTCGCCACCGGTAAAACCTATTTCTTGTGTCGCCAGTCCCAACTGGCTGATTTCATCATACAAGACCAGCGCATCGTCTAAAGAAAAATAGGTCAGCTGGTCATTGGTCGGCGACGAATTTATATAACAGTTTTTACACTCGATATTGCACAGGGTGCCGGTGTTAATCCACAGCGTTTCCAGTTCGACCAACGCCACTTCGGCCCGCTCCTGTCCCTGGACGGTTTTTTGCGGGTCAACAAATTTGCGCAGGTCAATCGGATCAAACCCGGCTCGAATATCTTTTGGTTGCTGGTTCATAGATGTTCACTCATAGGCTGGACATTTAAGGTAAATCCATGACAATACAAGACAGAATCCACCTGATATCAATTAATTGTGACTACAACAAAAGAGATTGCCATATGCTCGAATACGTTTTTTTTCACCAAAAACCGTTTGATCTGTTTGTTAGCTTTCTGAAAGAAAACGGCTTGAACGTCGAAACTGAGGAAAGCGATGGCGTGTATGACATCCGAATTTCAGAAGATATTGACAAAGGCCTATCAGAGGAAATTGAAACCGAGTACGACAGATTGATGCTCATGAACCACGAACTGTTTTTTGCCGAAAACCCTGCTTCGAAGGAAAATTATCGCATGGCAACGGTAATGATCACTTTGGCAAATGGCGAATTAACCAGCGCCCATATACCTCCTGATCTCCTCGGTCGGGTGCTGGAAGTTATTGATGAAACCGAACTCAACCAAATTATTACCGCTGTTGTTGATGCCATTGAAAACCCCGATGAACGTACTTACTGCCAAAAAGTACGGGCTGGTGAGGTCAGTTTCGACGATGATAGCCACGGTTGAGTTTTGACAAACCGTGAGCGGTCTTGTTCCAGTGGAATGGGTGGGTGATGAATTGTTTGACAGCCAACCAACCACTAAAAGAAATGAGTATCCAGTAAATTGGCATTGCCAATACACTCAGGCGCAGCTGTTGCAAACCTCTCAATCGCAGAGCGACAAGACCGGCCCACAAAGTCACGCCGTAACCGGTTATGAATAGCGCCAACCCGGTTCCGATCAACACGGCGCTGCTCACAGATTTTTCCGGTGGAAAGAGTGAACCGGTTGCGAGCGCCCAAAAAATGGCCCCGAGAAAGACCGGGTGAACGAGGGTCGAAATGACAATTCCAGCCATGATAACCTGAACGGTCAAAAAACCTGCTGCACCCAATTCCTGCCATAAGGTGTAGGGATTGCGCATATGCACGAACCACGTTTGAATCCAGCCCTTTAACCAGCGTGAGCGCTGGGATATCCAGTTGCTGAACTCGTTGTTTGCCTCTTCAAATGTCGTTGATTCCAACACATCTGCCCGCCAGCCAAAACGGGCCAGACGAATGCCAAGATCAGCGTCTTCCGTAACATTGTATGGATCCCATGCCCCAAGTTTGCGCAAGGCTGTCATTCGAAAATGATTAGAGGTGCCACCAAGCGGCAGCGGCAGCTCCATGCTTGCCAGCAATGGCAGGACCAAATCAAAAAGCACCGCATATTCAATGGTGAATTGCCGGGTCAACCAGTTTTCATTGACATTGTAAAAAGTTAGTCGGGCCTGCAGGCAAACAATCTCCGGCTCTATCGCGGCAAAGGTTTCAGCCGCCAGACGCAGTTGTCCGGGTTCTGGAACATCCTCAGCATCAAAAATAACCACCAGTTCACCACGGGCAAAATGCAGGGCGTAATTGAGTGCTTTGGGTTTGGTCTGTGGCTTGGCATGAGGCACCACGATAACTTCGAACTGGGGCGGCAAAGCCAATTCGGCAACCGCCTGACGGGTTGCTGTGTCTTTTTCTTCGAGAATAAGTTTTATATCGAGTTTGGAAGCTGGATAATTCAGTGCACACAATCCTGTCAGCAACTGATTGATAACACCTGTTTCCTGAAATAATGGCACCAACACTGTGTAAATTGGCAGTTCTGCGTCGGCCAGCGGCTTGGTTGGCGGTGCTGCATTGTCATCGATGGGGAAAATGCTAGCCAGTCGCAGGGTGATAACAGCAAAAAACATTGTCGCAAAAATTGCCGAGAAGATGATAAATGTGTTCTCTGGATTAAACCAGAACCCGTAGAAAGTAACCACTACAACGGCTAACAAGAATCCCGCCTGAAGTCGTGTAAGACGCTTTGATGCGCTGTAGACCGACATATCATTAGCCAGATGATGCCTTGAATTATGTAAAATCTGTTTGCCAAAAACCACCTGCAAGGCATGCAACATGTCATCACGGCGAGCCGTGGCGATGACTTCAACACCGCGCTGGCGGGCCACAGACAGGCCGTGACAATCAGCAGCTGCATATAATATCTCACCGGGCATAAAAATGAACGGTAAAAGCCGGGTGCGCAAGACATCGCGAGCTTGTGTATCTGTCAATTGGCGACAGGCTTCGATCATTTCCCAGCGCCGGGCACGCGGCAACCCTCGCGTTTCACCAGTTCTGTCTCCAGTTTTATCTGGCGCAATTGTCAAATTACCGCTGATTGCCCTCTCCCCAGAATCAATATGCAACATATTGCACTATTCAAGACTTATTCTCTCAAATGGTCAATTAAAAAATCGACAAAAGAAATCGCTGGCAAGTGTTTGCCTCATATGGCAAATCTAGTCCTGAGTGTTTTTGCCAGAAAAAGGGTGCATTTTGTCCGGGGTCAGTCGAAATAAATCGTTGCCAGCAGTTGGCGTGCTTGTTGCCTCTTGCCTGTCAGTTGCAACTGTATCGGGTGCAATGGGGCCATCGGTCTTTGCACAAGAAACAGCCGCTAAACAACCTGTCGCGGTGCCCCTGTTCCGGCATATTGATCCGTCTAAAAAGGATCCCGATTTCAAAGCTTACCCGGTCATCCGTTTTGTGGTTACTGATGATTTTCCTCCCTTTAGTTATCGCACCAGCAACGGCGCGCTTACCGGCTTCAACATAGCCATTGCCAATTCTGTTTGCCGGACTTTGCGGGTCGAATGCCTGTTTATGGTCAAACCGTTTGATCAGGCAAACAAGGCAGTTGAGACAAAAGAAGCAGATGCTGTGATCACCGGGTTACGCGAGAGTTCAGCAACCGCACAGGAGCTTTCCTTTACCCGGCCCTATTATCGGTTTTCTGCCCGCTTTGCGGTGCGCCAATCGATGTCAATCAAAAACAATGACGTTCGGGCGCTGGCTGGCAAGCGTCTTGGGGTTGTTGTTGGCACACACCATGCCCGGTTTTTGACCGAAAACTTCCGACGTTCCAAAATTCGTGCATTTGATACGCCCAGTGATGCGCAGGAAGGATTGCGAACCGGGGCGGTTGATGCGCTGTTTGGTGATTCCTTGCAATTGATGTTCTGGGTCAAAGGTGCCAAGTCAAAAAACTGCTGCCATTTGATCGGTGACGCCTATCTGGAGCCTGCAACGTTCAGTCGGCCGATGGCAATCGCTGTAAAACGCGACAACCGCAAACTTCGCGATTTGCTCGATCATGCTCTTGACCGTTTGCAAATTTCGGGTCGTTACAACAAAATTTTTCGGCAGTATTTCCCGCTTAGCCCCTGGAAAGGCAACATAGCGAAAGAGAAGTCAACATGATCGAGTTCCTGCTTGATGGCCCTAAAAATGCCCCTACACTATTGCTGACACACGGGTCTGGCGCACCGATGGATACCGATTTTATGAATGAGTTTACAACTTATGCGGTTGCTAACGGTATCGGCGTTGCACGGTTTGAATTTGCCTTTATGGCCGGACGCCGGACCACCGGTAAAAAACCACCACCGCCCAGGGCAGAAAAACTGATACAAGAATTTACTGTGGCACTGGAACAAATCAGGGCACAAAATGCCAACAGGGCAATTTTTATAGGAGGCAAGTCGCTCGGTGGGCGGGTTGCCAGCATGATGGCTCAGCAATGTTTTGGTGACGGCAAAATCGCCGGACTGGTTTGCCTTGGCTATCCGTTTCATCCACCGGGCAAACCGGACAAATTGCGCACGGCCCATTTTGCCGACTACACTTGCCCAAGCCTGATTTGCCAGGGCGAGAATGACCCCTTTGGCAAGCGACCAGAAATTGAGCAATATGCCCTGCCCGCCAGTTTTCAATTTCACTGGGCCCCCTTTGGCAATCACGATATGGCCCCGCCAAAGCGCTCGGGCCTGACACGTCAGGACAATTGGCAAAGCGCAGCTGATGCGGTAGCCGTTTTTATGAAAAATCAGGCGCTTTGATAACGTGCTGTCGCGCTGCGTTCAATAGCTGAGGTGATCAGCTTGTCCAATCCAAGCGCATCGCGCAGACGAGCCAGAAAACGAACCTCTTCGCGAGCGATGTTAAGATCAGCTACGGCAATTTCCACTGCCAGCGCATAGGCCGTTTCAGTCAACCCGGACGGCACAGCCTGACCAATGAGGGCAAGAACGGCATCAAGTCCCCCGTCAACCTGTAGCATCTCGGCACATTCCTGCGTCACATGGGTTAGGCGCTCGGGATCGAAGTTTTTAAAAACCGGTAAATTTTGCACCAGTCGCCCAATGCGGGTCAATTCAAGATCACCAACTTTTGCATCAACGGCAGTGATGGTGACCATTGCATAAATCAGTGCCTGATGCAGGCTTACAGTATTGTCCATTTTTGTGCTCTCTTAATATCAAGGACCAAAAAAGATGGCCCTTTTGTGTGCGTTCAGGCGCCACGCGGGCTGCGCGCCGCGTCATGTAACACATGCTTCCAGCATAATGGCGCTAGTCCTTAAAAACACTACGCGATAGCATAGTTTTTTCGCGTCCACTAATCCTCATGTCAAATCTATAAATGCTTATCCGGCATTCGTAAACTGTTTGACTTGTTCCAAGGCGTCTACCAACCCCATGCGCTCAATTTCCATACCATCAGGAAAGGCCGTGGCAAAGCGCGAGGCCAGACGATTGTCGAGGATGACAAATATGCCGCGGTCGGTTTTACGCCGAATCAAGCGCCCAAAAGCCTGACGCAGGCGCAGGCGGACAATCATGTCCTGCCAGGCAGCACCACCAAAGGCCTTGCGCCGGGCCCGCTCAAGAATTGTCGGCTGGCCCCACGGTACCCGATCCTGAACAATCAACCGCAAGGATGAACCGGGCACATCAACCCCGTCACGAACCGCGTCGGTTCCAAGCAGACAGGCATTTTCTTCGGCCCGGAACATATCGACCAATGTCCCGGTATCTATCGGATCCACATGCTGGGCAAAAAGCGGATATCCAGCTTCAAGCAAAGGGTCGACCAGACGATTATGCACCGCTCGTAATCTCGAAATGGCGGTAAACAACCCGAGCGCCCCACCCCCGGCTGCGATAAAAAGTTCACGATAGGCGGCGGCCAGATGGTCCATATTATCGCGGCCCATATCATTGACGACGATAATCCTTGCATTGGCGTGATAGTCAAACGGCGAAATATGGGCAACGCGATGCACACTGTAGGGCAGATGTATGGCACCGGTTCGCATTTCGGCATTTTCCCAATCATCAGGTGCCTGTGGCGGGCGATCTTTAAGCGTTGCCGAGGTAATGACAATACCATCAGCTGGCGCCAAAACTGCACTGGCCAACGGCAGGCTGGGGTCTACCCAATGGGAATGCATACCAAAGTCAAACTCGCGGCCAAACTGATAGTCGACAGCGAACCACTCAACAAAACCTGAGTCGATTTCTTCAACCAACCGGCCCAGCATGTCGATCCAGCCCGACAACATCAACTGGCTGCGGCGCTGCAGGGAACGAGCCAACGCCTCAATGCGAATGCGTTCTGAGGTATCAAGTTCTGCTGCTTCGGTATCAAGCTTTTTCATCAGCGAGTTTGCAAGAGCCACAAGTGGCCGTTTCAGATCGATCAGCGCTGCTGCCAGCGTTCCGGCTTGGCCAGCCAAATCGTCTATCAACGGGCGGCAGTCGGTTTCCAGACGATGACCGCCATAACGACCATCGGTTCGCGCCATCACCTGCTGGCGTACGCCTTGCAGGAACTTTTCGGTTGCCCCCTCCCCCAAGCCAGACTCAATTCGAGCCTGCCAGCCCGGGCCGGGCAGGCAAAGGGATGATTTTTCGATTTGCCGCAAGCCCTTTTCGGCCTGTTCATCATCGTCAATCAACTCGGCCAGGCGATCATTCAGGGACCTGCCCCGCCGACGCTGGTTTTCGGCTCCACGCACCCAACGCCTGAGTTCGGCAGTTTCCATGCCGGTGATATGAGCCGAAAAAGCATTGTCGGCGGCATCGAACAAATGGTGGCCCTCATCAAAAACCAGACGGCGGAAACCGGGGCTTTCCTGTTCTTCTTGCTGATCTGTTGTTGCGGGACCTAGAGCCTGCTCGAGGACAGCCTGATGCATGACCAGCGCGTGATTGGCGATCACAAGATCAGCGTGCTTGGCAGCGCGAATGGTTTTTTCGATGAAACACTTGCGGTAATGCGGGCAGGCGGCGAAAATGCACTCGCCGCGGCGATCAGTGAGGCCAAGTGACATCGGCGTCACAGTACGGCCTTCGCGTACTCTTTCGGGAAAAAACAAGCTCATCAGCCAGGCAGGGAAATCACCACCAACCATATCACCATCGCGCGAATATCGTGCCCAGCGGGCCACCAAACCAGCCATCAGGGCGGTTTTGGGATTGGTTGCGGTCATCCGGGCGAATGCTTCCTGGGTGTTTAGCAGACATAGGTAGTTTTCCCTGCCCTTGCGGATAACCACCTTGCGACGGCGCTCTGCCGGGTCGGGAATGACCCGGTGGGTCTCCTGCTCAAGCTGGCGTTGAAGGTTTTTGGTATAGGTGGATATCCATACCGGGGACTTGTTGCGCTCAGCCCATAAGTAAGACGGAGCAAGATAGCCAAGGGTTTTACCAAGCCCGGTTCCCGCTTCGGCCAATACGATATGGTTTTCAGTTCGCTGCTGGCGGGCTTGAAAGGCGCCTGTCACTTCCTCGCAATATTCATACTGCGTGCTGCGACGTTCAGCCTCACTTCCCAAAATTTCTCTGAGAAATTGCCTGCTCTCATTGGCCGTAACAGGTTGATGACTGCCAGGCGGACGTGGGCCTTCGTCCTCCCACTCTTCCAACCGGTCCCAGACATTAAGGCCAGTGATGAAATCATTAAGTTTCAAATCGGGCGTGCTGGCTCGAAATGCATTGAGAACGACGTCGGCCCACGGCCATTTTCCCCGTTTGAGAAAATTGGCAATTTCTGCAGCTTCGCGAATATTGGGATAGCGCGGTGACGAAAGCCGGGTCAGGAGGTTATCTACAACGCTTTTTAGCGTTTCAGCTTGTAAAATTTGAACTTGAAGGCCTAAAGCTTTTGCCAAACCTGTCGGCGTCGGGGTTGTCGTGATCCCCGGCACGGCAAAGGCAAACAACTCACAAACATCAAAATGGCGGGTATCACGCGCCCGCTGCAGGGCCTGCATGTCACTGTTTTTACCCGAACCAAGACGCTCGACCAGATAGGTCGCGTGGCAGATAATGCTCTGGTTTTGGCCAAGAAACTTAATCGCCTCAGCCCGGCCAAGCCTTTGCTCATCACCACTCTCATTACCAGCGTGTTGCCAGACAACGGCACCAGAAACATCCGCAATCACCACAGGGTGCGCTAGTGAGGGCATATTTGTCTCTTGAAATTTGTTGGCTTCTGGGTCAGACATTTTTGACAAACAATAAAACAATCAATTGGTGGCGAATCTTTTAGCTTTGCCAACCTGCCACAAACACAAGCAGTAGTTAAACAAAATGACCTCAAAAACAGTAGATCCCGCCTTGCGCGCTGAAGCCCTAATTTCCAAAGCCTGGCCATTTGTCGAGGCAACCAAGCTTTTGAAGCGCGTTGAAAGACAGATCAAGCAAGGCGGCAAGGCGCCCAAAGAGATCATTTTTGAAACCGGCTACGGGCCCTCTGGCCTGCCGCACATCGGCACATTTGGTGAGGTTTCGCGCACTTCCATGGTGCGTCATGCCTTTGAAACCATGAGCGATATACCAACACGCTTGCTGTGTTTTTCTGATGATATGGATGGCCTGCGCAAGGTGCCAACCAATATTGAAAACAAGGCGGTGTTGCAAGACAATCTGGGTAAGGCACTGACCAATATCCCTGATCCGTTCGGGACTCATGACAGCTTCGGAGCCCACAACAATGCCCGCCTGCAGGCGTTTCTTGATGATTTTGGCTTTGATTATGAATTTGTTTCCTCGACCGATTGCTATAAATCGGGACGTTTTGATGCCGGAATAATGCGGGTGCTGGAAAAATACGACGAGGTGATGAAAATCATGCTGGCCACCTTGCGTGACGAACGTTCACAAACCTATTCGCCGTTTTTGCCAATTCATCCCGAAACCGAGATCGTCATGCAGGTGCCGATGGAAGAGGTTAATGCAGCAGCTGGAACAATCGTCTGGCGCGATCCTGACACCGGCAAATTATACGAAACACCGGTGACCGGCGGGGCGTGTAAACTACAATGGAAACCGGATTGGGCCATGCGCTGGCATGCGCTTGGTGTTGATTATGAAATGGCCGGTAAAGACCTTATCGACTCGGTTAAAACCGGCAACAAAATCTGCCGGGTACTGGGTTCGCAACCACCTGAAGGGTTTAATTATGAATTGTTCCTTGACGATCAGGGCCGCAAAATTTCCAAATCGATCGGCAATGGTCTGACTATTGACGAATGGTTGCGCTATGCTTCACCGGAAAGCCTGCAATTGTTCATGTATCAAAAACCAATGACGGCCAAGCGGTTGTACTTTGATATCATTCCCAAAAATGTCGATGAGTATTTTTCTCACCTGAGTGGATTTGAGCGTCAGGATTTGAAACAACAAATCAACAATCCGGTCTGGCACATTCATGGTGGTGAAATCCCGCAAGGAGGAATGCCGGTCAGCTTTGCCCTTTTGCTCAACCTCGTCAGTGCTTCCAATGCGCATGACAGTGAGGTTTTATGGGGTTTTATTGAACGTTACGCACCCGGAACAAGCCCTGAAACACACCCTGATCTGGATAAAATGGTGGGGTATGCCATCAACTATTTTGTTGACTTTGTTAAACCGACCAAGTCATTCCGTTTGCCCGATGATCAGGAGACAAAAGCGCTGCAAGATCTGTCGGAACGACTGGCCGGACTAACATCAGACAGCGATGGCGAGGCTGTGCAGAGCGTTGTTTATGCGGTTGGCAAAGAGCATGACTTTGATCCGTTACGGTCCTGGTTCGGAGCGCTTTATGAAGTGCTGCTCGGGCAAAAACAAGGGCCGCGATTTGGTTCATTTGCAGCACTTTATGGATTAGAGGAAACCAGAGAGTTGATTGCCAAGGGTTTGGCCGGTGAACTGGTTACTGACTGACCCATAAAACCCGGGCAATCCAGTCCATTTCATCCAGCGCAAAGGTCAGGTCATCATGTTCGGGATTGAACGATGCCAGTTCGATAGTTTTGGCGGTCTGGCGTTTGAGGGTTTTGAACAGCACCTGTCCGGCAAAGGTTTTGGCAACGACGCGATCACCGCGCCGACAGTTTGCATTGGGTGAGACAATCAGGATATCACCCTGCCGGTAAACCGGTTCCATACTATCACCGCTGACCTCAAGAGCATAGGCGTTTTCGTCATTGACCTGCGGCAGGCTGATTTCCTCCCAGCCACCACCAACCGGAAACCCGGCATCGTCAAAATATCCGCCGGTTCCAGCCTGAGCCATTCCAATCAGCGGGATGGTCGGACCGGTTGTTTTAAACCCACTATGCTGGCTCATTAAACCGGCAAAAACTTCAATCGGGGTACCAGTGGCCATCAAAACTTTGGAGAGACTTTGAGTTGAGGGCCAACGGGGTCGGCCATCGGGCGCGACGCGTTTTGAAAAGTTGAAAATGGTCACGTCCAACCCACCTGCCCGGGCCAAACCGGCAAGGCTCAGATTTTTTTGAGCGGCCAGCAGGTCTATTGCATGCCAAATCTGCTTGTTGGTAAACATGTTCATCTCCACATTCTATTCATAGTTTGTTCTTGATGTTATATCTTATATTGATTTCCGTGTCCAATATCTGATTTTCCCTTGTTGGTTTGATCTATCCTGACTATGTTCGCGCCATCATGACTCAATTGATCTACAAAATCTGCGGCCGTATCGAATGGTCACATGCGAAGGAAACAGGGACCTATAAAGGGTCTCAAGATGATATGCGGGACGGGTTTATCCATTTCTCCACCGCAGAGCAACTTGTCGGAACGTTGGCCAAACATTTTGCCGGGCAAATCGATCTTGTGCTGGTTACAGTGGATGGGGCTGCATTGGGTGAGTTACTTAAATGGGAGCGTTCGCGGGGCGGTGATCTTTTTCCTCACCTTTACGGGGCGCTTTCAGTAACCAATGCTCTCAGTGTACAGGATATACAGCTTGAGAATGATAGCCACGTTTTACCTGATCTGCCCGAACTGGAAGCAATCTGATGGTTGGCTTATTTGACATCGTCGGGCCGCTGGTTCGATTGATGGATGCCGAGAAGGCACATAGCGCAGCAATAGCGGCGTTAAAGTCCGGCCTACTCCCTGCACCGGCAAAATTTCAACATGACAGCTTGCAGGTTGACTTGTGCGGGTTGTCTTTTCCCAATCCTGTGGGACTGGCGCCAGGGTTTGACAAAAATGCTGAAGTACCCGATGCAATGCTGGCGCAGGGGTTTGGCTTTGTCGAAATCGGTACGGTCACGCCATTGCCGCAAGAGGGCAACGAAAAACCCAGATTGTTCCGCCTGCCAGAGGACAAGGCAGTTATTAATCGCATGGGATTTAACAATCATGGCCATGACGTGGTTTTGCGGCGCCTGCAAGCGCGGAGCCGCAATGGCATCGTCGGGGTCAATATTGGCGCCAATAAATTATCCCAAGACCGCGAACGCGATTATGTTAAAGGAATTGAGACTTTTCATCGGGTTGCCGATTATCTAACAGTTAACATCTCTTCGCCCAACACACCGGGCTTGCGTGGCATGCAATCGCGCAAGGAATTAACCAGCCTGCTTGATCGACTGAATGAGGCCCGTGAACAATTGGCGAGCCAAACGCCAATGTTTCTGAAAATTGCCCCTGATTTGATCAGTGATGAGCTGGCTGATATCTGTGAGGTTTGCATGACGGGGGCGGTTGATGGCTTGATCATCTCAAACACGACTTTGTCGAGAGAAGGTTTGCGCTCACCATCGCGCAATGAGGCCGGTGGTTTGTCGGGTGAGCCGCTGTTTGAAATGTCTACACGCATGCTGGCACAAGCCAGCAAGTTGACGAAAAGAAAATTGCCACTCATCGGCGTGGGTGGTGTTGCTACGGCTGAACAGTCATTTGAGAAAATTCGCGCTGGAGCCTCTTTGGTCCAACTTTATTCCGCCATGGTTTATGAAGGTCCGACCCTGGCCGATAAAATTTCAAAAGACCTTGTAAACCTGATCGCCAAACACAATTTTAACTCCATAGGAAATGCAGTCGGCAGCAATGTTGATGCTTGGCTTTAGGGTCGGCTTTAAAGGGAAGAAATTCATGACGAAAATTTTGCATAATCCGCGCTGCTCAAAATCGCGTGCCACACTGGATTTGGTTAAGTCAAAAGGCATCGAACCAGTGGTGGTTGAATACCTTAAAGACACACCAAGTTCTTCAGAATTATTCGAAATTTTGACCATGCTCGGCAAGGGTCCGCGCGATATCATTCGCAGCGGCGAAGCCATTTACAAGGAACTTGGTCTTGGCGATGCTGATTTAAGTGACGATGAACTGATTGAGGCAATGGTCGATAATCCGATTTTGATCGAACGACCTATCGTCATTAAAGACGGTAAAGCTGCCATCGGACGCCCTATCGAAGACGTGCTGGCTATTTTAGAATAAAGCGCGCAACAGGGCTGGCATTCTGGCGGCCAGCGTAACCCCGCGAGCGATGAAAAACACCATCAGCGCCGCCCACAGGCCGTTATTGCCATACAATGGTGTCAGTATGTACCAGGCAACCAGATAGACCAACACTGATATGAGCATCATGTTGCGCAAGTCAACGGTGCGGGTTGCACCGGTGAAAACACCGTCCAGCTGGAAACAGGCAAAGCCGACAATCGGCGCAACAACAGCCCAGACAAGATAGGTTCGGGCTGTCGCGCGGACCATTTCATTGACGGTCAGCAGGTCAATAAACAATGGTCCGACAATCAGGAAAACCAGAGACACGAGCACCGATACACCGGCACCCCACAGGCTTGTCAATTTTACCGTCCGCCAAAACAAGTTGCGATTACGAGCACCCACTGCCTGCCCGGCCAGTGCTTCCACCGCCACGGCAAAACCATCGAGAAAATAGGCGCTGGTGACCAGCAGATGCATGAGTATAGCGTTGGCGGCAACGATGGTATCGCTTACCTTGGCGCTTTGAGCCGTAAAGAAAGCAAAGGCAAAAGTCAGCGAAAGGCTTCGGATCATAATATCGGTATTTACCGCGATGGTGCGCACGAGAGACGCTTTGTCAAAAATTCTTCGCTTTGACCAATGCCCGCCGCTTTTGGCCAGCACCCGCCAGACAATAAGTACGCCGAAGCTGGCAGCAATGATTTCTGCCAGCAGGGTTCCCAACGCCACGCCATCGGCGGTCATGGATAACCCCATGACGAAGAAAATATCCAGCGCTATATTGGTCAGGTTGAGTACCAGTTGTACAGCAAAGGCATAGCCGGTTTTGCCCATGCCGATAAACCACCCCAGAATAACGTAGTTGGCCAGGGCAAAGGGAGCCGACCAGATGCGTATTTCAAAATAAATCTGCGCTTCCTTTTCAATCGCCGAAGATGCTTCAAGCAACCAGAAGGATACCTGTCCAATGAGCGGCCCTAGACCAGCAACAATGATGCCAATGATACTGGAAATCAGCAGGGCGCGGGCAAGTACGGCGCGCAGTTCGGTCATGTCGCCCGAACCAAAAGCCTGGGCTGCCAGGCCACCGGTTCCCAACCGTAGTGAGCCAAAACCCCAGTAAATTATAGTAAAAATTAATGAGGCAACCGCAATCGCGCCGATAAAGTGAGCCTCGGGCAATTGCCCGAGAACCGCGGTATCTACGACCCCAATCAAGGGTTCGGAAAGGTTTGACAGCATGATTGGCACAGCAACGGCCAGTACCTTCTTATGGGTTATCTCATTTGTCATGCAGTTTTCACATTTGGAAAATTCAGGTTAGTGTTTACCCATGCTATCTGAGTCGCCATCCGTCAATCCACAAAATGATCTGCCACTGGTTTTTGAGCGTTGGTTCAAGTCGCGCGGCTGGCGGCCACGGGCGCACCAGTTGGCCATACTGGAGCAAGCGCTGGACGGTCAAACCTGTTTGCTGATCGCGCCGACCGGTGGCGGCAAAACACTGGCCGGGTTTTTGCCCAGTCTTGTTGATTTGGCCGACAATCCTTGTGATGGAATTCACACCCTGTATATCTCGCCGCTAAAGGCGCTGGCGGTAGACATCGCCCGCAATCTGGAGATACCGGTCAAAGAGATGGGGCTTAATATTGCCATTGAGACCCGTACCGGTGACACGCCGCAATCCAAGCGCCAACGTCAGCGCTATAATCCGCCGGACATTTTGATTACCACACCAGAACAAGCCTCATTGCTGATTGCCCATGAAGGTGCCGCGAAGTTTTTTGGGGCGCTGAAATACATCGTACTGGATGAACTCCATGCCCTGGTGTCGTCCAAGCGAGGCTTGTTGTTGTCGCTGGCACTGACCCGTATCTCCTCGCTGGCACCATGCGCCCGGCGGATCGGTTTATCGGCAACCGTTGCGGATCCGAAACTACTTTGCCAATGGCTCGGGCATGGTGATAATACTGCTAAATTGATCATGGGTGCAGCCGGAGCGGTGCCGGAAATTTCCATTCTCGCGACCCGAGAGCACCTGCCCTGGTCCGGTCATTCAGCCCGCTATGCAGTACCGGAAATTTATCAGCTTATCAGCAATACCGGTCTGGCGCTGGTATTTGTAAATACCCGCTCACAAGCAGAGCGACTGTTTCAGGATTTGTGGGAGGCCAATGAAGATCATTTGCCCATTGCATTGCACCATGGCTCGCTTGATGTCGGCCAGCGCCGCAAAGTTGAGGCCGCAATGACGGAGGGAAAACTGCGCGCAGTGGTTTGCACCTCGACCCTGGATCTTGGCATTGACTGGGGCGATGTGGATCTGGTGATCAACGTCGGCGCACCGAAAGGATCGAGTCGCATTTTACAACGAATAGGCCGGGCCAACCACCGGCTTGATGAACCGAGCCGAGCGGTCTTTGTACCCTCCAACCGGTTCGAAGTGCTTGAGTGCGAGGCAGCCCGCGTTGCCGCCAAGCTTGGTGAACAGGACAGCGAGCCACCACTTGGTTTAAAGCGTGATGTGCTGGCCCAGCATATTCTGGGCTGTGCTTGCGGTGGCGATTTTGACGCCGACGAATTATTTGCCGAAATCACAAATTCATCGCCGTGGTTTGCACTCAGCCGCAAGGAGTTCGATGCAGTCCTGGATTTCGTTGCCACTGGCGGTTATGCGCTGTCATCTTATGAGCAATATGCCAAACTGAAACAAACCAGCGACGGTCGTTGGCGATTATCGCATCCACGACTTGCCCAGAACTACCGGCTGAATTCCGGTACCATCGTCGAAGAGGCAATGATTAAAGTGCGTCTGGTCAGGGCCCAAAAGAAGCGGGGTAATAAACCGATGAGCCGGTTTGGCGGCAAGGTTTTGGGTGAGGTGGAAGAATGGTTTGTCGAGCAATTGGTGTCCGGTGATACATTCCTTTTTGCCGGACAGATTTTGCGGTTTGAAGGTTTGCAGGAAATGAGCGCCATGGTTTCACGATCCTTTGCCCAGGAACCAAAAGTGCCATCATTTTATGGTGGCAAGTTTCCACTATCAACTTATTTAGCCGGCCGGGTGCGTAAAATGCTGGCTGATCCGCAACAGCAAAAAATGCTGCCGGAACAGGTGCGCGACTGGCTGAACATTCAACGCTGGAAATCCATCTTGCCAAAAGCTGCCGACATGCTGGTTGAAACTTTTCCGAGGGCCAACAAACACTATTTGGTTTGTTACCCTTTCGATGGGCGCCTTGCCCACCAGACGCTGGGCATGCTGGCAACCCAGCGGCTTGAGAGGATGGGCGCGCAGCCTTTGGGATTTGTTGCTAACGACTATGCATTGGCAATCTGGTGTGTGCGCGATCTTTCTCTGGCGATTGAAACAGGGCGTCTTGATCTGACAAAATTGTTTGATGAGGATATGCTGGGCGATGATCTGGATGCCTGGCTGGCGCAATCCAGTCTGATGAAACGAACTTTTCGTGATTGTGCCATTATTTCCGGGTTGATTGAACGTCGGACCATTCGTTCGGAAAAATCGGGGCGGCAAATGACGGTTTCAAGCGATCTGATTTACGATGTTCTTCGCACCCACCAACCGGACCATGTTTTATTAAAAGCAGCCTATGACGGTGCCGCGTCCGGCCTGATTGATGTAAAACGATTGGGACAGATGCTGGCCCGGATCAAAAACCATATTGTCCATAAACCGCTTGAAGCGGTATCACCGCTGGCAGTGCCGGTAATGCTGGAAATCGGTCGAGTACCTGTTTATGGCGAAGGTGATGAGGCGTTGCTGGCTGAAGCGGCGGACAGTTTGATTGACGAGGCAATGACGTTGCTATGATCGAATTTCACACGCTGCAATTACTGCCTGATTTATCCGGGGCGCTGTTTATTCCTGAATATGACACGCTGCTGGTGGCTGATCTGCATTTTGAAAAGGGCTCAAGTCTGGCACGTTTTGGTGTCATTATTCCACCGTTTGATACCCGCTCGACCCTTGATGGACTGGAAGATGTTGTCGGGCGCTTCAAGCCGAAAACCCTGATTTCACTTGGTGACAGTTTTCATGATCGCGACGGGCCAGAACGGTTGGGCAAGACAGAGCGAGAGCGAATTGATGCAATGGCCAAACAGACAGATTTGTTGTGGATTACCGGCAACCATGATCCTGATTTGCCCGATGATTTACCTGGCGAGGTTGCCGAACAAGTCGCGCTTGGGCCGCTCACATTACGGCATGAGCCGACTATTTGTGCCGATGGAGAGATATGTGGTCATCTGCACCCTGCTGCGATCATACAACAGCGGGGTCGACGGCTGCGGCGTCGGTGTTTTGCGGCAAACAAGCGCCGTATTTTCATGCCCGCTTTTGGCGCCTATACGGGTGGATTGAATGTCAAAGACAAGGCATTTGAACCTTATTGGAAACAACGCGACTTCGTTGTGTTCATGCTTGGCAAAACGGCCATACACCGGCTTCCGTCACGGGTGCTGTTATAAGACTTTGAGCAAAAGTGTGAGCAGCGGAGCAACGATAAATATGGTAATCCAGATGCGCAATTTTGCATACCAAAAGACAATAACACCAGCCTGAGAATGAATGAGGTCCCATAATGCCATCAAAATAAATCCGATGAGCAGGATACTCAAACCAATTACTGCTGGCAGAATGACGGCGGCGAACCCGGCCAGTAAAAACACAAATGAAAGCAACATTTGCAGTGCCGGTCGCGGCAGGTTTGTACCGGCACTAACCAGCCCCCATTTTGCTCCACCGATGAAACTGAGGTAAATCCCGCCGTAAATCGGAGCCAAAGCCAATGCGGTTACTGGCGAAAAATCAACCAGCGGGCGATAGGTAGCATACGCACATAACCACAAGGGTAGAACGCTGATCAGACCAATCAGCCAGGGTAGTTTGAGTGATTGAGGCTTTTGCACTTAGCTACGCGCTTGCAATTGTTGCAACAAGCCATTGGTCACCATGCCATTTACCTGTAAACCGTTTTGCAGCTGGAACAACCGCACAGCATTTGCGGTACGTGACCCCATAACACCATCAGCACTACCAATATCAAAACCCATTTTCGTTAGAAGCGTCTGGGTTTGTTTCACCAGTACTTTACCAGATAATGACGGTTTGGCACCCAATTGTACCGGACCCTTTGGCGAGGTTGGAGATTTGCCAGCCACCCGCCATTTGGGATCTTTGATCGCTACAAAATTACCAGTTTTGAGGGCTCGCTGCGGTTTCCAGGATGCCTGGCGTTTTTCAGCTGATGCAATGTCTGCGGCAGATAAAAAGTTTTTCAGGGTGTGAGCTTTTACACCGGCATCACGATCGCCGCTGGCAGCTGCAAGTGAATACCAATAGAACGCTTGTTTCTGATCACGCTTTCCGGTCAAGCCGCGTTCATGGATAACAGCCAAATTGAACTGGCTATCTTTCAAACCGTGGTTTGATGCCTTTTCGAACCATTTTTGGGCCTTGACAAAATCTGTCTGGCCACCGCTTGCACTGGCATAAATTACCGCCAGATTGTGCATGGCTTTGACGTTACCACTCTCAGCAGCACGCTCATACCACAAGCGGGCGGCATTTAAATCTTTGGGAACACCGTTGCCACGCTCGAACAAGGTGCCAAGACGATATTGAGCTGGGGCGAGACCTGAACTGGCTGCTTTCTGATACCACGAGGCTGCTTTGCCATAGTCGCGTTTTAGCTGTTTTCCACTGGCGTACCTGCTGGCGATTACAAACTGCGCCGATGAATCACCCTTGACAGCAGCCTGGCGCAACTCCAGCGTACCGGCTGCTTCGGGTGGCAAACCTGCATTATTCGAAGGTGTCGTTGGTTCAACTTTTCGCTCGTCTTGTGGCGGGGTAGTGCGGGCTGCGGTTTGAATATTAAACGGTGACTGTATGTTATGTGAGGCGGTTGGTGCCGGTGGCAACGATGCTGTTGTTACCGGGTCAGCCGGAGCTGCAAGAATTGGGTCGGTCGGACGATTGCTGCTTTCCAACGCCTGTGCGGCGGGCATGCCGGTCTGGTTGGCGGTTGTTGCCTGGGTAATAGGATTGGTTTGCGGCAGAGTTAGGGAAACCTGTTTTACCAACGCTGGTGCAGCGGGTGTTTGCTCAATTGTTTGGCTGGTTTTTTTCGGTTTTGGTGTTTCAACCGGCGAAACTTTTGGCGGAATTACCTTGGCCGGGGCACTGGCTGTTGAAGCCGGTTCCGTTGCGGATTTTCCACCAACTTTATTGTATGCTACCGCACCGGCGGCAACCAGCAAAACCAGACCAATCATCAGCAGGCGCTTGCGACTGGCGCCCTTCTGGTCACCTTGTGGTGCCAGATTTATGGATTGGTCGTTATCTGCTTCAACTTTTTTTTTAGTTAAAAAAGGCAGTGAAAACAACGACTTTGATTTTTTTGGTTCAGCAGGAACACCAGAATCTGGTACTTCTGCACCACCGCTTCTAGCCGCCATAATTTTATCGGTAAAAAACCCGCCGCCTTTTGACGTCGGACTTTTTGCCTGTGGCGAGGCTGACTGCGAGGCAAGGCGGGCTTGTGCAATGTAGTCAAGCGGCGGCTCGTCGGTTGCTGGCTGAGCGGCAACAGTTGCTGGGTCAAAAGCGGCAACAACAGGTTCTGCCGGGATCTCAACCGGCATTTCAGGTTGTGCCATGTCGGGCAAAGGTCCGGGGTTAAAAGCGGGCGACACATCGGCAGTTTGTTCACCGGAAACCGTGTTGGAGAAGGCGAAATCCGGGCTGGAGGGGCCGGAATTTGGGTTGGAATCTTGCGGAATATTCTGATCTGGCTGTACAGATTCCAGCACAAGGTTTTCATGTAAATGAGATTGAACAGCGGCTTGCCAATCGGCATTGCCTGCTTCTACCTCAGGTTGAAGTTGTGGTTGCACTTGCGGTTCAACCTGCTGGGGTTGAGCGGCAGGTGCAGCAGCATCACGCGCTTCCATGCCAGCCAACTTGGTAATAATTTGCTCAAGGGTTTCGTGAACCGCTTCAAGAGTTTCCTGATTATGTTGTTCGGCAGCGCGGGAACTTTGTTTTACTGCGGCAAGGCCTTCTTCCAATGCGGCAAGTTCAGGAGACGGTCCAGCTTGGGCGGTCGCTGGAACAGCTTGCTGCATAATGTCATCGGCCATGCGGGCAACTGCGCCTTCGGCAGCATTGTGAGCATCGGCTTTATTTTCTTCAATTGCTGAATAAAGTTTGGTGATCGACTGCTCTATGGTTGTCAGTGCGCCAAGTTTTTCTTCGGTTGCTGACATGCGGTCAGCAACCATCGAAATCTGTGACTCCAGAGCGGCAAATGTCTGAGTATCACTTTGCTGTTCCATTGCTAGAGCCAGTTGTTGATCAAGGTCGACAATGCGTTGTTCAAGCTCGGCAATTTGTGGTGCCATGTGATCAGCAGCAGGTTTTTCATCCAGTCGCAGGGTTAACTCACCAAGGCGCTGTTCCATCGCGGCAATCGGTTGCATGTCCGGTCCGGCGGTAACGCTGGAGGTCAGTTGTTCAATGGCCAGTTTTAACGACTGGACATCCTGATCCGAGGCTGATTCGGCTTTAATGTCATCAAAACGCTGGTTAAGCGATTCGATTTCGCCACGAATGACATGAAGCGTTTCACCGCCTGAGGCAGATTTCACGATCAGTGTACGCGCTTCACCAATCAGACTGGCAACCCGTTGCTCGACCTCGCGAGCTTCGCGTTTTGCTGCATCTGTGGCGGTTGTTTCGGCTCGCCTGGTCATTGCATCACTGGAATGACGAACCGCATCGATTTGCTCACCTATGGTCGACAAGCGCTCTTCAAGGAAAGAACGGGTTTCATCGTTGCTGGCGCTGGTTGCCTGCTCGTGCTGCAACGCCAATTCGGCAACGCGGGCATCAAGGGCTGCTATGGCCGGAGCGGTTTGATTTACCGAACTGCTTTGCGCCTGTTCGGCCCGTTTGGACATTTCTGACATGCGTTCCTGCATGTTGCCCAGTGCGTCGCGATTTCTTTTTTCGCTGGTTTCAATATGCTCAACGATATTGCGCAGGGCGGTTTCAAGTGCCTGAAACTCCGGTGATTGATCCTGATCTTCTTCAACCGGCTCTGCCAGTTTTTCATCTATTGCATCAAGTCTGATGTTAACGGCTTCAAATGATTCGATGCTCCGGGCTTCACCGCTTTCAATACGCTCAATCATGGCATCCAGAGCGCGTTCAGCCACTGGCTCGTTATCAAATTCTACAAAACGGTTTACCGCTGTTGCCTGACTTTGTTCAGATAAAGCCATAAGCTGATCGGCCAACTCAGACAGCCGGTCATCTATTTTCGAAGCTTTTTTGGCAGCAGATTTTTTGTGTTTTTTGCTGTTCTTATTGCTGCTTTTATCCTTTTTACCCTTGGTTTTCTCTACTTTATTGAATAACTCCTTCGGTTGGGCTTCAACCTGAATCATGCCATTGAGCCATTGGCCCAACGTCATTCCCGAACGACGCGCTGCAGCTTTTGCTGCTTCACGTGTTTCACTCTCAATCCCCTTAATACTCCATGGGATGCCAGGTTTCATTACAAACTCTTTCTCTTTTTACGCCACACAAATGCAACAGAATCACCACCAAGGGCAAACGTGCGGAAAATAACTACAAGGCCAAACGTTAACTTTTTTGGTAAATATTCAGTTAAAAAGCTGCAGATGTTTTTAAAATTGTTAGAATAAGCCAACAAAAATCAGCATATGGGAGGCGCGCATGTCCGGTTCGTCAGACAAACAGGCAAAGTCACTTTTTAAATCTTATGATGAAAAACTGCGTTTATTTTCGGATGAATTGGGAAACCTGCTGGTTAATGTGTTCCATCAACTGGCTTTGTTTGCCATTGGTGCGGCAACAATATGGGCCTCTCTGTACGCATTTTGGGGAATGGTTACAAAAGGCCACGCCACAATTGAAGATTTGCTGCTGCTGTTTATTTATCTGGAAATTGGCGCAATGGTCGGTATTTACTTCAAAACCAATCGCATGCCGGTACGATTTTTGATTTATGTCGCCATCACCGCCCTCACCCGGCTGTTGATTTCCATTGCCAATCAGCATGAAACGCTGGATGGGCAAACCATTCTGGTGGTTTCCGGCAGCATTCTGCTATTGGCTGGTGCATCACTGGTTTTGCGCTATGGCTCTTACAAATTCCCCTCCGATGCTCAAATGGCTAAAAGTGATGATGACAGCTAAAACGCCTGCCGATAAATTACGCCAATTGCTGGCCCAGGATACCTGCCATGTCATGCCGTGCTGCTGGGATGGGTTGTCGGTAAAAATGATTGCCGATGCCGGGTTTTCTTTCACCTTTATGTCCGGCTTTGCGGTTTCTGCCGCCCGTCTCGGGGCGCCTGATACCGGTCTGATTTCTTTTGGCGAAATGCTTGATCAGGGGCGTAATATTTGTGCAGCAAGCACCATACCGGTGATCGGTGATGGCGACACCGGGTATGGTAACGCTCTAAATATTCGCCGTACTGTCGACCTTTATGCCCGGGCCGGGTTTGCCGCTATCATGATCGAAGATCAGGTTTCACCCAAGCGCTGCGGGCATACCCGAGGCAAAGCTGTTGTATCACGCAATGAGGCAGTTACCCGCATAAAGGCGGCGGTAGATGCGCGAGAAGCTGGCTTAGATATCCTTATTCTGGCGCGTACCGATGCCCGTCATACTGAAGGGCTTGATGAAGCGCTCTGGCGGGCAAAAGCATTTGCAGATCTCGGCGCGGACATTTTGTTTGTCGAGGCTCCGCACTCTTTGCAAGAGCTGGAAACAATCACCCGCCAAGTGCCCGGCCTTCACATGGCCAATATGCTTGAAGGGGGCAAAACACCAATGGTTTCTGCTGATGAATTGCACAAGCTAGGCTACAATATAGCCGCCTATCCTCTGACAATTTTGTCTGCTGCCATGAGGGCGATGCAAGATAGCCTCAGGCAAATGAAGGCTGGCGATCATCCAGACAGTGCCTTGCTGGAATTTTCAGAACTAAGACGACTGGTTGGATTTGATGAATATTATGAGGCTGAAAAACAGTATGATTAATGCATATCGCGTTTAATCACTCTCATCACTTTATCCCTCATCACCTGAATAAATCCGGTGATGAGGGAGCTTTGGTAGTGAAGGCGATTAAACGCAACAAGCATTAGTGCAACCTGCACGCCAATGCGTGCAGATAAGATGCACTAACCATTAGAATCGATCAACTTACCTGCAATCAGCTGACTCTACCTAATTGCAGTTTGATCCAGGGTCTAAAACGGCAGGAATTTGTTCATCATGTTGAGGGGGCGCGAGACTGAGCGGTTCATGTTGGTCATGTCGTGGCGCATGCGGGACATGTCAGTTCCCATTCTCTTAACGCTGTGGTTCATCACGTAAACCGACTCGTTCATTTTTTTCAGTTCACGATCCATAGAGCCCATATATTTGACCGATTCCATGTATTTGGTCATCTGGGCGGTGCTTTTCGACATCGCAGCAGTATTGGCTGACATGTGGCTGGTATCTTTTGCCATGCTGTCAACCCGGTTGGCCATTTTGGCAATGTTGTCGTTCAAGGCCTTAAGGTTACCGGAAAGATTGCTCAAATTTGAGGTAATTTCAGGATCATCAAAGCGCGAAACCATCTGGCGCATGTCGTTGGTGAGATTGTAGATCAGGTAAAAACCATAGGCCATAAACATCACAGCAATAAACATGCCGGGATAAACAATCATTTCCCAACGGCGGGCGCTTTTTTCGAATGTCTTGAAAAAACGCTCAGCCGACTCCAAGGGAATGGCGACGTTCTGATGGGGCACCTCTTGAGGAGGCGCCACGTTTTGAACGTCTACAGTCGATTTTTTTGCCTTTTTGTCGGTTTTCTTCTTCATATTTATCCCTGAGGGCTACCTTAGGTATTTATGCATTTCCATTTTTTCCATCATATTCAAATTTTCGTATGAATCAAACGAAAAAGCACAGTGTACACTGTTTCTACGAATTACTGGGCCGGTTTTTATTGATCCATGTCAATATTCTTAAGTTTTTCAGGGGCAAACTTTTTCAGAATGTTTTTTATCCCGACAACTTTATCATTGTCTTTTTGCCGGGCAAATTGCTTTGCGGCCTCTACATACGTTTGGGCGGCCTTGTCTTTTTTGCCCATTTTAAAATAAGCATTGCCCAATTCGGCCCTTAAATCTGCATTTTCAGGATTTTCTGCAACCAGTTTTTCATAGGCGGCAAGAGCTGAAGGATCTTGCGCCCAAAACAGTTTTCTTGCAGCTTGCAATGCTGATTTAAAACCAGGCCTTTTCAAAACATTTTCCGGCGTGGAAGACGTGTCGGCCTGCGGCTTTTCTTCCGCAGGCGTTTTTTGCGATTCGGTTTTTTCTTCAGACTTCTTTGTGGTCGATTTTTTCAAATCAACTGGCGGTACTTTAACGGGCTGGGTACCATATTGGCCCAGCACATCATAGGCACACACGCGCGAACCGGTGTATTTTAGAATATCGGTCCAGTGCATATAGGCGCTGACAGCGATGACCGCAATTAGCGCCACCATAAGGTGACTGAAAAGCAAACTGAAAAATCCGCGACGGCGGCGCGGTTTAGGCTCCACAACAAGAGGTGCCCTTTTAGCAGGCTCATGTTGTGGTTTTTTTTCCTGGTTACTCATACTGACAATTGTCCATGGTTAAGCAATCGCAGCAGACTGCAAGTTGATGATCAACCCGCAATCTGCTGGCGTTTTATACCCAAAACCAGCTTAGTTGGTTTTTGGTGCTGCAGGAGCAGCCGGTGCACGAGGAGCTGCAACTGGTGGACGTGGCGCCGGGCCGTAGCCATAAGGTGCTGGACCCCAATTTGGGCGATTGTTCCAACCGTTGTTGCCCCAATTGTTGTTATTCCAAGGGCCATTAAAGTTGAAAGGACCATTGTTCCAGGGAGCATTGTTACCCCAACCGTTGTTGCCCCAACCACTGTTGTTGTTGCGCCAATTGTTGTTGTTGCGCCAATTGTTGTTACCCCAACCATTGCCACGGCCATTGCCTGAACCCGAGAAATTCATGCCAAAGCTGCCACTGCCGCTGCCATTGCCGCGACCGTTGCCCCAGCCGTTGTTACCCCAATTGTTACCCCAATTGTTGTTATTACCCCAACCGTTGTTGCCCCATTGTGCCTGGGCGCTGGAAGCCATGACAAGTGCGCTAACTGCAACACCGCCAACAACCAATGCTGTTTTCAAAAAGTTTTTCATGTTTTTAGTCTCTCTGCTCTGTGTTCCTTTTTTTGTGCTTGATGCCGGGAAAAAAGGTTGGTCCCGTTAGTCAATCCAGCCCACGCGGGCCGGACAAATTCTGTTTTACCTGACCTGCGGTCGGGCTTGATATCGCGGTGCCCCGTAACCTTGATAATATGGATTTGCGTAGCCGGGGAAAACCGGCCCCGGGGCAATAAGGCCATTGCCCATGCCACCGCCAAAACCGAACCCAAAACCAAAATTGTTGAAACCGCCAAAACCGGGATTAAAACCAAAAGGCATTTGACCATAGCCATAGGGCTGGGGCTGATAATAAGGTGAAACCGGTTGGCGCAGCAACGGTCTGGCAGGCTGAGCTGGCCCCAATCGGGTTGGAGAGTTTTGGGTGGTCAAAGGCGGATAAATGCCAAATTGTTGCCGGGGCGCTACTGGTGCTTGCGGTTGAGGCACGACTTGTTGTGGCACAACTTGCTGTGGTACTGCCTGTTGGGGTATTACCGGTGCTGGCGCAACAAATTGCGGCGGAGCAAGGTTTGATTGCTGCTGGGTGTTGCCACCAAAGGTGAAACCACCTCCCATATTAAAGCCTCCTTGAGCATTGCCCTGACCCTGGCCTTGCTGCTGAGGCATGGCCCAGGGGTTGGTGCTTGCAGCGATGGCCGCATTGGCGAAGGAGCCGGTCGCCAAAAAGGCAACCAGACCGACACGCCAGAAAATTTTGCACCTCAAAAACACTTTAAACTCAACCTTTACTCAAATACACACTTTACAAACTGTTTACCGGGCGATCAGCGCGGCGGGTAAAAACCTGGCCCGTAGGGATAGGGACGTTGACCCTGCCGGTTTTGGCCCTGCCAGTTTTGACCTTGCCAGTTTTGACCTTGCCAGTACTGGTTATTGCGCCATGCCGGGTGCATCTGTTGCTGGTATTGCCATTGCGGCTGCATCCGGAAACCCCAATTGCCCCGGAAATTACCATTGGCGTTGCCCCTGTTATTTGAGCCCCATTGCTGGCGACCTCCATACCAGTTGCCTTGCGGGACCGGTGCCGGGCGGGGAGCTGCGGCTTTTGGTGGTGTCGCCTTTTGCTGGTTCAGGATTTGCGGGGTTATGTATTGCGGTGCGGCAGCTTTTGGCGGCATTGGCGGTACCGGTGCCGTTTTGGCCTGCTGATGCATTTTGGCCATTTCAGCTTTCATTATTGCACGCTGCTTTGCCATTTCCGCTTCCATCTCCTTGCGCTGGGCTTCCATTGTTTTTTGCTGTTGCGCCATTTCGGCTGCGGCAGCGGCCTGTTGCCTGGCAATTTCCGCCTGAATCGCTTTGTTCTGAGCAGCAGCTTCTGCAGCCTGTTTTTTCATTAAAGCCTGTTGAGCTGCTTCCTGCTCGGCGCGCTGGGCTTCGTAGGCGGCAAGGGCTTTTTGCATCTCGGCTTGCTGTGCTTCCCATTGGCGTTTAAGAGCCAGTTGACCAGCCTTGATGATCTTTTCCTGCTCAACGCGCTGGGCTTCATAGGCGGCGCGGGCTTTTTCCATTTCAGCTTGTCTGGCTTGCCATTGGCGCTTTGCCTGGTCTTGCTGGGCCTGCTGTGCAGCTTTTGCCTGCTCGGCAGCCTTGGCATTGGCCGCAGTGCTAGCTGATTTGCGCTGGGCTTCTTGGGCTTGTGCTGAACGGCGCTGAGCGCTCTGTTGAGCTTTCAGAATTCTTTCCTGGGTTTCCTGTTCTGCCTTGGCAGCAGCATAAGCTGCCTTGCGTTCTGCATCCTGGGCTTCATTCAAACGCTTTTGGGCGCTTTTTTGAGCCTCGATTGCTTTTGCCTGTTCAGCACCTTTGGCCTGGGCAGCATCGTAAGCTGCTTTTTGCTCTGCCTGTTGGGCCTCATACAAACGCCGTTGCGCATCTTGCTGGGCTTTGATAATTTTTGCCTGTTCAGCCTGTTGGGCTTTGGCCGCTTCATACGCAGCCTTGCGCTCTGTCTGCATGGCTTCCCACTGGCGCCTGATTGCAGCCTGATTATCCTTGAATGCTTTTTCCGCTTCAGCCTGACTCGCTGCTGGCGGTTGCCAAACTGATTGAGGCCAGGGTTGCGGCGGTGGGGCCCATTGGCCTGATGGTGGTGTTGGTGCTGCAACTTTTGGTGCCGACTGAGCAACTAAAGGTGCTGCTGGTGCTACAGGTGTTTTAGCGGCCGGTGGATTTTTCACCGAAGGAAATGGGGCATATTCGGGTAATTCGACCTTTTCCTTTGGCCATTCGACTGACGGAAATTCGGGGTATTTCATTACCGGTTTTGCCACCGGCGCTTTGGCTGGCGGTGTCAAGTCGATACCTTCTTTTGGCGGATATACTTTTAGTGGCGCCACAGCCTGATTTGCACTGGGCCATTTATGCTGAGTTTTTGGCGGCTGTTGATTGCCAGCATTTTCACCAGATTTTTGTTGAGCCTTTTCTTGGCTGCCCTGCTGGCTGCCCGTTTCGGTTTTAACCTCCTTTTTCTCAGGATCAAAATCTGCTGGCGGATAATCGCTGTCAGACTTCTTAGGGGTCGGAACCGTAGAGTTTTCTGACGAAAATGGCACGGGCGGGGCCACTGTTTCACTGACAGTGTCGGCAACCGCACTGCCGGAAAAAATTGAGCCATTTGCATGGGCACCGATAAAGCTCGACACAAGCGCCAGGCTCATTGTTGCTGCGGTTAAAGTCAAACGTCTTGTCAGCGTTACCTTTGTCATCGTCTCGGTATCCTGTTTCATTTTATTATTTTCCCCGGTTAACTTAATCACTTTTGACTTGATGGTACTTTGCCATCATCAACACGTTTCGAAAATTCCGTATCATCGCCGCGGGCCAGTACTTTTGCCTGACTGACCCAGCTTTCACGCCCCTCACCCATGCGTAGAGACATGCGGGCGCGATGGTGAAGTTGTTCAACATCCTCGCGGCCCCATTTCGCAATTTGTTTGTAGCGAGTCACTCCAAGACGCTTAAGTTCAATTTCAACTTTCGGGCCGATACCTTTTATCCGCTTGAGGTCTTGCGGTACTTTTGGCGCTTTTTTCTTTTTGTCAGACTTCTTCTGACCTTTTTTCTTTTTGGCCTTTTCTTTAGCCCGTTCGCGAGCCTTCTGCTCGGCTTTTTGTTCTGCATGGTGCAGTGCTTTTTCAAGCTCGGCCATCTTGCGAACGTTTTCAGCTTCTTCTGCAGCCCGTAACCGTTCAGCTTCAAGGCGTTGAGCTTTCAGTTGTTTACGTTCTGCTTTTTCAGCTTTTGCAATTTCTGCAGCTTTTTTAGCTTTTGTTATTTTGTCCTCGGCGACCTTGGCCTCCTCTGCTTTCACAGCGGCGCGGCGAATTTTTTCTTCTTCCTTTTGCACCTTTTTCAAGCGTTTTTTATCTGCTTTTTTCATATCTGTTTTCTGGCTTTTTGCTTTTTCAAGTTTAGCAGCAGCACGTACGACTTGTTCTGCCGTACGCTGTTTTTCCACTGCCGTTTCATCGGCAATTTCTGGCTCTTCAACTGCATCGCTAACGGTCTGTTTAAAGGCAGCTACTTCAGCTTTGGTGTCTTGAGCAGACGCACGCTTGTTTTGAACTTTTTCCCATAATCCCGACGGTGTGTCGCGGGCTACATCGCGAACTTTTACCAGTGCAGGCTTCAACGGTGCAAGGCCTTCAAACAATGCCACCAACCAGTTCCAGCCAAAAACCGGGATGATTTTTGCTATGGTAACCAATACCGCAATGGCACCGCCAATACGGGCGAGCAGACCAGATTTTTTAGTGTCCGTTTGATCATTGCCAGCAAGTAGCGGGGCATCTGTGACCGGTGCGGGCGTTGGCGCATGGGGCTCAGGTTCGGGATCACCGGCTGCTCTATAGGCACCAGGTGCCTGGAAGCAAGACAACGGAATAACGATAAGCGTCAGACCGGTCGCCACCAGCGCTCCGAACAACAATGAAATCGCCATGCCCTGAAAGATCGGATCAAAGATGATGCCAAGCGAACCGGCAATCATGGTCAACTGGGTAATGATGATCGGACGGGTTCTGGTCCGTACCGCCTGAATAACAGCTTCACGATGATCCATGCCTTCAGCAACAGCCTGCTTGGAAAAATCAACCAGCAAAATCGAATTTCGAACGATAATCCCGGCAAGGGCGATCCAACCAATCATCGAGGTTGCAGTGAATTCTGCACCCAGCAACCAGTGACCTGGAATAATGCCCAAAAGGGTTAACGGAATTGGTGCCATGATGATGCCGGGCAAGCGGAAGTTACCAAATTCCAGCACGATCAACATGTAGATCATGATCAGCGCGGCCATAAAGGCCAGTCCCATGTCGCGGAAGGTTTCGTAGGTTACTGTCCACTCACCGGTCCATTCAAAATCGGTTTTGAATGATGTCGCAGGGGGGCCAAGCAGATTACCGGAAAACCCGAGGAAATTACTGGCCAACACCACGCCATCAGGTGTTTTATAATCATCGAGAAGTTTTGACACGTTGAGCATACCATAAACCGGGGCGGCAAGGCGCCCGGAAACTTCACCGGTTACGAATTCCACCGCACGAAGATCTTTGTGAAAGATAATCGGATCGCTTTTGGTTTTGACAAATTTGCCAAGCTCACCCAGCGGCACCATTGTGTTGGCGCGCGACATGATCGGCATTTCACCCAGATTACCGATTTGACCACGAATACTGAGAGGTGCCTGAAGGATGATAAACCGCGGCTCAAGTTCACCGCCCTTTTTCACATCGCCCAGTTTGTGACCGCCCATAACCATCGACAATTGACGGTTCAGTGCGGCAATTGAAACATTGCGATGCTCAGCTTTTTGCTGGTCTACTTCAAAGGTCCAGACATCATGGGCGTTTTTCATCAAATTATCGACATCGACCACACCTTCAGCTTTTTCGAAAATTTTGGTGATATCAAGGGCAACCTGACGGCGTGTCGCTGCATCAGGACCATAAATCTCTGCAACCATGGTTTGCAGAACCGGTGGTCCCGGCGGCATTTCCACCACTTGAATTCGGGCACCAGCAGCTTTGGCCAATGGTGTCAGCAATTCACGGGCTTCCAGAGCCAGTTCATGGCTTGAGCGATCACGGCCCCACTTGTCGAGCAACTGGATTTGAATGTCACCTTCCCATGACTGGCGGCGCAAATAATAGTGACGAACCAGACCGTTGAAATTAAAGGGCGACGAAGTACCTGTATAGGTTTGGACAGCGGTTACTTCAGGAATCCCACGAATTTTATCGGTCATTTGCTGGATAAGGTTGGCCGTTTGCGGCAGTGACGTCCCTTCGGGCATATTCACAACCACATTAAATTCGGGCTTGTTGTCGAGTGGCAGCATTTTCACAACTGTGTGCTGGCTATAAAACATCGCACAAGAAAGAATCAGCAGCCCCCACAACACCAGGCGGAACACGCGGGCCTTTTTTGGACTGTCGAGCAACGGTCCCAGAACCCGGCGCACAACTCCGTCAAGGCGCTCGGTCGAGCGATGCTCGTCATCCTGCATTTTGCGCAATTTGGCCAGACTGGGACGAATACGCATGACCAGCCACGGGGTGAAGATAAAGGCGGCAAACAACGAAAACATCATCGCAATCGAACCCAGCACCGGGATCGGACGCATGTACGGGCCCATCATGCCCGAAACAAAACCCATCGGCAGGAGAGCGGCAATAATTGCCAGGGTGGCCAAAATTGTCGGGTTACCCACTTCGCGAACCGCATCAATGGTTGTTGCGGTATCGACACTGCCTTTTTGCAACCACCTTCGATACGTGTTTTCAACCACCACGGTCGCATCGTCAACCAGAATACCAATGGAGAAAATCAGGGCAAACAACGAAACACGGTCAATGGTGAAATTAAGCATGTAAGCGGCAAAAATTGTCATCAGAACGATGACCGGGATCACCACCACAACCACAATGGTCGGACGCATGCCAAGGAAGAAGAAAATCAGAATTGTAACAACACTGGTTGCGGCCAGCATTTCCAGGATCAGTTCGTTGACCTTGTTGTTTGCTGTTTCACCATAGTTCCGGGTGACCGAAACTTTTACGTTATCGGGAATAAGATTGCCTTTTAGAGAGTCGATTTTAGCCAGAATGCCATTGGCAACACTCACGCCATTGGTGCCGATTTTCTTGGCAATGGCAATCGTGACCGCCGGTGCGCCGTTGGTTTTGGGAGCATCTGCTGCGGCGGCAGGACCGGAATAATATTGAACCAGAGATTTGGCATCACCAGGACCTTCAGTGACTTGAGCAACATCACGGACATAAACCGGGCTGCCGTTTCGAACCCCGACAATCAGGCTTTCAACATCCTTGGCATTGCGCAGGAAGCTGCCCGAATAGACCTTCATGTTCAGGCCGCCGCTTTCGCTGTCACCAACGGCGCGTTTTTCATTGGCGCTGGAAATGGTTTGAGCCAGATGGTCAATAGAGATGCCAAAACTGTTTAGACGCTCGGGCTTGATTTCAACCCGCATTTCTTCGGGACGACCGCCGACAACAAAACTCTGGGCCGTATCTGTTACTTCCTTGAGGCGCTGCATGACTTCAAGCGACAGCGTCCGCAAAGTTGAGTCATCCACCGTTTCGGACCAGAGGGTCAAGGTTACGGCTGGAACATCATCAATTCCTTTGGGTTTGACCAGAGGTTGCGATACGCCGGGCGGAATTTTATCCTGGTTGGACATCAGCTTGTCGTAAAGCTTGACCAGCGAGGGTCCCATTTCTTCACCGACTTTAAACTGTACCGTGACGACACCGCGCCCGCGTTCGGAAGCGGAATAAACGTGGCGAACGCCGGGAATTTCACTCACCATCCGTTCAAGCGGATCGGTGGCAAGGGATGAAACCTGACTGGAAGATGCACCGGGAAACTGAAAAAATATGTCGGCAATCGGCACCGAGATTTGCGGATCTTCCTGTCGGGGTGTCAACAGCAAGCCCATGATACCAAGGGCCAGACTGGCAATCAGCAACAATGGTGTTATGGGCGAATGAATGAATGCCTTGGTGATGGTACCAGCCATCCCAAGTGGTTTGTTTTCGCTCGCTGCCAGTTTATCGTCGTCGATTTTAGCCATGCTACCCTACTTCAAATTCTTCCCATCGGACTGAACCGGATTTTAATCCGGTTCACTGCTATTGTTAAATTTACGGTCTAACTTTTCGGCGCATCAATGATCACGTCTTCATCACCTTTGAGACCTGATAATACTGTCACATTTCCATTGCCATCGGGCGTACCGACCCGGATTAATCGTATCGAGGGCTTACCATTTACCAAAACCCGAATGCTGGGCAGCGGACCACGCATTGAAATTGCCGCCTGGGGGATGACCAAGGCAGGTGTTGCCCTGTTGGTCGGATCAGGAATTATGATCTCTGAATACATGCCGGGGCCACCGGGCACGCCTTTTGGCAAATCGAATTTGACCGTGACCGTGTGACGGGTTTTATCGGCAATCGGGAAAATCTGGGCAACCCGGGCTTTCACGTTTACGCCGCCACCCGCATCAATACGGGCGGGAACAAACATGCCTTTTTTCAACCCGGACACCAGCCGAACCGGTACTTCTGACTGGATCCGCAGAAAGTCCACATAGGCAAATACCAACAACGGTTTTCCCGGTTGAACGCTGTCGCCAACCTCGATTTTTTTGGCAACGATGACGCCGTCAAAAGGTGCCGTTAGTGTCGCGTCGCGAAGGGACACGTCAATTTCTTCCAAACGGGCCTGGGCACTCATCAAGGCACTGCGGGCCTGATTGACCACATTGATCTGACGCTGCACATCGGCATAGCGCTGAATACCCGGTTTTGCCTGTCCCATGGAACTGGCAAATGGCCGGGTGAACATTTTATCAAACATCTGCGGCATGCCAAAACCGGATGTGGTGTTCTGTTGCCGATTGATCGACGGGTTAATCATTTCAGATGAGTATTGAACATTGGCATTGTTTAAGGCTGCCTGTGCTGCAAGTATTTGCGCAACTGCGGACCGACGCCGGGCCTGCAAATCATCATCATCAATGGTAACCAGTTTCGCCCCGCTCTTAAAGCTATCGCCTTCCTGGCCGCCAATGAATTTAATCTGGCCGGGGATCTGGGCTGACAAGGTGACTTCCTTGTAGGGCACCACAGTGCCGCCAAGGGTCACGGTGTTCCCAGCAGTGGAAACCTTAACCTTTACAGTCTTGTATTCTGCAGCACCTGCTTGCGGAACGGTCACGGCCAGCATCAGCGCCGGGGCCAAAAACAAAAAACTCTTAAATACTCTCATCACTTCACCTTTGTTCATGAATGCAACGCGCCATCAAGCACATGCTGTCAGACATGGTTCCTTATTCGTTGCCGCAATTATTTTGTTTTGTGTCGAAAGCACCGTTTGCGCATGCTGGTGGCGGTATGTCTCGGCCACTCTCTTACCGCATGCACGGATTTTCCAAACTATTCCTGCCGCCCAATTACCAACCCTGAATGGTGATTTGATGCGGGAGCCAGCCGATACCATCGCAGGCAATTTAGTGCTTGCGAGGCCTACTGATAACGAGTAGCAACTGCAGTTATAGCGTATTTTGAATATGAATCCAATATTTGTTCGCGCAACGGTTAAAACCGGTAAAATCCGGTCCTGCCCTTTTTGCGATTCAAAGCTCCCAACCACCCTTTTTCTCCCTTATCACCAGTCGGCTTTCCCACACCCACTTGTCAGAAAACATGCCAAGACATGTGATTTTGCAAGTATCGTGCCAACGCTTTAAATTTCCGGCATCCAGATAGATAAAATTTTACCTATTTTCTAAAACACCATCCATTACGGTGATAACCTTTTGTATTTACGCGTTTTTTTAAACAAATAACTTATTCAATTTTTTGAATTTCTATATGACTATCGCCAAAAAGTGAGTCTTTTTGGTTAAAACTGCGCTTCCGGGATAAAAAACGGCGCTGATGAGGTCAAAATAGAACAATTTTCTGCGTTAAAGCATTGACAGATATGGTTACTTTTTCCGGTTCTGTTTCGACAGTACCGACACCTGCGCCCTTTTTCGGAGGGCGCATGAATGGGGTTGCCACCGCGAGGCGCGCGTCATATAATGTTTTTTGAATATAGCGATCTATTATGTAGGAGACCTGACTAATGGTGTTTAAGAAGCTTACAGGACTTTTTGGCGGCAGCGGTGTTGATGAAAAAACCATGGTGGCCACCCGGGCTCTGACTTTTCACGGCCTGAACGAATATAATGAAACCACCCATGAACTTGACCGGCTGCAACAGGTTTACAATGATGCCCCGACCCGTTCGCAGAAGAAGGATGTTGAAAAACTACTTGACCGGGTTCAATGTCGTCAGGATGCCTTGCGCAGTGCGGCGGTGGTGTTGTTCAACCGTTTGGATGGCAAAGTTGACCTTGATATTGAGCGGGTGTTTGGCATTACCGACAAGGATGTGGCCAAAGTGTCTTCGGGCATTGCCAACAGCAATAGAGCCCCGGCTCAGGAAGTTGTGCAGTTTCTCATCGAAGAAGCACAAAGCGACTTTATAAGCGGTCGGGTTTAAGCCCCTATTTCTGACATTTTTACGAAAGTTTTTTACTTATTCGTATTTTATGATATGTTCCGGCACGGTAAAGACATATTTACCTGCTTTTTAAAAGCATTCCACTTGTGTGAGGCAAGTGGTCTTCAAGCTTATTTTTGGTCTAACGAGGAGAGTATCGGAATGAAAAAATTTATGACAGGCGCGCTGGTTGGTGTTGCAACACTTGCAATGACAGCAATGGCTTCTGCTCAAGACATGAGCGCCATGGTAGGTAAATGGCAATGGCAGAACTTTGTTATTGAAATGACCATGGGTGGTGAACATGGCGTGTCTGCTAAAGTGGTTTCTGGTCCTGCTAATGTCGGCATGGAAATGATGCAATCAAAAATGGCTCCACAAGGCGATGCCATGGTCGCTCGCATCAAACATCCTGCAAATGGCCAGACTTACAATGCAAAAATGACATTTGACGGCGCTGACAGCTGGAAAATGGACGGCTGTACAGATGCCGGTGCTTGTGCAAGTGGTGTTTTCACCCGCGTAAAATAAGCAACTTCAGATATATATAATACAAGAGCCCGCTACGTGACTTACCACGTAGCGGGCTTTTTCGTGTGTGACTTTAACTTTAGCCGTTTGACAGCTTGCTGGATGAAAAACTCCAAACGATCCAGCCGGGGATCAACATGGCAAGACCGATGATCCAGAAACCGACCAGAATAAATTCAAATTTCCGCGGATCGCCAAAGTTAATCGACGGACCGGCACCCAAAAGATAACCGGCAACCTGACAGGCAAGGAAAAAGATTCCAAAAGCCATGGCGGCACGGGCAGCCCATAGTGCTGGTTTATATCCAGCCTTACTGGCCAGCACATAAAGTACGACCGCCAGTACTGTTAAAATGCCACCAATCCAGACCATCGGCACCATCGCCGGCATCATCGCCGTCATCATATTAAGCAAAAATTGTTTCATTCTGTACTCCCTCTTATTAGTTTGCGTTCAAGCGCCACGTCATGTTGGAAACATGCTCCGCATGGGTGGCTGCGCGTCTCAATGGCGCTAGTCCTTTAAAACACTATGCTGTCGCATAGTGTTTTCGCCTCCGCCAAAATTAATAAAAGTCACTTTTCATGGCGCTGCTTAAATATTCAAATTCTCGTATATCAAAAAAATTCCACTTTGCAAAGATGAACCTGCGGTTAACGGGGCATTCAGGGTTTTCTAACAAATTGTTGCTATAATCATCGCAAGTTCAAACAAACGGGATTTACCTCATGACCTATGTCATCGTAAAAAATCGCAAGACCATTGTCGGCAAGCCCGTTTCTTCCTATCAGGCTGCTCTCAAAGAAGCCAGCCGTCTGTTTGGTGACGATATTGTCGACTGGATGCAGCTTAATCTGCGGGTTGAAGAAGCAGTTTAAACCTCTCACGGCTATTCGAACGCGTTGCGTTCGGCCTGCATCATGCTGGAAGCATGTCTTCGACATGACGCGCGGCGCATAAGCGCCGGGCCGCAGTCACGGCCCTGGAGTTCCCCGTTAAGTTTGCAATCCAGGCAAATTTTCAAACAGCTTTAGAGCTTCAGGGTTGGCCAATGCCTCCTTGTTCTTGATCTTGCGGCCATGCACCACATCGCGAACCGCCAGTTCGGTTATCTTGCCTGACTTGGTACGCGGAATATCTTCCACTGCAATAATTTTGGCCGGAACATGGCGTGGTGATGCGCCGGTGCGGACTTTGGTTCTGATGGTTTTCTGCAATTCGTCATCAAGGGTCACACCATCACGCAGACGCACAAACAATACCACCCTTGTGTCATTATCAAAGGACTGGCCAATGGCGATGGATTCTATGACCTGATCAATTTGTTCAACCTGGGCATAAATTTCCGCTGTACCAATGCGCACCCCACCCGGATTAAGCGTGGCATCAGAGCGACCATGGATAATCATCCCGCCATGTTCGGTAATTTCTGCAAAATCACCCTGACACCAAATATTGTCAAACCTGGCAAAATAGGCTTCGTGAAATTTTTCATCTCCCGGATCATTCCAGAACTCAATCGGCATGGATGGAAATGCATTGCGACAGACAAGTTCGCCCTTCTCTCTAATGGCCGGTTTGCCTTCGTCATTAAAGACTGCAACATCCATACCCAGACCTTTTGCCTGAATTTCGCCGCGCCAAACCGATCCAATAGGATTGCCAGCAACAAAACAACCACACAAATCAGTACCACCTGAAACTGATGCCAGATGAATATCGCTTTTGATATTCTCATAAACAAAATCGAAACTTTCAGGCACCAGTGGTGACCCGGTTGACAACATGGCGCGCACTGATAACAGATTGTGGGTTTTGCGAGGCTTCCAGCCGGTCTTTTTAACCGCATCAATAAATTTCGCCGAGGTACCAAATATAGTCATGGATTTGTCATCGGCAAAGTCAAATAGAACCCGTTCACTGGGGTAAAAAGGTGAACCGTCAAACAACAGCAAGGTTGCCCCCGAGGCCAAACCGGTCACCAGCCAGTTCCACATCATCCAGCCGCAGGTGGTAAAGAAAAACAGATTATCCCCAGACTTCAGATCACTGTGCAGTTGATGCTCGCTAAGATGCTTGAGCAGGATGCCCCCTGCCCGGTGAACGATGCATTTAGGAACACCGGTGGTACCTGAAGAAAACAGAATGTAAAGCGGGTGATCAAAAGGCAGTTGAGCAAAGTTAATCGGCCCGGGTTTGAATGGCGCGATAAAGTCTTTGAAAGTTACGGCATTCGGCAGTCGGGATGCTACCGCTTGGGCATTGCCAATGTAATCTATAACAACAACTTTTTCGACACTGGGCAGTTTGGCCAGCACGGTCTCGATTTTTCCGGAAATGTCGATGACTTTGCCATTGTAATAATAGCCATCGCAGACCATTAGAACCTTAGGCTCGATCTGACCAAAGCGGTCAAGGATACCTTTTTCGCCAAAGTCGGGCGAGCAGGATGACCAGATTGCACCAGTAGAAGCCGCAGCAGCAAAGGTCATGATGGTTTCGGGCATATTGGGCACCACAGCACAAACCCGGTCTGATACGGCAAGGCCGATTTGCGTGAAGGCCTGATTCAATTGTGAGACCTTGTTATTGAGTTCATGCCAGCTGACGGTTTGTTCAACCTTGTCTTCACCTCGAAAAATCAGCGCCGGGCTGTCATCGTTTTTGACCAACAGGTTTTCAGCAAAATTCAACCGGCTTTGCGGGAAAAATTTGGCACCGGGAATTTTGTCACCATCCTCGATCACGACGTCGCCGCGCACTGACGCTTTGACGTTGGCGAAGTCCCAAACCGTGATCCAAAATTTTTCAGGTTCGGACACGGAAAAACCGTGTATATCGTCAAAATCTGACAGCGAAGTGCCGTATGTTTCGTTCACCTGCCTGATAAATTTTGTTAATTGAGCACCCTCGACACGCTGTTTGTCCGGTGTCCACATTATTTTATCGCTCATCTGCAATTCCCTGTTGGTCTGGTCCCGTTGACGCGTTTTTTAGCACCATAGCCAAATCGCCGAAAAATCAAACTCAAAGAATCAAAATTTTCGTATATAATTCCTCAAAACAAAGGAAACGGTGCATTGAAACGATTTATTATTTTTATCTGTGGGCTGTTGGTGGTAATCGCTCTGGCGATTGCGGCAATTCCATTTTTTCTGACGGCGGATTTTGTTGGTGAACAACTTAAAACCGCGGTAGCCAAAAACACCGGGCGAACGCTCACCATCAACGGTTCCCTGCGGTTCAAGTTTTGGCCCGAGGTTATGGTTGAAGCAAATGATGTGGCGCTGTCCAACCCGCCCAATATGTTTAAAGGCCAGTTTGCAGCAATTAAAACCCTTCGGGTCAAGGTGGCTGCTTTGCCATTACTGTCCAAACAGCTGGATATCAAGGAAATGACCTTGCTGGCCCCGCGTCTCAGCCTTGTGGTTGATGGCAAAGGTCAGGAAAACTGGTCATTTTCCAATGGTAAAAAGACCGGATCAGCACCCACCGGTAAATCAGGAAAAAGTGACACTGGCAAAGACAGCAGTGCAGACGGGGTGACGCCCATCGAGCTCACAGACGTCAAACTGGCGCCGATCGTTATCAAAAATGGGGATTTGCGGTTTCTTGACGAGCGTGCCGGGAGCACATTTGCGGCTCAAAATGTCAATCTCGTCATCAAAATCGGTGGCCTTTCAGGACCGGTTAACATCAAGGGCGATCTCGTCTGGAACAAGGAAAAAATCAAGCTTTCCAGCTTTGTCAAATCACCAACGACGTTGACCGGGCGCGGCTCGCCTATTGATCTTGCCATCGCCAGCCGCTTGCTGAAAACCCAATTTAACGGGCGGGCTAAACTAGACCGTGGCTTTAGTCTTGCAGGTACCATAAAAGCCAACACGCCATCCATTCGACAGCTGGCGGCCTGGACAGGAAGTCCATTGCCAAAGGGCAAAGGGCTTGGGGCTTTTGCGGCAAATGCAGCGCTTGATATGTCTGAGAAAAACATAAAACTCAGCAAGGCAACCATTTCTCTTGATGGCATGAATGCCCGCGGTAGTCTGGCCATCTCTCTGGCCGGTGCCCGCCCGGCAATTACCGCTAACATTGGCATGGACCGTATAGATATAAACGCCTATTTGCAGGATGGCGGCTCAGCGAAATCATCAAAAGCGGGTAAAAAATCTACCAAAGCCAGCAACGACGACTGGAGTGATGCGCCTATCGATATGTCGGGATTGAAAGCTGTTGATGCAAAACTTTCGATTGCAACGTCGCAAATTCGTTTCAAGGATGTATTGATCGGCAAAACCAGGGTTTCGGCGACCTTAAAGAACGGCCGTTTGAACGCCAAATTATCCGAGATGGCTTTTTATGATGGCAAAGCATCCGGGCAGGTGATTTTGAACGGTGCTAGAAAAACCCCAAGTATACAGGGGACTCTTAATGCCAGTGGTTTGAATGCCTTTCGGCTTTTACGTGATTTTGCCAAATTCAAACGATTGGAAGGAACCGGGCAGATGCAATTGTCGCTGGCAGCTGCAGGTCGCAGCCAACGGGCGATGGTTTCAACACTGGCAGGTACGACAAAACTGAAATTTACCAATGGTGCCATTCGCGGCATTAACATTGCCTCGATGATCCGTAATGTTCAGAAATCCATTCTGGGCGGCTGGGACAAGAATGACAGTCAGAATACCGATTTTTCCGAACTATCAGCCGTGTTTAAAATTAAAGACGGCATCGCCAAAAATGAGGATTTAAAACTTATAGGCCCGCTGGTTCGCGTCACCGGTAAGGGTGAGGTCGATATGTTACGGCAACGGCTTGATTATCGAGTCAAACCAAAACTGGTTGCTTCCTTGCAGGGACAAGGTGCAACGGAAAAGCTCAAAGGCATTGCTGTTCCCATTATTATCAAAGGCCGCTGGAGTAAGCCGAAAATCTATCCTGACATCAAAGGTATCCTCAATGATCCCAAAGCTGCTTTCAACAAACTTAACAAGCTGATCAGCAAGGGCGGCGACGTTGACCTTAAAAAGGTTGGCAAGAAGGTAGAAGATAAAGTGGTCAAGGAGTTGGAGAAAAAACTTGGCACTGATGTGGATAAGAAGGAACTAAAAAAGAAGGGCAAGAAGCTGCTCAAGGGTCTGTTTGGTTCCAAGAAAAAAACGCCGCCCCCGGAGTAGGACCAAGAAATGGCCGGGCGTCGAATTCTCGATTATCTTGTGCTGGCCGGACTGATTGCCGGGGTGGTTTTTTTGGGCCGTTATTATGGCCTTGTGCAAAACGACGGCCCAATTGTTGTGGTTGATGGTGACAGCCTTCGCCTGAACGGTAATGATATCCGGCTATATGGCATTGATGCGCCCGAACTTGACCAAACTTGCCAATTGGCCGATGGCAAATCATACCGTTGCGGGCGTGATGCAAGAACCTATTTGCGCAAACTCATTGCACGGCGAGAGGTTAAATGCAGGCTGATTGATATCGACCGCTATGAGCGCGATATTTCAGTTTGCAAGGCTGGCGATACTGAACTGAATATTTCCATGGTTAAAGGCGGTTGGGCAGTGGCTTATTTGAGCCATTCACTTAACTACGCCAAAGCCGAGGCGCAGGCGCGCAAAGCCCGAAAAGGAATTTGGCGCGGTGATTTTGACGAACCTCAAGACTGGCGGGCTGACAAGCGATAGTATCTCCATTTCAAGACACGAGACAGGGTGTGACTAATTTGCGATTTGCAACGGCGGCGCGGCGCGGGCATAATCGCGGCAATATTTATATTCTTTTTGAGGCACATTTCCATGTCGTTGCTGCGCGAAGTCAGAACTGATATTTCCCACCTGCCGGCGCCCAAACTTCTGCGTTATCTGCTTAAAGATGTTTTTGCCGGCAAGTCAGTGGTGACCGCATCCTTGCGGGCGCCATCAATTGTTGTTCTCAAAATGATTGCCGACATTGATCCCGATACGCCAGTTCTGTTTTGTCAGCGCGGTCATGTATATGAAGAAAGTCAGGCCTATCGCGAAAAGATTGTTGATATTCTGGGTCTGACAAATGTAACGATTACCGCTGGCGGGGCATCAAGCACCGGTTCATGCGGTTTTTTCCAGCACGAGCAAATGTGGGTTGGGACATCGGTTGGTGACGGGCGGGTGCGCGAAACTGTGCATCTGGCCGAAGCGCTCCTTCCTTATGATTGCTGGATCAGCGCAGTGTACCATTCACCCAAACCTGAAAACATCACCCACCGGGTTGATATTTGCGGTGACAAGCTGCGGGTCGATGTATTGCGCCATCGCAGTGCCAATGATATCAGGCGCTTTATGCTCGACCATGGCCTGCCCTTTCATCCACGCGCGGAACCGCGAAAAATTGCCAAGCCGACCACGCAAGGCGCAGTGGCTGACATTTATCACTTTTAAAGTTCCAGGCCGACAACAGGGGTCGTTACTTCATATCTCCTGACTATGACTCAAATTACATGTGCGCACCTTCTGTTCAATGCTATTGCCGCTGTTGGTCAAGCAACTTAAAGGCCAAAGGTTTTTATGCGAACTAATGTTGATACGGATTATCCCTTACTTTGCCAGCAACAAATGATCGGGATCTTCTGTTCACACAACCACCATGGTTAGCGGGGATTTAACAAAGGTGAATATCGTTCAACTTTGAATCACCAGTGAATACTTTTGTTTACGATGATTCCGATTTCCCCCTAGTTTCCGCCATTTTTTGCCGTTTTTCTTAGCTCCATTAATATTATTGGAAAACCCCTCTGACATGTTGCGCTGGCGTTTAAGTCACAACAACCTAACTGGAGAGGACTACAACAATGACTACACTTAAAGCACGCATTTATACGACGGTGGCTGCGGCCGCATCACTTTTGGTAATGGCAAATACTGCCAGCGCCGCGACTGCATCAAGCTCATTTAATTCGACAATTACCATTCTGTCGACCTGCACCATTGTTTCAACAAATACGCTGGATTTTGGCACTACGGGCCTTTTGAATGCAAATGTTGATTCAGCTGCAAATTTTGACGTTCAATGTACGAATGGCACAGCCTATGATGTGCAACTGGATGCCGGCACAACAGCAGGTGGCTCGATTGCCACACGCAAAATGACTGGCGGCGGTGCTACAGTTGACTACACCATGTGGCGCGATGCTGGTCGTACACTCAACTGGGGTGAAACTGATGGAACCGACACGGTTGGCGGCACAGGTAATGGTGCAGCCCAGACATTAACTGTCTACGGTCGTGTTCCTACACAAACCACACCAGCTCCTGGCACATATACAGATTCAGTGACGGTCACTATTTCTTACTAAGATTGTCCAAACAATTGCCTGTCGGGTCGTTTTTCCCGACCCGACAGGCTTCTCTTTATTCAGCGGACTGACATCAATTGTCCGGTTTGCTGTTCTTTCTGTAATTTTGTGGGAATCGTGGGGATGATACGAACACATTTTAAACTTTTTTTAGCTGGCGTGCTTTTCGCACTTGCCGGTAATTCAGCTTTTGCTGCAGAGCTTCAGGTTCGACCTGTATTGGTTGATGTTACAGTGCCGGGCGCTTCATCAACCCTAACACTCAAAAATATTGGCAAAGAAGGTGTAAATGCCCAGATTCGGGTTTTTCGCTGGAGCCAGAAAAACGGCAAGGACCAACTGGTCCCGACCCGCGATGTGGTTGCCAGTCCGCCATTTGTGAAGATGAAACCAGGCGGAACTTATAATTTACGGATTATCCGGATCAGCAAAAGACCGGTTAAAGGTGAAGAATCCTATCGCCTCATCGTTGATCAAATCCCGGATGTTAAAGTCAAAAAACGCGGCGTGGCGGTGAAATTCAACATTCGCTATTCAATTCCGGTTTTCTTTGCCAGTCCGGGCATTTCTGCACCAAACGTTTCCTGGAAATATGCTGCTAAAGGCGGACGTTTCACCTTATCGGCCCACAATAGTGGTGGCCGGAGACTGCGTGTCTCCAATCTCAAAATTAAAAGCGGCAGCGGATCAACCCGCACAATTTCACGCGGACTGGCTGGCTATGTGCTGGCGGGAAGTTCGATTAAATGGAAAAAACCGGGTTCGTTAAAAGGAGCACGCAAAGGCGTGACTGTTTTTGCGAAGGGCAATAATGATAAAATTCGTTCAAAAGCCAAAGTGCGCTGAGAACGCGAGGGGGTATTTTCTATTTGCGCTGTATCTGGTGGCTGGATTACTTTTCCAGTCACTGAGCCCCGCACAGGCAGAACCGATACCCCTTCATCTCGAAGTGCATGTTAACGGACACAGTACCCAGCTAATTGCTGCCTTTGAGCAACATGAGGACGGGCGCTTTTCGGCGACTTTGTCTGAATTGCAGGAACTGGGCCTGAAAGCCAATGGTGCCAGTCCTGTTGGTGGTAAAGTTTTTTTAAACGATATCGGCGGGCTTTCATTCAAGTATAATGAAGCCGAACAAACGCTGTTTATTGAAACAAGCAATTCCAACAGGCTTGCCAAAAATTATGCTGCCGGACAAAAGCAGGACCGGTTAAAGACCACCAAATCTGACTTTGGTGCCGTTGTTAACTATTCTATAAACACCTCAGGCAGCAGTAATTTGAAGATGACGCAAGCCGGGTTTAATGGCGTTTCTGCCCTGCTGGATGTCCGATCTTTTGGTCGTTATGGTGTTTTGTCATCATCCTTCATTGTTGATTCTGAAAAATCCGGCTCTGGCATCGCAAGGCGCCTCTCATCAAGTTGGAGTTATGCAGATGAAGACCGGATGATGACCTATACAATCGGTGATATTGTTACTGGCGGGCCTTCGTGGGCGCGTCCGGCAAGGCTGGGTGGTTTTCGGATTAACCGGAATTTTCTACTGCGCCCTGACCTGATAACCCGACCGGTTGCCAATGTCTCGGGCAGTGCGGCAGTGCCCTCAACAGTCGATGTTTATGTCAATAACGTCAAGGCTCATAGTCAGGAAGTGGCACCGGGACCATTTACCTTGTCAAATATTCCTTCAATCTCGGGCAACGGTACAGCCCGCATCGTTGTTCGCGATGCCACGGGACGCGAAACGGTCACTTATAGCGATTTCTTCCTGTCACCGACTTTATTAGCGGCCGGACTTTGGGATTTTTCGGCTGAACTTGGTTTTGCCCGGGGTAACTATAGTGAGCGTTCTTTTGACTACAGCACTAAACCTTACTTTTCTGGAAGTGTCCGCTATGGCTGGCAGGACAAGGCAACACTAGACGGGCATGTTGAAGCTGGTATGGATTTACTCCTTGCCGGAGGTGGTATTTCACTGCCCGTTGCCAATAAAGCGTTGTTCAGTTTTTCCGGCGCAGGCAGTTTCCACAAAAACGGTAGCGGGTTTCTCGCTGCCGCTTCTGTGGAAACTAACCTGTTCGGGCTTTCAATAAATGCCCGCAGCCAGCGCACTTTTGGCGACTTCAAGGATATCGCAGCGATTACCGCCAGTGATTTTTCCAAACTTCCCACCGCATCCGGCAGTTTGTTATCGGCCGGGGCATTTCCAAAAGCGATTGATCAGATATCGATTGGACTTCCCTTTCCCAAATGGCAGGCTGCGGTCAACATGAGCTTTGTCCATACGGATTCAAAAGGCAGCAAAGCCAACAATGTACTTGCCGCAAGTATTTCAAAATCACTTTTTGGCAATGCATCACTTTATGGAACTGCCTTTACCGATATAAAAGATTTTAAAAACCCGAGCTTGTTTGTCGGTCTGAGCATTCCACTGGGCAAACTGGGCAGTGTTTCGGCCGGTGGTGCCCAGAGCAAGGGTCAAGGCTGGCGGGCAACAACGACATACTCCAAGCCGATGCGAAATGAGGTCGGCAGTTTCGGCTGGCGGGTTCAGGACCAGGAAGGTGCTACGTCAATCAGAAACGGAGCTGTTTCTTATCGTGGTTCTGCCATGACCGTAGAAGGCCGTCTGTCGCAAACCGGAAAAGATCTCGAATATTCAGCTTACGTGGACGGCGCGGTGGCGCTTACCAAATCGGGCGTATTTGCAACTAATCGCATCGATGATTCATTTGCTGTGGTTAACGTTGGGGTTCCCGATGTACCGGTACTGGTTGAAAACCGGGTTATTGGAAGAACCAACTCGTCAGGAACGTTTCTAATTCCCAGCCTTCATTCCTTTGACCGCAACAAGATCGCCATTGATCCAAGCAAACTGCCGGTAAATGCCAGCATTCCCAAAACCACAACAACGGTTATTCCCTCCTATCGTTCCGGCGTGTTGGTCAATTTTGGCATACAAACACAGACAAGCTCGGCAATTGTAATCGTTCATGATGTTAACGGAAAACCGCTGGAGGCCGGTACAGCAGGCAAATCGGGCGAAGAAGGAAATGAAGTCGTTGCCGGCTTTGATGGTCGTGTTTTTGTTGAAAAACTTTCTGCGCACAACAAAATAACCTTTGAAACCAAAGCCGGTTTTTGCGATGTTGTGTTTGATTTCCAACAAAAAGAAGACACCCAGATGGAAGTAGGCCCGGTAATATGCAGATAATTGCACGAAGTTTTAACGGGCTTGTCATCAGCGGAGCAATCGCATTGGGCATGTTTGGCATGCAATCAGAACAATTGCAGGCCCAGTCGTGCTCAGCAACGATCCCGGATATTAATTTTGGCACAGTGGATTTGTCCGGCGGTGGCAGAGTACGAACGAGTGGACGCATGGAAGTTAATTGTACAGGTACACCTGGGCAACGAGTTCGGGTATGCGTCAATCTTGGCGGCGGCACAGGCGGTGTAAACCCTTCAGGCGAACCACGGTATATGCTTAATGGTGCTAACCAGCTTAATTACAATCTTTATAAAAACCGTGCC
>DAOUPT010000038.1 GCA_030626025.1 Anderseniella sp. | reverse complement strand
AGTCGGAGCGTAGCGCAGCCCGGTAGCGCACTACACTGGGGGTGTAGGGGTCGGAGGTTCGAATCCTCTCGCTCCGACCAATAAAATTACTTAGAGATTTCGCATCAAGCTGGTTTTGTTCTGCGGTCACACCGTGGACACAAACGAAACCGGTTTTTTCGTTTTCAGGTCAGATTTACAAATTCCCGATTATCCACAAATCAACCACGGGCGTTGCATAACCGTTCTCTATTTGTTTCATCCTGTTGCATATTGGAGTATTATCAGTTTGCTTTGCGCTGGGTAACTCTGTTCTTGAACGAGCCTATGGCAGGCCAGCAACAGAACGCCCGACAGTTTCAGTTGATCTGCCTGAGATCAATAACCCTGAAAGTCTGATGCAGGCCATGAGCAAAATTTTGTTGCCAGTTGGAAGCGGTGACGTAGCGCCTGCCGACGCCAGAGAAGTTGCCAGCCTGATTGAGACACATCAGAAAATAATTGAAACCACCGAACTTGAGCAACGAGTTTTAGCATTAGAGGACAAAGCAAAATGACGGGAAACCTAGCTAATCGATTACGGAAAATAGAAACGTCAAAGGGGAATGCAAACAAAAGCCCAAAGAAGGTTTTGCAAATCCTTTCCACTGATTTTGAGAATGCCGCAGCTCTGGAAACTCACATCAAAGAGGCCAGGAAAAAATACGGTGAGGATGCGCTTATTATCGTCCGCAAAATAATTAACCTCGACAGGTCAACACGTTACCGTGACCACTGATATCTCGCTGTCCAGGGCAATGATTGCAGCCGGTGCCAAGCCGTTGTTTGAGAAAGAAGCGAAACGGAGAATGGTGGAAGGTGGCAAACATAAAGGTAAGGCAAATTTGCCACAGGCTTCGAAGGGCAAGGTGCGCGACCACGCTGCCAAAGCACTTGACGTTTCGCCGCAGTCAGTTGAAACAGCAAGCAAGGTTAACTTTCACGGTTTGTATTAAATTGATTACCTTAACCGCAGCTTTTTACGGTTTGGCCGTTGTTTTTTTCGGCGTACCTTTAGTGATTTTTGTTTTTGGGGGGTCAACTTATAGCCTGGTTTTTCAATGGAATGCGTGTGGTTGACACAGACAGATGGCGCACCGCCAAAGCATCCTGCGTGACTACCGCCATTTGCCTTGCACTTTGCTACAAAATCAAACTGACAATGGATTCTGGAATGCGCATAAGCTGATGTTGCAGTGAAAACATTGCTCAATGCCAGGACCGCTAAAGCGGCTTTTAAGTGCATTTTAGTGATTACGCTTAGATCAATTGCAGCAGACCTCGAAAATGTGGTCACGATGTTCATGGGAATACTTCCTTCAATTGTTGATGTTTGACATAAGAATAAAGAATCTCAACTGAAGTCATGCTGAACGGAAACTTCATCATCCATTCATGCCCGCATCATCGCTTGATGAATGAGGCTTTCAGTTACTGTTCAGCTTCATCCCACTATCAATCCTGGCATCACCGGTCGCTCATGAGCGACTTACAGGACAGAACCGAAAGTGTTTTGTTCAATTTACCAACTACGAAGGAAGGTATTTAGCAATCATGACACATAATGTAATAAAATTGAGTTCGGTAGCAATTGTCGCACTGACTGCAGCCAGCCTGATGATGACCACTTCGGCTTCAGCCAAGCGCAAACGATGCGTATACTATGCTTGGAATGTTAACAATAATCAGGTGATGGCCGACGGTTGGGCCAAGGCCAAGAAGTTAAGCCGTGCTTGCAAGCGGGCAAAAAGACGCTGCAATCGTGAGCTCGAACGCAAAAGGCGCCAAGGCAAAGCTGGTCGTGGAAGCTGCGTTAAAGTAGTCAATCTGTCGGACTAGGCACTGTGTCCGATTTGGTGCGCTCAGATTTAAGCACATCTATTTTGTGAGTTTTTCGGAAAATATTGATTTTTGTAGTTTTCACCGAGACTTGGGGTGTCCATTTTACGGGTCTAAATCCGACATTGTGGCGGATATCGCAATGAATTGAATGTATTGAAGTTTTCGGAAGTCGTAGTGATAGGGCAACGGTTTACTGCGCTAGCATCGTAAAGCGTGAGTAGCTTGGCCATCCAATGTGGCCAAAGCCATCTGTCAACGATGGACAGATAGAACGCAAGGTGATGCGTGGTGGTATTGTCTACACTCAAAACACTGCCAACATAGGCCGAAACCAACCGGACAATCCGGTCTTTAGATGAGAAGGCAACAGAATGGGGGAGGGTCAGATTAATGTATGCACGGTGCACTCATGGTGAACGAAAACATACCAAGAGGCTCTTTAATTTTCTCTTTTTGTAAACAAGATTGCAATCAATTTTATTTATGCTTGGGGAGGAAAAACGCAATATTCAAACAATATGACCGTTTATGGATCAGGTTATGATCAAATTACTGAAACATTTCTTGAAGGCTCAAAAAGGCCAGATCGCCTTGAGTATGGCGCTTGCAGCACCAGTTCTCTTTGCAGTTGCAGGGCTTGCTATCGACTATGGATCAATGACGCGCCAGCATGCTGCACTGCAGGGGCTTGCAGATAATGCTGCCATAGCCGGCTCCCGCGAGATGTCCTTGTCAAACAATAAGTCTGGTCAAGTTGCGGCAGTCGTCAAAGCCTACGTTACTCATTCGGAGAAAAAATTCCTAGCAGGGCTTAAAGTAAAAGTGACTGTTCATAAAAAAGACAAGGCAATCACCGTCAAAATCGCTCATCCATGGAAACCGGTTTTTGCACACTTTTTGAATGCTGGTGTCACGCCTGTAGTTGCTTCCGCCAAGGCACAACTTCTCAATGCCGGCCAGACCTGCATGATTATCCTGAAAACTAAAGGCGAAAAAGCATTATACATTTTGGAAAACGCTCGGCTTAAAGCCAAAAACTGCGTTGTTTATTCCAACTCCACCCATGAATATTCAATCTGGCTAGATCAGGATGGCTCGATCTCAGCAGGCCTCATTTGCACCACTGGCGGCGTGAAGTACAATAAACCTGGTTTAGTTTCTCCACCAGTTACGACTGATTGCCCTCCCATCCCGGACCCACTAAAAGATAGATTTGCACCGTCAAGCGATCCTTGTCCTGCGACAATCGAACCGCGGGTCATTTCGGATGAATTGGTGACTTTGTTTCCCGGCACATACTGTGGGGGCTTAAAGATTGAAGGCGCATCACAAGTGACTTTGTCTCCTGGCATTTATGTTATTAATGGAGGTGGCTTTGAGGTGACCGACAAAGCGATCATAAAAGGGGCATATACTGGATTTTATTTTACCGGCGTTAATGCCACCTTCAAATTTGAAGGTGAAACATCAATTTCCCTGACAGCACCAAAAGATGGCCCACTTGCCGGAGTTTTGTTCTTTCAGGATCGTGATGCTCTATCTGGTCAGAGTTTCGAAATTGCAAGTGATAATGCCCGCACGCTTCTTGGTACAATCTACTTGCCAAAAGGAACCTTGCGCATTTCAGCAAACGCACCTGTAGCAGATCAATCGGCTTATACGGCGATCATTGTTGACAAGCTGGACATGGGTGAGGGGCCAGAACTTGTCTTGAATTCAGACTATGAAGCCACAGACGTGCCAGTCCCTACTGGCCTCAGGGGCGGAAAGATTGTTCTCGTCAATTAATTAAAACCCAGCCCGTAAAGGTGCACCAAGCACAAGTGGATTTCATCTCCCATGATATTTCGCTTGGGCTTTTTAATGGGTCGATTACCGCCCGCCTGTTGCGCTTGAATGGAGTTTTGATCTAACGAAATTTGAAAGACATATGGCAGGCCCTACAAGCACTGGTTATGTCCTGTAAGTTCGCAAGCATTGCCTTGTAATCACTGGCAGTGGGTTCACCTTGAATCTTTTTGGCGGTTGCCGATAGTTCTCCGGCGGCCGCGTGCATGGTTTGACCCATCTGGCGCATATCAGTTGGCAAAAATCGGCCTAGTCCACCACCAAACATGCCACCGCGACCTTGGCCCATGCCTTGCCCGTTACCCTTGCCGTGTTGTGCCATCATTTTTTTTCGCATTTTTTCAATCTGCTCTGCAGGCACACCGTCTTTGAGCATTTTTTGCAGCCGATTGTGGCCAAAACCCATTTGGAAGTCTGTAATATTGATGACAGTTTTTATATCACCCTCAGCGAGAGCGCCGATAAGGTCATCAATGTTATCCAAAAGTTGGCGCATCTCAGTCAGTACTTGTGTTTGTTTGTCTGCCGGTATGTTCACCAATACTCGATCATCATCAGCAAATGCCACCGATTGCATCGTAAGAAATGTTGCCAGGGTCAATACTGATATGGATGTTATTAGTTTCATTCATTTATCCTAACTATTAATTTGCACGGCTTGCTTTCAACCTTGCCCCAGTTCCATCGCCATTTGTTATCTCAACTTAGGGCGCATACATCAATTGAGCGCTTCCGGCGACAAGAAAAAATAAAATCGCGGCGATCAACCATTGTAAAGAAAGGGTTTTTCGTTCCCGTTCAGCTTCCGGCCCGTATCCGTTCTTAGCAAATAGCCGTATCCACCAGCTGGATTTTTCGACAATGCCAGTCAGTTGTGCTTGGTGCCGCTTGGCAAATTTTGCTGCGCGGAAAAAGCAAAGAAAAAACAAGCCACCTAGGAGCGTGGTCAGAACTAGAAATACAGCATCCATTGTTACGTTCCCTCATTTAGAAATTTTATACTACCTCAACAACCTTGCTCCCGTCCCATCACCATTTGTTATCTCAACGTTATGAGCAGCAAAGGCGGCTAAGATCTTTTCAGCGGTGGAGGGGCGGATCGGGTTGCCTTTTTCCAACAAGTGGATGGTTGAAAACGCGGTTCCCGCATTGTCTGCTAGTTCTCGAACGGTCCATTTCAGGATTGCGCGGGCAGCTCGGCAGGCTTCAGGTGTGAGTTTTGTCATGAATGTTATTATAAAACAACTACTGTGTATTGACAATGGGTCATAATCAATATACCATATTGATATTAACGAGCCGGAAGGGTGCGTCAACACCACAACCAGCTCTAACCGAAAACCAATCCGTGGAGACTGGCAATGGCTAACCGTACTTCTATCAACAATTCCGAACTTTTCAAGCTTGCTTGGAAGCTTTATCGCACCCCGTCTTATAAGGGCGCAAAGATACCCACAAAATTAAACCGGTTGCGCTTTGCAAACTGCCTGAAAATGGCATGGTCAAACGCGCGTTATGAAGCCTTGCCGGTATCTGCAAAGATTGAACTGGTTCAAGACAAAATTAATCAACTTAAATATGCACCATGGGGCATTTCAACCACAGACAAGAGCCGTGCCTTGCAATCGCAAATCTCACAACTTCAATCACAAGCAGCATAGAGGGCAGGGTAATGGACAGCACATATTTAAACGCAAAAACCCAACCTAACAATCACACTAACCGTCGAACATTCCTTGATATGGAAAACGACATTGCTACAGCATTTGTATTGTTCAAGGCTCTCGATCATATTCACGACCGCAAAGAAATGTCTGAACTGATTTATGAGCTATATGATGCTTTAGGGGATGTTCTTAAAAGCCTGAACGATAGGTATCGGTCGCCTGAATTCATAGAACCAGCCAAAAAAGCCGCCTGAGCACCAAAGTTGCTAAACTACGCTACCATCGCAGCGATTAGTGCAACCACCAGCTTCTTTGGCTCCGGTGGTTGTGAAAACAACCCCCTGTGCACTACCGGGCGTGATGGACCGGGTGCCAAAGGAGATAGATATGACAATACATTATCAGGATATAAAAACTGCCGGAGCATGCGCGATGAGCAAAGAAACGATTGAATATGAGGAGTACCGTCGGAATTGGCTGGCAAAGTTCCCTGAGGAAGTCGCGCGGTTCGCAAAAATGCCTCTGGATGAACTTAGGGTTATTTTTGACGGGTTAAACAACGCTGCTGAAGCAACATTGGGGATAATAAACCAACCTCGTGCCGCTGGCCCAGGAGGGCAATTTGTAGAGGAATTAAATGAAAGGATAGCGGACATTCGCCAGGTGCTGGTATGTCATGTTGAAGGTAGGGAGATTAGAGACAAAAATGATCACGACGCCTACGCGAACATTATCATGGGATATCAGTTGATGTGTGAACCCGATCCGAATTTGATCATGACCATAGCATGTGAAATTCGTGCGAGATATCCGGCGCACTGAAACCGCAGTCCGCCTGCCTAAATAATCCCCGGCTTGGCCCAACAGCCATTCAAGCCGGTGCCATGCCCTAGTGATCAAGCATTTCCTTGCTGTTGATTGCTGGGATTTTCTGTGATGTACTCAGCCAGCAAAACGTACAACCACCATTTATACTGAGGGAGACTAAATTGAAAAAAATTATTTTGGGAGCATTGTTGCTGTTTAGCCCGGTTGAAGCTGTCGCGGATACTTGTTTTGTTACGGGCGAATTCTTTTGTGCCACGCCTGACGCCAAGCACAAGTTTCACGCCTTTGTCGACGGAAAAGTGCAGGGGAAAGGGCAAGACTGCAAGGATTGGGGTGAACGCCGCCGCTTAAAAAGCTTTATTAATTTTCTGAACAAAAGCTATCCAGGCAAACTTCTGCCTCAGTGTAATCGGCGCAAAACAATTACCTTTCGAGAAGTAAGAGTAATTGTGTGGGGGCCTGCCAGTGTGGCCAAACGGGATAATCCAGGGTTGAAAGGTATATGCAAGTCCAACCCCTCCTATGACAGAGGGTGCAAAACCCTTGATAAATTTTTTGATATGGGAAGTTGGGAGTAAATCGACGGGACGCATAGTAACCTCTGAAGGTCACCAACATGCCGAAGTTACCCGGTTTGCCGCGTATCAGCCAGTTAGACCAAACACACGCCTGCAACTTGCACCGACCTAACAGTCATTCCAGCCGGTGCTGTAAGCTTAGTGGACCAGCATTCCCTTTGCTGGTGATTAGCGACGCCATCGCTGTCATATATTCTCACTATGACTTGTGCGATGGCGCGTTAAGACTCGTGTTTAGTCGGTTGTTTATTTGGTTGCTGGCGCAACAGGTGCAGCAGGAGGGGCTATTGGTGCGCGCGGTGGTGCATAACCGTAAGGTGCATAACCGTAACCATATGGTCTGCCGTAATAGCCATTGTTCCAACCATTGTTCCAGCGATTGTTATCGTTGCCACGTGCATTGCCGTTGCCTGAGAAATTGAAACCAAAGCTTCCGGATCCGTTACCGCGTCCGTTACCATTGCCCCAGCCATTGTTGCCCCAGTTGTTGTTGTTACCCCAACCGTTGTTGTTGTTACCCCAGTTCCAAGGCATCCAGTTGTTGCCTCCGTTGTTGCCCCAGCCGTTATTCCATGGGCCATTGTTATAGCCGCCGTTATTCCAGGGACCACCACCCCACTGGGCTTGAGCAGTCGTTGCAGATATTGCTGTTGCGCCAAGGCCAATCAGTCCGGCCACGACTACTGATTTGAGTATATTATTCACAGTGCGCTCTCCTATGAGATTACAAGGTGCTGCAAGCCAAACGACTTCCACCTATCCTCAATGGCCAAAAACTGGCCTTTTGGTACCGCATCTTTAAAGTAGAATGTACCATGATAAATTGTATATGGAAACTGCTGATATATGGATGCATAGAACATCATTAACGACGAAGAAATGCAACGACGGTTTCTGTGTGGTTACAGCATGAGTCAAATATTCACTTTGTCTTTACTGGTAACTGCAACGACATTCTCAAAAGCGTCTTTGCAGATGTTGTGAGGCTGTCTGCCTAATATATATCAAACCAGATGAGCAAAACTCTCTCTTAGCTCAAACCGTGCCGAGACCCATTACATTTGATGATGGACACAAAGCAATGTTGGCCGAAATTTACGGTCAGATACAAAGCCAGGATAACGTCATGCATCTGGTTACCAAAAAATTGACCGACAGAACCCAGTGTCAGATATCAGTTCAGCTCAAACAGCCGCCGCAGTTCATCACTTCGCTGGCGGGTCAGCCGCTCCAGACAGATTGTAACAACCAGTCCTTCCATTGTTCCGCCCCTGACAGTAAAGCCCTCGGCATCGCAGGCGGCATCACGGTATTTGATCCACAGCCTTTGGGCATCGCGCAGGGTAATTTCAGCACCGGCAAGATCTCCCTCCAGCATTTTATCCATTTCGCGCATCGCACCACGTGCTTTTTGATAATTGGCGTTGAGGTCGGTGTCGGCGGCCCAACAGCCATTCCAGCCGGTGCCATAGCCTTGGCGGTCCAGTATATTCCCCCTCATGCTTGTTGATTGCTGTGGCATTCACCTAATCGCTGTACGTTTGGTTTTTGCGTCGTTTTGACCTGCGATGTTTCTTGCCACCTAGTCCAATCCCAATGTTGAGATCAAGCTGTATTGTTGGTCGCTTGGTCTTGTAGATCTTGCAATAGCAATAGCGAGACGTCTGAACGCAACGGCCCTTGTTGCCGTTGGCATCCGAACAAGCCTTGCCCCGTACTCGAGATTTGCATTTGGTGTTACCACCGTTGTGAGTATGAAAACAGCGATCCGGCCTGTGGGCATATGAGGTTCTGATGCCGAGCACAGTTAAAAATGTGAGTGACAGGAACAAAATGCTTACACAACGCAATAAAGACGCGGAAGTTCGAAAATTTGATATATTAATCATTGTCAGTCCTCCGGAATTCTCATGAATAAGGTCCCATTGGCGGTCCAGATTCAAAGTCAAAATCTGGCATTGTTTTGGACTTTCGCCAGATTGGCCCTTTTCGCATTGTAGGCTAAAGAGACCAGATTTGGTAAGATTAAGAGCGATTGATTTTAATTTGCGTTTTTGCAGTCTCTTTTGCCACTTTTTTTAGCACAGAAACAGTTAGCACTCCGTCTTTCATATCAGCCTCAATTGCACTGGCATCAGCATCAGGTGGCAGTCGGAAACTACGGCTGAATGCACCATACTGACGTTCACTGAAGTAATAGGTATCACCTTTTTCCTCACGGCTGGACCGCTTCTCGCCTTTAAGAGTTAACAGACCATCATCGACGGATATCTCCACATCATCAGGGTCCACCCCTGGTAATTCTATGGTAATTTCATAACTGTCAGTCTTTGAGGAAGCCTCTGAAGCCGGTGCAAACCAATCGGCAATTCGTGATGACATCTGATGAAGTGGCTCATAAACGCTTGGCCACCAGCCACTTGTATGTGTTTTTTCAACCATGTTTAATCTCCTTTGCTCGACAAACTTACGATTGATAAATTGCTACACACCTGAGGCAAATACCATGATTTTGATCAATTCCTGCTATGTGTGAATCTGAACCACATTGCCTTCGCAGCCGCTTCTATTGCTTTTCCGTAAGTAGACATGCCCATCACTCACCGCCTTTCGCTGTGAGATTCTCCTTTAAGTTCAATTCCGTGCCAACATAATAACCCAATAAAAAACACTCTTAATTGCGCTTACGCGATAAAATATCAAACATTAAGGCGCTGTTGAAAGACGACTAATGGCGTCGCTTTCCTGACCGTGAAATGTGTTACCGATGTGGGGGTTGGTAAAACCGTTGTCGGCTTGAGACCAAAACATACTGCGGAGATATACCCAGGATGGACCCTATTTATTATTCGCAGCCTTCCCCATGAACGACTTATGAACAAACCCTTCAGATAGTGTTGCAAGTCATGCTGTCATAACTGTCCTCAACATAGCAAACGGCGATCACGTCGTTGCTCAAACCAAAATAGAGGAAACTACATTATGAAAAAGCAAGTTATGACTATTGCAGCAATTGCCATCGGTGCCATTGCATTTACCGGCACTACAGCGATAGCCAATGCTGGCGTCATGAGTCCCGGATTGCTTAACACAGCCGAGTTTGTTGAAGGCAGTGTTGAAGTCACCAAAGTTCGCGGTGGTCATCATCGCGGAAATCGCTGGGGCGGTCATCGCCGTCATCGTTGGGGTGGTCATCGTGGCCACGGACGTTGGGGTCACGGACGTTGGCGTGGTCGTTGGGGACATGGTCGTCGTCATCGCCACAGCATCCGCCATAATGCTTATGGCTACGGTTTTGGCCGTGCCATGAAACGCTACCGCAGATGTCTCAGGCTGCAGGATCAAGGTTATCGTATCCGGTGTAATCGTCCTATTTAATGGCGTAATCATACAACCTGAACTCACCCCTGTTGGCATCTAGCTGGCAGGGGTATTCTGTTAGCCGTTCACTTCCGCTCAAGCAGTGATGTCAACGATACTCATAAAGTATTCGCAAACAGCTCAAGCAAGAAGCTGTGGCAAAGACTAAGAAAGAGCGTTTTGATCTATCTGCTTTTCAGGGGGGGCCAAATCACACGCGGTTTTATTTCGTACACCTCTCCCAATCCATCAACCTCGTGCTTTTGGTCATACAATCGAAGGTCGTAGGCTAGTTTACGCCAGTTGTTCTCCCCTGCGTGTCGAAATTCGATATCGAACATCAAGGCGCTGTCTAACTCCCAGCCAAGGACATTACCAACTTGCGTCCACTGGCCGGGGGCCAGGATCACTTCGGCAGCATCGGAGCCGTGTTCCAGAGTTTGTCCGCTATCATCATCGATTGTTTGGAAAAAACCGGCGCTGGCCTTTGCAATGATGTTTCTGTCTGTACCGTTCAGCAAGTAGATCGTTTTCACCACTTCGTAATCAGAAAGTACCTCGAATTCTTGAGAGAAAAGAGTGGGTAAATTGTCGTTCATTTCACCAGCTCGAACCTTTCTTAACCTTGCCCGGGTTCAGTCACCATTTGTTACTTCAAGTCGATTTGCCAATACGGCGAGTTTTTCAGCTTGTAGAGCATGTCTCAATACAGCTTATATCACGGGTAAGCGGGCAAGTTAATCTGATGTCTGGAGAAAATTGCCTTTGATGATAGCGGTACGGCCTTCCACGGCAATTCCCTGAGACGGAACAAATCGAAAAAATGTGCCTTCACGGTAAAATAGCCAGCAACCTTCCTTGCCAGAGGCCATTTTGTGAAATTGCCGACACAGCTCACCTTTTTCCGTTATCCACCATCGACCGCTATCTGAAGCACCGCCCCATTCAGGTTTCAGTCGCATGGTGATGGTTCCATCAGCAGCATAAAAGGCAACCCAATCATAGGGAGCTGCAGGTTCATTCAGTTTGCCGTTGCCAGCCATACTGTTGCCGCTCAGCAGTAACTTCAACTCTGATGCCGTCAGCGGTAGTTTTTCCTGTGCAATTGAAATTTGAGTTGGCAACACCAAAATTAGTCCGAAAATAACCGCAATAATGTATTTCACTTGAGTAACCCCACTCCCGTCCTGTTGCCAAAATGCTAAGCTTTAATTTGATGTCAGGCAATAAAAAACCTTTCGCATTCGAAATTCCGGCTACGGGAATAAGTTAGATAATTGAATCTAGCGCCATTTGATGAGGCAGATCAGTTCACTCTGCAAGGCGCAGGGCGACCGGGTTAATCGGCCATGCGCTGCACCACCTCTTAGTCACAATATTATTCTGTGATCATACCGTGGCCCCGAAAACACAAAACTATTTGCAACAACGTAAACCTACATGATATACATAAGTTCATGATTTATATGGGTAAATAACCAATTTTGAAACAAGGTGAAATACCATGAAACTGCTAGGCTATTATTCTGGTGGTGTAGGGAGCAGAGGTTCGAAACTTCTCGCAGTTTTGATGTCTGTATTTATGCTCTCAAACATCGTTGCAGCACAAAACCAGGACGAAAAATTATTGGCCCAGGTGCTTGCCTATCACAACAAACATGCAGATTGTGATTACAAAAACGAGGAACTCACCAGCGATGACATGATGGTGCTCGATAAATCCACAACGGTCGCCATGGTGCTTTGCCTGACCGGTGCCTATCAAGGCTCGGCGGTGTTTTATATGGTCGATACTAGTGATGCAGAAGCATCTGTCTGGACGCTGAATTTTGCCACCACACAGGATGGAAAGATGTTTGGCGCAACTGACTCCCTGACCAGCCCCGAATTTAATCCGGCAACCAAAACCATATCATCGTTCTACAAGTCCCGTGGCATAGGCGATTGTGGTGCTACGGCAGTTTACAAGTGGAGCGCTAGTGGTTTCTATCTGGTGGAGGCTAGTTACATGCCCTGTTGCTCCCAGCCCGGTGAAGCAGAGGAAAATGCGCAGTGCAAAGTCTTTCTCGAGAAGCAGCGGGAAAGCGATGAGGAATATCCGACTGTTTATCGATACAATAAAAACTGAAGGCGTTATCAATTGCTCAGTCAAGGACAGTTAAGCGGTTCAGAAAACCTATAATATCGCAGTGATACCCGGTCACGGCATTGGCAGGAAAGTCATTCCGGCCACAATGCGAACAGCAACCTAAAGCCCGCACTCAAACGAATGTGGGCAGCTGGTTTTCTCGCTGTTTTTATTTGGCAATAATTGTGTAGGTATAGGACGAGCCATCGCCGCTGGACAAATTGCCAGCTTGGTTTAACAGGGTAACCGTCACAGCGTATTTACCGGCTGCGTTACCGGCTTCAAAACCTAGCATCATCATTGAGCCACCCCAGCGTTTACCCGGTTTCGGGACCATTTTGGTGGTATCGACTGACAGCATAGTTTTGCCGTCTTTTGTGATGTTGTGTAAAGCCTGACCGGTTGCGCCAGCTGGTGCGGTGATATTGATGCCGCCGACCACTGTATCGGTTTTGGCATCAAGTGTGCCGTCACCATTGCTGTCTTGCACCAGCAATCCATCCTTAAAATGATCATTGCCAGTGGCAACCACGCCAACCCCTTCCATACCGCCTTTGAAAGCATAATGGCTTTTGCTATCATTGCCGGTTGATTTGCCATACAGCATATAGGTCAGGGGTAATGGTGTTTTACCGCCGGGGCTGACCGTCTGCCAGTTGTGATTGCGGCGCTTATTTGACACCGCTGATTCCTCCTGGTATCCGCAAATTCCCACCACGATGGTGCCGAGTGATTTACCCACAGCTGCACCAGGGGTTTGGTGCCGGTGGGTGCCTAAGAGCAGCCAGTGCGCTGATATCTGACAGTGGCAGCGTAAAGCCCCCACATAAGTCCCAGTAACAGATAGAAATGCCGCCAGTGATCTGTATCGATTTGAATCCCTTGCAGTATGGTGAAAAACAGGGGGCACCAGACGGCGATGGCAAATGCTTGCCAGGGTGTTCGCGAAAATACAGTTTTAATGCCGATGATGATGGTTGAGAGTATCAGCAAAAGATATGAAAACCCACCGAGCCAGCCATAGGATGAAAATGCATTGATATATACATTGTGCGGATCCTGGCCAAACATTGGCGAAAACTGTAACGGTCCCAATCCGTTAGGTGATTGCAACAAAACCGGAATACTGCGCAGCTGGTTGCCAAACCGGCCAGTCTCGCCGCCATCATATGAATTTAGGAAATTGGCCCGTTCGGCAAATAACAGCCGGATTTTTTCGATCGACAAGGCAACCGATAACAAACCAACCAACGCAATTACGCCAAATATACAGAGCAAAACGATGCGGGTGCGAAGGCGAGGGGACGGGGTAAGAACAAACATCAATCCGACGAGCATGATACCTGATGCCATGGCGCTGATCCATGCCCCGCGCGAAAATGCGAAAAACAGACCAGCGATGATAATCAACAAGGCAATACTGGCAGAAATTGGCCAGCGCTGGCGACCAAGCAAAAAGTCCTGTATCAGAAAAATTGCCGGCGCGATTAAAAATGTACCCAGCACATTGGGGTCTTTGAATGTGCCTTGCGCCCGCAGAATAGGCGCCCATGTTTCCCCCATCCCACCGATGTTGAAATAGCCGATCAAGCCCACAATAGAACCCAGAACAGCAGCGATGATATAGGCGTTTTTTATGACGGCAATTCGCTTTATCGTGTCATCTGCAACAACATTGGCAATGAAAATCGCCGAAATGCCCATGTAAATTGAGACGATGACAAATTGGGTTGTTTTGGGTATGCCAGTCACTGGCAGCACAGAAAGTCCGCCGCCAACATTATAGGCGATCATAAACAAAACCATAGGCATGGCCGCTGTATGAAAATTCAAACCGGCTGGTAACATCAGAGCGAGTGTCACCACAAATAGTATTTCATAGGGCGCCGGTTCGATAATGACGACCCATCCTGACGCGATCATCAGCCAAAGAAATGTTCGCTGGATGAGATCCAGCGACACCATGCCATTTGATTGATGGGTCGACGGGTTGGCTGGAAGATGTTCAAATGTGCTCAATATGCATTGTCCGTTTCAATAAGCGAAAAGGGGGTCTTGGCCAAAATATACAGGTCAAACAATAACGACCAGTTTTCAATATAAAAAAGATCATGCTCAACCCGACGCTGAATTTTATCTTCCGTATCTGTTTCGCCACGCCAGCCATTGATTTGGGCCCAGCCGGTAATTCCCGGTTTGACTCTGTGGCGGGCAAAATATCCATCAACCACATCGGTGTATAAGTTATCTTTTGCTTTGGCGTGAGTGGCATGAGGTCGAGGGCCAACCAGTGAAAGTTCTCCCCGCAACACATTGAAAAACTGGGGAAGTTCATCAAGGCTGGTTTTACGAATGAAGCGCCCCACTCGCGTTACACGTGGGTCGTTGCGGGTAACCAGTTTTGTCGCTTTTGCATCGCCTTGATCGCTGTACATGGAACGAAATTTAAAAACTTCAATGAGCTCATTATTAAAGCCATAACGTTTTTGCCGGAAAAGTGCTGGACCGGGACTGTCAAGTTTTACAGCCAGTGCAACCAGCCCCATAACCGGTGCCAATACCACCAGCGCCAGTGCGGCAAGAACCTTGTCCTCAATGTTTTTCAACAAGGCATTCCAGCCTGAAAGCGGTTTGTCAAACACATCAAGAAGCGGGATATTGCCGATATAAGAGTATGCTCGAGATTTGTAACGCAGCTTTTGGCTGTAGGCCGACAAACGAATATCAACCGGCAGGACCCACAATTGTTTGAGCACCTGCAACAGTCGGTTTTCAGCAACCAGCGGCAGGGTAATGATTAACATGTCAACTCGCGTGAGGCGGGCAAAATCAACCAGCTCAGCCAACGTGCCAAGTTTTTTCAATTCGCCGACTGTTGGTGGCGAACGGTCGTCGTCACGGTCATCAAAAATACCGATTATTTTAACATCATTTGCCGGAGCCGCATTAAAAGCTTTCATGATGTTGGCTGCCGGTTCACCACCACCGACAAGAACAGCACGACGCTCCATTTGACCGGCTTTGTTGCTTGATTTCAGGAAAGCGGATAGCCCGGCACGGAACAAAAATGTAGCGGCAAAGCCGCCTACTGCCCAGCCACCGAGCCATAAGCGGGAATAACTCGCACCAATTTTGGTGAAAAATACAAATGCGAACACACTAGCGAAAACACCAGCCCATATGATCAAAAGCTTTGGTATGGTGCGCATGAACTGTAAAAATGCCTGAATGGAAAACAGGTCATTGACGTGCATCAGCAGGGGAATGGCGAAGCCGACAAAGCCTGCGACAGGCAAAAACAGTAAAACCGATTCTGCTGTAAAGTCAGCAACATATATTGCCCAGAGCACTGTTCCGACAATAGTCAGCAACAGACTTTCAAAAATCAGGGCTGCCCCTTCGATCACAGTCCGCGAAAAAAGGACAGGTGGTTCGATATAGGTGGCCGTATCATCTTTTCCACCTACCAGCTTTGCCATGGCTTCTGAAGAAACAATATTTGCTTTAGTCGTTTTTTGGTGACGCATGAACTTGCTTCCTTTTGAGACAATTTGAACTTTGTCTACAATCCAAAGCAAGAACTGCACCGGAATAACCAGTTGCTGGCGTGAAGGTTCGGTGCTGGTTAAAAAAGTGTTACCGACTGTATCAGACAGGGTCAGGCTGCATTGCTGCATGCGTCCGTTCTTTCGAGACAGGCAAGATAAAAGGCGCATATTTCAGACGCCATATTGCTGGTATTTTTGTGCATTTTCAGATGGTTGGCGCGTTTTTCCGCCGCTTTTTCAACCGCGTCCGGATTGTCCAGATAGGTGCCGACCTTAGCTGACAGGGCATCTATATGATCTGCTTGCACCATACAATCAGGTGATAATATTTCGCCGATGCCGCCCACATCGCTGGCAATCAGCGGTTTATGGGCTGCAATCGCTTCCAAAACGATATAAGGAAAAGATTCGGCCCGCGATGGAATAACCATCAGGCGGCCCAGCCCAAATGCATCTTTTGCAGGTATGGCTCCGGTGAAAGTAATCTGGTTCGACAATCCCAAATCATCAGAAAGTTTCTCGAAAGTTTCTCTGTCCGGTCCATCGCCGACGATTGTTGCAGTTACGCCAGGGTGTCGAGCAATAGCGTTAATCAACACATCAACCCCTTTCAGCTGGCGCAATTCGCCAATAAACAGAATATCTGTAGGGTCTTTTACCAACTTTACCGGCTCAAATTCATCAGGCCACAAACCATTGTGAACTACCGTATGCGCAACAGAGCCAATGCCGATTTTTTCATCGAATGTGCGGCGTTCATAATCGCAAACAAACACCAGTCCGTCAGTGTGCGGCAGCAACATTCGCTCAACGCCTAGAAAAATCGCACCAGAGGCGGACACCCATGAGTAGTGCAGGGAGCCGCCATGAGCAGTATAAATAGCCTTTGCGCCCATTCTGCTGGCGGCGAAACGAGCGTACGCGCCACCCTTTGCACCATGGCCATGAACGATATCAAAATCACGCCCCTTGCCAATTTCGGCAACCCGGCGTGCAGAGATGGCATCGCCAAGGCCGGGCAGGCGGCTCATTTCTATGCGGATCACACCAAGGGTGCAAAATGCCTCCAGCTCTTTAAGCCGGGCAGTTGCAGCATCACCTCCCGTGTTGGCATCGCAAATGACAGCAACTTCGTGGCCAAGCTGACTTTGTGCCTTGGCAAGATCGTATACGTGACGGAATAAACCGCCGACGGGGCTGCGAAAGACCTGTAAAATACGCATCTCTTATCTCACCCTAAAACCAGCGCTCACGGACAAAAACGATGTCCCCCGGATATAATTGCGTTGTGACTGGCACTTTAACCGTTTGAGCACCATTGGCATCTTTTCGGGTCAGCATCACATCACGATGGTTGGCGCGAGCTGAGTACCCCCCAGCAATAGCGATTGCGTTTTGAACAGTCATGCCGTTTTGATAGGGGAAGTTACCGGCTAGCCGAACTTCGCCGAGAATAAAAAACGGTCGCAAATTGGTGGTTTGTACAGACACGCTGGGATTACGCAAAAAACCGCGACGCAAACGGGCAGCGACCAGACTGCGCACTTGAGGAGCGCTTAATCCGCCGACTTTTACCGACTTAATCAGTGGAAACGAAATTAATCCGGAACCATCGACGATATAATCGCCGGTAAGATCTGGTTGACCAACCACTCTAATAGTAAGGCGGTCACCGGCACCGATTAGATACCCGGCACTGTGTTCGTAAGCTGCGGAAATACCTTGTGAGCCAAAGGGGGATAAAACTTTCCCGGCAGAGTCGTAGCGAGGCGCGCTAGCAACACTTGCCGTTGCTGCCGGGCCTTCGCTTATTGATCCGTTACTGTTGAGGCCAACACCGCCCGGTAGTGTCGCCGGACGCGTGGTTTCCCACGTATTTGCACATGCTGATAATGATAACGCTACAATACAGACTAAAATAAAACGCATACCCACACTCAATTTCCTGCTGGACAGACGGCAAAGCGTGCCAATCTTTCAATTAAACTAAAATGGAGAATGCATGATTATGGTTAGCAGACCTTTAATAAAACAACCTTAGGGAAAAAATTTATTTCTTGTAAATCATGTTTGTTAATCGATTGGTTACCATAACTGGTCAATGTTGCGGCAGTTCGTATTCGTCGGGTTAATGGGTTTACATTATGAATGATCATCAGGCACAGCAAAATAACAACGCTTCGGCGTCAATTGATATTGGCAATGTGCTTGGTGGAATTTGGGCCCGCAAACACTGGGTGGTTATTACAACTCTTGTTGCAGCAGTGGCCTCTGTTGCTTTCGTTATAACAGCAAAACCAGAATTTACCGCTTCAGCCCGGGTGATCGTGGAGAATCAGGAAACTAATTTTTCCCGTACAGACCCGCGTCTGCCCACCACCAATACGATAGGTCAGCAAGAAGTTAAAAGTCAGGTTGAGGTGCTTCACTCGCGTGATCTGGCCAAAAAAGTTATCACGGCACTTGAATTAACTAAAAAGGGCGAGTTTGATCCCGCCAGGCGCGGTATTGGTCCCGTCAGCAAATTTCTAATTTCACTCGGCTTTAAAACCGATCCGGGCAATCAGTCACCGATGCAGCGAGCCCTGGGCGTCTACTATAAAAAAATGACCGCCTATCAAATTCCAGAGTCCAAGGTCATTGTCATTAGCATGAAGTCAAAAAGTGCTAAGACTGCGGCAGCTGTTGCCAATAAGTTGGCTGAAGAATTTGTTAAAGACACGCGTTCAGTCCAGTTTCAAACAACAGACAGAGCTCGTGACTGGTTGCAGGTTCAGGTCGATAATTTGCGCAAGGAAGTTCTCAAGTCTGAAACAAAAACCGAAAACTTTCGGGCAAAAGCCGGTCTGCTGAAGGGCAGGGATCAGAACACGACTTTGTCGAGTCAGGAATTGTCAGAGTTAAACACCCAGATTATTTTAGCTGAAGCCCAGCGTTCGGAAATACAAGCCAGAGCAAAGGCAATTCGTAACCTTCTGGTTAGAACCGGGTCGGTTGCAACGTCATCGGAAGTTTTAAACTCTCCGCTGATCCAGCGTCTGCGTGAGCGTCAGATTACCTTGCGTGGCAATCTCACAGAACTTTCGACCACTTATCTCTCTAATCATCCGCGTGTTGTTTCAGCCAGAAGTCAGTTAAACGGATTAAACCGGCAGATACGGTCAGAGGCCCTTAAGATCGTTTCAGGTCTTGAGCAACAAGCAAAGGTGGCTACCGCCAGAGAAGCTTCGCTGCGAGCCAGTCTGAACGGACTTAAAACCCGGGCATCCGGCACCAATATCGAAGAAGTAAAGTTACGGGGGCTGGAGCGTGAAGCAGAAGCTAACCGTACGATGTTGAAGATATTTCTAACCAAATTAACCGATGCCAATTCTCGTTTGGTCAAGTCGGATTCATCGCAAAATCCGGAGGCTCAGGCAGGTCTTGCCCGGCTTTTTTCGAGAGCAGACGTTCCCTCCGTGCAATCTTTCCCCAAACCGGGTCCTACTGTAATACTGGCAACGATCGGTGGAATGGTGCTGTCATTAGGTGTTGCCTTTATGGCAGCGGTTATGAGTGCTGTTTCCGGTGGCGGGGCTAGTACGAGCTCGCAAACACGCAGAAAAGAAGTTACCCGCGATGTCGCGCCCGCTCTTGAGCATTCAGCGCCGGTGGATGCCGGATCGTCCCAAATACATGCTGCGGCGGTGCAACAAGCTCCGGTGTTTCCTAACGCCCCGCAAAACGACATTCCAGCCGCGCCAGTCGCTACTGCACCAGTTGCAATGACAACGCCATCTCTAAGTCAATTGCCGTCCAGCGCGAGCTTGCAGATAGCTGCCGCCAACGCACTTGCAGTGATTCAAAACAACTCGTCTGAATTCTCGGTTGGAATAGCACCCGTTTCGTCGTGGGCCAACAGCGCCCGCCAGACACTTGGTGCCAAGCGTTTGGCGGTAGTCGGAATGCCGGGTACTGATATTGATACTGCAGCGACCTGTCTGGGGCTGGCCAGAAGCCTTGCAGCCCAAAACATTCGCACGATTATTGTTGATGCTTCAATGCAGGGGTCGCTACTTGCCGAAATGACCGGTACAGCCAACCTGCCGGGGCTGGCAGATTTGCTCACCGGTTATGCGTCATTTCTTGATGTCATTATCAAAGACGACCATTCCAACGCCCGGATCATGCGTGTCGGACAGCCACTTGCGGCAGCCTGGCCATTACTTTCAGGTGATCGTATGGAAACAGTACTGGCGGCACTCGATAGTGACGAAAACCTTGATATGGTCATTATTCACGGTGGTACTTTGTCGGGTCAGGCGACCATTGAAAATGGTGCAGTAACCAAATGCCAGTCGGCATTGCTTCTTGTTTCTCAGGATCAGGCTGCAATGGCTGGCAATGCTATGCAGAAACTTGCCGCAACTGGTATGCGTTCCAGCCAGTATGTTCGTATTGTTGACGGCGGTGGCTTGCGCCAAATGCCTGACAACGTAACACCGTTAAACGCTGCATACGCCACCAATGCCGCGATACAGGGGCAACAACAAGCTGCCCAACCTGCAACAGCCATGCACAACGCACCGCTATTTCCAAAGGTTGCTGTTTAACAAATCGCTTCGGCGCGGTTAGGTCTTCTTTCTAAGAAGTGATGTGCGAATTGATTGCGCAAGAGAAAAAAGCCATGGCGTTTGCTTCACGACACGTTTTGCCGTTGTTTTGATGGCCGTGACAGCAGAAAGAACAGTGCCCCTGGTGGTTACTGCTTCAATTGTTTCGAAAAGTGGAACGATTTCATCGCTCCAATGGATTTTATAGTCAGTGTCACCAGCAGCAAAATCAAAGACACGGTACTGTCGATTACAAACGGCTTCAATCGTAGCTCTTAAAGCATGATCACCTGGCGAAAGGTTGTATAATCTACTGTCGGGTGTTAGTGACGAAATCAAGGCCCAATAGGTCGATTGAAAACTTCCGCCAAGCATAACGGCACAGATTTCCTCATCGACGGACAAATAGTATGGCAAAAGTACCGGTGTTCCATCTTGCTTGGTGGCATTTGCAAGCTGATGTAAGAAGGCCCGTCTGGTTTCGTCATAAACCGAGCGAATACCTTTTTGCCCCAAGCGGTCTTGCTGCTGGTTAATCATGGTATTGATCAGGTCATAGATCGCATGGCCGGTTTCGGGCAATCCAAATTTTACATCACCGGCCGCAAACAGCTTTTTGTCGCGCTTGCGAGCGCCACGGCGGGAAGATGCCGAACGTTTTTGTTCGTACAAGGTCTGGTAGTCGTCAAGCAATGACATCCGATAGGACTGATTTGCACCGCGGGTTGTGAACAGAAAGCGTAACGGATTATCAACGCCTTCCCATGCTTGGGGTTGGTTGTCCAGCCGTACGGCGTCAATGCCACCCAATGCCGATAAAATATCTGGCCACAACTGCTCGATCGCCAAAGGGTTTTCATTCAGGAACCTGCGGTCAAAAACCCCCATACCATAGGTGATTTCGGCAGCGCTATACCAGTAAAGAACTTGACTTCCCAAATGTCTTTCGATGGCAAAGGGAAGAATAAATAGCAGGTTTCCCTCTGGATCACGGCCACAAATTACCGCTGGTTCGGCCCGTCGAGCTTCACCGGCAGTCTCGTGCCAGGCTTTACACCACTCATAGGTTTGAAAGAACGTACACAAGCCGTTTTTCTGTAAAAAGAGCCAGTCGCTCTCCAACTCGGCAAGACTGCTATGAAGGTTTACGACAACCTTGTTTGCGTCCACAGTGTGCGATTCCCATCAAATTTACTTGGGTTTATTTTGTACGCCGATGTCAATCCCACGTAAAGACTTGACTGTTATAATCCCGCAAAAGAAAACTATCGACAGGATCATCCGGACGTGAATAAAGAAGCTATTTTTCGCAGCGCATTGAATTTGGTGCACTTTTCTGGCGCCGGACGGATTGCGGCTCCGGCCCTTAAAGGGACCGGGGCTTTTATGATGTTGCACCACATCCTTCCCGGTGGTGGTTTGCAGCAGGGGTTTGCGCCAAACGCCGGTCTGGAGATTACACCAGAATTTCTTGGCGAAGTGATTCAATTTGTCAGAAACAAAGGTTATCGTATTGTTTCAATTGAACAATCTTATAAAATGATAAACGGGGACATGCCCTCGGACAAACCCTTCATCGTTTTTACCATAGATGATGGATACCGCGATAACCTGGAACATGCGCTACCGGTATTCAAGCAACATGATTGCCCCTTCACAATTTTCATCGCCCCGCAAATTACTGACGGCAAATGTGAGCTGTGGTGGCGTGGTCTGGAGCTGGCAATTATAGAAAATGATCGGGTGAGTGCCGAAATAGCCGGTGAAAAATTTGACTTGAAAACATCAAGTGACAACGAACAGGCATTGGCGTTTGACCAGCTTTATTGGCCATTACGCGATTTACCCGAATACGAGCAGCGCACATGGATTCGTAAATTTTGCGACGGATACCAGATTGATCTCGATAAAATGTGCGCCCAGGCGGCGATGACCTGGGATGAGGTGAGGGCGATTGCCAATGAGCCGCTCTGTACAATCGGAGCACATACAATCCATCATTACGCTGTTTCCAAACTAAGCGCCCAGGACGTTGTAAAAGAAGCTACCGAGTCGCGAGACCGGATAGAGAGAGAAATCGGTAAACAACCAGAATTTTTCGCCTATCCTTATGGTGATGAAGGGTCCGCTGGACCACGCGATTTTGATTTGATGCAAAAGGCCGGGTTCAAGATGGCGCTTACCACCCGCAAAGGATTGATATATCGCGATCACAAAGAGCATTTGACCGCATTGCCACGTTTGTCGTTAAACGGCAGCTATCAACAATTGCACTTCGTCGACGCTTTGTTGTCAGGCGTACCGTTCGCGCTGTTTAATAAATTTCGTAAACTAAATGTAGCTTAAGTTGCCTCATCAGACCGCGACATCCAGCGAATAATCACCATCATTCCTGGTAGCCACAAAGTTCCGGCGATCACGAAATAGGCCAATTGCACCATGCTGTGCGTATCCATAAACAACGCACCACCGACAGCCATGGCAATCAGGCTGTAAACAACCAGATAGACAGCACCGGCAAATACGCCAACAAATTTTCGGGTTCTGATTTTCATGATCGTTAAATAAAAGCCTTACCGAAAAACCGCAAGCAGATTAACTGCGGCGCTTTATTGCTTGCTGAATGAGGGCAGTTCGGCGTAGTTCATGTTTCAATGATTGATTTAACCGAAAAACAAATTGCTGCCCGGCCAGCGATACGGGCATGGCTCTATTTCGTTGCGATATTGATTTTTGCGATGGTTATCGTTGGTGGTGCGACCCGTCTGACCGATTCTGGCTTGTCGATAACTGAATGGCTGCCACTGCTGGGCGCCATACCTCCTTTGAGTGAAGCTGACTGGTTGGCTGCATTTGAAAAGTACCAGCAGATTCCGGAATACACCGTGATCAATAAAGGCATGAGTCTTGCCGAGTTCCAGTTCATATATTGGTGGGAGTGGAGCCATCGTTTCCTTGGCCGCTTTATCGGCCTGGCATTTGGCCTCCCAGCGTTGTTTTTTTGGTTGACCGGTCGCCTCGAAAGCAGTTTGCGTCCCAAAATGGTTGTGTTGTTTATATTGGGCGGCCTTCAGGGGGCTCTTGGTTGGTACATGGTCAAGAGCGGACTGGTAGAACGGGTCGATGTCAGTCAATATCGATTAGCCGCTCATTTAACCTTCGCCACGATAATCTTTGCCGTCATTTTATGGGTTGCTTTTGGCATTGGGCACGACAAACGCCAACCCTTTAAAGTTGGCTATGGCCCGGCCACCATCGTGATTATAACGCTGGTTTTTCTGCAAATCGCCCTGGGTGGTTTTGTTGCCGGGCTTGATGCCGGGCAGGGGTATAACACCTGGCCACTAATGGACGGAGTGGTTATTCCTGATGGCTTGGGGGTAATGTCGCCATGGTGGAAAAATCTGTTCGAGAACGCCATGACCGTTCAGTTCAATCACCGCATTGTCGCCTATCTGATCGTTTTGTTTGTGTTTGTACACAGTGCCCGGCAAATGACCGGCGAGTGCCGGGCCGGTTCCTCGGCGCTTGGTCTGTTGATTGTTGCCTTTGCTCAAATGGCTTTGGGCATCGTAACGCTGCTGGCTCACGTTCCAATCTCCCTCGGACTTGCCCATCAGGCAGGAGCCCTGATACTGCTAACAGCAGCCCTGTGGCACCTGCATGATGTCTGTATTTGCGGCGATTAGCGCGTTTAGCTCAATGCCTGATCAAGATCAGCAATAATGTCAGCCACGTCTTCGATGCCAATCGACAAACGAAGTATTTCCGGATTGGCCCCGGCCTGTACCAATTGCTCTGGTGTCAACTGACTATGGGTCGTTGATGCCGGATGGATGATCAGCGAGCGGGTGTCGCCGACATTGGCCAGATGGCTGAACAGATTGACCGAAGAAACACATTTCACACCGGCCTCAAATCCCCCCTTCAAGCCGAAGGTAAATACTGCTCCAGCACCGCGCGGACAGTATTTTTGATGTAAATCGTAATGCGGACTGTCTTTCAAACCGGCATAATTGACATACTCAACCGCATCATGGTTCTGCAACCATTCAGCAACTTTCAACGCGTTGGAACAATGGCGTTCCATCCGCAATGACAAGGTCTCCATGCCGGTTAGAATGTTAAAAGAGTTGGTAGGTGAGATCGCAGGGCCAAGATCGCGCAACCCCAGCACCCGGCAGGTAATCGCAAATGCGATATTGCCAAATGTTTCGTACATAACCATGCCGTTATAGGAGGCATTGGGCTCGCTCAGCATCGGATATTTACCATCTTTGGCCCAATCAAAATTACCCCCGTCAACAATAATCCCGCCCATTGAATTACCATGACCACCAAGGAATTTGGTCAGAGAATGCAAAACAATATCAGCCCCATGCTCCAGTGGTTTGCACAACCAGGGTGATGCCAGAGTATTATCGACAATTAGCGGCACACCAGCTTTTTTGGCAATTGCTGAGATGGCCGAAATATCCGTCACCCGTCCGCCCGGATTGGCAACAGATTCAATGAAAATAGCTTTGGTCTTGTCACTAACCGCCGCAGCGATTGTGCTGACATCATCAGCATCGGCCCACACAACATTCCAGCCAAAAGACTTGAACGAGTGATTAAACTGGTTGATTGAACCACCGTATAGCTGCCTGACAGCAACAAACTCATCGCCAGGGTTCATCAATGCATGAAATACCAGCAACTGCGCAGCATGACCGGATGCCGTTGCAAGTGCTGCCGTGCCACCTTCAAGGGCCGCAACCTTTGATTCCAGGACCGCGGTCGTCGGATTCATCAAACGCGTATAGATATTGCCAAAGGCCCTCAGAGCAAAAAGGTCTGCGGCGTGGTCTGTGTCATCAAAGACAAATGATGTTGTCTGGTAAATTGGCGTGGCTCGTGCACCGGTAGCCGGGTCCGGCTGTGCACCGGCGTGAATTGCAAGTGTGTCGAAGCCAAATTGGGTTTCAGTCATTTTCGTTTCCTCCAGTAATTATATTTTTGTAAAATGTTCTGTTAAAAATAACAATCGTTTTTTTTAAAGAACGAGTTATTTTTTTGGAGCCAATCCCAAACTTTGTACTTTACCGGATGCATGCAGGGTTTGTTTCTTCGATGAGATCATACCTGATGCGCCGCCGACCCAGGCCCATTCGCCCGATAGTTTGCCGTACTCCATCTTGGGGCAACGATCCATCACCACCTTCAAACCGGCAGCCTCAGCCCGCCTTGCAGCGTCCAGATTACGGACTGTTAATTGCATCCAGATTACTTTTGGCAACAGAGACAGTGCCAATGCTGCATCGGTAATGGGGCCGGCAGCTTCGGAATTGCGAAAAATATCGACCATGTCGATAGGGACAGGGATATCATCGAGAGACCCATAAACTTTTTGGCCAAGGATTTCACTTCCGGCAACGCCGGGATTGATTGGAATGACCTGATAGCCTTTATCAAGCAGATACTTCATTACAAAATAAGACGGTCTGACTTCTTTTGTAGATGCACCCACCAGTGCAATGGTTTTGGTCGATCGCAATATGTCGCTGATGTAAGAGTTTTCGTAACTGATGTGATCCATTATTAATCCCACTCAGGCGCGCGCTTTTCAATAAAAGCACAAATGCCTTCGTTAGCGGCATCCATCATCATATTATCGGTGATAACTTGCGAAGTGTGGGCATAAGCCTGTTCAAGTGGCATTTCAAGTTGACGATAAAAAGCCTGCTTGCCAAGGGCCAGAACACTTGCAGGCTTGGCAGCAACGGCAATTGCCATCGCCTGAATTTCACCATCCAGTTGGTCGGCACTGACAGCGCGGTTGACGACCCCGGCTTTTACAGCGTCCTCGGCACTCATCAAATGACCGGTAGTGAGCAATTCCATCGCCGCTTTCCGGCCTGCATTGCGCGACAAAGAAACCATCGGTGTTGAACAAAACAGCCCGGCATTAATGCCATTAACGCCAAACCGGGCGTGGTCGCTGGCAATCGCCATATCGCATGCGGCCACCAATTGACAACCGGCAGCAGTGGCAATGCCGTCTATCCGGGCGATGAAAATTTTGGGGCTTTGCACCACCGACAACATCAGCGCTGAGCAAGCACTGAACAACCGCTCATAGTAAGCCCGCCCACCATCATCATCGCTGCGATGATTGTTCATTTCTTTCAAATCGTGCCCGGCACAAAAACCTGGTCCGTTATGAGCGACAATAACAGCCCGCAAACTGTCATCAGCATTAACCGTCTCTATCGCAGTTTGTATGGCTTCCAGCATCGCTTCAGAAAGTGCATTGCGGGCCTTGGGGCGGTTGAGTGTCATTGTCGCAATGCCATCGGCGCTGGACAACAAAACAAGTTCGCCAGAGTTTTCAGTACCAGTTGTTTCTGTCATGATAATCCTTATTCAAATGCATCCAGCAGATTCAGTTTTTCCTGATAGGCTGGAATTTTCTTTAATTCTTTGATGATTTCTACATTCTCTTTGGTTGGAATCAAGGCATTAAGACTGGCAATGATACGCTGTTTCTTGTCAGGCGAAAGAGATTTGTCTTCCTTTACGGCCGCAATCTGGTGCCGAATATCTGCTTCCTGATCCTGCAAAAGAGAACCAAATGCAAAACTGACGTTCATGATTGCGGTGTTCCACTCAACAATATCTTTAAACCCGTATTTCTGCACGTCCGCTTCAAGTTGTTTGCCGGGCGCGGTTTTTTCGACAAACTCTTTAAGCGTTGGATAGTTATAAAGCCCTTTGTCGTCATATCGGGTGCCGACATCAGCAAAGGCATCAATGGCCCGTTTTGCAACGTCCAGCGTAAGTTGCAGCCGTTCTAATGCGGGAATATCGTTGATGTCATAGGGCTCTGATGGGGCGACGATTTCTTCATCAACCGGAGGTTTTTTCGGCGTAATATCGGGTTTTGTTTCTGGCTCGGTTGGCAGGAGTCCATCCGGCAACAGGGAATTGGGGCTCTTTTTAGGTGCTTCATTGTTGAGCATTGGAGAAATACGCGATTGGTCCTTAACAGCAGCGTGAGCGGGCGATAGCATGGTAATAATCAGCCAAAATCCGCTGACAATCTTTAACGTATTTAAAAAAAATCTTTGCAATGACCAGTATCCTTCAGGCTAATGTGCCGTACCGAGGTCTGAAAATGATCATAGAAAAAGAACGCGCCTAGGGGAAGGGGAAAACCAAGTCATGTCACGAGCACAACTTGAATGGGGGGAGAATGAGGTCTTTACCTTTCTGAATGAAGAGTTTCCGCAGGCGTTTTTGGGTGACAAACAATATTCTGTCATCACTCTTGAGCCGGAAAAACTGGTTCTGAACTTTGCAACTGGCGAGGGGCAGTTGCGCCCGGGAGGCACTGTTTCCGGTCCCGCGCAAATGGAACTAGCTGATTTCGCTGTCTATTTCCTGCTGCTCGCCCACCATGGAACAACAGCCCGATTATGCGTAACCACCAGTTTGACCTGTAGTTTTTTGCGAAAACCCAAAGTTGGTAATTTGGTATGTGAGGTGGAATTGCTAAAACACGGACGAACCCTTGCTGTGGCCGATGTAAGCATAAAGGCCTCGACAGGAGAAACCGTTTCACATCTCGAGCTTACCTATTATACCGGCGGGGTATCCTGCTAAGTCCGTGTGGTATGTTAATACCACCAGAGTAACGCATTAAAAAATATACAAAAAAAGCTATTCACATTCAAAATATGTTGTTGACCTTGTTTCGTAGATAGAGTAGATGAAGCTATCGAGAAAACTCGTCGGCGGGCTATTTATGGCCCGTTTTTTATTATTGCCCGATTATACTATTTCAGGACATGTACAATGAAAACCTACTCTCAGAAACCCGCTGAGGTCGACAAGAAATGGGTGCTGTTTGATGCCGAAGGTGTGGTTCTAGGTCGTTTAGCGACTGAAATTGCCCACCGTCTGCGTGGCAAGCACCTGCCGACCTTTACACCGCACGTTGACGGTGGTGACCATATCGTTGTGATCAACGCTGAAAAGGTCCTTTTGACCGGTCGCAAGCGCGAAAACAAAACTTATTACCGTCACACAGGTTACCCTGGTGGCATCAAGGAACAAAAAGCTGGAAAAATGCTTGATGGCAGATTTCCTACACGCGTTCTTGAACTTGCGGTTACCCGCATGATGCCCGGTGGACCGCTCACGCGTGCGCAGTTGAAAAACCTGCGCATTTATGCGGGTGCAGATCATCCCCACGAAGCACAGGCTCCCGAAAAAATCGAGTTTGCCGGTGCTAATGTCAAAAATACGCTAAGGGGCTAAAAACATGGCTGAAGATAAAAAATCATTGGAAGATCTGGGCGCAGCCCTTGCTGCAAAAACAGGTGATGAAGCACCGGTAGCAACAGCAACAGCAAGTGAAACACCTGTTGAAGCAGCAGCAATCAGCGAACCGGTAGAACTTCCAGAACCAAAAATTGACGCTCAAGGCCGTGCTTATGCAACTGGTCGCCGCAAAGATGCGGTTGCCCGTGTCTGGATCAAACCAGGCAATGGCAAAATCACCGTCAATGGTCGTGAGTTTGAGAAATATTTCGCCCGTCCGGCTCTGCGTATGGTTATTGCCCAGCCATCCGAAGCTGCTGAACGTAAAGACTCCTATGATGTGGTCTGCACTGTCTCAGGTGGTGGTTTGTCCGGTCAGGCCGGTGCACTTCGCCACGGTATTTCACGCGCCCTGATCAATTTCGAACCAGCACTGCGTCCGGTTCTGAAAAAAGGTGGCTTCCTTACTCGTGATGCCCGTGAAGTTGAACGCAAAAAATACGGTCGTGCAAAAGCTCGTCGTAGCTTCCAGTTCTCAAAACGATAACTGTTCATTTATAAAAAATACGTTAAAACAAGGGGTTATGAATTTCATAGCCCCTTTTTCGGTGTTGACAAAATATTGACAAAGGTTTGATCTATCATAGGTATTAGTTATTGACTTTGACAAAGCGTGAACAGTTTTAAATAATGTCTGTGAGCAAATGACCTATGAGAACAAACATATTTTTCGCGACGGCCGCATCACATTGTACACGCGCAATGGTCGACCTACATACCATGCGCGATTGAAGGTCGATGGTCTCAAGGGCTATGTGGTAAAGTCGACAAAAAGAACTAGTCTGGCAGAGGCAGCAAGGTATGCAGATGATCTTTATGATGATCTGCGGTATAAGGTTCGACATGGTTTAGAAGTCAAACCACATACCTTTGGTTCTATGTGGAAGCGATGGCTCGAAGCAAACAGACAAGTGCTGTCGGAGCATCGAATAAAATACATCAATGGAACGGGCAACCGATATTTCTTGCTATTTTTTGGTGATGACAGTCTTGAAGAACTTTCTAACAGCAAGATAGCCGCTTACTGGACGTGGCGGATTAACTACTGGACCTCACCTAAGGGGCTGGAAAAGATAGAACGTGCTCAGAAATCTCGCAGCACTGGCAAGCGACCTTACAAACAGAAACTGGGCAACGTAGCAAAGGTTCCAGCACAAAAAACTCTGCAAATGGAGCAATCTGCGCTGCGACAGGTGTTCAAATGGGCCAATGGCCATGGTTTGCTTGGTCAGGTGCCTGATGTTAAAGCACCGAAACTAAACAAAGCACTTGGTATAGTGCGAAGGCCAGCATTTGAACTCGAAGAATGGCAAAAACTGTACCGTTTTCTGCGGGTATGGGCGACTGAGGTTTACGATTCAAAAATCAGCACAAAACGGCGACCAACAACCTTGCATCGTTGGCAAAGAGAACTCATTCGTTCATACATACTGTTTATGGGCACATCTGGTTTGAGACCGAATAAGGCACGGCAGCTGAGGTGGCGGGACATCGAATTATATGAAGATGAGAAGGGGCGAGAGAATTTAATTTTGCATATTTCACCGACCACGAAGACTGGGCAACGTGAATGTGTACCTTTGAAATCTGCAGCACGTTATATTGAACGAGTTAAAG
>DAOUPT010000129.1 GCA_030626025.1 Anderseniella sp. | reverse complement strand
CCCCATTCGACCCACGGAATATTGACGCCGCATGAAGCCTATGAAAGAAAAACAGAACCCGTGAAATTGGCAGCTTAAATGAAACACTGATCCATCTTAATTTGGCTGCTAACTGGTCGAAAAAGTAGGACCACCTCTGTGCGCTGTGAGTGACCGCTTCAGCTCTTCGGTTGTAAGGGTTCGCCCTGCATCCGCGTCGGCAATTCCCGCCTGAACGTGGGCAATAAAATCCTCTTCCTCCGCCAGATATTTCTCTACCGCCACATTGGTCAGATAGGACTTTGAGCGGCGGGTAACAGTCGCAAGCAGGTCAAGGCGTACCTTGGTTTCTGGCGATGTGTGAAAAGTCACTGTTGCACGATCAGCCATTGCGTCTCTCTCGATTGCGTTTGTCATATGTGTACATGATAACACATGTGGATATTTGCTCAACTACCCAGCAAATCTTCGTGGCTTTCTGCCAGCCAAGTTATTCTCCTGCAGGCCATTTATATCGCCGAAATGTCTGGTCTACTTCAACGGCGATTGTTTCGAAGTTCTGGACAATCATGGGCGTACAATGTATTTAAGAAGGCGTTAGCGCTATTTTGAGGCAAGATGATGGATATTTGGACAGTTATTATCGCCGTCTACATTTTTACCTCTATTGCCGCGATTATCATGACATACCGCGAGCAGAAGCGTAAAAAAATCAAGAGCCCATTGTTCAGTCTGATCGGCTATTTCCTGTGTACGGTATGGCCGGTAACAGTGGCAGCAGTACTGGTTGCGATTGGCCACGAAGCACTGGTCGGGAAGCCGTCGAATTCCTGAGGGCACCACCTCGATAACTTACCCCCTCACCCCAAGCGCGATTCGGCCGAGTTGCCGCAGTGTGAATCGCGTCAGTTGTTGCTTCCAAACTGGCAACAAACCGATGCTGACGTTATGATTAAAGCGTTTTCAAGAAAGTTTGAATCGGGGGATTCCCTGTTTGCTCGATTTGTGATTCACTATTTTTAGGAGGGTCACAACATGCCAGCACCGTTGCCAACAGAGCTTCGCGACCGCTTTGCGCGGCTCATTCTAAAGGGGTTTACCGGGCGTGAGGCATCACGGCGTCTCCAGGTTTCTCCCGCCACCGGCGCTCGCTGGTCGTAGCAGATACGATTGAACGGCGAGGCGACAATTGCGCCGATGGGCCGACCATCGGGAACCGGCAAGCTTGCACCGCATGTACCCTTTTTCGAAGAGCTGATTTCACAAGACCCCGACATCACACTTTTTGAACTCCGCGATGCACTGGCCGATGCGGAAGGTATCAAAGTCCAGCACTCTGCGATTTGGCATCTTCTAAAGCGCCTTGGCTTCACGCATAAAAAAAGTCACTGGTCGCCACCGAACGGCACCGCGCCAAAGTAAGGCGACAGCGCGCCGATTGGTTTGTGCATCGTTCACCGGCCATTGGGGCTGCACCCGAACGCGTTGTCTTTATTGACGAAACAGCCGTCAAAACCAACCTCACACGCCTGCGTGGCTGGGCCATGCGGGGCGAACGCTTGACCATGGATGTTCCTTTTGGCAGTTGGGGAACGCAGACGATGATCGCGGGGCTGGCCCATGATGCACTGATTGCGCCATGGGTTATAAAGGGGGCAATGGATGGTTTGGCCTTCGCCGCTTACATCCGCGAAGTTCTGATCCCCGAAATTGAGCCAGGCACTGTGATCATTCTCGACAATCTGGCCACCCACAGGAACAAAGACGCCGCAGCAGCCCTACGCGCGCATGGCTGCTGGTTCCTGTTCCTGCCGCCCTACAGCCCCGATCTGAACCCCATCGAGCAAGCCTTCTCCAAGCTCAAGGCTCACCTGCGCAGAATTGGAGCGAGAACCTTCACGGATGTCTTCAAAGCCATTGGAGATGTCTGCGATCTATACTCACTAAATGAATGCTGGAACTACTTCAAAGCAGCCGGATATGTTTCAAACTAATTTGAAAACGCTTTAATGAAGTATTGGAAATAATACCCACGTGATAGTATCGAAATACTGGGTACCTGTTAATGTACTATTAATAATTTTTATCTGAAAGATCAAATAATTACGGAGATCATGGCGTTAGCCTTTATACTGATGGGGCAGTCTGGAAGCTTGACATTCAGCGGCAACCCGCTCTGACTATTAACAGCTTTAATTTGATTCTGTCGCAGGAAATTATGCGGCCTGCAATGTTACATACGCGCGGAATTTAAGAATTTTCCTATGTGGGGCACTATGTTTACAAGACTATTTACCAAAGCGGCGGTTGCCGGGGCCATGCTTTTGGCCGCACAGGCGGCCTCAGCCGCGACCTATGACTTTAAAGCGGCGGCCAATTCCGGTGGCGGTGTCGGAGAATCTATTTTTTCAACATTCAGCACTAGCGCCAGCGGTGGTGTGTTTGGCGGATTTACCGGTCCCAATCTGGATATTACGGCGTCTGCCGTAGATGACGACCCCGCGCAATTTGTCTACTTCGACAACAACAACGCTGGCATAGGGGTCTGTAAGGACCCAAATAGCAGTGCTTCGGTCGGCACTTATACCAATGGTGGTGGAAATGTCTGTGATCCGGCCAGCGACGATGGCATCACAGCCTTTTTGGAGACCCTCACATTCACGGCCACGGATACGGCGGTGGTGATTCAATCCATCTGGCTGAATGCCAATCATGATTCGCCGGATGTCAGGGATGCAAGCTATATGATTAACGGTGTCTTGTATGATCTCAACGACATGGTCACCCACTCCCTTTCGCAAACCGGTGACGTTCGGATTGATCTGGGCTTTACACTGGGTGTCGGAGAATCGTTTTCCCTTTTTGCTGTAAGTGGCAGCCCAGACTCCTATATCTCCGGAATTGCGCTTGCCGCCGTACCGCTGCCCGCCGCAGGCCTGTTACTGCTGGGCGCGCTTGGCGGGCTTGGGGCTATCGGGCGGCGTCGCGCCAGAGGCGTGCAAAAAGCCAGAGGTGCCAGAGGCGGGCAAAAAACCAGCCGCGCCTGAGAGCAATTGCACGAGATACCATCTGTTTGAAAACCTTACCCGCCGCGCCCCTGAGGGACGCGGCGGGTTTGTGTTTGGTGCGCGACTATTATCAGGCTGCATCTGTACGCAAGAGCAGAGATTTGTTCTGTGTGGCAGAGGATTCGTTTTGCGTAAGCCTGAGGGGTATTTGTTGCCGAATAAGCAACAGACCTCGGTAGTGAGCAGGATTGTTCAGGAAAATACGGAAAACTCTGGGTTTATAAGGTGTCTGAATCCAAATAAGGGGCCTGTGAATATTGCCAAACCTCTCAAATGCAGGTAACTTTGTGCTAAGAATATGGCGATCTGGAGGCGTTACTTTAGATCGGTAAATGTTAGAATAAGGTGGGATCACATGTTTGAACTTAAGAAAATTTTGAAGCCAGCGATTGCCGCGGCTTTTCTGGCCATTGCACCGATAGCTGCATCGGCGGTAACGCTTTTACCATCGCCGGGTTCGGTTCTTCTCGTGGCGGATGAAGTTTATAATGCTGTTCTAGACCCGATCACTCCCATTCCGGGTGGATCGATTACTTACGATCTTGAGCTCGGCCAAGTGCCTCTCCATGTTATTGGTGATGTGGATGTAGATCTGACCCCAGGTGCATCCCTTACGAATTTCTGTGCTTTTTGGTCGACCGGCGCTGGCGGATGTACCGGTGCTCTGTCGGATACTACAGGTAATATCGACCTGTCTGAATATTTCTCCTTTGGATCGTATGTTCCTGGCGAGATCGTCAGCCTGACGATCGAGTGGTTTGGGGTGACCACTTCCACTCCAGGCGGCCACCTCGTGGCAGATTTCCAGTTTGATGCGATCACGACCGTTCCGGTCCCTGCCGCTGGCTTCCTTCTGTTGGGTGCGCTTGGCGGACTTGGAATGATGCGCCGCCGCCGCAAGGCTGCTTGAGCTCAGGCTTCGACACAAATTCCGAAAGGGGTCGCACTTTGCGACCCCTTTTGCTTTGCGAATCAGATATTTCGGCCCATGGCCTGACGCAGCATCCAGATCGTCCGTAAAAAGCGCAGGCGGAACAATGTTGCGGCCCCGCGCAGACGTTCGCCGGGTGTATCAAGCTTGGGGCTGAACAGCAGTTTGGACAGATGTGCAACGGCGCTAAGCGGCATGGCCAGCGCTTTGATGCCCCAGCGGAGGCGGCTTGCCAGCCCCGGTCGGGTGGATTGTGCCAGCGCAAAACTCTCACAGGTCAAGCGGTGCCATTTGTGGCGCAGCGCCGCCCAATCGGAGCGACTTGGGTGGCGCACCCGCAAGCCATCTTCATAGATCAGGTGATAACCTTTTGCGGTCGCGC
>DAOUPT010000128.1 GCA_030626025.1 Anderseniella sp. | reverse complement strand
CGCTTAAAGATGTTGCGATCAGCTATTCCTGGGGAGGGTCCGTGGCAATAACCATGCAGCGTATGCCTTTTGTGCGCGAGGTTGAGCCCGGTCTGTGGAGCGCTGGCGGTTATTCCGGTCATGGGGTGATGCTGTCAAATTACACCGGCCGGCTGATTGCCGAAAAATTTCTTGGCGAAAGCGCTCAGCTTGATTTGCTCGCCCGGTTAAAAATTACACCGTTTCCCGGCGGTGCAATTTTGCGCAACCCGTTATTATTTCTCGCCATGACCTGGTATTCCTGGGCTGACAGGATTTGATGAACGATCCCTTCAGCATATTTCTGGTTAAAAGTGCTCTGACCAAACCCCGGTGATTTTGATCATTTTTTGTCGTGCAATTTCGGCAGGAATCTGAAACGATAAAGCCAGATTGGATATCATCACCTCCCACCGATATATCAACGACCCGAAGGAATTACCACATTGACCAGTCACCTTGAAAGTTTGAGGGCTGAGGCCACCAATACACCGGAAAGCGGAATTATGACGGTGATAAATTATGGTCAGCTCAAGCCTGGTCTCATACCACTTTGGACAGGAGAAGGCGACTTGCCAACGCCCTCATTTATTCATAAGGCGGCAACCAAAGGGCTGGAGGATGGCGAAACATTTTATACCTGGCAACGGGGCATTCCGGAACTTCGCCAGGCCCTCTCGGATTACCACAAGCGGATCTACAGCAAAGATATTCCAGCAGAGCGTTTTTTTGTTACAGGTTCCGGCATGCAGGCAATTCAGATTGCTGTCCAGGCGATAGCGGGCAAGGACGACGAAGTTATCGTTCCTTCACCAATCTGGCCCAATATCTCCGCGGCACTGGGAATTATGGGTGCAAAACCGGTGCATGTTCCATTTGACTTCAGTCAAAATGGCTGGTCGCTCGATTTGGACAAAATTGAATCGGCCATTAGCTCAAAAACCAAGGCGATATTTGTCAATTCGCCCGGCAATCCCACCGGCTGGATGGCCGACCGTGATACCTTGCGTAAAATTCTTGATATTGCCCGAAAGCATGGTTTGTGGATCATTGCCGATGAAGTCTACAGCCGTTATGTTTATGAGGGAGACCGCGCGCCGTCATATTATGACGTTGCTGACGACGATGATCGTATTCTTTATGTCAATACATTTTCCAAGAACTGGGCAATGACCGGATGGCGGGTGGGCTGGATTTCCGCACCAACGGAAATAGGCAATGTGCTGGAAAACCTCATTCAGTATTCAACATCTGGCGTTGCGGCATTCATGCAGCGAGGATGTGTTGAAGCACTGCTCCATGGAGAGGAATTTCTGCATTCCCAGCGACAAAAAGCGATGCAAAGCCGCGACATATTGGCGGGCGCATTAATGTCTACGGGCAGGGTGCAGTGCGCAATCCCGCAGGGCGCATTTTACCTGTATTTTACAGTTGAGGGGTTCGCCGACACAATGAAACTGGCATTGCAACTGGTTGATGAAGCCAATGTAGGTCTTGCGCCAGGTGGCACATTCGGCCCTGGTGGCGCAAATTTCCTGCGTGCCTGCTTCCTGCGCGATGCTGTTGAAATAACAACGGCGGCAGAAAGACTTGTTAACTGGTTCGATCGCCAATGATTGAGTTGGGATTAAACAATCCACTAAAGCGTGTCGCGTTTATTCTGCCTCATACCCCGCTGCTATAAAGTAGTTTCTGCATTCAGTTATTGTGTAGAGGTCACATATTTGTCCAAGCGCCTCGGTTATTGCCTCATATGTTCTGGCGGCATGTTTACGCAGCAAGGCTTTGAGTTTGGAGAATGCCATTTCTATCGGGTTCAGATCGGGTGAATATGGTGGCAAAAACAGCAACCATGCACCCCTTTCCTTGACGATGGCTTTTACCTTTTCGCTTTTGTGGAAGGCAACATTGTCCAAGATTACCACATCGCCGAATGACAGTGTGGGCGCTAACTGGGTTTCAATGTAGGTCTCAAAGATACGCATGTTCATCGGTGCATCAACAATCCAGGGTGCTGTAAGTCCATGACATCGCAGTGCAGCTATGAAGGTCTGTGTTTTCCATGAGCCAAAGGGCGCGCGTGTGCGGTAACGCTGACCTTTCGGTGCCCAACCGGTGCGCTTGGTCAATTTTGTGTTGGTCGAAGTTTCATCAAGGAATACCAGCCTTGGCAAAGCTTTGTTGAAGAATGGACGCCGCCGGTTGATCCACAAATCACGCGCTTTTCTTATCTCAACTCGTTGTTGTTCGCTGGCCTGAAGACTTTTTTTTATGGCTAAGGCCAAGCCGGTGCAGCAATCTTCCGACAGAAGAGCGATGAACCTTTACGCCGCGACCGGCAAGTTCAATGCATAATTCATCGAGCGTCAGATCGCCGTTTTCAACAATGAGGTGGCGAACCCAATCGTGATGATCTTGCAACTTACCACTGCCCGAGTGTCCTTGCCGCTTGGCAACAAGTGACCCGGTTTCTCGCTTCAGGATCACCATATTATTGACAAATCGGGGTGAAACTCGAAAACGCTTGGCAGCAGATCGATGCGGATGACCTTCCTCAACAAATGCAACAACACGCTCACGCAACTCAACAGGATGTGGCTTGCCCATGATATTTCTCCCTCAATATTGAAAGAGAATCACAATTTAGCTGATTTGGGAATCCCGAATCACATAAAATGCGACACGCTTTAGAACGATTTTCGGCTAGTTTCGGTGCTTGTCTGAGTTTCCGCCAATTTTGACAATTCAGCCATCTATCCAACCCTTATGACTCTCATTCAGCACTCATGGCACTTGGTGCTTCTTGGGGAAGGAAATGGCAACACAGCGTGAAGCTTTGAAGCAATCCACACGAGATCAAAGTTACAATCAATAACTACTCCGTCGGAGGAATTTATCGGTTCAAACTTCAGGTTTCATTCCTGCGCACCGGGATTGTAGGCACGCAAGCCCCAAAGCACAGACCAGCCCAATATTCGCTCGCTCAAGCCTTGGGGCCGGTGGAGGCTAAGCCGCTTTAGGCATTCCAGTTCGACGGGAGACGGCGCCTCGCCCACTGCCCCACGCGCAGCGGCCACCAGTAGTCGTGGCTTACTATGGGCGATCGCCTTTAAGTTCTGCAAGGCGGGTATAATGGCGACTTCAGTGGGAGTCATCTCTGTTCCTAATGGAAATAGCGGCAATGTTCCATCTCTGCGCGCAGCGCCCAGCGCCGATTGGAGCTTCTCGGGATGGTTGGCCCGATAGGCGTCAGGAATTTCGTAACCCTTTTCAATTTTACCCGTGCGTTTGGCCATCGCCAGAAGTTCCGGTTGGAACCGGGAATCGGTGATATTGAGCATGGCAGCAATGACGTCACGATCCGATTTTCCCCGCAAATCGGCGATTCCGTATTCCGTCACGATAATATCCCTCAGATGGCGAGGGATTGTCACGTGTCCATAATTCCAGACGATGTTTGAAGTAGTCTGCCCATTGGTCGTTCGTGTTGCGTCGAGTGCGATGATAGAGCGGGCACCATCGAGTTCATGGGCCTGGGCGACAAAATTATATTGGCCTCCAACACCACTGACAACACGACCATCGGCAAGCCCGTCGGAGACCACAGCACCCAATGCCGTCACCATCAGGGCGTTATTGATAAACCGCGCCTTTTGGCGTTGGGTGCGCTTTAACTCTTCACTACCATAAAGCTGGTTGACATATGACACCGATGTCATGGCGATGTCGGCCAACTCTTCTTCTGGCATGGTTCTAAGCTGTTCATAAAGCGCCTTGGAACCCAAGAAAAAGGCAGAATGGATCATCGGTTTGTGTGTGCTTACGGAAAGCTCAGGGGCATCCGATACGCGTCTTTTTAGAATGCCGCACCGCTTCAATTCTAAAAGCCCTTCAACCAACATCTCCGAGTTGCCATAGAGCCCTTCTTCAAATAGATCCAACTGCTGAAAGGCTTCGGACAGACCCGATGGCTCCAAGCTTTTAATCAACATTCGAAATGTCTTGTTATCCTGTTGGCGAAGCTTCAAGGCATGGGTGAGAGCATCACCAAAGCCTCCAATGCCTATCTGCAGGGTCCCGCCATCTTCAATCAGGGTTGCAGCATGAAGTGCTGCCGCATAGTCAGTTAGCGAGACAGGGCGTTTGGGCACCGCGAAAAGGTCAAACTGGCAATCGGGACCATGAAGGATGAAATCAAATTGACCTGCACCAATCTCCGCCGGGCCTAACATGAACGGTAGTTGCTCGTTCACTTGTGCCGCAAGGGCGATGGGTTGGCCCGCAAGGCTACGGCGGCGCATCTCCGGAATCAGGTCCAGTGTCAGGTCGGGGTTGCAACTCAGGCTCAGTCTCGCATTCTGGCCGCTGCCACGTTGGGCGACAAGCTGCGCAATGACATTCACCCCGCTGT
>DAOUPT010000023.1 GCA_030626025.1 Anderseniella sp. | reverse complement strand
TTGATTGGGAATTGCAGTAAGGTGATCGGAAAGTTCGTCCCATTGCGGCCAATCATGCCGAATTAAGATGCTGCCGTTCAACAACGATAAACGGACATTCAGCATTGGCTAGGGTTTGATGGAATCTAACGACTGCAATGCCGGACAAAGCCGCCGTTGATCTATGAGTGAGGAAAGTCACATATCGGGTTCTCACTATTGTGAGGGCTGACATTTTTGGCTTAACAGAGGCTGACAAAGTGCTGGTTTTTTGTGCTACCAATAGAACTCGGCGACGATAGCTGATTGAAAAGTGTACATTTGGGCAATTATTCGGACATTGCCACTCACGCATTGATCCAAGGCAAAGCCACGGATTTTGTAATATGATATTGAAGTCAAACAACTTAGGTAGCATCCAGAGATAAGGAGAAGCCCAATGGTAACGGTACAGCAATTACTCGATGAAAAAGGGCACAGGGTCTTGTCGATTGGAACGGATGACGTTGTGCTTGATGCCATTAAGAAGATGGCAAATCATAATGTTGGTTCACTGGTTGTATTAGAAGGCGAAAAGATGGCCGGTATAATAACTGAGCGGCACTACGCCCGGAATGTGTTTCTAAAGGGCAGATCATCTCCGAAAACAACCGTTGGGGAGATCATGTCGAGGCGTGTGGTTTGCGCGCGCCTCGAGCAGTCGGTAGAGGAATGCATGGCAGTCATGACCGACAAAGCCGTGCGGCATCTCCCCGTGCTCAATAATAAACAATTGATCGGAATTATTTCGATCGGCGACCTGGTCAAGAGTATCATAAGCGACCAGAAATTTACCATCGAACAGCTCGAGCACTACATCTCCAGCTAGCCGGTCCCCGCTTTCCAGCGTTTCCGTTTTTCTGGATCACATTCTGAAAATGTATCAGATTGCTGCAATCAGAATTGCTCAATGACAGCAAATGGTACAAAACAGGCATGTGTTTTTGCAAAATCGATTGTCATTAGAGCAGTGTCACCCGCCGTGACTTTCCATCTTTTCCATATCCCAATACGTTGCTTCGATCTTGTGGCCATCGAGATCACGGACGAAGCAGCCGTAATAGGCTTCGCCATAAAGCGGGCGGGGGCCGGGTTTGCCGTCGCCTGTTCCACCAGCTTCTAGGGCTGCTTTATAGAACGCATCCACTTGTGTCTTGCTGGCAGCGAAAAAGCCGAAATGGGTGCCGTTGCCGACACTTGCAGCGCCACCATCATGTGGCGGGTGGACCCAAAATTCCGGGTATCGGCGGCCATAGGCCACCGCTTCGGGAAACTCAAGAACCCGCTTGGCACCGATGGTGGCAAGCACCTTGTCATAGAAGGCGACGGCATTGTCAGGCTGGTTGGTGCCGATCGATACGTGAGACATGATGCTCGGGTTTGTTTCAGTCATAGTTTGCTCCTGGTTGAGAATTCAAAGTCACACTTTAGCTGATTAGCCAGTCATATTTTGTCAGCATAGGCCAGGAAATGATCGAGACTTTTGGTTTTCATGTCAGGGTCTTTGCCGATGTCATCCCAGATGCGCACCCGCAGGGCGTCCTCATAGCCCGGAAGTTTCTCAAATTCGGCAATTTCAGTCTCATTCATCGGCCCACCCTGAATACGCAGGGTATGAACCGATGCCGGTGACAGGCTGGCGTGATAATCGGGACGTGTGGCACAAAGATATTTTTTGCTGGCCACATGCAGTTTTATCGGCTCGGTAACTTCAGGCCCAAACCATTGACCTAAAAACTTGCTGCCAAGGTTTTCGTGAAACCGGTCCTCGCCGCGCGCTTGAGCCTGTTCAAATTCGTCATGCAGCAAATGGCCAATGTCATGCAGCAAGGTTGAAATAATTAAGGAGGGTGGGGCACCTTCGTTCTCGGCAAGCTGGGCGCATTGCAAGCCATGCCGCTCCTGAGTAATAGCCTCGCCGCCATAAAGATCACCACCGTGATCGGCAAATAAAGTTGAGACCGTTTTGTTAAATTGTTCAAAATTTTCCATAAAAATCACCAATACCCCTTGAAAAATAAAAATGAATAAACACATTGTTCTTTATAACGAACGATAGTATGGTTGACGAAACACTTAAAGGAGTTGTCGCCATGAAGATCAAAAAGGAGAACATAGTCATGAGTGTGGATGCTGCAACTGTCCATGACTGGATCGAAAACAACGAAGCTTTGCTGGTTGATGTGCGCGAAACGTCTGAATTTGACAAAGAACATATTCCCGGTGCTTTGTTATTGCCGCTGTCGGCCTTTGATCCCGAACTTTTCCCCACCATCAGGGACAAGAAAGTTGTACTCCATTGCGCTGTTGGCAAGCGGTCCGAATCCGCCGGAAAAATGCTGATCAACGAAGGCTTTGTCGATATTATCCACATGACCGGTGGCATTGAAGAGTGGAAAAAGGCCGGTTTTGAAACCGAAATCCCCTACCATCCGCCACAAGAGACCAAAGCGCCTGAACCTGTGTTCCTGTGTCCGCCGGTTGGCGAGGTTTTGCAACAGGAATATTTGGGTCCGCTCAATCTGACTGCAAACAATCTCGCTGACGCAACCGGGGTTTCCTACGAAGTGGTCGAAGGCATCCTTGCCGGCACCACCGCCATAACCGCCGAATTATCCCTGCGCCTTGCCCGATATTTCTCCACCGCTGCCGATTTCTGGTTGCAGCTGCAAACTGATCACGATCTCGAGCAGGCCCGTTATAAAGTTGGCAGTGAAATCAAGGCCAAAATCACCCCGCGCGTTGCCAGCTGATATTGATCAGGTCGCTATGGCAATGTTCTTGGTCTGCACATAATTCAACAGCGCCTCACGGCCTTTTTCGCGGCCATAGCCTGATTTGCCATAGCCGCCAAATGGTGTTTCAACGCCGCCAGCGAACCATTCATTGATAAAAATCTGTCCGGCCCGCAATTGCCGGGCAGTCGATGTGGCGCGGTCGAGGTCCTTGGTAAAGACACCGCCCACAAGGCCGTATTGAGTGCCATTAGCTATTTTTATCGCCTCTGCTTCGTTGCTGAATTTCATCACTGACAAAACCGGCCCGAAAACTTCTTCCTGCGCGATGGTCATGTCCGGCTCGATATTTGTGAATACCGTCGGTTCGAGAAAATACCCCGGTCGATTGAGTTTATGCCCACCGGTTGCAACCATTGCGCCCTGACGTTGGGCATCTTCACACATAGCCAATGCCCGGTCTCGTTGTTTTTCAGAAACCATCGCGCCCATGTTCAAGCCAGCCTCACGATGTTCAATTCCCGGCGCTACGACAATATCTTTGGCCAGCGCGCTGATCTTGTTGACCACCTCATCGTGGATGCTGTCAGCAACAATCAATCGCGACAGAGCCGAACAAATCTGACCGGCATTATAAAAAATTCCTTTGCGGACGCTGGAAACGACCGCTTCCAGATCAGCATCACCATAAACGATGCCAGCCGACTTACCGCCCAGTTCCAACACGCAAGGGACAATATTTTGTGCCGCGGCCGTTGCGATGGAAACACCAGTTGGCACCGAGCCGGTAAACACCATCTGATTGATCAGCGGGTGGGACGCCAGTGCCGCACCGGCCTGCGCCCCATAACCGGACAGAATATTTGCCGCACCATCAGAAAAACCAACCGCTTCCACAGCTTTGGCCAGATAACCTGAAGAAAGCGGCGCAATTTCCGGTGTTTTAATCACGCAGGCATTGCCCGTTGCCAGACCGGCAGCAAGCGAGCGCGAGGCGATCTCAAGTGGGAAATTCCACGGGATAATCTGGGCCGACACGCCATAGGGCTCAAGCACAGTAAAATCAAAATAATTGCGGCCAAGCGGTATCGAGCGTCCTTCGAGAGTTTCTGCTTGATTGCCATAATACTCAAAATAACGTGCCGCACCGCGAACCTCGTTGCAGGCCTCCCAATAAGGCTTGCCCATCTCAAGGCACAACACCTCAGCGATTGATTCTAGATTATCAAGCAGATAATCCCCAAGCTGACGCACCAGCCTGCCACGCTCAACTGGCCGCATATCGGTCAGCACATTGCTTTCGTGACAGCGCTTTGCGGCCTGCACCGCCGCATCAACATCACCGGCATCGGCCAGCGCCTGTTCGGCCACCGTGTCGCCGGTTGCCGGATCCTCAACGATCAACCGCCCGGCACCGCCATCAACAAACTTGCCATCAATGTAATTCTGCCAGTAGGGCGCTATCTCACTCATGACCTTTTCCCTAATCGATCAGTTTTCTTGCCATGCAAAGCCGCGGCTCGACCTCGTAACCGAGTGACTCATAGAACGCCTGTACTTTTTCATTTCCCTGCCGGATCAGCAAGTTCATTTTCCAGACATCGCGCTCACGCAACCATTCTTCAGCCGCCTTCATGATCTGGTGGCCAAAGCCCTTGCCCTGACAATCTGGCGCGACAGAAACATAATAAACGATACCGCGGTGGCCATCGTGACCAACCATAACACTGGCAACAATCTGGCCGTCCTGTTCGCCAACCAGCACGTCAGATTCCGACTTTCGCCGGGCAAAGGCAATGTCCTTTTTGGGATTATTCCAAGCCCGAACCAGCCCGCACACCTCCCACAGTGAAATCACATTTGCAACGTCAGCATCGCCTATGGCGCGAACGTGTAACGGTTCACTCATGGCAAAAGCTTGCCCGGGTTTAGAATATTATTGGGGTCAAGCTGGCGTTTAAGGCCGATCATCAAATCCAGTTCGACGGTCGATTTTATATCGGGCATCAAATGGCGTTTGAGCTGGCCGATACCGTGTTCAGCGCTGACCGACCCGCCCATGCCGGTGGCGATGTCATGGACAACCTTGTTGACCTCATCCCAGCGGGCCAGAAAAGCATCCGTATCAGCATCAACCGGTTGGGTGACGTTGAAATGGATATTCCCGTCACCGATGTGGCCAAAGGCAACCGGCCGGGCACCGGGTATCAGGTTAATCACCGCAATACTGGCTTGCTCAAGAAACAGCGAAATTTTGTCCAGCGGCACCGAGATGTCATGCTTGATCGAACCGCCCTCGTTCTTTTGAGTTTCCGGCAGCAATTCGCGAATGGCCCAGATATCGGTGGTTTGCCGGTCTGACTGGGCAATGACCGCATCAATGGCAATGTCCTGATCAAGCGCGCTGGCGAGAATTTCTTCGACGTTATTGGCCAGTTCGTTGCCCGGTCGCGATGAAGATAATTCAAGCAACACATACCATGGATGTGGCTGATCAAACGGGTCGCGGGTTTGCTGGTGCTTTACGGTGAACTCCAGCCCTTCACGGGGTAAAAGCTCAATGGTTGTCACCCGTTCACCGCTTTGCTGCTGGGCAAGGTTAAGCAATTCCAGTGCTTTGGCCGGTGATGACACCGCAAGAAAAGCCGTCGCCCGGCTTTGCGAGGCCGGATACAGTTTCAGCACTGCAGCAGTTATGACCCCGAGCGTCCCTTCAGCCCCGATAAACAGGTTTTTAAGGTCGTAACCGGTATTGTTTTTGCGCAGGGTATTAAGTCCGCTCCAAATCCGTCCGTCGGCCAGCACAACCTCAAGACCAAGACACAAGTCTCGGGCCGAGCCATAGGCAACCACATTCAGGCCCCCAGCATTGGTTGCCAGATTGCCACCAATGGTGCAACTGCCTTGCGAGGCAAGACTGAGCGGCAAAAACCGACCGACTTCTTCGGCTGCTTTCTGAGCTGTTTCCAGGGTCGCCCCGGCTTCGATGGTCAGAATATTCTGGGCAGCATCCACATGGCGAATTTTTGACAGGCGCTCGAGTGACAAAATTATCTGCTCGCCCGAATCATCTGGTATCTGTCCGCCGACCAGTCCGGTATTGCCCCCTTGCGGAATAATTGCCGTACCGGTTTCATTGGCCAGTGCCAGAATCTCAGAAACCTCTTGCGTACTCGCCGGTTTTAATACGGCAGCAGCGTTGCCGTGGAATTTTTTGCGCGGTTCATCAAGGTATCGCGCCATATCCCGGCTTGAAAGCAAAACATATTTATCGCCAATAATAGCGGCGAAACGGTTTAGAATTTCTGGTGCAAGTTGGGTCATAACACCCCCTATAGCATATGGTTCAATTCGTACCACGCGGCGTAGCAGCGCGGCGCAACCGGTCATTAATTGCTTCGCCCAAACCGTGGTTCGGAATTGGGCTGATTGCGATTTTATCAACGCCCATTTTATCAAGCTGGTGCAGCATTTTAAACAGATTGGCCGCAGCTTCGGTTAGGTCACCGGTTGTGGACAAATTTAACACAGGTTCAACCGCCAGCGACCCAAAGCCCAGAAGCGCTTCGTCTTTAGCCGGGTCAATCACCTCCAGACGAACGCTGGCCCTTGGAGCATAATGGCTCAGGAGTTGACCGGGTGCAGTTGGGTTTTCAGCATCCTGATGTCCGTCTGATATGGAAACGCCGAGCACCGCTTCGATTGCTTCACGGGCCAAACCGCCATGTCGTAGAATAACAGGCTCGTTGCCCATACAGGAAATGATCGTCGACTCTACCCCCACGTCACAATCACCACCATCCAGCACCATATCAATCTTGCCAACAAGACCGGCAACCACATGGTCAGCACTTGTCGGACTGATGGCACCGGATGGATTGGCCGAGGGGGCAACCACCGGACCATCAAACTGCTGTAACAATGATTGCGCCAATGGATGGGCCGGAACACGTATGGCCAGACTGTTCAACCCGGCTGAGGCCAAAAGTGATACCGGGCATTGGTCAAGCCGCGGTAGCACCAGCGTTAGCGGTCCGGGCCAGAAAGCATCAGCCAGATTGCGCGCTGTCGGGTTGAATTCAGCCAGTTCCTGCGCCGCTTCCATGGAAGCCACATGAACGATTAGCGGATTAAATTGCGGACGGCCTTTGGCCGCAAAAATCGCCGCCACAGCGGTATCATTACAGGCGTCACCGCCCAGCCCATAGACTGTTTCTGTGGGAAATGCCACCAGCCTGCCGCTGTTGAGGAAATCAACTGCAGCCGATATGTCAGTAGTCCTTTCCATTTGTGGCAACACGTCCTAATCTGTCGAAAAACCAAACTCAAAACAATGGAAATGCTCTAGCATGTACACCCCTCAAATCGAAGACATAAAACATACGCTCAATGATATTGTCGGCCTTGAAGGATTGCTGGAAAGCGGGGTTTTTGGTGATCTGTCAGCAGATCTGGTCGAGGCCATACTGATCGAAGGTGGAAAATTTGCCAGTGAAGTGATTGCCCCGCTCAACCGGGTCGGCGATGAACATGGCTGCAAGCTGGACACACAAACCAATACAGTCACCACAGCGCCGGGCTGGAAAGATGCCTATCAGCAATGGGCCGAAGGCGGCTGGGCCTCGCTGCCCTGTCAGGAAGAATATGGCGGGCAGGGGTTGCCGCTGCTGGTCGGCCTTGCCTCGCAAGAGCTATGGAACACCGCTTCCAGCGCCTTTGCCCTGTGCACGTTACTCACTCAAGGTGCTGTAAATGCTTTGAAATCACATGGCAGTGATGAGTTGAAACAGGCTTATTTGCCCAATATGGTCAGCGGTAAATGGACCGGCACCATGTGTCTGACCGAACCGCAGGCCGGGACAGATCTCGGCGCGCTCAAGTCAAAAGCTGTTGCCAATGGTGATGGCTCTTACGCCATTTCCGGCACCAAGATTTTCATCACCTATGGCGAACATGATCTGACCGAAAACATAATCCATCTGGTTCTTGCCCGTCTGCCCGATGCGCCCGAAGGCTATCGTGGTATCTCGCTGTTTGTGGTGCCAAAATTCATCTTGAACGAAGATGGCTCACCGGGGCAGCGCAATGACGTCAAGTGTGTCGGGCTTGAACACAAATTGGGCATCCATGGTTCACCGACTGCTGTGTTGCAATTTGGCGATGAGGGCGGTGCAACCGGCTGGCTGGTCGGTCAGGAAAACCGCGGCCTCAATTGCATGTTCACCATGATGAATGACGCCCGATTACATGTAGGGTTACAAGGGGTGGCTGTGGCCGAGCGGGCCTTTCAACAGGCCCTGTCTTTTGCCAAAGAACGCAAACAGGGCAGCAAAAAAGGCAGTGATGGTTCAGTGGCCATTATCGAACATGCCGACGTTGCCCGCATGCTGCTGGACATGAAATCCAAAATCGCAGCGGCCCGCGCTATTTGCTATGAATGCGCCCGCGCCCTTGACTTGTCCGAGCATTTAACCGATGAGGCCGAACGATCAGAACAAGCCGCTCTTGGCGCACTTCTCACACCCATTGCCAAAGCCTTTAGCACCGATATGGGGCTGGAAGTGGCGTCTTTAGGTGTGCAAGTGCATGGCGGCATGGGCTTTATTGAGGAAACTGGCGCTGCCCAGCATTTTCGCGATGTTCGGATCACCCCGATTTATGAAGGCACCAACGGCATTCAGGCCCTTGATCTGATTGGCCGAAAACTGCCTCTTGGCAACGGCGAAGTGGTGCTGAACTGGCTGGTTGCGCAAGGCAAAATCGCCAATAGTCTTGGCCAAGAACTGGCCAATGTCGCGGCCCTTCTGAAAACCGCCATCGCTAGGTTGGAACATGCAACAATCATCATGCTTGAACGTATCGTCAAAAAAGACGAACGAGCCGAAGCTGCCGCCACAACCTATCTGCACGCCTTTGCTTTAGTCGCTGGAACCGCCGCCATCGCCAAAGGCGCCGCTGCAAGTGGTGACAAAAGCCGAATACAACTCGTCCGCTACTTCGCCACCAACCATCTGGTGCAGGTCGTATCGCTGGTTGAGGTTGTTGAAGGTGGGGCAGGTGAGGTTCTCGATAGCGCAAAAGTTCTCGGTTAAAACCATCTTGTCAAACCGTCGTATTTTAGAAAGCCAACCATGCTCACTCTCTGCCTGACTCACCCCATATGCCTTCAACATGCCGGACCGCTGGAGCATCCTGAGCGGCCCGAGAGGTTGGCGGCGGTTCTGAAACTGCTTGATCACGGCTATTTTGATGAAATGGGTCGCGAGGAAGCACCGATGGGGCGGCGCGAGGATATTTTGTTGGCCCACACCGAAGAACATTTGCGCCTGATCGAGGGCACCTCACCAGAAGACAGCATGGAAATGCTCGATGCTGACACCTTTATGGTTCCGGCCTCATTTGAAGCAGCCATGCGTGCTGTCGGGGCTGCGACACGGGCGGTGGATGCGGTAATGCTGCGCGAGGTCGATAATGCTTTTTGCGCCGTGCGCCCGCCCGGCCATCATGCCGAAGGTGACCGGGCCATGGGCTTTTGCCTGTTTAACTCGATCGCCATCGCGGCTGAATATGCCCGCGAAACCTATGGCGCCGAGCGCGTGGCGGTGGTTGATTTTGATGTCCATCATGGCAATGGCACCCAGAATATATTCTGGTCCGATGCTGACTTGTATTATGGCTCCACCCACCAGATGCCACTGTTTCCCGGTTCCGGTGAACTGAGTGAAACCGGGCAGGGCAATATTTTCAACGCGCCATTGCGGGCAGGCGATGGCAGCGAGCATTTCCGCGAAGCTTTTGACTCGCGTATTTTGCCATCCCTTGATGCCTTTGAGCCTGATCTGGTGCTGATTTCCGCCGGATTTGACGCCCACGCTGCCGACCCGCTCGGCTCGGTTGAGTTGCACGAGGAAGATTTTGCCTGGGCAACGTTAAAGCTGATGGAAATTGCTGACCGCCATGCTGACAACCGGGTGATTTCGATGATGGAAGGCGGTTATGACATCGCTGCCCTTGCATCAAGTGTCGGAGTTCATATACAAGCCCTGATGCGTGGTACCGGCACCGGCGACATACCAAATTATGAGGATTTATAATAATGGCTGAAAAAGACATTAAGGATATGAGCTTTGAAGAGGCTTTAGCCGAATTGGAAGCCATTGTCGAAACCATGGAAGCCGGCAAAGTCGACCTCAACAGCTCGATTACCACCTATGAGCGCGGCGAAAAGCTTAAAAAACATTGTGAGGCGATGCTCAAGCAAGCCGAAGCAAGAGTCGAAAAGATCACCCTTTCCAGCGACGGTCAGATGACCGGCACCGAGCCGCTTGATGTGGAATAGGTGAATAGCGACGGCTGTTTGAAAAATGACAAATAGCTTTCCTCCCCTTGTGGGGAGCTAATCCAACTCAATCAATCGTACCCGTCCCGCGCTTGATCGTCCTGCCCGGCAGCGGAATTGGAATATATATCCCGCCTCGGATGCGGCTGACAGATTTCTTGTGTCTGGTCCGCCGTCTGCTAACCGATTTACGGTGGTAAGGGGGCACATCATAGCCGCCCTGTTGGCGACGGCTGGTCCTCTTGCGGTGCCTCGGTCGGGTGCCTCCGTCGCCGGTCTGATATCGGCTGATTGCTTTTTTGTGACGCGGGCGTCGGGGTCTTTGCGTATCTTCATAATCATATCGGCTAATGATTTTGCGATGCCGCGCGGGTGGCAAGTAACCCCCGCCATCCTCTCTGATGCTGACAGAACGCCGGTGTCTTGGCGGCACAAACTCACCTTGATCTTCAGCGTTGCTGCGTCTTCGATTGTGGCGGCGTATTGGTTTTTTCCGCTTGATAGGTCTTTCCAGTCCGGCCCGCCGCCTGATACGCCAGCGCAATTTTCGCGGTGCTGCCAGCTTGCCGCGCAAACGGCGACCCGCCAGAAACGGGAACGCTGTGACAAATGAAACCCCGCCAAGCGTTGCCCTGTTGGGCATGTTGGTGATTCTGATACGGCCGGTGCTGTCGATTTCAAGAAATTTGCCGGGTGTTTTTAAATCACGACACCGATTCAGATCGAGGTTTGAACCGGGCGGGCAAACATTAATTTTGCCGCTTAACAATGCAACAATGGTTTTGTCCTGTTTAGCGACATAAAGATCAAACATCGTGCCGCGAACCCCGATAACGGCAGTCGGGGTGTTGATGGTATAGGTATCGGACGGATTGTTGCCGGTGACAAACCGTAACGCCCCTTTGAGGCCTTTAATAACCACCTCGCGGTTTTTCGGATTTGGATCATAAACAAATTTGTCGAGCAGCAATTGCGAGTTCGGTCCAACCGCCAGTCGCGTATCATCGGTCATGGTAAATTGACTGGTGCTTTTTTTACCGGTTGTGACGGTTTCCTGCGTGTGAATTGCCGTGCCAACGACTATTTCATAAGCGCCTTGGTTGGTGATGAGATCAACGCTGTTTTTAACCTTGACCGCTTTGCCGATTTCGACAGCCGGGCTGGCCGCATAAGTCGAGCTAAAGGAAAATATCCATGCCACGGCGATAAATAGAAACAGTCTCATTACATTATTCCGCTATTTGACGCCCGTCTCTACGGTTTTTTACACCATCAGCGTGTATGCGTAAAGCCAAAACTAACCCATGGTAAATTTATCCATAACAGTGATAAGGAACAATCTTGACATTACCGCCCCGCCATGTTTCGTGCAGCATAAGATTTAATCGCGCAAATATCGCAGAAAAAGGGTGAATAATGGCTACAGGGGTGGATATCGGATTTGTATTTCCCGGACAGGGCAGTCAAAAGGTCGGCATGGGCAAAGATCTGGCAGAAAACTTTGCTGTCGCCAAAGCGGTTTTTGACGAAATTGACGAGGCCCTCGGTCAAAACCTCTCAAGCATTATGTGGCAAGGCCCTGATGATCAATTGCTGCTGACTGAAAATGCCCAACCGGCATTGATGGCGGTTTCCATGGCGGTGGTGCGGGTGCTTGAAGCAGAATATGGCCTGGCGGTGGCTGGCACAGCCAAGTGCGTTGCCGGTCATTCGCTCGGTGAATATTCAGCCCTTGCTGCTGCCGGGGTTTTCTCGCTGGCCGATACAGCCCGACTATTAAAAATTCGCGGACAGGCCATGCAGGCAGCAACCCCGGTCGGTACTGGCGCCATGGCTGCATTGCTGGGACTTGATTTTGCTGATGCCGAAGCGATTGCACAAGAAGCAGCTGGTGATGAGGTCTGTCAGGCGGCAAATGACAATGCGCCGGGGCAGGTGGTTGTTTCCGGCTCAAAGGCCGCTGTTGAACGCGCTTGCGTGCTGGCCAAGGAGAAAGGTGCCAAGCGGGCGATCATGCTGCCCGTATCAGCTCCGTTCCATTGCGCCCTGATGGCACCTGCTGCCGAAGCGATGGCCAAGGCACTGGCTGATGTTGAAATGACCGCACCGAGCGTGCCGCTGGTTGCCAATGTCTCAACTAATCAACTGACTGACTCGGCAGATATTCGTGATAGTCTGGTGGCCCAGGTAACCGGCACTGTGCGCTGGCGTGAAAGCGTTGGTAAAATGGCCACCGATGGTATTGGCCTGTTTGTCGAACTGGGTGCAGGCAAAGTGCTGACCGGCATGATGCGCCGCAATGCACCCGATGCCAAAGCAATAGCAATCGGTGCCCCCAACGACTTTGCCAAGGCAATTGAAGAAATAAAAAGCGGACGCGAAAGCGCCATGCAGTAGCATGGGGCTTTTAAGGACTAGCGCCATTGAGGCGCGCAGCCCGCATGGCGCTTGAATGCAACTAAAAAAGGAATCTAAATCATGTTTGATTTGACAGGAAAAACTGCATTGGTGACTGGGGCAACCGGTGGTCTTGGCGCTGCAATCGCAACCGCATTGCACGGGCAGGGGGCTATTGTTGCTCTTTCCGGCACCCGCGAAAATGTATTGAATGATCTTAAAGATCAATTGGGCGAACGGGCTCATGTGGTGCCGACCAATCTGTCAGACCCCGAAGCAGTTGAAAAACTGGTACCTGCTGCGATAGAGGCAATGGGGGGCATAGATATTCTGGTCAACAATGCCGGTATTACCCGCGATAATATTACCATGCGGATGAAAGACGATGAATGGGCCGCGGTGATTGACGTTAATCTGACCGCCGCGTTCCGTCTGGCCCGAGCCTGCATGCGCCCGATGATGAAAAAACGCCACGGCCGCATCATTGGTATCACCTCGATTGTCGGGGTAACCGGCAATGCCGGACAAGCCAACTACGCTGCGGCCAAGGCCGGCATGATCGGCATGACCAAATCCATCGCCCAGGAACTGGCCACACGCGGCATCACCGCCAACTGCATCGCCCCCGGCTTCATCGAAAGCCCGATGACCGATGCTCTTAATGACAAACAAAAAGAAGGCATTCTGGCCAACGTCCCGGCTGGCAAACTGGGCACCGCCGCCGACATCGCCGCCGCTGCGGTTTATCTGGCCAGTGACGAAGCCAACTACCTGACCGGCCAAACTCTGCACATCAATGGTGGCATGGCGATGATTTAGGCACTTCACCTGCTCGTCGTTTCAGCGAAAGCTGGATTCCCAAACCCGCTTCCATATCATCCCGACTTGCTCTAATATCGCGCCAATTAATGGGAAAACCTGGGAGTCGGAAAATGAAGCGGTTGAGTTTATTGGGTTTGGTGCTGGTGGCCGGACTGGGGTCGGGTTTAAGCCAGCCCAACAGTGCCGCTGCTGTCGGCATTTGCAAATGTGACAACGCCAAGGGATTTGAAACATCCTGCCTGCCGATCTGCAAGGAAGCCAATGAGAAAACCAGTTTCTTTCGTCCGGCGGTTTATTTCGGCGATGACCCAAAAGTAAACAGCGACCAGACCCCGCTCAACGGCACCTCAATGAAGTTTTTATATATGTCGCGGCCGACCAGGCAGGGCATGGAGTCTTTCAGGCAGTTTTTGGAAAACAGCCGGACAAAGGCCGAAACAGAATATCGCAAGATGAAGCAGGCTTATTTGAGAGGCCATGTCGGTCCGGAAGAATTTGTCGAAGCCGAAAAGCAGCGTGATGAAGCCGTTGTAAATTATCAGCACGGCATGCGGGCCTATCTCAACACCCCGAGCCCGCGCTAATTCAAAAACCAAAAACAGGAAAGTACTATGGCGCTGATTTCTATGACCGGGTTTGCCCGTACGCAAGGCTCATTCGGCGACTATGACTGGGCCTATGAAGTCAAAAGCGTCAATGGCAAGGGCCTTGATGTCCGCAGCCGGCTGCCATACGGTCTCGACAGTCTCGAACTGGAATTGCGCAAACTGGCCGCAAACTATTTCCGGCGTGGAAACCTGCAACTCAATTTGCAGCTCAACCGCGAGCAGGGCGCGACAGTGCTGGCGGTCAATGAACAGGCGCTTGAGGCGGTATTGAAAATTGCCGAACCGCTGCGCCAGCGCCTTGGTTCACCGCCGATCAATGTTGAGAGCCTGCTGGCCCTGCGCGGCGTTTTGGAAACAACCGAACCTCAAGAAGGTGAAGTGGCGCTCATCGCCCGCCGCGAGGCATTGCTTGAAGGTGCAAAGATGGTGTTTTCCGAACTGTCGGATATGCGCATGCAGGAAGGGGCTCGTATTGAAAAAGTTATTTCCGATCAGGTTAGCAAAATTGAGGAACTTACAATTGCTGCCCGCGATTGCCCCGGCCGCCAGCCGCAAGCCCTCAAAGCCCGGTTTGTCGAGCAGATCGAAAAACTGCTCGAGGCTAATGACGCTCTTGATCCCGACCGTCTGCACGCTGAAGCGGTTATCATCTCTACTCGTGCTGATGTGCAGGAAGAACTTGACCGGCTGTTTGCTCATGTCGAAGCTGCCCGCGAGCTGATTGCCAGCGATGAAGCGGTTGGCCGAAAACTCGATTTTTTAGCCCAAGAATTTAACCGCGAAGCCAACACCCTGTGCTCAAAAGCTTCATGCAAAGAGCTTTCCCATATTGGTTTGGAAATGAAAACCACCATCGATCAACTACGCGAGCAGGTACAAAACATTGAGTGACACGCCACATAATGACAATAACAAGTCTTCCGAGATTTCCCGCCGTGGTCTGGTGCTGGTCCTTTCCTCACCCTCAGGTGCCGGTAAATCAACCCTGGCCCGTCATCTGCTCGAAACCGACAACGCCATTCAAATGTCGGTATCGGTCACAACCCGGCCACCGCGCTCGGGTGAAGTAGACGGCACGGATTATCATTTTATCTCGCTGGACAAGTTTCAGCACATGCAAAAAAATGATGAATTGCTCGAATCCGCCATGGTATTTGATAACGGCTACGGCACCCCGCGCAAACCGGTCGAAGACTGGCTGGCCGCAGGTCGCGATGTGCTGTTTGATATCGACTGGCAGGGCACCCAGCAGGTACATGAAAAACTGCGCGATGATCTGGTACGGGTTTTTGTACTGCCGCCATCGGCCGATGACCTGCACGACCGTCTCATCAACCGGGCTCAGGATAAAGCCAGCGTTGTCGCCAAACGCATGGCTCAGGCCTCCAACGAAATCAGCCATTGGGCTGAATATGATTATGTGGTGATCAATGATGATTTAAAGACCTGTCAGGGTGAGATTGCCGCCATCCTAAAGACCGAACGACTTAAACGTTTTCGCCGCGTCGGCCTGTCGGCTTTCGTGCGGGAAATGCTGGAAAAATTATAGATGACTCGTTTTGGCTTTGGCCTCGAAAAGATCGGACTTGTTTGCCTCCAACGGCCGCTGACCAGCATTGCAATGATTTTCCTGACCTGCATCATTGCTTTTTATGGCCTCCTCCACCTGACTTTCGATGGCGACCCCGGTCAGGTTTTTCGCGCCGACAACGCAGTTTCGCGCGCCACCGACCGACAGATAAAAGCCTTTCCGTTCGATGGTGAACAATTGATTTTACTGGTCGAGAGTAAAAAACGCTACACTGCAAAACAACTCGAAGCCATCCGTGCTTTGCATCTTGAAATACAGTTTATTGATGGTGTTACCGGCGTGTCGTCGATTTTTTCTGCCAGAGAGAAAGTTGACAAAAACGGCAATACACCAACTATTTTGCCCAGTGACTTACCGGCTGAAAAAGACATACCGGCGCTGTTGGAAAAACTGTACGGTCACCCGCTGATTGGTGATTTGATGTTGTCCAAAGACCTGACCTCATCGATGATAATTATCTCGTTTCAAGCAACCGGAACTGGTCTTGAGGGTGTGGCCAAATCACTGAATGAGGTCAGGCAGTTGACTGAGCTCGTTGCGCCGCCAGCCGGACTGGACATCGTCCAGACTGGCGTCATGGCCATTCGCTATGACGTGTTAAAATCACTCAATCAGGATGTGCACAAGCTCAATGTCGCGGGCGCACTTTTGGCGATTGCTGTCTGCTTTGTATTCTTCCGCAATATGCGCTTGGTCATCATATCAGCCATTCCTCCGCTTATCGCGGTGCTATGGCTTCTGGGTGTCTTCGGCCTGACCGACCGGCCGGTTACCGCCATGAATAACGTCCTGCCGACCCTGGTGCTGGTGATCGCTTTTTGCGATGCGTTGCATATGGTGCAAACCATACGCCGTGGTCTGGCTCTTGGCAAAAATATCAAAGATGCGGTTCGCAAAGCTGTTATCGATGTCGGCCCGGCCTGCGCCATGACCTCGCTGACCACCATGGTTGCCTGCGCCAGTCTCATTCTCAGCTCATCCAACGCAGTGCGTGAATTTGGCGCTGCCGGTGCCGGTTCGGTATTTCTGGCTTTTATTGCAGTGATTACCCTTGTCCCGGCTCTCAGTATGATTTTGTTGAAAAACTATCAGGTCAAGGAAACCAAATCTGATCATTTTAACAACGCGCTTGATCGTGTCTCCGGCGCCATTTGGCGTTTCGTAGAAACCCGCACCACAGCAATTTCTGTTGTCAGTCTGATTGCCCTTGTCGTTTCGGGCTACGCCTATTTCAACACCGGCACAAATTATGATTACCGGCACTTTCTTAGCCAGGCCAGTCCGGCCAACCGTGCCATCGACAAAATTGACGAGAAGTTCGGCGGCGCCGATGTATTTAGCATTTTGGTCGAGACCCAAACCGCCAGCGTTAGCCCGCCTCCGATTCTTGTTGCCGCTCATCGAAAACTTGAAAAGGTGAGTGGAATTCGTTTTGTTTTCTCATTCATCACTGCGCTCGACTGGCTGGGTACGACTGATACAAATGACGCTGATGCGGTGGCTGATGTTATTGCCCGCCTGCCCAAAGGTTTTCGCGACCGTATTGTCTCGCGCGATAATAAAACCTGGCTGATGACAATCTACATTCCCAATGAAACCGCAGCTCAGACCCGCATCGCTCTCGACCGGATTGAGCTCGAACTGGGCCCGATTCGCACAGCACATCCTGATGCCATGCTGTCAATTTCTGGCGGCATCGCCCGCTCGGCCTATTCCAGCCCGTTGGTCATTGGTGGTCTGAAATTTTCTCTCGCCGTGGCGGTGTTAATCACCATTTTGATGGTCGGAATTTTTGTCCGCTCAATGAAATTTGCCCTGTTGTCGGCAGTACCAAACCTGTTGCCGCTGACATTGGTGGCCGCCGGGCTTTATGCGACCGGCAACACGTTTTCGCTGATTGGCGTATTGGCTCTGACCATCGCGTTCGGCATTGCTATCGACAATACCATTCATGTGGTTAACCGGCTGCAGATCGAAAAACAGGGTCGCAGCCTCCCCGAAGCATTGTCACGAACCTTGAGTAAAACCGGCCCGGTGTTGTTTGCCGCCACCTTGTTGCTGGCCAGCGGCATGGTGGTGACGAAATTATCACAACTGCCATCGATCCGCACGTTTGGCAATTATATGTCCGTGGTCCTTGTTCTTGCCTTATTTGCCGCGGTAATAGTGCTCCCGGCTTTAATTCTGATGACAGAAAAATTAAAAGGTAACAGTGATGAAAACTAAGCAACTTGCTTTTCTGACCGGCTTTTTTATCGCATCACTGACAGCCCATCCGATTTTCGCTGGCGAGCTTCCTGAACGAATATCGGGTGTCTGGGTCGGCGGCGGCTTAATTCGAAAAAGCCCCGGCGCGCCCAGCGAGCGTGTCAGGTGCAGGTTTTCTTCTAAATGGGCCAAGCGCGCCGCCACGATTTCCCTGCGCTACATATGTCTGGGTATCGATATAAAATTTGAGACCACCGGGACCTTAAAATACAATCAGGCCGGTCAGGCCATCGCTGGAAAACTTGTGGTTGTGGGCATCGGCGGCTTTAGAGCCAGCGGTAAAGTCAAAGGTGACAAAGTGGTGATGAACCTTTCTGGCAAAGATAAAAAATCCGGCAAGCCGGTCAATGGAACACTGGCAATAGCCTTCAAGGGCAACAAGTCATTTCGCAGTTCATTAACCGCCACCGACCCCAAAACCGGCAAACGCTTCCAGGCGTTTAAAGCAAGTTTTAAGCGGTAGCTCTAAACCTCCAGAACCACCCGTCCGATCACTCGGCCATTGCGCAAATCATCTAGCGCCTGGTTGGCCTGATCAAGCGGTCGGGTTGAGACAGCCGGTGGTGTCACTTTGCCTGAACGCACCAGATCAAGAAGTTCCTGTGTGTCACCCAAAGAAGCAACAAAGGTACCGTGAATAGAAAATGGCCGCAGAGGGAACATTGGGATTGGCGTTGAATATTTGCCACCAAGCAGGCCAACCACAATAACTGCCCCGCCTTTGCCGATAACCGACTGGGCAAAGTAGAGAGAGCTTTCAGCCCCGACAAAATCAATCGATGCATCTGCTGCGCCACAGGCTTTAAAGACTGATTTACGGGCATCCTTGTCGCGCGGGTCAAAGATATGGTCAGCTCCCGCTGCAAGTGCTGCATCACGGGTTGCCTCATCAATATCAGCCACCACCACAGGGCCATCCCACAGCGATTTAGCCAGTTGCAAACCCATCATGCCAACACCACCCGCCCCGACGATAACCAGCGGTCCGCCACGGTTATAAGCCAGCGCTTTTTTCAGGGCACCATAGCTGGTGATACCCGAACACATCAGCCCGCCTGCAACTTCACGATCAATGCCGGAAATATCGAGGATGTATCGGGCGTGAGGCACCATCACATGGCTGGCATAACCACCATCTACCGTGATGCCCAAATGGTGGGTGGTCTTGCACAAATGCTCATCACCAGTTTTACACATCGGGCAGTCACCACAACCAATCCAGGGATAAACCGCACAAGACTGGCCAATCTGAAGCTCCAGGTCCGCATCAGGTCCCAAAGCAATCACCTCTCCGGCAATCTCGTGACCAAGTGTGAATGGTAACGCTCGCCCGCCGGTAACATCCAGTTTTTTGTCGTCACCCAGATCAAAAAACCCGTCAATCATATGCAGGTCCGAATGGCAGACACCGCAATGGGATACCTTGACCAGCACCTGCGTTCCGCTCGGCTCAGGGGTTTCAATTTCGGTCGGTTCAAGCGGCGTATTGTAGGCAATCATCGATTGGCGGTGCATTTTAAGGTCTTTCTGTTCAGAGCAGCTTTGCCAGCGCGCAAAAATCTTTTACCTGTAGCTGTTCGGCTCTCAAAGTAGGATCAATACCGGCATTCTCCAACACTTGTTGGGGGTTTGGCAAGATGCCTTTGAGGCTGGCCCGCAACATTTTGCGTCGCTGCCCGAAAGCCGCCTTCGTCACCCGTTCCAGCGCATCCATTTTGCAATCAAACTGCGGCTTTTGATGGGGCGTGATATGAACAATGGACGAGGTTACTTTCGGTGGTGGTGTGAAAGCCTGTCTCGGCACATCAAACAGTTTTTCGGCATCAGCCCGCCATTGGGATAATACTGACAACCGGCCAAAGGTTTTATTGCCGGATTCAGCCACAATGCGCTCGGCCACTTCTTTCTGAAACATCAAGGTCAGCGAGCTGAACCACGGCGGCCACTGATCGCTGGTCAGCCAGCCAATCAGCAGAGCTGTGGCGATATTGTAGGGCAAATTGGCAACAATTTTTGTCGGGCCGTCGACAATTTCAGGCCAGTTCACTTCCAACGCATCACCGCTGATAATTTCGAGGTGTCCGGGGTAGGCTGCGCTAATCTGTTCAAGGGCGGGTAACACCCGTTCATCGCGTTCAACCGCAATGACTTTTTTAGCCCCCTCCATTAGCAGCCCGCGGGTTAGCCCGCCGGGTCCCGGTCCGATTTCGACAATGGTGTGGCCTTCGAGCGGTCCGGCCGAGCGGGCAATTTTTCGGGTTAGATTGAGGTCGAGCAGAAAATTCTGGCCAAGGTTTTTCTTGGCCGATAATTGATGTTCAGCAATAACCTCGCGCAATGGCGGCAGGCCATCCTCGCGGCTCATGCTATTATCTCTGGAACGGCAAGCAACCGGTCGTTTTTAACCATACCAGCCGCCTGTCCAATGGCGGCAATCAGGCTGGAGGGATTTGCAACACCCTTTCCGGCCAGCGACAAAGCCGTGCCATGATCTGGCGAGGTGCGGATAAATGGCAAACCAAGCGTCGTGTTGACTCCGTCATGAAAGCCCAGCGTTTTAACCGGAATAAGCGCTTGATCGTGATACATGCACATGAACACATCGTAGTGCGTCCGGGCTTCTTGATGAAACACCGTATCAGCGGGCAGGGGGCCACGAACATCAAGCCCCTTGTTCTGCAATTCCTTGATCGCCGGGCTAATAAACTCGATCTCCTCAGTCCCCATCGATCCGTTTTCACCCGCATGCGGGTTTAATCCGGTAACCCCAATGCGTGGACTGGCCAGCCCGAACCAGCGCGACAAACCTTCAGCGGTGCTCAGAGTCTGGGCGATAATCAGATCTTTGCTCAAGGCCCCGGCAACCTCTTTCAGGGCAATATGAACCGTGATCGGCACGGTTCGCAAATCCTGCGTCGACAGCATCATAACCGGGTTGGCATCACTGCCGTTTTTTTGTGCGAGGTGAGCCAGATAGTCCGTATGTCCCTGAAACGAGAACCCGGCATCGTAAAGGCTTTCTTTCTGAATAGGGTTGGTGACAATCCCTCCAATTTGTCCGGCCATTGCAAACTCAACCGCCCGGTCAATTGATGCAATAACACTCGCTGCATTTTCCGGATCAGCAATGCCCGGGGTTGCGGCTTTTTTCATCGGTTGATGTAGAACCGGCAGGGTGTTGCTAAAATTGTTTTCGGCCTGATCTGGCGTTTTGATGATCTTGACCGGTACACCGCTCGCTGATCTGAGATGGTCAGCATCGCCAATCACAAAAAAACTCAAATCGCCCTGTGCCCGGAAGTTTGCCCACGCCCGCCCTGTGATCTCACCGGCAATACTGCCCGGCTCACCCATTGTTAATGCTAGGAGGGGAGGTGCCATTATGGTCGCGCAGATGCAACTTTGTAATCAATGAAAGCTTTACGCCGCAGACCTTTAAGAATGTTGTTGGCAGCCTGACCGAATTTTTCATTCTCAACGATATTTTTGGCCTGCTCACGAGTGGCCTTTGGCGGCTCAATGCGCTGGATCCCGCAAAAGGCAATCAACTGGATACCGCTACGGGTTCGCATCGGACCGAGTAGCCGTTTGCGACCGGCCTTCCGCAATGACTTGCGCATGTCACCAGGCAGCTTGCGGCTGTCGGCTTGAATGGTGCGGGTGATTTTTACATTATAAATGTTGCTCGCAGCCCGGCGTAACGAAGAACAGCCTTTATATTTGCGGGCGATCTGCTGGGCTTCAATTGCTCGGGCCTGCAACAATTGCGGGGCCATGGCTGAAGAGGTTTGTTCAACCGGCAAATTAACCTGCTTGATCAGATAAACCGTCACGCCTTGTCGCCGCGGGTCGGAATTAATTTTTTGCAACTTCCGGTCGATATCGGCATCAGTTACTTTGCCAACTTTGGCACCCTGTTTCTGCATCAGCCAGCGCAAAGCCAAAGAAGCTTTTACCTGTCGCTTGAGCGAAGAAAACGCCACGCCTTGTTTTCTCAATTGTGCTTTCAGCCGGTCAGGCGTTGAACCGGTTGAACCGGCCATATTGCCAATTGCAGCATTTATCCGTTTGTCATCAATGTCGACTTTATTCTGTTTGGCTTCGCCTACCTGAATGACGTCATTTATCAGTTCTTCCAAGACGTCTTTGCGGGAGTTCTTGCGGCGGCCCAGAATCCTGTTCAGGATGGTGCGCTGTGAAATATCATAGCCGGTAATCGGTTGGTCATTGACCACGACAAAAACCCGTTGCGAGTTTTTGGGTAATTTGCTGAAACCTGCCCGATTGCCTGCTGGGCCAGAACTTGCCGTATATGAATAGGTTGAAGCGGCCGGCGCCTCGGGTAGATTTGTTTGTCCCTGTTGGTTGACAGGTGTTCGGGCCTGTGTTTGCGCAGGAGGACTGTCATCCCCCCACAAATAATTGCCAACCGATGCCCCGGATGAGCAACCAGTCGTTAACAACGCTACTGCGAGAGTGGCTGCAACAGACGAGATATTTGAGTATTTTTTCATCGGCGATCCGGTATTGTTCTGCAGCACTGCTTCAATCATCAAAATAAGCCAAAGTTAAGGCATTAAATTCTATAATCCGGCGCCTACTGTGCCCGAACCAAGGGTTTTAAATTCAATCGACATAATCAGCGACCGTGAGGCCCTGGCATCACGATCAGTAGCATTTGTTTCTTTGTAAGCCACCTTAAAGCCAAAACAGTCACAATGATAGCCAAGACCTACCGTGTGCTGTAACGAACGGTTAAGGGCAAGGTCATAGCGCGCGCCACCAAAAACGCTCCAGCGATCAGAGAAGAAATACTCCGCATTACCCCAGACTTGTTCCTGTTTAAGAGGGCGTCCATAGGCCGGGGCCGCAGCCACGTTAAGATAGTTGATAGATCCCGAGAGCGCCCCATAATTGCCGGTCAATCCGGCTTCGTGGGTTTTGAAATTGAAAGAACGGTCGTCAATTCTCGCCTGATAGCTAAATTGCAAATGTTCATTGGGTTGAAAGGCAACGGCCATAACAAGATCAGAATATCCCCCGCTCAGTCCCGACCCGAAAGTAAAACTGTTTTTGCCGGCAAGATGATAGGATTGTCCGGCGCTTAACCGTAAAAAACCACCATCATTGAACAACCAGTTGCTCATGATGCCGGCATTAATCCGCGTGCCGCCTTCAAACCGGTCCTGACCGGTGAACCGGTTGTGCAAAAACAAATTGGAATAATCAAAGTTCAGTGACACCGAATCCTCGTTGCTCAGTCGGTCACTCTTGTGTTCACTGGGTGATGTAATGAACTGAACGACCGGGGTTAGAACTTGCTGGCCATGGTCACTGCTCCGCACAAATGGCCAGCGCACATCAAACCCCGCGGTTGGCAAAAGCCGGGTGGTTATTCTGTCTTTTTTTGTCGAACCGGGCAGTCGATTGGTAATAAAAACGTCACTGCGCAGACGGGCAAAGGGTGAGATTACAGCACCGGACCCGCTGACAATCCGCCGGTTCCAGTGTGCTTCAAGAATGGCCCTGGTCTGGTCTTCAGCCTGATTGGCCGTTGTCGGACTAAGGCTAAGTGATCGGCGTCGGTGAATGCTGTAGACATTGGTATTAAAACCCAGATCACCGCCCCATACCGGTTTGTCCATCATCAAATTATAACGCAAATAGGGTGCGGCAACCGGGAAGGTTTTGTTGGCATCAGGTGCCAACAGGCCGCGAAAGTGCAGCATCCGGGCAGAAAAGAAATTACGATCATTGACACCGGTTAGATAAACCTGATTGACCAATTCCACGCGGCCATCAATATCATAGCGTCGGGCAAAGGTTTCATCACTGATGGCCGCGGCATCCCAGCCCCATGACCAGCGCTTGTTGATCTCAAAATCGCCGGTGGTGCGGGCATACCCCCTAAGACGCGTGTCACCAGGCGGGGTAACATTTTTGTTAAACTGATAAATTCCTGCCAGATCGACGTTATACTCACCTTTGGCCAACCGGTGTCGCCACGTAGCCCGGGCCAGCGGTCCCTGCTTGCTGGTAAAAAACGGTCTCAGAGTGACATCGTAATTAGGTGCAAGGTTGATGAAATAAGGCGTGCCAACCCCAAAGCCATAAGTGCTTGAAAAATTAAACTGCGGGATTAAAAAGCCGGTCCGGCGTTTAACTGTCGGATCCGGGTGGCTCAGCGTCGGCAGCCACAAAACCGTCGCACCAAGAAATTCAAAACTGGCGTCCTTGTGATAAATCACCCCTTCATCTTCGTTATGGGTAACCTCAACCGACCTGATTTGCCATAACGGCTCACCATTGGGCAGAACACATTCCTTGCAGCGGGTGTAGGTAACATGCTGATAGACCGTCAGATTGCCATTGCGGCGTTTGGCATAATCAGCCGTTAATGTCGCATCATTGGTCAGCAACAATCGTAAATGGCGGGCGAATCCGTCACGAAACCGGTTTTGCAACTGGGCGATATCGGCTTGGAGAATGTTGCCGCCTGGTTCGCGCAGATGAACACTGCCAGTGGCGCGCATCCGGTCGTTGCGCTTGTCATAAATCACCTTGGAGGCGACCAGCACATAATTGCCGTAGGTAATCACAACCTTCCCGGTTGCCACAGCGATTTTTGTTTTGGCATTATAGGTCAATTTGTCGGTAACCACATGCAGGCGGGTGCCTTTGGGCGGGGTTTTAAGCTGCGGCTTTACATGTTTGGTCGGGGCGGCCTTAGCAATGGGCATGCCAGCGGCAAAAGACAGCACAATTCCAAGTCCGGCTGCCATCCCCAGGCGCGCAAGATCTGTACTGGTCGAACGCAATTTTTTGCCTATCCGCCTCATATTCCCCAAGTTTATCTTCACCGTTATTTTGAACGTTTCCGGTGCGCTGTAAATTTATATCTCACTCTTGTAAAGCCTTCGCAGAAAAAGACAAAGTCAAATACACGCGATTTTAAGGTTTTTTTTAGATTTGTGAGCAGATTCTACGATTGTGATGATTCGCTGGCCATTGAACCATTTTGTCAATCGGCTAAAAGGGTAGAAACAACAACGATTCTCAAACACTCTAAATAAGGACAGGCACGTGGCTCTCAAAGTTAAATTTTCAACCGATAAATCTCCAAAAACCGGGACTCTGGTGCTCGTGGTATCAGCTGATGGAAAATGGGGCACGCTTGCCAAAGAACTCGACAAACAAACCGGTGGCCAGCTTTCAAAAGCCGCCAAAGCTGCTGATTTCAAAGGCAAACGCGATGCTGACCTACAAATTGCTGTGCCGGAAAACACCACCCTTGCTCGAATTGTTTTGTTCGGGGCAGGTGATCCCGACGACCTTGATTCCTACAAACTCGAACTGATTGGCGGCAAAATTGCTGGATTGCTCAAAGGCCTGAAAATCAATTCTGCTGCAATTTATACCGACATCGTTGGAAAAAGCAGCGTTGATGCGGCTCAAACTGCAGCATTTATCGGTTCTGGTGCCCGTTTGCGGATTTACGATTTTGATCAATACAAAACCAAAAAGAAAACCCCGGCCAAGGAAAAACTGGCAAGTATCACCGTTCTGACCAGCGCTGCAACAGCGGCCCGCAAAGCCTATATTGACCTCGAAGCGATTGCTGTTGGCGTCCATATGGCCCGCGATCTGGTCAACGAACCGGCCAACATTCTTACCCCGCCGGAATTTGCTGCCCGGGCCAAAGCCCTCAGCGAGCTTGGTGTGAAAGTGCAAATTCTGTCTGAAAAGCAGATGGAAAAACTCGGCATGGGTTCGCTGCTCAGCGTTGGCAAGGGCTCCATCCATCCCTCAAGCCTGGCCATCATGCGCTGGGACGGCGGGCCGAAATCGCAAAAACCAGTGGCTTTTGTCGGTAAGGGCGTGACCTTCGATACCGGCGGTATATCCCTCAAACCGGGTGCCAATATGTGGGACATGAAGGGCGATATGGGCGGTGCTGCCTGTGTAACCGGCCTGATGGCCGCGATTGCTGGCCGCAAAGCCAAAGCCAACGTGATTGGTGTTATTGGTCTGGTTGAGAATATGCCCGATGCCAAGGCAACCCGTCCTGGTGATGTGGTGACATCCATGTCTGGTCAAACCATTGCCGTGCTCAACACCGATGCTGAAGGCCGTTTGGTTCTGGCTGATGCGTTGTGGTACACCCAACAGAAATTCAAACCGCAATTTATGGTCAATCTGGCCACCCTGACCGGCGCTATTTTGGTCGCCCTGGGATCCGAGCATGCCGGTCTGTTCTCAAATAATGATGAATTGTCAGAACGCCTGCACGATCTTGGCCAGAAAACCGGCGAAAAAGTCTGGCGACTGCCGTTGGCCAAGGAATACGATAAAATGATTGATTCAGATATCGCTGACATGAAAAACATCGGTGGCAGGTTCGCTGGCTCGATCACCGCCGCTCAATTCCTCCAGCGCCACGTAAACGACGTCCCCTGGGCTCATTTAGACATCGCCGGCACCGCCATGGGCAGCCCAAAAACCGCCATAAACCAAAGCTGGTCCTCAGGCTGGGGCGTGCGGTTGCTTGATCGGTTGGTAGCTGAACATTATGAGAAGTAGGTTGAAAAAAGTCATAAGCCGGTCGAGTTTGCCCGACTGACCTTATGACGTAATGGCTAAATTTTGCTAATAATTGTGTAGATCAGGAAGATACCGCCAAACATTCCAACAAGCATGGTCGACAATACACCGATAACTCGCGGGGTAGTGGTGCCGTGGCTCATTGCCAGGCCAACCGGGTGCAGAATTCGACCGATAACAAACACTACGGCGGCAATACTTATCACGGTTGTGCTGGTACCGGCTATTTCCAGCAGCCCCAGAATAATCAAAATAATCGGTGCATTTTCAGCCAGATTGCCATGGCTTCTGATGTGCGCAATTAATGCTGGTTTGCCGCCATCGCCAAGTCCTTGTTTGTGTTTGCCACGCGCCATGGCGGTCATAATCATCAGGGTCATTTGCAGAATGACGATGACCCCGGCAGTAAGGGCTGTGATGTAGGGGTAGTGTTGCATGAATAGGGTTCCATATTTGCTGTACAAATGACCGGTTTTTAAGCAAGTCATGGTGATGATTGTTGATTTTACACGGTAATAAAAATAATATATCCACTTGGATAGTATCGATATCTATCCATGTGGATAGATAAATTCAAACGAAAATGGACAATAAGTGTCAAGATCACGCAATATTGAACCTGAGGCTGCCGTTCAGGCAGCCCAAAAACTGTTCTGGAAACACGGATTTTACGACCTGGGAACACGGCAGATAGAACAGGAAACCGGGCTGACCCGCTTCACCTTGCAAAAGAGCTATGGTGGCAAAAAAGCTCTGTTTCTGCGCACCCTGGATCTGTATCTGGATATTGCCGAAACCCGCTTTTTGCCTGAAGTTGGTACGGATAATTTGGAGGCACTTGCCTCCTGGTTTGAACAGCGGGCTGATCCCGAGAAAATGCCCGAAATTAGCTGTTATGGTTGTCTGATGATAAATACAATAATCGAGTTCCACGGTCAGGATACTGATATCAACCAGCGTAAAGACCGGTTTTTCAAACTGCTACGTGAAATTTTTCACGCTCATTTGTCCATTGTCATTAAGTCCGACGATGAGGTGCAGGCAAAATCTGAAATACTGATGGGTATTATCCTGGCTCTAAATGTAGTAATCCGAGCCGCCGACAACAACGCAGCAGGCCAAAAACTTGCCAACTCAACAGCCAGGATGATCCGCGAGTGGTGACATGAGTGTGGCGGAATCTGCATCTTTCCGTCTTTTGCAAGGGGGAAGGAAAGTGATTTAGTTCAGACTCAATTTTGCGGCTTGACTAGCTGCAAAGGCGCCGTTTTACCGTCACTTGTAGAAGCTGAGTTCGCATTCGGAACCTTTGGGGCAGGGGCTGTCTTCATGTCAGTTTTTGCCGTCGCAGCAGCAGCTGCCGCTTTCTTACGCTGCCGCTCAATCTTGCGCCATTTGGCGACGTTGGTTTTATGGCCCTTCAAGGTCTTGGCAAAGGCATGACCGCCAGTGCCATCGGCAACAAAAAACAGATCATCGGAACCGTCCGGATTAAGCACTGCTGCGATTGCCGCACGGCCGGGATTGGCGATTGGCGTCGGCGGCAGGCCATCTATCTGGTAGGTGTTGTATTTGGTTTTTTGGGCGATGTCTTTTTTCGAGATCGGACGATCCATTTTGCCCTTGCCACCGACAATGCCGTAAATGATGGTTGGGTCCGATTGCAGGCGCATTTTCTTGTTCAGGCGGTTGACGAAAACTGCCGCCACTTTGGCCCGTTCCGAACCAATTCCGGTTTCACGCTCGACAATGGAGGCCAGGGTCAGCACTTGGGCCCGGGTTTTGACCGGCAGATCTTTTTGCCGCTTGTCCCACAATTCATCCAGCAGCTTTTTCTGCGCCGCCTGCATCCGCTTGACCAGCGCATCGCGGGTGGTGCCCCGTTGAAAAACATAAGTGTCGGGCAGCAATGTACCCTCAGCCGGTTTGATCGAGATATCACCTTTAAGCACCTTGTTGGCGGCAATGCGCAACAGTGCTGTTTGGGTCGTCCAGCCTTCAGGAATAGTGACTTTATAGGCAAGGGACTTGCCCGCTTGCAGGATGCTCAATACCTCGGCCATGCTGGAACTGGCCGGAATATCGTATTCACCGGCTTTCAGACTGCCCTTTGAGGACCGCAAGACATAGGTGGCCGCCATGAATATTCCGGCGCTGGAAATAACGCCTTCCTTCTCCAGCATTTTCGCAATCGGCCTGCTGCCCATACCGCGCTTGATCGTGATAATCTTGCCTTCCACCAGCGGTCCGCGCTGGTGCATTTCGGTCTGGGCATAAAATATCCCGGCACCGGCAAGCACTATTCCCAGCACAGCCATAATCAGCAATGATGACAGCACACGACCCAGGGCACCGCGTACTTTGCGTTCTTCAGAAAAATCGTCCTCAGACAAAAACTCGATCCTTAATATTGGCCTTACAAACTAGCCTTCAAACCGCCGCATCACCAAAGATGCGTTAGTACCACCAAAACCAAAAGAATTGGACAAAACTGTGTTAACTTGTTTTTCTTTTGCCTGATGGGGCACGAGATCAAGTTTTGTTTCAACCGACGGGTTGTCGAGATTGATGGTCGGCGGCACCACATTATCTCGAATAGCCAAAATCGAGAAAATCGCCTCAACCGCACCGGCAGCGCCGAGCAAATGGCCAATGGAGGATTTGGTCGACGACATCGAAACACCATCGCTGCCACCTTCCATCACCCGTTCGAGGGCCCGCAATTCAATTTCATCACCAAGCGGTGTTGAGGTGCCGTGGGCATTCACATAATCAAGATCACTGGCATTGACTTCAGCCCGTCCGAGCGCTGCTTTCATACAGCGGTAAGCCCCGTCACCATCTGACGCCGGAGCGGTAACGTGATGGGCATCACCGGACATGCCATAACCGATGACTTCGGCATAAATTTTTGCCCCGCGTGCCTTGGCATGCTCAAGCTCTTCCAAAACCACAATCCCGGATCCTTCACCCATGACAAAACCATCACGGTCTTTATCATACGGGCGAGACCCCTTTGCCGGGTCGTCATTAAAGCCGGTTGAAAGGGCACGGCAGGCCAGAAAACCGGCGATCCCCACCGGGCAAATCGCTGCTTCAGCACCACCAGCGACCATAATATCCGCATCGCCAAAGGCAACGATACGGGCCGCATCACCGATGGCATGAGCACCGGTCGAGCAGGCGGTCACCACCGCATGGTTGGGGCCTTTAAAGCCATATTTGATCGACACCATGCCGGAAACCAGATTGATCAGACTGCCGGGAATAAAAAACGGACTGACCCGCCGCGGACCCTTTTCTTCCAGCAGCAAAGAGGTTTTTTCAATCGACGGCAGGCCACCAATGCCTGAGCCGATCATCACCCCGGTGCGCCATTTGTCTTCATCGCTGTCTGCCACCCAGCCCGAATCTTCCACCGCTTGCTGAGCTGCCGACAGGCCGAGCAGGATAAAATCGTCAATGCGGCGCTGTTCTTTTGGCGATACAAAGTCGTCGGGATTAAAAGTACCATTGCTACCGTCGCCATATGGGACCTCGCAAGCGATCTTGCATTTGAGGTCATCGGTATCAAATTTGGTAATTTTCCCTGCGCCTGATTTTCCGTCAAGAATACGGCTCCAAGTTTCATCCACCCCGCTTGCCAGCGGTGATACCATTCCAAGACCTGTTACGACAACTCTACGCATTAGTTCGGCTCCAGCTAGAGCATTTCGGGGTCAGAATGAACGCGAAATGCCTGTCTAAGTAATTAACTATGTAGCGTTTCTGATTGAGTTTGCAATTCAAACTAAACCAGAAACGCTCTTTAATAATAGAAAACGGGCGACAAGGCTTTTACCCGGTCGCCCGTAAATAGTTCGTCTGGTGCAGATATGTATACACCGGAAAGTAGCTTAGGCTGAGGCTTTATCAATAAATGACACAGCATCGCCAACTGTTTGAATGGTTTCGGCTGCATCATCAGGAATTTCGATGCCGAATTCTTCTTCAAATGCCATCACCAGTTCAACCGTGTCCAGGCTATCGGCGCCTAAATCATCGATAAAGCTTGCTTCGATTTTCACCTTGTCGGCTTCAACACCCAAATGCTCGACAACGATTTTTGCCACGCGATCTGTTGTATCACTCATATTTTCAGTCCTCTATTTTAAAAAATCTGCCAATGAAATCCGGTGAAATCCGGCGCAAATTCCAATTTTCGCATCGACCCGGTAAATCCCCTCAAGGAATCATCCTCATCGTCACAAGTTAAAGCTCGCGGCTTACTACCACACAATTTACTGTGAACAAAGTGCCTTTTGCCGTTGATGAATTTGTGTCGCGCTTTAGGGAAATTCAAGGGAGAAATTTCCAGATTGTGGAGAAATGTAGGATTTTTCTCAATTTACCGCGATCTTTACTTGACCAAAAGCAGCTGTGGCTGTTTGGATGCCGACCATGAGTGAAGTACTGTTTTATCATCTTGAACACCAAAGCCTTAATCAGGTTTTGCCGCTTTTGCTGGAAAAAACTCTGGAAAGGGGCTGGCGCGCGGTGGTGCAAACTGCCGACAAAGATCAGGTCGAGAGCCTGTCTGCGAACCTTTGGACCTGGCGCGACGACGCGTTTTTGCCCCATGGCGATGCCGGTGAAGGCCATGGTGAGCATCAGCCAATATGGATTTGCGCCGATGATGAAACGCCAAACAAGGCCCCTGATATCGGTCATGTCCGGTTTTGCGTCAATGGTGCCACAGCGGCTCATCTGGATGATTTTGTACGGACAATCTATATGTTTGACGGCAATGATCCAGCGGCCCTTGAGCATGCCCGCGAGCAATGGAAGTTGCTTAAGGACAGTGATCATGAAATAACCTATTGGCGTCAAAGCGATCAAGGCAGATGGGAAAAGATGGCCTGATTGAAGGAACATGAGTGAGGGAACATAAGGTGAGGGATCATGAGTGAAGACAACTTTGCTGAGCGTCGGCAAAAAGGGCGGGAAACCGCCGGAAAACTACAAAACGCATGTGAAGAAGCTGGCAGGCCGCTGGACTGGTTTGAGGGACTTTACAAGGCTGCTGATGGCGATGCCGCAGGCGTGCCGTGGGCTGACCGCAAGCCCCATCCCGGATTATCTGCCTGGCTTGCTGACAATCAACATTTGACCGGCCGTCGAGCCATTGATGTTGGTTGCGGGCTTGGCGATAACGCCACCACGCTGCAGAATGCCGGTTTTGATGTCACCGCTTTTGACCTTTCTCAAACAGCCATTGACTGGGCGAAGAAAAGAAATGACGGTTCTGGTGTGGATTTTCATCAGGCTGACCTGTTTGAATTGCCCGGCCACTGGATTGGTGCTTTTGACTTCGTCCATGAAACTTACACCATTCAGGCGCTTAAAGGTGGCCTGCGGGCAGCGGCATTTCCTGAAATTGCCAGCCTGGTAAAACCCGGCGGCAGGCTTTTGGCTATTTGCCGGTCGCGTCCTGATACGGGGGAAGTGAGCGGTCCGCCCTGGCCGGTTTCACTGAAAGAGATGGAAAATTTTGAAAAGGCCGGATTGCAAGTGGAGACCTTTGAAGAGTTTGAGGTCGAGAAGGATCGCATCATCCCCCATTTTCGAGTGCTGTACCGGGCCCAGGAGTAATCAACATGACTGCCATTGTGACAGAGCGATTGCGCTATCGATTGTTAACCGGGGCTGATGACAAGGCCTTTTGCCAGAGAGTGTCTCAGGCGCTTGATGATGGCTATGAACTTTACGGTTCACCGGCAATTTGTTGCGATAACGGCCAGAAAACAGTTGCCCAGGCTGTCATTCTTAAATCGCCGAAGTAGGGCCTGGTCGGCGGGTTGTGCGGGTAAATATCTACGGTGCCTGCAAAGCTGTCACAAACTCTATACCCAGTCGTTCAGGTTCGCGCCATGCCACCCGGCAGGGTATTTTATGCCCCGGGTCGGCTTCGCGAATAAGATAAAATTCAGCCGGAACTCGCGTGGCGTCGGGCAGCACCAGCATGACACCGCCGCGTGATTCATTGCGGATTTTACAGGCAAAAGACGACATCATTTGGCCCGGTAGGATAATCATTCCACCTTTCAGCGCCCGCTTGCGGTTTTCTCTCCTGTCTTCCTCGGAGCCAGTTTGTGGTTGGATCTGTTGCAATGGGGCCGCTTGTTGTGGTGGGGCAGCCAATGGCTGCTGTGCTACTGATTGCTGTGCAACTGGTTGTTGAGCAACAGTTTGATACTGCATGACGGGTTGGGGGGACTGTGCTTGTGGCAATTGTGCAGCAGCCGGTTGGGGCGGCATTTGAACTGCGACCGGCTGAACAGGGGGCTGCTGAACAGGGGCTTGCTGAATGGGTGGGGGCTGAACTGATGCGGGGTGCACCGGAACCTGTTGCTGTGGAATCTGTTGCTGTGGAACCTGTTGCTGTGGAACCTGCTGTGTCGGTATTTGCACCGCGGGTTGCGCTTGCTGTTGTATGGTCAACGGTGCCTGGGGGGGCTGAGCTGCCTGTAGTGTTTCTTGTGGCGCTACTTGTGGCTGGGGAGATTGAACAGTATTTGCCAACGGGACCTGAGGTTGCCGCCGCCGCATCGTTTTGGTTCCATTGACTGGCGAGTCTGGTATCGCGGCTCCGCTGTGCACGGCCCGCCCTGCCGGGGTCAATAGCCCGTTCGTTGTGGGTGCCGGGCGTAAAAATTGTGCCTGATTTTGGCTACGTTTTGATGCTTTGCTTCCCGCACCAAATAATGGTTGTTCGTCCATTTCTCACTCACAAAATTAATCCGTCGTCACTCCGTGGTTAAAATATTAAGTCAAAAGGGATAAAAACAGGTAAATTGATCGCGGAATTTTTTTGCTATTTTGCCGCGAGTATCAGCGCAAAAGTCGCAACCATCGCGCAATGTCAAGCAGGCTGACCAGAGCCACAGAAATGTAGGTAAAAGCAGCCGCTTTCAAAACATGAGATGCTGCTGGTAGGTCTTTGTTATCAAGATATTTTCCGGATTTTAAAATCGGCAATGCCCGACCAAAACTGGCGTCCAGCTCAACCGGCAGTGTGATCAGATGAAAGGCCACAGAGGACAATAAAACCAGCAATCCGGCCGCCAGTTCGAATGCAATTATTGAGGGTGCCCGAGTGATCGCTGCAATCATCGGTGTAGCCAACATGATCACCCCACCAACTTTCTCAATTTTTTGCACGGTTCCGGCAAATCGGGTGCGAACCTTTAAGGGGCCATAGCCATCAGCATCCTGCAGGGCATGGCCCACTTCGTGTGCTGCAATGGCAACTGCGCTCAAAGACCGGCCATCGTGATTGGCTGTACTCAGTCGTACGGTCTTGTCGCGCGGGTCATAATGATCACCGCCTGTGGTCTGCTCAACCTTTACCGATTGCAACCCGGCCTCATCAAGCAAATGTCGCGCCAGCTCACCCCCGGTCCCTGGAAAATCATCCCGTGGTTTAGAGTGCCGCGCAATAGCCCCGCGCACCCAAACTTGTGGCAAAAAAATCAAAGCCAGCAACGCCAGCCCACCGATCACGTATAACATGAAGCTATATGTAAGGATTTAGGTGCGGTGGCTCAAGTGTTTTTGGGGATCAATTCCAATCTGATATAGCCATTTTCGGACTCGATAATCATTTCCTGCTTTGCTCTCGCGGGCCGCTAAACTAACATAGCTCTCATGTTAGATTTTGAAACTTGCAATAAAGCGCGGCTTGAGCGTGACCCTGATTATGACGGGCGGTTTTTTACGGCGGTCAGGACGACCTGGATTTATTGTCGCCCGGTATGTTCCGTACGCCAGCCGTTGACCAAAAATATATCATTCTTTGAAACAGCCCCGGCGGCCGAGCAGGCCGGATATCGGCCCTGTTTGCGCTGCCGTCCTGAAACAGTGCCGTTTTGCCCGGCCTGGAAAGGCACTAAAACCACAGTTGAGCGGGCCTTGCGATTGATCGAAGACGGGGCGCTGGACAGCGGTAGCGTGGCACAACTGGCCGAGCGATTGGGTGTTGGCCCGCGCCATTTATCACGGCTGTTTGCCCGCCACATTGGTGCAAGTCCGGTGCAAACGGCCAAAACCGTGCGGATGCGAAAAGCCAAGCGCCTGCTCAATCAGGGTGGCTTGACCATGGCTGAAGTCGCCACCCGCGCCGGTTTTAAATCGGTTCGCCGCTTCAACACGGTTTTCAGGGAGCTTTATGGCCGCTCGCCGCAAGCGCTGTTAAAGGAGGTGCTGAAAAATGGCCCAACAACTTGATTACACTTATTATGACAGCCCGGTTGGTGCGCTTTTGCTGGCTGGCACCGCCAAGGCACTGCATGTGTTAAGTTTCCCCTCCGGTCCCAAGGTCAGGCAGCCCCGCAAGGAATGGCGCGAGAACGCTGAAACCTTTACAGAGGTGATCAAGCAGCTTGATGAATATTTTGCTGGTGAACGGCTGGAGTTTGATCTGCCATTGGAGTTGGAAGGTACGCAATTCCAGAAACAGGTCTGGTTAGCGCTGCCATCGATCCCCTTTGGCGAAACTATTTCCTATGGCGAACTGGCCAACCGCATAGACCGTCCGAAGGCCAGTCGTGCTGTCGGCGCGGCCAACGGGGCCAACAATTTGGCCATCATCCTGCCCTGTCACAGGGTCATCGGTGCCAACAAATCCCTGACCGGATTCGGTGGCGGATTGCCAACCAAGGAATTTTTGTTAAGACACGAACAAACCATCGCACCGCCGAGCGGTCATCAGGGACTATTGTTTGAGTGAACTATTCAACCAGCACAGTACAGCTACTGTCACCAACGTCCTTGCAAGGCTCATAAACAGCAATCTCGCTTTCGCGGCCATCATCCCACACAACTTGTACAGCAACGAAATCGGCCTCACCGAGTGACAGCCGCAGAGCAATATCATTCAGACCTGAATTGCTCGGCAGTGAAAAAGGCAGTTGGGGATTGCATTTTACCAGCTTGAAGCGCTGGTCGAGATCTTTGGAGTTTATCGAGTAACGAATTTCCTGCAACCGGCAATGCATGGTTTGCAGATGAGTGAAATAGACCAACTGCCGACCATCATAATTTCGAAAAGCAATCCAGCCGGATTTTTTGCCATAATCCAGCATAGCCTGGTAGGTCGATTGTGGTGGCAGACTCTGGCTGAAAGCAGGAGAAAAACCACCAATAAAGAACATCGCAGCGCCCAACAGTGCACGGCTAAAAAGAGTTGAATTCATTGTTCTCTCCACAAAAATTACACTCTACATTTAAGCACGCAAGGTCTCAAGCTCTTCCAGTAATTCCAGCCATTCAAGTTCCCTGATTTCAACATCACCAGCCAGTTTCACCCGCAGTTTGTTAAAATCCTGCGCCTGCTTGGGGTCGGTTTTATACAGGCTGGGCACCGCCAGGGCGCGGTCAATGACCGACAGTTTTTGCTGCAGTTTTTTGATATTCGATTCAGCTTTCTGGATTTTGCTTTTCAGCGGCAGCAATCCATCGCGGGCAAGAGCCCGGGCTTTGCGGTCCTGTCTTGAATCATTTTGTGAGGCCGCTTTCTTATCACTCTGATTTGATTCAGGTTTTTTCTTGCGGGCCAGCTTGGCATCATCAAGGATAATGCGGGTGTAATCATCAAGGTCACCATCAAAAGGAGCAACTGTGCCACCGCGCACCAGCCACAGCCGATCAACGCAGGTTTCGATCAAATGGCGGTCGTGGGCGATCAGAATAACCGCCCCTTCAAAATCGTTGATAGCATGGATCAGGGCTTCGCGGGCATCCACATCAAGGTGGTTGGTCGGTTCATCAAGCACCAGCACATGGGGGCCGTTAAAGGCGGCAAGGGCAAACAACAGGCGGGCTTTTTCACCACCTGAAAGCTTGCTGCATTTGGTGTTGGCGTGATCAATGCCAAAGCCGTACTGGCCAAGCCTTGCCCGCCTCTGAGCTTGCGTCGAATCAGGCAAAAGTTTGGTGAAATAATCGTATGGCGTCAGGTCTTCTTCAAGCTCGTCTGATTGGTGCTGGGCAAAATAGGCTACCTCCATCTTTTTATGATGGCGCATGTGGCCTTCTTCAACCTGCAGATGGCCGCATAAAAGTTTGGCAAATGTTGACTTGCCATTGCCATTGGCCCCCAAAAGGGCGATGCGGTCATCACCATCAATGCGCAAATTGATATTGCGCAGAATGGGCTTGCCCGGTTCATAACCAACCGACGCCCCTTCGAGACGAACCAGTGGCGGGTTAAGAATCTTTTCCGCTTTGGGGAAGTGAAAACTGGCCGAGCGTTCTTCAACGATGTCAGCAATTGGTTGCAGACGGGCCAGTGCTTTCAAACGTGATTGTGCCTGCCGGGCTTTGGTGGCCGAGGCGCGAAAGCGGTCAACAAAAGCTTCCATATGACGTCGTTGGTCGTCTTGCTTCTTTTTCAACTTGAGTTGCAGGGCCTGCTTTTCGCGCCGCATGCGTTCGAAATTATCGTAATTGCCCTGATAAAGCGTCAGCTTGCGTTGATCGAGGTGCAAAATCGCATTGACGGACTCGTTAAGCAGGTCGCGATCATGACTGACGATCAGGATCGTATGGCGATAATTGCGCAGATATTGCTTGAGCCAGATGACCCCTTCAAGATCGAGGTAGTTGGTTGGCTCATCGAGTAAAAGCACATCGGGAGCAGCAAACAGGGCCGCCGCCAGCGCTACCCGCATCCGCCAGCCACCGGAAAGACCACCGCAAGGGCCCAGCTGGGCCTCTTCAGAAAACCCCAAACCGGACAGAATAGTTGCTGCCCGTGAAGGTGCTGTGTGAGCATCAATATCGGCAAGGCGGTTGTGAATCTCTGCAATGCGGTCCGGATCAGTGACGGTTTCTGATTCAGCCAGTAATTTGGTGCGTTCAAGATCTGCAACCAGCACCGTATCAATCAAACTGGTATCACCACCGGGGGCTTCTTGCGCCACGGTGCCGATGCGAGCCCGTCTTGGAATCGAAATAGAACCGGTTTCGCTGGATAAAAGTCCCAAAATCAGCTTGAGCAGGGTCGATTTGCCCGTGCCGTTGCGGCCCACAAGTCCGACCTTTTGCCCGGTCGGCAAGGCCGCCGTTGCATGATCAATCAGCAGGCGTCCTTCAATACGAAAGGTCAGGTCATTAATGTGAAGCATGTGGGTTAATTGTCAGCGCTCGTTAAAATCGCGTCAGACCTAACCCATGCCAGACGGGTTTGGAAGGAAAAAGCGGATTAAACAGCTACCTTTTGGTCACAGGTGACCAAGTCTTCTTGGATACAGGTGACCAAGTCTTCTTGGCCACAGGCGGCTAGTGACTGAAAAGCTTGTTCAACCTGTTGCGAAATGCTCAACGCATATTCAGCAATTTCAGTCGGCATTTCCTTATGGGTATAACGGCCAGGATGATAGCGGCGCGCCAACTTCTTGTATTGTGCTTCGATGATATCAAACGTGGTTTCGGTGCTCACACCGAGGATTTTGTAAGGGTCAAAACCATTGTCATTTGAACAGGCCAGTGGTTTAATTTTCTTGATTTGCTTTTCATTGGCTTCAACAATGGAAGACTTGGCAATCAGTTTGGTGTTGCCTTTGTGGTTGACAAACACTGCAAATTTCCCGTCGCCATTCAGGGTCATCAGCAAATTGGATGTTTCGGCTATAATAAATTTGCCATCAAGCTGGCGTCCATCAGACAATCTCACACTGGCAAATACATGCTTTACGCGTTGTTCTGAATTAAACATCTTTTCTAACCTCTCGCTCCCGACTGGCAACATTTGTGTCCAGACCGGTTGTGTTCATCAGACACTAGCGCAGAACCTTACAGGGCTTGTTAAAATTCAATGCAAAGAAACTGTTAAAAATTACATTGGTGAACAGAAGATGCACCAAGTATTATAGCAAAAAAACGTTGAAAAACAGCCAGTTTCAGAGGGCTAAAGGTTAACCGCCTGGTTTTGCGCTTCTGGCTGGGTTGCGGACAGCTTTGCCTGACTTTGCAGAGTTTGAAAAGCCGCATTAACTAGCCTGCTCATGTTTTCGGCATAGCGAGCCATTTCGTCAGGCAATTGAGCGTTGGAAAAGCGGTCAGGGTGGTAAAGTTTTGCCCGCGCGTAGTAGGCCGCCTGAATGGTGGCTGCATCAGAACCGGGAGCAATTTTCAAAATCCGGAACGGATTGAAATCTTCATCGCTGTCAGTGCCAGAATTAAGTTTTTTGACTTTTGGAATATCTGTCGGTGCCACTTGCGCAATCGAATGCCGACCGAAAAAACACCGGTTGCCGTTCATGTCTTCAAACTCGAGAAATTTGGTGTCGCCGTTTAATGTCCGCTGCAGATCAGAGGTCAAGCCGATCATGATGTTGCCCATTTGCACACTCCCGTCCATCAGCGTGACCGTTACCGGGATGTTTTTGGTGGCATTTTCGGAATTAAACATTAGCTGGACGTCTCCAAATTTATTATTTGCAAAGAGGTAGCACAAATGACTTTCCGATTAGTAAATGTCAGCGGATTGTTTATGCTTACTTGAATGCATCATCCACCGGCACCTTATAAGCGTTCACTAGCCGGTTGGTCATGTTGGCCAGTCCGACAACGGCGTACAATTCATTCAGCATTTCATCATTGGCACCTTTGGCCCGGGCCGATGCCGTGTGGCTGGCCATGCAGTAGTCGCAATCGTTGGAAACTGAAATTGCCACGTAAATCAGCTCTTTGGTCAGCGGATCAAGCGCACCCGGTCCCATCATGTCTTTCAGGCTTGACCACACATGGGCCAGCATCCGCGGCTCATTTGCCAGATATTTCCAGAAATTATTGACATCAGGCACATTACGGGTTGCCATAATATCTTCAAAAACTGCTTTTACATCATCTGATGCATCTTCTAGATTTATTGGGTTCATGTCACATTCATCTCCGTTTTGATAACTCATAAGTTGCCCTTGTTCGATAGTCGGGCACTTTTGCATTGCGTTACACCGGGGTGGCGCAACTTGCAGGTAGGATTAAAACACAAAATGAAAGTCAAAAGAACGGTTTTCAATCCAGTTTGTTCGAGAATAGCCCGTAAACAAGGTATGCTTAAATGAGAATTCAAAAATTACGTAATAACCTGCAGGTTTTGTTGCTCGCCTGCATGCTTTCAGTATCGTTCACTCATGTATCGATGGCCCAGACAGTAGCTAAAGACAGTCAGATTTTACGCGACAAACGCCCATCAGCCAAACTTTCTGTAAAGCAGTTAAAGCATCGTATCGGCATTCTCAATCGGGTTGTTTCCAATTCAAAAATTCATCCTAAGTGGCGCCAGAGAGGACTCAATATGCGCGCTGCCGATAAGGCTGAGTTGAAAAAGCGTAGTACGGTTCGTAAACCCAGAGTTCAAAAACCAGCCAAACGGCAAGCCGGATTACAGCCTCAAATACTTCGTATTTTGCGTGATAAACGGCCATCCTCGAATCTCCCAGACCGGCAATTAAAGCAGCGTCTTACTTCTTTGAGAAGTATTATTAACAGCGGGGACGTTCGAACCGAATCGCTACGCAGAGCGCGTGCTATGTACACCGCCGATAGAACAGAATTGAGAAAGCGCGCTAGTGTAAGAACAAAAACACCTCAAATACCTCCACAGGGGCGTGCTAAATCCGCCTCTGAAGCAGGTCGTGTTTTGCGCGACGAGCGACCAGCTTACAGCTTGTCGACCCGGCAGTTAAAACAACGTGTTGAAAGTTTGCAACGTATTATTGCTGCGCGTCAAAGCCAGCCCAAATGGCACCGCAGGGCTTTAACCATGCGCGACACTGATGTCGCCGAGCTGAGAAGTCGTAGTCAGGGCACAACTCCTCCGGCTGTTGCTGCTGTGTTAAATGATAAACACCCGGCCCGGTCTCTTTCAACCAAAGCTCTAAACCGTCGAATACGTGCTCTGGAAGGCATTGCAAATGCAAGCAATTTAGACAAGCGGCAACGTAATATGGCTTCACGGATGCGCTCACGAGATCTTCGTGAACTTGAAAGCCGTAGCAGAGCCAATCGACTTCCATATCCACGTCATATCGATGTTTTACAAGATCGCAGACCAGCAGTTCGTTTGACCGGCAAGGAGTTGCAAACCCGTGTCAGGGCAATAAGGGCACAATTACAACAACAAGATCTTCCCCGTGACATTCGCCGTCAACTTGCGAGAAAGCTTGCTGCGGATCGAACAGAATTGCGCCGCAGGATTAAAGCCAGGCGCGAACGACAAGAAGGCCAGGGATATCAGCTAGCCCCGCCGACCCGATCCGATATCGCATTGGCAGAAAAGGCGAAGCGTTTGCTCTCAGATTATCGCGTATCAAGTGAGCTAAACAAACGCCAGTTACGTCGTCGTATCAGATCAAACCGCGAGGTGTTGAAATATGTGGCGTTAACCAGCAAACAGCACACTGCGCTAAAAGCAATGCTGCGTCTGGATCGTATGGAAAAACGACATCGCCTTTTGGCAGCCCGTGATCGTCGCCAGGAAAAAATGAGGCGATTGCGATCGCAAGGTCAACTACGTTTCGAAACAAATCCAGATTATGCCAATAATTATCCAAGGGCGCCACGTGGTGACATCACTGCGGCAGAATCAGATAAGTTTATGATCCAGCGCCAGTTGCTGAGACCTGAAACAAGAACCTATAATCGCCGGTACAGTCGTGCCGAGATAATTCGTCGCCCTGAGTTGACCCGTCAATTTGCCGGGATCGATGTAGATACCATCAATTTTGGCTTCAATGAATATTGGATCCGGGAAGAAGAGGTCGATGAACTCGAACGCATGGCGGTGACAATTGAGAAGATTTTGGCACTGCGTCCCTACGAAGTATTCCAGATTGAAGGGCATACAGATGCAGTAGGCTCAGATGCTTACAATATTGGTTTGTCCCAGCAACGGGCAATTGCGGTTAAAGAGGCACTGACGAAGTTCTTTGTAATTTCCGCTAACAATCTGGTTACAGTTGGGCTTGGTGAACGATATCTGAAAATCCCGACCCTGGAACCTGAATCAGAAAACCGCCGCGTAACAATTCGGCGTATTACCCCTATCGTTAGACGATAGGGGGGATTCCCCTCGCGGCTATTCCTCACTGCGTTCGGGCCTCCGGGAGGGCGGCCTGACCGGCCGGGGTCCTCGCTAACGCTCGTCCGGCTGCGGACTCAAAACGAACTTAAGACTCCGCAGCCGGACGAGCGCTAGCGAGGACTAGCCGCGACTGCGGCTCGGCGCTTAATAGCGCCGCCCCGCGGAGCGATGCGCTAAGCGCATCTTGCGTGAGCGACAATCAAACCCCTCCGTATCAAAACACAATTCCCCTCCAATTCCCAATCCCCTCCCAATTCCCCTTGTGATTTTCCCGCTACATCGTTATAAACCGCGCAATCTTATCCCTCACATTTTAAAAGGAACAATACCATGGCGGTTCAACGCACATTTTCTATGATCAAACCTGACGCAACACGTCGTAACCTAACCGGCAAGATTATCGCCAAATTTGAAGACGCGGGCCTTCGCGTTGTGGCTTCAAAGCGGGTTCAATGGCAACGTGCTGATGCAGAGGAATTTTACGGCATTCACAAAGAACGTCCGTTCTTTAACGATCTGGTTGACTTCATGATCTCAGGCCCGATCGTTATGCAAGTGCTTGAAGGTGAAGACGCAGTTGCAAAAAACCGGCAAGTTATGGGTGCAACCAACCCAGCTGATGCCGATGCCGGTACTATCCGTGCCGAATTTGCTGAAAGCATTGAAGCCAATTCAGTCCACGGTTCAGACAGCCCTGAAAATGCGGCTCTTGAAATCAGTCAGTGCTTTAAAGAAGAAGAAATCGTCGGCTAAATTACCGGCGGAAGGGAAATGGTTATGTTGTTGAAGAACAAAGTCCTGATAACACTTGTGGCGGCAATGATTGCGATTGTCGTCGCCTCGAACTATCTGGTCCAGTTTCCGGTTCAGGTAACAATTGCTGGCTATAATCTGGCCGATATCCTGACCTGGGGCGCTTTTACCTATCCCGCCGCGTTTCTTGTCACCGATCTGACCAATCGCGCCTTTGGACCTTCAAAGGCGCGTATTGTGGTGATTATCGGTTTTGCTGCCGCTGTGGTGTTGTCAGCCTTGCTGGCACCAGTGCGGATTGCAATTGCATCGGGCACCGCGTTTTTGATGGCGCAACTGCTGGACGTCTATGTTTTTAATGAATTGCGGGGAGGACGCTGGTGGCGGGCTCCGGTGATTTCATCAACATTGGGATCCATTATCGACACGGCCTTATTCTTCTCGCTGGCTTTTGCCGCTTCATTTGCCATGCTTGGTGAAAGTGTACCGTTCTTGGTCGAAAGCGCACCACTGCTTGGATTGTTCGCCACCGAAGTTCCAAGATGGGTGTCACTGGCCGGAGGTGATTTTGTCGTAAAAATGCTGGTTGCCCTTGTCATGCTCGTTCCTTACGGCCTGCTGCGCAACAAGGTTGCAAAAGTACAACCTGCCTGATAACAAAAAACCCGCCTGTTTCTTGAAGAAAAAGGCGGGTTCGGTTTTTTAGTTTGGGTGGAGCATTAACGGCGGCGAACACTGTAAATGCGGCCACTACGCGAATACATCCGGATGCGGTACCAACGGCCACGTTTCTTGCCAGTAAACGAGTATTTGGAACCCCTGCAATCGCGGGCCCGAACTCTGCGATAGCCGTGATTGCGAACAATGCGGATTGCTCTTCGACAGCTAATGCGACGGGGACGATACGTCGGGGCATATCGACGGCGCGGTGGGTAATATCCGCCACCGTAGTAAGGGTCGGGATAATATCCACCACCATAATATGGCGGATATCCGTAGCCACCATAAGGATAAACGCCGATATGTACTCTGGCTTTGGCTTCAGACTTTTCAACCGGCTGAAATGCGAAAATTGCAATTAACACAGCCAGGCTTGCAATAATGGTTTTTTTCAACATTTTTGAGCCTCCTAAGCTTGGAACCCCGATACCCCATCGGGGGCTTCTTTCTTATATAGTGTGCGACTAAGTCTGATCGAAGGCAAGTGGTTTTGTTTGTTTACGTTAATATTCACCAAAAGGTAAAGCTGGCAAACCTTTCAGCCTGCCAGCTTTTCTTGTTTGAAATTTTGATCAGATTAGATGTGGTAGCGTGAGAAGATGCGACCATTACGTGACTTCATCTTCAGGATGTAACGGCTTCCACCACGAGAGGCTTTGTATTTGTAGACAGAGCCGCTGCAATCAATTGGTGTTATAAAGCGGTAGCCATGATTGCGAACAATGCGTTTGCCGCGATGACAACTGATGCGACGATGTCCCCATCCGCCATGGCCGTTACCCCAGCCACCGTGACCGCCGCCCCAGCGGCCGTGACCATGGCCGTGTCCACCATAGTAGCCAGGGCCGCCGATATGGACATCAAAGCGAACTTTTGCTTGTGCTTGTTGAGCTTGCAGACCGATAACGCCAACGAACATTGCCGTTGCGATAATAATAGATTTTTTCATCATGATATTTCTTCCTTCAATGATTTGGTTTGAAACCTGATTTGTCTCAGGTCGTTTCAACATTGAGGATATACTTGCATGATGAGTTTGAATGAAATCTGAGCAGCCTGTTCATTTGCCGTTCACGTAAAGAAAATGATGTTTATTCCAGTCCTGCCGCCTCGCGGACCATGTCATCCATCAGCTTGTTGACCGCATCAAGAACCTTTTTCGACGCAGGGTTGGAGGCGCCATTCAGAATCTTGAAGCCAACTGTGACCTTGCCCGGATTGGCCGTCGTCTCAAACACAAACATTGAATAGGGACAAAAAGCCATGTTCAATGGATCAGCCTCCATCGCAGCGCGCGACAGGCTGGCCGAGCAGAACTCAATGACCTCACCCTGCTTATAAACCGTTTTGGTTGCGCCGACATCTTTGGCTGTTCGGTTCAGCATGTTGACGACATGGGCTTTATGATCGATCACCAATCCCTTGTTGGTCAGCGCTTCACCCAGATCAAACACCGCATCTTCATAAGAGGCTTCAAAGACATATGACTTTATACTGCTGTTATCGGCCCTGGCTGCCAGTCCGTAACTTGCAGCTAAAGTCAAAGTTGCTCCAATCAGGAAGTTGTTTAGCAGTTTCATGGTGGCGATGCCCTTTACTTATAGAAAAACATGAATATGATAACATAGCCTCGAAACGGTGTCATGCAAGTGCCAAATTGGCAGGTTTTTACATTAATTCGTGAGGAATAGGCAAAATAGATAAAAAAACGTGCCGCTGTTAACCTTGAAATCGTTGTAATCATAAAGTTTGCCGATTTTAGTCAATTTTATAGACCGTCTTAACTAATTGTTGAAAGACAGGCGTCAAAATATAAACACAACAATAACTTTGGTACTTTTTAAACTTTACAAGGGCAATAACGATGGCAAGCGCTAAGCACATTCTGGTTGTAGATGATGATACCGATGCGGCTGATTCACTGGCAGAACTGTTCGAAATGGAAGATCACGAGGTTACCGTGGTTTATAATGGCGAGAATGCCATCGCAGCTTTTGCGGATAAAACCTTCGACATGGCTTTCATGGACATCATGATGCCCGGTAAAAATGGCGTCGACAGTTTTTTTGAGATCCGTAAAAATACCCCCGATGCAAAAGTCTACTTCATGACCGGTTTTTCAGCCAGTGACCTGGTTGATCGTGCCTTGGAAGAAGGGGCGATGGGCGTTCTGCCAAAGCCGCTGGATCCAATGGAAATTCTGGCCGTTCTTGATTAAAGATTTCATCCACAATATTTAGGCCCGGTTTTTAGCCGGGCTTTTTTTATGCCGATGGCTGAATCAGTTTGATAACAAAATTCTCTAATACCTTGAAAAGAATCATTTTCATAAGGTTAGAATCGAGTCATTACTATCCCATGGACAAGGTTCAAACAAAACGCACCAAAATCAAACTGCTGGCGATGGTTATCGCCCTGACATTGGCAACTCTGGCCCCTGTCGCTGTTATGGCTGGCAGTCATCTTATCTAGAGCGTTTCTGGTTTAGTTTGAATTACAAACTCGATCAGAGACGCAACGACGTCAATTACGTGGAGTGGCATTTCGTATTCATTCTGAACCCGAAATGCTCTAAACGCTATTTTCGCCGATGATAAGTCAGCGCCAGCGCGATGCAGTGTTTAAGTGGGTCTATTGGTAAATCATCAGAGATAGCAAAAACCAACGCCCGGTTCCCGTCGAATTGAAATTGCTCTGGATACAGTTCCCGAAACCTATCAAGCAGACTGGTTTTGCAATTAAAATAAACCGCAAACTTGCTATCGGATTTTCTGACCGGCGCAATGCGGATGGTACTGCCGCTGCCGGTTTTACGGGTAAGGTAGGCAGGTTCGCCCCATTTGAGTGTTTCCTCAAGCGGCCCGACCCCGTCAGTTGTCGAGGCCACATCAAAAATTATTCCGCGCAATTCCAGCAATCGGTCGCGAATTGTTTCGGGGTAGGCGTCCAACACCGCTTTAACGGAAGTATTCTTTCCGGCCATTATATCCTCAATATGAACGCCGGATGAACAGCGTCCTCAGTTTTGGGTCATATTCAACCTGATAATGTTATCTCAAGTTCAAAGCATATCCCTGAATTGCCCCTGTATTATCTAATGTCAGTTTGCGTGTTTACAATTGTAGTTCTGTCTAAAGGTCAAAATAAATGCGTAAGAAAATCATAAGAAAACGGCTGTTTCTGATGGCGACGGTATTGCTGTTTGCAACCGCCGTCCCGGTTTACGTTCTCGCCTCAGCTCTCTAACGATGAGTAGAATTCAGGATACCATTCCGCCCGCATCCGATTGCGATAATCAATCAGGTTCTGGTGTTTTTCGATCATCGCAATAACCGGGCTTTCAAAATGCTTGCATGACAACGCATCGATAAAGGCGAAGGCTGTCGCATCAGCGCCGCTAACGCTATTTCCCATCATATATTTATTGTCGCCCATAATATCCGCCATTGCATCAATAGCCTTGCCTGCCAGCAGATGGATTTCTGCAACACTGTGACGGCCAAGTCCGTGGGCTTTGGTGGCTTTGATAACTTTCTTTCTGATCATCGAGGCAATGAAAGGGCGAATGAGGGCAGGGGCAGCATCAAAGAAAACCCGTGGGCCGCGGTTAAAGTTTTCCAGATTGCACCAGCGCTCGCTGATCAGAACCCAATAAAGGTGATCATCGCACATCTTCTCGACAGCCCAGGCAACACCGGCAGTATAATCATCAAGACCGCTGTTAAAATCAAAATCATATTTCTTTTCGATATGAAAGCGAATGAAGGTGCTGTCGGCAGTGGTCTCGCCGTCGTCATCCATATAAGGCTGCTTGCCCTTTGGCGCCTTGTCAAAACCGCCCTTGTCGACCTGATATTCAAGCCCGGCAATTTTCAACAACATCTGGGCTTTCATGCAAAACGGGCTGGGGTCAGGCAGGCCAAATAGCGGACCAAAACTGTAAAGGGTAATCATGAGGGTAATCCTTCTATCTAAAATCTGGCACCGACCATACTGACATGCTACTGACACCATGGTGTCAGCATCGTTCTGCTAGCATCAAAAAAATACAGGCAGAAAGACTATGAGACGCGCAGATCGACTTTTACAAATTATCCAGCTTTTCCGGCGTCGGCGCGGTCCGGTGACATCTGCCTATATTGCCACTGAACTGGAAGTAACCCAGCGAACTGTTTATCGCGACATTGCCTCGCTGATTGCCAATGGGGTTCCTATTCGCGGCGAAGCCGGCATTGGTTATGTCATGGACGAGGGTTATGATCTGCCGCCCTTGATGTTCAGCGCCGATGAGTTGGAAGCTTTGATGCTCGGTGCCCGCCTTGTGTCCTCTCATGGCGATACCACTTTAACCCGATCAGCCAATGACGCTATTGCCAAGATTGCCAGCGTAATCCCCAATAATTTGCGCCCGGTCCTGCTCGATGCACCGTTATATGTGCCCGATTTCGGCGGTAGTATCGTGGACAAGGTCGATATTGGCCTGATCCGAGCCGCCATCAGAACCAGCAAAAAACTCCATATTGAATATGAAGATGCCAAAAGCGCCGCCAGTGAGCGCACCATCTGGCCGATTGCTCTGGCTTATCATCAAGGCGTCCGGCTGGTTGTCGCCTGGTGCGAGTTACGCGCAGATTTCCGCCATTTTCGCGTCGACAGAATGATCACTCTGGCTCGCCTTGAACAAACCATCCCCGAACGCCGCGACGCCCTGTTCCATCGCTGGTGGAAGGCCGAGAATGAAAAATATGGAGACTACATGTCAGCCAGAAAGGATGGGTGATGGTTGAAACTGGCAGGTGCTTTAAGCCATATCAACTGCGCTGATCACTCATCCGCACAGCACCAATCACCTTACCTACATTGCCCAGCTGCAATAGTGCGATACAATCGCGCGAGCCTTTCATGCCAAGGCCATCTTTGGGCAGAGTGATGCGAATTGCCTTGCCGTTCCACATACCCGCCGGTATCATTTGGCGCACCACATTATGGTAGACGATGCTTTTGCCACGGTTCTCGCCGCGTTTAACCGGAACAGCCACCTTGGGGGAAGTAACCATAACCCAGATGGTCGCTTTTTTTACCAGCGCCGGTGTCGGGCTGTCGGCAACATTGATAATAATTTCTGTACTATTTTCCGAAATCGTCATCGGCACCCGCCGACCCGCGGCAGACTCTTTCTTGAGAGCATTTAAAACCTGTTCACGGCGCGAACCAACCACATCCAGATGACCATTAACGATCATTTGCGGTGTATAAACCTGCCGCGTACCGCGATTGGCAGCATATTGCTTCTGGCGTTTGGTATGCTCGTTAGAGCCC
>DAOUPT010000139.1 GCA_030626025.1 Anderseniella sp. | reverse complement strand
AAATGGGTCTGGTTGGGCACAAGCTGGGCTAGGTCATAGACTCATAAACAGGATCAAAATGGCGTTGAAACCGCAAAAATATGCAAGAAAAAGGTCGCAGGATGGGCTGGTTGCCCATTCAAGGCCGTTGACGCCGCAGATTGATGCGGTTTCAGCGTCCTTTGGATATGATCAATTTGTCCAGCTACTGCGTTGCAAGTTCTTGAAAACCAAAAGGTTTCCGGAGAACTTGCGTCTCGTATCTGAACAAATTGATTCATACCATATTGACCCTATTTATGGGTCCGTGACCTAGGGTCTGTGGACATTTAGGATTCCCAAATCAGTAAATTTATGATTCAAGCTTCCTTTTAAGGAGGTTTACCATGCGCAAAGAGCGTTTTGTTATCACTGACCGAAGTTGGGCTGTTATAGAACCTTTGGTACCAGGTACGGTGCGAGATTCTGGAGTGACAGCCAAGGATACACGTTTGTTTTTAGAAGCTGTACTGTGGCGTGTGCGTGTCGGCGGCCCTTGGCGCGACCTGCCCACAGGGTTTGGTGAATGGAACAGTGTCTTCAGGCGCTTTCGTCGTTGGGCGCAAGCTGATGTTTTTCAACGCATTTTTGACGCCGTATCAGATGAACCTGATTTTGAGTATGCCCTCATTGATGGAACTATTATCAGCGTGCATCAAAAGGCAAGCGGCGCAAAAGGGGGACTCTCAATCAGGCCATTGGGCGTTCAAAAGGCGGATTGACGACCAAAGTCCTGGCTCTTACTGATGCCTTGGGCAATCTTGTGCGGTTCAAATTGCTTCCCGGCCAGCGCAGCGAGATCGTCGGCGTACCCGATTTGATTGATGGTCTTGCGTTTGATGCATTGATGGCTGACAAGGCTTTTGATGCCGATCATTTGCGTCAAACTCTGAATGAACGAGGTGCAGAAGCGGTCATTCCCGCAAAGTGCAATCGGAAAATCCATATTCCACACGATGAGGAGGCATACAAATGGCGCCATCTCATTGAAAACTATTTCAGCAAAATCAAGGAGTTCAGAGGCGTAAACACCAGATACGACAAAACAGATTCAAGCTACGAGGCCACTTGGAATATTGCAGCAACCATCATAGCTCTACGTTGAATGTCCACAGACCCTAGAACGTTATTTTGTTCGGATGAAGGCCGGTTTTGACCCAAAACGGACCTTTAGGGCCTGCGATAGGCTCCAAAAGCATGACGCTTAACGGGACTCAGTTGGACAGGTTTTCCGATTGGCCAATCTGTTCCAGAAAAACAAAAAAGGCGGGGACAAGGAGAAGAGATGTAATTGTTGCGCTCAACAGGCCAAAAGCCAAACTGGCAACCAGGGGGATCAAAAGTTGTGCTTGTGTGCTGGTCTCTGTAAGCAATGGCAACAGTCCGGCCAGCGTTGTGAGAGACGTTAATATAATCGGACGAAAACGATCGCGGGCTGCCTGATGTCCAGCTTCCAATGAGCTCATTCCCTCTCGCATTCTGGTTTTGATAAAGTTTACAAGCAGTATGTTGTCATTCACGACGATACCAGCCAGGGTCGCAAAACCCACCAAGCTGGGCATTGTCAAATCAAGTCCCATCAAAACATGACCCCAGACGACACCGATAAGGCCCATGGGTATGGCCAGCATTACCGAGAATGGCTGAATGTAATTACCAAACTGAAATGTTAAGATAAGATAGATACCGATGATGCCGATAAGCAGGTTGGTCTGCAGTGAGTTGCCGGTGTCAGCGGTTTCCTTGTCCTGACCCTGGGACACAAACCGGACTCCAGGGTATTTTTCCTTCAGTTTCGGTAGCACTTTCTTCTTGAGCATCCCCATGATTTCCCGGGCGTTTGCCACTTCAGTATCGAGCGATGCCTGCACCGTTACAGTGCGTTGACCATTAACACGATGTATGCGTGCAAAACCACGGTCCGGCGTGATAGTGGCAACAGCACTTAGCGGTATCAGGCTGCCGTTTGGCCCGCGAAGTTTCATGTATCGCAAATCATCAAGGCTGTCGCGGTCGAAATGGGCAAGCCGAATTGTAACGTCAAAGGTCTCCTTGCTGTGGAGTACTTCCAAACCGGTTGTGCCGCGAAGTGATGCACGAAGTTCATCGGCAACAGTTCGTGCGGAAATGCCAAAAATGCCCGCGGTATCTTTCATCTCTACCCGTAGTTCGGGTTTTCCCGGGCGCAAATCATCCGAAATATCCCTAACGCCTGTTAACGAGGTGAGGAAGCTCTGAAGTTCTAGCGATACCTTCTTCAATAGTGTGAGATTGCTACCTTGAATTCGAAGATCAATGGCTTTTCCGGCCACACCACGTTCCTTGTCGGTAAATTTTAGGGCAATGACGTCCGGCAAATTTCCCGTTAACTCCCGCCAGCGCGACAGTAATTCATCAACTGTGCCGTTGCGTTCTTCAGCCCGCAATAAATCAGCACTGATGGTTGCGATATGAGGGCCGCTCTCATGGGCATCAATATTGCTGTTATACAATATTGAAATGTTTTGAATCATGCGGCGCCCGTCAGACTGCCGGGCACTAAACTCTTCGTCAAGTTGTTTAAGCGCATGGTTGACATGATCAACTTTCTCCTCGGTCCGGGACAGAGGAGTGCCCTGCGGCAGCAGTATCCGCGCTTGTATTATATCGCTTTCAA
>DAOUPT010000059.1 GCA_030626025.1 Anderseniella sp. | reverse complement strand
AGGTCAGATAGTTTTTGATCATCAGGAAAAACCGCTCATGGGCCGGTTTGTCAAAGCCAAACTGTTTTTCCAGTTCCTTGATAAACTCCGGGTCGAGTCCCTGTGCGCCGCGATATTTAACCCCGCCGGCACTGTCACCACCCCCAGCACCACCGCTGACTTCGCTGCCACCGCCGCCAATACGCGCCGTTGCGCCTACATCTGTACCGTTAAGCTGGGCAATCACCCGCTCCATCGGTCCGCCCGGGGCAAATTGAATAATAACAAATGCAACCAGCATGATGCCGAACAATGTCGGGATCATCAGCAATAGTCTTTTAAGGATATAGGATCCCATGAATGGCGGTTCGCTCCTGATTCGTTAAAGAAGCTTTTAGCATCCTATGGGCCGAACACGAAAGTGTATTTCTGTTAAGGTAGCAGGTCGTTATGGTGCCTTTTGAATCGCCTTTGCCTTAACCGTGTCAATCCACCAGGTATCAAACACTCCACGGTCAAATTTTGGCTTGATGACCGGTTGGCCGAATATATCCCAATGGGCGATATTATGCGATGCCTTGTACCAGTGCGGTACCCAGAAATGTTCAGCTCGCAATACCCGGTCAAGCGCTCGCGCCCCGACATAAAGCTCTTTGCGGGTTTTAGCCTGGGTCATGGTATCGATGAGCTGGTCAACTGCTTTTAATTTAAGGCCCGACAGATTAAAACTGCCTTCAACATCAGCATTTTGGGAATTGAAAAAGCTGCGCAGTTCCACCCCCGGCGTCTGACTGACCGTGTAGCGCTGGGTAACGATGTCAAAATCAAAGCGTTTGACCCGCTCCTGATACTGCGCTGCTTCAACGTAACGGATATTGGCATCAACCCCGAGCAGTTTCAGATTGCGTACAAAGGGCGCAATAATGCGCTCAAAACCCGACGAGTAAATCAAAAACTCAACGCTCAACGGTTTGCCTTTATCAGAAACCAGTTGGCGCCCCTTGCGTTTCCACCCTGCTTCAGAAAGCAACTGGGCCGCCGCATGAAGCATATCGCGGTCCTGCCCCGAACCGTTGGAAATTGGTGGTAGGAAAACATCACCAAAAACCGACGGGCGCAAATCAGGTGCGATCTCTCTGAGCAGAGTCAATTCATCTTTCGGCATTGGCGTTTGTGCCTTCATGGCCGAGTTTTCAAAAAATGACGTGGTGCGTTGATAGAGATTGAAAAACAGGTTTTTGTTGGTCCACTCAAAATCAAAAGCCAGACCAAGCGCCATCCGGGTGCGGATATCTTTAAACTTGTCACGCCGGATATTGATGAAAAACCCTTGCGCCCCTGAAGCGTTATCATCAGGAAGCGTGGCCATGATCATCCGCCCGTCTTTCACCGCATCAATGTCATATTCCGTTGCCCAGGATTTGGAGGTAAATTCCTCGCGCAAATCCATCGCACCGGCTTTCAGCGCTTCAAGCTCAGCGGTCCGGTCGCGAAAATACAGCAGTTTGATAACCGAAAAATTATACCGGCCATGATTAACCGGCAAAGCTTTTGCCCAATAATCAGCCCGCAGTTCATAGGTTATGTATTGGCCTTGTTTCAGGTCGGAAATTTTATAAGGACCTGAACCAAGAGGAGGTTTCAGTGTCGTCTTGCTGAAATCATGCTTGGTGTAATAGGCCTTGGACAGTATCGGCAATGAAGCGACAATCAGCGGTAAATCGCGAATATTCTTGCCTTTAAAGCGATAGCGAACCGTCAGCGGATCGATGATTTTGACCGATTCGATATCTCGCATGGAAATTCTGATACGCGGATGGCCCTTGTCCTTCAACAACCGGAAAGTAAAGGCAAGATCGCTGGCGGTAATCGCTGTGCCGTCGGAAAATTTCGCCTGCATGCGCAATTTAAAGGTGACACTCATCTTGTCATCGGCAAGCTCGGCGCTTTCTGCAACCAGACCATACATGGCATCAGGTTCATCAAAGGCGCGCACCATTAAAGTATCAAACAACAGATCAAGCTTTTGGCCCGGCTCGCCTTTGAGAATGTAGGGGTTGAGATTATCAAAGGTTGTTCGCCCTTCGGTCCCCATCGTGGTCAGATAACCACCCTTTGGGGCATTTGGATTAACATAATCAAAATGCTTGAAATTCTCCGGGTATTTCAGTTCTCCGAACGACGACAAGCCATGACGCGGCTTGCTGGCGACATTGCTTGCCATAAGGGCAAGGCACAGACCAAAATATGCCAGGAGCCGGATCATTTTGCCGCCTTTGTCTGGGCTGCTTTTTCCTTATCCCACCACCAGATGGATGGAAACCCGGTTGAGTAATCTGGCAATTTTTCAGGTCGCCCGAAGCGGTTCCAACGGGCGGTACGCTCATAGGGAATATGCCACATGGGCACGACAAAATGGTTCCACAACAACACCCGGTCAAGGACCCTGGTTGCGGTGATCAGGTCCTGTCGGCTTTTGGCCAGTATCAGGCGTTCGATCAGCTGATCTATTACCGGATCCTTGATGCCAATATAGTTTCTGCTGCCATTGCGGTCAGCAGCCGGGGAGCCCCAGTATCCACGTTGCTCATTGCCCGGTGATTGCGATTGTCCCCAGCTGCTAACGATACAGTCAAAATCAAAGCTCTCAACCCGCCGGATGTATTGGGCTGCATCTATGGTTCGCACGCTGACCCTGACACCCAGCAATTTAAGCTGCTTGACATAGGGCAGAACAATACGCTCAAAAGCTGGCGAGACCAACAGGATCTCAAACACCATCTTGTCACCGTTCTTGTTACGCAATATGCGATCCTTGCCCGGCTTCCACCCTGCCTCGCGAAACAAAATCGATGCCTTTCGCAGGTTCTGGCGAATCTCGCCGGGGTTGTTGGCAACGGGATTTGAAAATTCTTTGCTGAATACCTCATCAGGAATTTTGCCACGCAATGGTTCAAGGATTTTTAGCTCATCTGCATCAGGCAGGCCCGATGAGGCAAGTTCGGAATTAGAGAAAAAGCTGTTGGTGCGTTTGTACTGGCCAAAGAACAGGTTTTTATTCGACCATTCAAAATCAAAGGCAAAACTAAACGCCTGCCGGACTTTGGGATCGATAAACAGTTTGCGGCGAGTATTAAACACAAACCCCTGCATGCCCCGGCCGTTTTTCTGATCGATTGTCTCGACAATGACGCGGCCTTTTTTGACCGCCGGAAACTTGTATTGGGTGGCCCAGACCTTCGAGTTGTTTTCATCGCGCCAGTCATACTGATCGCCCTTGAACGCTTCGATGGCAACACCCTGATCGCGAAAATAAATTTGTTTTATGGTGTCAAAATTGTTTTGGCCAACATTAACCGGAAGATCTTTTGCCCAATAATCCTTGACCCGCTCAACGCTGATCCAGTCACCGGGTTTAAAGTCTTTTACCCTGTATGCGCCTGAGCCGAGCAAAGGCTCAAGAGTGGTTTTTTTGATGTCACGGGCCTCGCCCTTGGCGTTGTTTTCAGCCCACCAATGCTTGGGTAAAATCGTAAGTTGCGCCGTAATATTGGGCAATTCCCTGTTACCTTTGACGGAAAAATGAAAGGTTACTTCATTATTACCGCTCTGCTCGACGGTTTTGATGTTTTTGTAATAAAAAGCATATTGTGGATGAGCAGCCCTCTGGGCCTGCATGCTCCAGATAACGTCCTGAGGGGTGATCGGCTGGCCGCCATGAAAACGGGCCCGCGGATCAAGGCGAAACGACACAGAAGAAAAGTCATCGGGAAACCATGCATGACTGGCAACTGAACCGTACAGGGCTCCTGGTTCGTCAAAAGCAGAAGAAAACAGTGTGTCAAAGGTAAGCCCGACCAGCGAAGCCGGTGCTCCTTTAAAGGTAAAAATATTCAGATTGTCAAAAGACCCGATTCCCGGAATACGAACCGTACCGGTTTTGGGAGCCAAAGGGTTTACATAGTCGAAATGCTTAAAGCCCTGCTGATATTTGAGATCACCAAAAAACGACAAGCCATACCGCCATTCCTTTTCCTGGGCCCGTAAAATAGTCGGTGTCGCCAAACCCAAAAGGGGCAGGGCGCTGGCTCCGGCTGTGAGTTGTAAGGCATTGCGGCGGGTTAATTTTGTCAAACGATCTCAAGTCCTTTTAAATGATGACAGGCCTAGACTACTGTACCCCTATCATGGCACAAAAAAAAACACCGGCGAAAGCCCCGCCGGTGTGAATTCTTTGTAATAAAATCAGTAAATTGCACCAAATCAGCTTATTGTGCCAAAGATTTCAGATAAACGATAACCGCCGCCTGCGAAGAAGCTTTTTTCAGTTTAAAGGTCATTTTCGACTTGCCACCGAGATATTCTTTCGGATTGCTGATAAATTTAGCCATTTCAGCTTCGTTCCAGTTGCCGATTTCACCGGCTTTTGCAACCATGTTGGCGGAATATTTATAGCCTTCAGCCGACCCTGCCGGACGCCCGATAATACCAAACAAATTTGGTCCAACCTTGTGTTTGCCGCCTTTTTCTGCTGTGTGACAGGCCTTGCATTTTTTGAAAGCCTTCAGACCGTCTTCAGCGCTGGCCTTGGCCAGCAGTGCTGCAAAGCCGTCATCTTTTGCAGCTTCAGGAGCTTTTGCTTCGGAAGTTTCTTCCTGCTTGGCTTCGCCTTGATCTTTCTTGGCCTCACCGTGATCAGCATCGGCAACAGCCGTGCTCGCCTTTTCAGTGTGGTAGATGATTTCCGCGACCTGCTTTAGACCCATCACCAACAAAGCTGTTCCAAGAAGCGCTCCAGCGATCTTGTTTATTGTATAACCATCAATTTTCACGGAATTATCCCTCGGTAATTATGACCGCCCCATCCTTAAACAAAAGCGGCCCGCTAATATATTTGCGCGAAACTAATTGTTTCTCTTAGTCGACGCAATACTTATAAGGATATTATGTTCAATTTGCCACGCTAATGGTGTTCTTAATGTCAGACCTTGTTCCAAATCCGTCAAATACCATCATAATTGTGCCAAGTCGTATGGCCTCAACCCGCTTGCCTGGCAAGCCTTTGGCCGATATTTGCGGGCTGCCGATGATTGTTCAGGTATGGCACCGGGCCAAAGAAGCCAATATCGGTAAAGTGCTGATTGCTGCTGCAGAAGATGAGATTGCCGCCGTGGTCCGTGCTGCTGGTGGTGATGCGATATTAACCGACTCCAACCTGCCATCCGGCTCGGACCGGGTTGCTCAGGCGCTGGCCATGCGCGATGTCGAGCGTCAATATGAGTTTATTGTCAATTTGCAGGGCGATTTGCCAACCATCGATCCCAAAGCCATCCGGGCTTGTCTGGGCGCATTTTTGACCTATGACGCAGATATCACAACACTGGTCAGCCCTATTGAAGATCAGGAAGAAATCGATAATCCCAATGTGGTAAAGGCAATCACCCAATTTGCCGAGGGAGCCAGCACCGGTGTTGCAACCGATTTTGTCCGTACTGTGGATAGCAAAATGCAGCCTCCTTTCTGGCATCACATCGGTATCTACGGCTATCGCCGGTCGGCACTGGAGAGGTTTGTCCAACTGCCGGTCAGCCAGCGCGAAAAGAGCCGTTCGCTTGAACAGATGCGGGCCCTTGATAATGAAATGAAAATTGCTGTTTCGCGCGTTAACACAGTTCCATTCGGTGTCGATACTCCAGCCGATTTGGAACGCGCCCGCACAGCATTGGCAGATAAGGGAACAAAAGAGTGACAGATAAAGCGATAACAAAAAAAATATCCTATCAGGGCGAGCCCGGCGCAAATTCGCATATCGCTTGCGCCAATGTTTATCCCGACTATGAGCCGGTTCCCTGCCATACTTTTGAGGCGGCATTTGCCGCAGTTGAAAGCGATCAGGTTGAATTAGCCATGATCCCGATCGAGAACAGTGTTGCCGGTCGGGTGGCCGACATCCATCATTTGCTGCCGCGATCTGAACTCAATATCGTTGGTGAATATTTCCTGCCGATCCATCATCAATTGCTTGGCCTTGAAGGGGCCGATATGGACACCATTAAATCGGTACACAGCCATGTCCATGCTCTTGGTCAGTGTCGCAATCTTATCAACGATCTTGGTTTGAGTGCCATCACCGAAGCCGATACAGCCGGGGCGGCCCGCATTCTCTCGCAAAGCGGTGATAAAACCCAGGCCGCTATTTCATCATCCCTTGCTGCAGAAATCTATGGCCTGAAAACTTTGCGTGAGAATATTGAGGATGAAGACCACAACACAACACGGTTTGTCGTGCTGGCCAAAAATGGTACCTATGCTGACCCCGATGAAGGAAAAATTGTCACCAGTTTTGTTTTTCGAGTTCGTAATGTGCCCGCCGCGCTGTACAAGGCGATGGGCGGTTTTGCCACCAACGGCGTTAACATGACAAAGCTTGAATCCTATCAGATTGACGGTCAGTTCACGGCAACCCAGTTCTATGCCGACGTGGTCGGCCATCCCAACGAACGCCCGCTCCAACTGGCGCTGGAAGAACTTGAGTTTTTCACCGATTATTTGCGGATTTTGGGTGTTTACAAAGCCAACCCGATGCGGGCCTCGCTAACCAATAATGCGCAAAAGTCCAACTGATAGAACAAAATTACCGAGAACAATGGCACCGGCAATAAAGCCGGTTGTTTCAAGGGACAAGCGGGCCAGATACCATTCCAGATAAAAGGTACCAAGCTGCAAAAGGCCGGTGAACAACCCTGCCCCTTCCAGTGGCAGTAAACCGATTTTGAACAACAGGGCAGGGATGGCAAGCATGGTGATGATCAACACATTTGACCAGTTATAGACAATGACATAGCGGCTGAAAAATTTCCCAAGGCCAAATTTCCGGGTCACAAAAACCATGACCAGAGGCCACAGCGCCCATTGCAGCGCCAGAGTTATCAAATGAAAGGCAGCCGAATTGCTGGCAACAGTCGTGCTGTCCGGCGCCCAATTGATGCTGGACATAAACAGATACAGTGGTGCGATCAATATAATGGCGGAAAACGAATGCCAGAAACCGGTTGTAGTGTTGTTGAGATCAGACAGGCCGTCGCGGTCATGCAGCAATAATTTCAAGGCGGCAGAAAGTGCGCGGACTGTTTCTTCAAACCAGTTCATGAGGTCATCATGCTTTGGTTTCTCCGGATAAAAATTGCCTGATAACCTGTTTGTAAACCCGCGTCAGGGCTTCCAGTTCATCAACTGCTATACACTCATCCACCTGATGAATAGTCTTGTTGGTCGGACCGAACTCGATCACCGGGCAATAGTTTTTAATGAACCGGGCATCTGACGTACCGCCACCAGTGCTCAGAACCGCTTTGTTGCCGGTCTCATCATGCAACGCCTGCTGCACGACACTGAGCAACGGTCCCGGATTGCTTAAAAAGCACTCGGCCCCGACAATGCTCGAAATCTCAAACTCGCCACCCATTTCAGCTTGCACCGCATCACATTGTTTCTGCACCATAGCTTTGAGACTGTCAGCACTGTGCTCGGTGTTAAAGCGGATATTAAAGTAGGTGCTGGCCCGCTCCGGTGTCACATTGGTGGCCGGGTTGCCGACATCAAATGTAGATACGGCCAGCGTTGAGGGTTCAAATTGATCAGTACCACCATCAAGCGACTGGCTTGAGAGTTGATCAATCAACCGGGCCAGAATTGGGATCGGATTGAGAGATAAATGGGGGTAGGCTGCATGACCCTGCACACCTTTGGCCACCACCTCAAAGGTAATACTTCCGCGCCTGCCGTTTTTAATGGTATCGCCGAATTTGTCAGAACAGGATGGCTCGCCAACCAGACACTCATCAGGCAGCTGATTGTTTTCTTCCATCCATTGCAGCATTTTCACTGTACCGTTGATCGCTGGACCTTCTTCATCACCAGTGATCACTAGGGAAACCGAACCGGGAATTTCACCGCCAAACTCGCTCGCAACATCAATTGCCGCCGCTGCAAATGCTGCAACTGAGCCCTTCATGTCACAAGCTCCGCGCCCGTATAAAACCCCATCATGAATCTCCGCTGCAAAAGGCGGATATGTCCACAAAGCCTCATCACCGGTCGGCACCACATCCACATGTCCGGCAAAACACAAATGCGGCCCGCTGTCACCGAGCCGAGCAAACAGATTATCTACATCTGGAGTGTCGTCATCACTAAAGGGCAACCGCGTGCATTCAAAATCAGCAGACTCCAGCATGCCTTCAAGGGCTGAAAGAACACCAGCCTCTTTTGGCGTCACAGAAGGGCAACGAATAAGGGTTTGCAGCAGGGCTACAGGATCAGTGTTTTTTGTCATGCCCGAACTCAATCGCGCAGCAAATCATTGATCGAGGTTTTTGATCGTGTCTTTTCATCCACCTGTTTGACAATCACCGCGCAATAAAGGTTCGGGCCGGGATCGCCATTGGGTAAGGGCTTGCCGGGCATCGAGCCTGAGACAACAACGGAATAGGGCGGGATTTCGCCATAGAAAATCTCACCGGTCGCCCGGTTGACGATTTTTGTCGATTGGCCAATGAAAACACCCATCGAGATGACTGACCCTTCACCAACTTTGACGCCTTCAACAACTTCAGAGCGCGCGCCGATAAAACAATTGTCCTCGATGATAACCGGTCCGGCCTGCAAAGGCTCAAGTACCCCGCCAATGCCAACGCCACCTGAAAGATGAACATTTTTACCGATTTGCGCACAAGACCCAACTGTCACCCAGGTATCAACCATGGTGCCTTCATCCACATAAGCACCCAGATTGACAAAGGACGGCATTAAAATGGCGTTTGGGGCGATATAGGCCGAATGGCGTACCACACAACCTGGTACGGCGCGAAAACCGGCTTTGCGAAAACGGTCTTCACCCCAGCCGTCAAATTTTGACGGCACCTTGTCCCACCAGCTGGCATTATCAGGCGCACCGCCGATGAGCGACATGTCATTGAGGCTGAAAGACAGCAGTACAGCTTTTTTTAGCCACTGATTAACCTGCCATGAGCCGCTTTCCTTGTCAGCCACCCGGGCCTTGCCACTATCAAGCAGCTCCAGTGCCTCATTAACCGCATCGCGCACCTGCCCGGTGGTGGATGTGGAAATATTGGCGCGACCTTCAAATGCGGCATCAATCACCGCCTGTAATTCACTATGGCTCATTTGTCTGCTCCTTAAAGGGAAATCTGTGTCAGAAATCCGCTGATATCATCGGTTGTATGGTGGACATAATCGGCTCCGGCATCATCGCCGTTAAGGCGGTTTATCAGCGCACCGTCTTCATTGTTTTCAGAGGTGACCAGCACTGTCGCCATGCCCAACTCGTGCGGGACTTCCAGATTGCGGGCGATGTCTTCAAACATTGCCGCCCGCTCAGGTTTAAATCCGGCCTCTTTGAGCATGACATCATAAGCAATGCGGGCCGGTTTGGGTTCATAGTCAAAAGCATGGATATCAAAAATGTCATCGAAATGGGCGCTGATACCAATCTCGGCCAGTGTCGCTTCAGCATGAGCAACCGAGCCGTTGGTGCAGATATATTTTTTACCGGGCAATCGCGCAATGGCTGCATCAAGCGCCTCATCGCGCGGAATTACCGAGCGGTCGATGTCATGCACAAATTCCAGAAAATCAGCCGGTTTAACCCCGTGCTCATTCATCAGCCCGCGCAAGGTGGTGCCATAACGAAAGAAAAACTCTTTTTGAATGCGCCGCGCTTCCATCCGGTCAATAGAAAGCAGTTCAGAAATAAACGTACCCATCCGCACATCGATCTGATCAAACAACTTGCAATCAGGTGAATAAAGCGTGTTGTCGAGGTCAAACACCCAAATGTCGATTTGTTGAAATCTTTCCATCAACTGATCCGCGTTCCAACGCCGTGCGGGGTAAACAATTCCAGCAAAACCGCGTGCGGTTGGCGGCCATCAAGAATAATGACACCTTCCACACCGCCTTTAACCACTGAAACGCAACTTTCAATTTTCGGGATCATGCCCCCTTGAATGGTCCCGTCATCAACAAGTTCTTTAATATCGGCCAGCGCCAGTTCGCTGATCAACTCGCCGCTCTTGTCCAGAACGCCTGCAACATCGGTCAACAACATCAACCGTTTGGCCTTCATGGCTTCGGCAACCGCCCCGGCAAAGGTGTCAGCATTAATGTTATAGGTATCGCCCTCACGCGACGTTGCCACTGGTGCTATGACCGGAATGGAATCGCTGGCAAGTATCGTATGTAAAATCTGCGGGTTGATAACCGCCGGTTCGCCGACAAAGCCAAAGTCGATGGCTTTTTCGATGTTGGAATCAGGGTCTTTCCTGGTGCGCTGTAATTTGCTTGCAACACACAGATTACCATCCTTGCCTGATATGCCAATCGCCTTGCCACCGGCCCGCGATATATTGGAAACGACGTTCTTGTTGATAGAGCCCGACAACACCATTTCGACAACTTCAATGGTTTCTCCGCAGGTAACCCGCAGGCCATCTTTAAAGGTTGATTTAATACTCAACCGATCCAGCATCGCTCCGATCTGCGGGCCGCCGCCATGAACAACAATCGGATTGATGCCCGATAGTTTCAATTGCACCATATCAGAAGCAAACTGGCGGGCCAGCACGGCATCGCCCATGGCATGTCCGCCATATTTGACAACCACAGTTTCACCCACATAACGCTGCATAAACGGCAGCGCATCAGAAAGGACGCGGGCAATCATCTGTGGCGAAATCTGGTCAGTATCCGGCATTGGCACTTTCAGGCGAAAATATAAAGGTGCGAGTTTATAGAACGCCCGTCAGAAAAACGCCATAGCCGAATACAGTTTGTGAGAGATCGATTATTATTCCGCAGCAACCTGCCATGCCCGTGGCTTGAACATATCATCAAGCGGCGTTTTGGCGATGTGATTGAAATAATTGCTCATGGTTTTGTGAGCCATAATAGTGATGACTTCGAGCAGGTGTTCCTGATTAAAACCAGCTGCAGTAAACGCTGTCAGATCATCATCTGACATATAGCCGCGCCGCTCCAGCATCGCCAAAGCAAAGGTTCTCAAAGCATTAAGCTTTTCATCGGGCAGGGAACGTTGCTCGCGCAATGCGGTCAATACGTCATCGGGCATCTTGGCCATGCCGGCACCGGTTGAATGTGCTGCCACGCAATAATCACAACCATTTTGGGCGCTGATAGAGATATACACAACCTGTTGTTCGATCGGGCTAAGGCTTGCATGCTCTTTCATATTTCCAGCAATCGCCATATACGATTTTGTTGCTGCCGGGGATGCCGAAAGTCCGGCAAAAAGATTCGGCACCACCCCATAAGCTTTTTCAAGGTTTTGCAAATCAGCTTTTACCGCTTCGGGGGCATTCTTGATCGTGTGGAATTCTATTTTCATTTGTTTTCTCCTTAGATTAAAAATAAATAAGGACCGAGTGGTCCAAAATCAAGTAAATTTTTTTATTTGAGAGCGGAAAGCATCACATCAGCGGTTTTTTTGATCGTGGTGGCATTAGCTCCCGCTTTAAATGCCACATTTAAACCACCCATATTGGTAATCAGAAACCGGGCCAGATCGTCAGGGTTTTTATCTGGTGAAATATCGCCTTGCTGCTGGCCTAAAACAACAGCCTCTTTAAAAACCTCGACAAATGCATTGATGCTTTCAGCAACGGCTCGTGCAATGGTCTTATCGGTCTGGGCAAATTCACAAGCGGTGTTCATAATTAGACAACCGACCCGATATTCTCCCGCACCGCTGTTTTCTGATACACCATAGAGCATTGAGGCAATGAACTCATAAGCCGATGGGCTGGCTTCAAGCTTGTCCCGCATCAGTGCGGTGCGTTCAGCTAAATACAACTGAATACTCTGCTCAAAAATTTCGCGCTTGCTTTTAAACGTCTGATAGAAACTGCTTTTTGAAAGCCCCATAACGGCCAACAGATCAGCAAGCGATGTATCGCTATAACCCTTGCGCCAAAAAAGGTGCTGGGCATGATCAAGCGCCAAAGCGCGGTCAAATTCTATCGGTCTGCCAATATTCATCTAGCATGTATAGGACCGGGCGGTCCACAAGGCAAGGGGCTTTATTAAATTTGTCCACAAAAATTGTAAAAAGCCTGAGTTTTTGCTTTATGCATCCTCAGGATCGAGCAATTTGTGCAGATGTACTATGAAATAACGCATTTCGGCGATGTCCATGGTTTCCCGCGCTTTGCGTTCCCAGGCCTCGTGTGCGGTTGCATAATCGGGGAAGATGCCGACAATATCGAGCTGGTCCAAATCCTGAAATGTTACCCCTTCAAGATCTTCCAGCGCACCGCCGAAAACCATGTGTAGCAGTTGTTTTGGTTTGTAATCTGTCATATTAGCCTCGTTAAATTCAAATTTCAGTTTTTGAGTGTTTTGGTTTGGTTCAGCATTTCTTTGTGTAATGCTTGTCCGGCAGCGATAAGCCCATCGGGCTGGCGGGTCTGTTGATTATTATATTCAAGACCTGCACCATAAATATTGGTCACACAGCCACCGGCCTCGCGCACAATCAAATCACCGGCAGCAAGGTCCCAGTCATATTTACCGCCCAGTGCAATGGTGCCATCAAAGCTGCCATCGGCAACCAGACACAGGCGCAAAGCAAGTGAGGTGGCAATGCCGGTCTGCATATGTGGCCACGGGGTTTGCCAGCGTGACGCCTCAAGCACCCGGCCTCGGGTCATCATCCGGCAGTCTTTCAAACGATCACGGCTGGAGGTGTTGATCAGCACCCCGTTAAGCATCGCCCCGCCATTTGGTACCGCACCGTACATGTCATTTGCCAATGGCCGAAACACCCGCGCCAATACCGGTTTTCCGTGTTCAACAAGAGCAATGGAAATGCACCACTCCCCGGTGCGGTCAACAAATGACCGGGTGCCGTCAATGGGGTCAACAATCCACACGCGCTGGCGTGATAGGCGATCACAATTGTCGGTGGTTTCTTCGGAAAGCCAGCCATAGTCAGGCCGATCTTTCATCAGGGCATCTTTCAAAAATTCATCGACAGCCAAATCGGCTTCGGTCACCGGCGACCCGTCACTTTTGTCCCAGGATTTAGCTGAGGAATTATAATATTTGAGTGCTAGTGCGCCAGCCTCGCGGATGGCCCCTTCGAGCAATTGCTCATCGTTAGATATGGCGCTACTGCCCGGCAAGTGTCATCTCCTTGATCAGACATGTCGGGGCATTGGTCGAGCCGTGAAACTCCAGATCGTCTGCCGGTACCAGTAGGGAAAACATCTCGCGCAAATTACTGGCGATTGTCACTTCGGCAACCGGGTAGGAAAGTTCGCCATCCTCAATCCAGAAACCTGAGGCGCCGCGACTGTAATCGCCGGTCACCGGGTTAACCCCCATGCCGATCAACTCTGTAACGTAAAACCCGTTTTTGATCTCGGCTATCAATTCTTGCGGCGTTTGCTCACCGGCCTGCAGATAAAGATTGGTCGAAGAAGGTGAGGGGCCGCCTGCGGTGCCACGACCAGCGTTGCCGGTTGATTGCAGGTTCAACTGGCGGGCCGAGCGACAGTCGAGAAACCAGCTTTGCAGTTCACCGTTTTTGATAATATTGCGCTTGCCGGTAGCAATCCCTTCACCGTCAAAAGGTTTTGAGGCAAGGCCGCGGGTCATCCGCCCATCATCAATGATATTGATTGTGTCGGCGAACAACTTCCCGCCCATGTCATCTTTCAAAAAACTGGTGCCGCGGGCGATTGAAGAGCCGTTAACGGCGCTCGAGAAATGTCCAATGAGAGAATTTGCAACCCGCTGATCATAAATTACGGGGCATTTTTGCGATGCCACTTTTCGCGGGTTAAGCCTTTTAACGGCCCGCTCACCGGCATTGCGGCCAATTTTGTCAGCCTTGTCGAGGTCAGATAAATGCACAGTCGATGAATAATCATAATCGCGGGCCATTGCTGTGCCGCTACCGGCCACCATTGAAGCTGATACCCCGAAGCTGGTTCTGGTATAACCGCCGTTAAAACCACCACTTGTGGCCAGAAAAATTTCATTGCGTCCGGCAGATGCCGAGCCGCCGCCCGATTGGCGCACACCCTCAATAGCCAGACCGGCTGTTTCAGCTTCCAGCGCCATTGCCAACAAATCATCGGTGGAGGGCTCAGCACTGTCGCAAATATCAAGGTCCGGCCAGTCAGAGGTCAAGAGGTCGCTATCGGCCAGACCGGCATAGGGGTCTTGCGGTGCCACTTTGGCCATGGCGACAACCCGCTCAACCAGCTCAGCCCGATCCTGTTCGGTAAAACGGCTGGCGGTAACGATTGCTTGTGACTTGCCGACAAAAACCCGCAAACCAACGCTGATGCCTTCAGAGCGCTCGGTATTTTCCAGCTTGCCGTTGAGCGTTTCAACCGAGGTACTCTGACCGTTTACAGCCACCACATCAGCATCGCTGGCCCCGCTACGGGTCGCTCTTGAAACAAGGTCGCTGGCGATGTCACTTAGTATGTTATCCATAAGGTCTCACTAAAAATCACAATATGATTAGAAAATGCTTCGGGCAATGCCATCAAGTACTGCACCGGCAAAAATTATTAAACCAAAATTCCGGTTGGCCCGGAACAATTTCAGGCAGTTGTCAGGATTATTGATATCCAGCTGCGACAATTGCCAAACCGCATGCATGCCAGCACCGGCAATTCCTGCGTGAAATAACACACCGGCTCCGGCCAGCCAACCTGCCGCATCAATCAAAACCAGCGCACTGACAAAAAACACCACCAACCATTTGTCGGTTGCATCACCCAGTTTCAACGCCGTTGATTTTATCCCGATGCGGACATCATCTTCCTTGTCCTGATGGGCGTAAATGGTGTCATACCCAAGGGTCCACAAAATACCGCCAAACCACAACAACCAGGCACTGGCCGGCACTTCACCGGTTACTGCTGCCCAACCAACCAGCGCACTCCAGTTAAAGGCCAGACCGAGAAAAACCTGTGGCCAATAAGTAAAGCGCTTCATAAAGGGATAAATCGCCACCAGTCCGAGTGAAGCAACACCAAGCAGGATCGCCGTATTGCTCAGTTGCAGCAAAACGGCAAGGCCGACCAGTGACAAGGCGATCAAAAACAAAATCGCCTGTGTGACACTTACTTGCCCGGAAGGAATTGGACGTGATCGTGTCCGCTCAACCTTGTCATCAAAATCACGATCAACAATGTCGTTGAAGGTGCAACCAGCCCCGCGCATGGCAATCGCCCCGATCAAAAACAAGGTCAGCAGTTTAACGTTGACGATGCTGCCAGTCGCACCACCCGCGGTGGTGATTTGAGCCAGCGCAATGGCCCACCAGCCCGGCAGCAATAACAGCCACCAGCCAATCGGACGCTCAAAGCGCGCCAGCCGGGCATAGGGCCGAAGACCGCTAAACAGCAAATGGTCGACCCAATGCTTATCTTCGGCGTCCGCTACCTTGCCAACTGGAATTTCATTATGACTGCTCATCGGCACGGTTTAGCCCGAATAACTTTGCTTCGCAATCTCTTGATGATCAAGTTCTTCTGAAGTATCGGTTATTGATGAAAAAAAACCTGTCGCGCATTCCAAGACTGTACACCACCGCCACACTTGCCCAGAGCCAGCCATCAGCCCTGTCGCCTGATCAGGCACATTATCTGGGCCGCGTCATGCGTCTTGCAATCGGCGATAATGTCAGGGTTTTCAATGGCAATGATGGCGAATGGCTGTCTGAAATCGAACAGGTGTCGAAACGTGGCTGCATTGTCAGGAATGTCGAAAAATTGCGTGAGTCGCAGGTTTTGCCCGATATCGACTACCTGTTCGCCCCGCTCAAAACCGCCCGCCTTGATTATCTGGCTCAAAAGGCTACCGAGATGGGGGCATCGCGTCTGCGGCCGGTGTTCACCGATTATACCCAGGGCAAGCGTCTGAAATTCGATCGTTTGGTTGCCAACACCATTGAGGCAGCAGAGCAGTGCAACCTTGTTTGTCTCCCCAAAGTCAGTGAACCGCAAAAACTTGATCGGGTTCTTGATAATTGGGACGAGGACGAAAATGAAACGCGGCAACTGATTTTTTGCGATGAAGCTGCGCAAAGCGGTTCGCCGATAGAAACCATTCGCCAGTTTGCGGGCCGACCGGTCGCCTTGCTCATCGGGCCTGAAGGAGGGTTTAGTCAAAGAGAACGCATCCGGTTGCTTGGTTTGTCCTTTGTTACACCGGTTTCTCTCGGGCCCCGCATTATGCGAGCCGATACCGCCGCTGTTGCTGCTTTAGCGCTGTTGCAGGCAACCATTGGCGATTGGAGTTGATTGGTATTCCTGCCATTCACGTCTTGCGATTTTCTTGCGCCATGCTTACATGACTTTAACAGTTAAATTTTTGAAAGACCGATATCAGTGGCCGATACACAACAGCAGATGATAGAATCTCGTGATGACCTTGTTTATGCTCTTGAGCGCGGCTGCAAGCCCAAATCTGAATGGCGCATTGGTACCGAACACGAAAAATTCCCATTTCTAACCGACACCCTTGAGCGCGTCCCTTATGAGGGTGAACGTTCAATCAGGGCTTTGCTGGAAGGTTTTAGAGATCGCTTCCACTGGAATCCGATGATGGAAGGCGATAAAATCATCGGCCTTTTGGCTCCCAGCGGTCTTGGTTCTATTTCGCTGGAACCCGGCGGCCAGTTTGAATTGTCCGGCGCGCCGCTCGAGACTATCCATGATACTTGCGAGGAGGTCCATGACCACCTCATTCAGGTCCGTGAAATAGCCGACCCGCTCGGTATCGGTTTTCTCGGCTTGGGTTTTGATCCGCTACACAAGCTTGAAGACGTACCGATTATGCCCAAAGGGCGCTATGAAATCATGCGTGATTACATGGCCAAAAAGGGTAATCTTGGCCGCGATATGATGTTTCGCTCCTGTACGGTGCAGGTCAATCTTGATTTTGGTTCAGAAGCCGACATGGTCAAAAAATTGCGCACTTCAATGGCATTGCAACCCATCGCCACGGCGCTTTTCGCCAACTCACCCTTCACCGAGGGAAAACCCAACGGCTATCAGAGTTTCCGCTCGCAAATCTGGACCGACACTGACCCGGATCGCTCCGGCATTTTGCCGTTCGTATTTGAAGACGGTTTCGGTTTTGAGCGCTGGGTTGACTATGCTCTCGATGTGCCAATGTATTTTGTCTATCGCGATGGCATTTATCACGATGTGTCCGGTGAAAGTTTTCGCGATTTTCTCGAAGGAAAATTACCACAATTTCCCGGTGAAAAACCAACAGTAGTCGACTGGGAAAACCATTTAACCACCATTTTTCCCGAAGTACGTATCAAGCAATATATGGAAATGCGCGGCGCCGATGCCGGACCGTGGCGTTCCCTGTGCGCGCTTCCGGCTTATTGGGTCGGCCTGCTCTATGATCAGGGTGTTCTTGACGGCGCCAGCCAGCTGGTCAAAGACTGGCCAATCGATGACATCATCAAACTGCGCAATGATGTACCGGTTAAAGGTCTCAATGCCAAAATAGCCGGTCGCAACGTTTGTGAGATCGCCCAGGAAACCCTCAAGCTGTCCCGCAAAGGCCTTGAACGCCGCAACAGCGCCGGCTGTAAAGGGTTCCTGGAAACCCAATTTCTCAACGTTCTTGATGAGATGATGGAAAAACGCCAAACCCAATCGGACCAGTTGTTGGAACTCTACAATGGTTCATGGGCAGGAGACATCTCTCGCGTCTACCGGGATTTTGGGTTTTAGAGCCTTTGCTTGTATCGAATTTTTCTACAACCCAAAACGTAAGCATGGTAGTAACAATAACATGCTGTCGCCTTTTGGTTTTGAAGGAAAGCAAGAATGGAAACTGGGAAGAACAAAAAAGAAAGTGTGAACAAGCAACAACCTGTTTTGGTTGCTGTTGATTTTTCTACCGATTCTGATGCAGCATTGAAATGGGCCTGTAATTACGCCAGTTGTGTAAACGCCCCTCTGCTCATTCTTCATGTGATTCACGATCCTGCCCACGCACCGGGATTTTATCGCAAAGATGAAGAAGACTGGTCGCAACCGATGTCTCAGGTGGCTGAACGCCTGCTCAGGGAATTCATGGAAAAGATGCAAGGTCTGTATGGCGATTGCAAACCCTTAAAGCAGGCCAGCGTTAAGCAGGTGACCGGATTGCCTCCTGGCCGTATCGTAGAAGTGGCTGAAAAGGAACACGCTCAGCTCATTGTGGTTGGAAGTCGTGGCCGAACCGGTCTTCCACACATTCTTCTTGGCTCTGTGGCAGAACGCGTGGTGCAGATGGCTCACGTTCCTGTTGTCGTTGTCAAAAGTGGCGAGCCAGAGGGTGATGCGGAGTGAGTGATCCACTGGCCAGCATGGACCTTTGGGCCGGTCTGTTTGGCGGACTGGCCCTGTTTCTGTTCGGCATGGATATCATGACCCGGGCTCTCAAACGGGCTGCCGGCGATTATATGAAAGATATCCTGGGCAAGTTAACCAAAAACCGTTTCGTCGGCGTTGGCATGGGAGCGCTGGTGACTTCCATCATCCAGTCCTCATCAGTCACCACCGTTATTCTTGTCGGTTTCATCTCGGCCGGGCTGTTGACCATGACCCAGAGCGTTGCCGTGATCATGGGGGCTAATATCGGCACCACCATCACAGCACAGATACTGGCATTTAAAGTTACCAAATTCGCCCTGCCGATCATCGCTGTCGGCTTTCTGGTTTCCTTTACTGCCAAGCGCGAAACCTGGCGGCAGTACGGTCTGATGTTGCTTGGGCTCGGACTGGTGTTTTATGGCATGAGCGTCATGAGCGGGGCGATGAAACCCTTGCGCTCCTACCAGCCTTTTATCGACTTTATGGTTTCCATGGATCACCCCCTTCTGGCCGCTCTTGTTGGCGCCGGGTTCACCGCAGTGATCCAGTCTTCATCGGCAACCACCGGCATCGTAATTGTTATGGCAGGACAAGGGTTGATCGGGCTGGAGGCAGCCATTGCGCTGGCGCTGGGGGCAAATATTGGCACCTGTTTCACCGCCGGTCTTGCCGCCATCGGCAAGCCGCGCGAGGCGGTGCGTGCCGCCGTGGTCCATACGCTGTTCAATGTTGCGGGGGTGCTGTTGTGGATCGCATTTATCCCGCAGCTTGCTGATTTCGCCCGCTGGATGTCACCGGTACAACAGCACCTGCAAGGCATGGCACGCATTGCGGTGGAATCGCCGCGCCAAATCGCCAATGCCCATACCCTGTTCAACGTCGTCAACACGTTTTTGTTTATCGGCTTCACAACACAAATTGCACGCCTGGTTGAATGGCTGGTCCCCGACAAACCTATTGACGAAGAAGAAATGCTGGTGCCGAAATACCTTGATGACACCTTGCTGACCACCCCCTCTATCGCACTGGACAACACC
>DAOUPT010000004.1 GCA_030626025.1 Anderseniella sp. | reverse complement strand
GCATGATCAGGAGCCGTATCAAGCATAAAGCGGATGTTGGGCATGAATTTCAGCCCGAGCTTTGGTGACAACAGTTTGCGCAAGTATTTTTTGTTGCGTTTCAGCGCCGCCATCAATTGCTCATCATGTCCGTCAATCAGTGGTCGGACATAGGCACGTGCCTGCTTGAGATCGGGCGCCATCGAGACTTCCAATACCGTAACACCTGACTTTTCAAGATCAGGATCATTGGTCTCACCACGCGCAAAGATTTCCGACAGTGCATGTCGCACCAACTCGCCAACGCGCAGCTGACGCTGACTGGGTTCAGATGTTTTACTCATAGCCGTCTCTTAACAGTCAGTCTTTATCAAGTAAATCATCAATGGTGCGCTCGATTTCTTCAACCGTAAAGCACTCAATGACATCGCCTGGGCGCATGTCCTGATAATTTTCAAAGGCCATACCGCATTCTTGTCCGCCCACAACCTCTTTAACTTCATCCTTGAAGCGTTTGAGGGTTGAAAGCTCACCATCATGGACAACCACGTTGTCACGGATCAGGCGAACCTTGGCACCGCGCTGGACTTTGCCTTCAGTAACCCGGCAACCGGCAACTTTACCGACTTTAGATACGTTAAAGACCTCAAGAATTTCAGCATTACCAAGGAATGTTTCGCGCAGAGTAGGATCGAGCAGACCTGACATCGCCGCTTTAACGTCATCCACAAGATCATAGATAATGTTGTAATAGCGAATTTCGCGGCCGGTTTGCGTAGCCAGTTCACGGGCCTGCTTATTGGCCCGCACATTAAAGCCGAATATGATCGCATCAGAGGCTTTTGCCAGCTCGATATCAGATTCATTGATACCACCAGCGGCATGATGAATGACCCGGGCTCTAACTTCATCGGTAGAGAGTTTGTCCAGTGCCTGAACAATGGCCTCGGCAGAACCCTGCACGTCGGCTTTCAACAGGATTGAAACCTCGCGGCGATCAGCCTCTTTCAACTGGTTCATCATCTGCTCAAGTGTCATGGCAGATGTTGAAGCACCGCGTGCCTCGCGAATTTTGCGAATACGATAATCAGTAATTTCTCTGGCTCGGGCTTCGGATTCAACCACGACCAATTGGTCGCCAGCTTCCGGCGGACTGTTCAGGCCCAATACCTCAACTGGTTGTGATGGCCCGGCAAAAGCGACGTTGTTACCTTTGTCATCAATCAATGCCCGCACCTTGCCCCAAGCGCGCCCGGCAACAATGATGTTACCGATTTTCAACGTACCGCGTTGCACCAACATGGTTGCCACAGCACCGCGTCCGCGATCAAGTTGTGCCTCAACCACCATGCCATCAGCCGGTCGATCAGGGTTGGCTTTAATTTCGAGAATTTCTGATTGCAGCAGAATGGCATCAAGAAGTTTGTCAAGATTGGTACCTTCGGTGGCCGAGACTTCGACCTCCAAAACGTCACCACTCATGCTTTCCACCACGATTTCATGGGATAGCAGATCGGTACGAACCCTGGTCGGGTCTGCGCCAACCACATCAATCTTGTTGATCGCAACAATAATCGGAACACCGGCTTCTTTGGCGTGATTAATCGCTTCAATGGTTTGCGGCATGACACCATCATCGGCGGCCACAACCAATATGACAATATCGGTTGCCTGCGCGCCACGGGCCCGCATCGCTGTAAAGGCGGCATGGCCCGGTGTATCAAGGAAAGTGATAATGCCGTTGTCAGTCTCAACCTGATAGGCACCGATATGCTGGGTAATACCGCCAGCTTCTCCAGCAACAACATTTTCCTTGCGCAGGGCATCAAGCAGCGAAGTCTTACCATGGTCAACGTGACCCATCACGGTAACAATAGGCGGACGTGGCACCATATCGGCTTCATCGTCTTCGTCACCCATAATGCCTTCTTCAACGTCAGATTCAGAAACCCGTTTTACCGTGTGGCCAAATTCTTCAGCAATCAGCTGGGCTGTATCAGAATCAATGATGTCATTAATCTGGTGCATCTGACCCTGTTTCATCAGCGATTTGATGATATCAACCGCCCGTTCGGCCATTCTGTTGGCCAGTTCCTGAATGGTAATGACCTCAGGAATAATAACTTCACGATACTGCTTTTCCTGTGGAGCCGCAGATATACCTGCAGCTTGTTTTTTCTGGCGCTCCATCCGGCGTTTGAATGCCGCAACAGATCTGTTGCGCTCGCGATCACCAGACAGGGCGTTGCCAATTGTAAGTTTGCCACGCCGTCTCTCTGGCGCACCTTTTGTCGGACGGGCAGGTTGTGCCGGTTTGTTTTCTTTTTTCGGTTTGCCGCGCGATCTTGTAACAGCGCCTTCTTTAGGGCTGGCAGCCTCAAGGTCAGCAGGCGTTGCTGGTGCAGGTTGCTCGTGTTTGGGTTCTTTTGCCTGCTTGCGCGCTGCTTCTTCAGCCTTACGGGCTTCTTCTGCTTCGCGTTCAGATTTCGCCTGAGCCTCTTCAGCCGCTTTCAAGGCATTAAGTTCAGCTTGCCTTTTGCGGTCAGCCTCTTCTTGTACTGAGCGTACTTTTGCTTCAGCCAGAGCTTTTTCGCGGGCCAGCTGTTCGCCACTGGTCAAGCCGCCTCTGGGGCCGCCTTTAGACTGGCTTTGTGCCGTTTCAGCCGGTTTTGCTGTCGGTGCTTTTGCCGCCGGTTTTGCCGGTTTGGCGATGACCGGTTTAGGCTTGATGGTGGGTGTTGCCCCCGGAGTTGACCCTGGTGCTCCCACCATTCTTTTGCGCTTGGTTTCGACCACGACTGTTTTCGAACGGCCATGGGAAAAATTCTGGCGAACCTTGCTTTGCTCGACAGTTGTTCGGCTCAAAGAAAGCGTGCGTCCGCCCTTTGCCTGTTCTTTTGTATCTTTTTCGTTCGTATCGCTCATGTTGATCTTTATATAAATCCGGTCAATTAACCGCGGTAATTAGCCAATTGTTCTACCGCGGCAAGGACGTTTCGGGTCATGTTTCCGTGTGTTATAGCAGCATGTATCACATTTGTACTGCCAAATGCCATGTCCATTTGTCCAGAAGTGAAAAGTTTGATGACTTTGCCTTCTGTAAAAATGGCTTTAAATTTTTTTTCCAGCTTTATTTGACCGCCTTCGGCCCCGTCTATTGCTTCAATCAGCAAGTCCAGCGTGTTTTTTGACATTGCAGAATTCACCTTGTCAAACCCTGTAATCACATGCCCGGCCTTTTTTGCAAAAGACAGGGCGTTCAAACATTTTTTTTCCAGCAAACTGTCAATCATGTCGGGCAAATCATCAGGCACCGTGCACTTTGCTTTGAAAGCTCGTGAAAAAAGCTTTTTGTTAATCGCTTCTTCCACCGATGATCTGCTGCATGTCACCCAGACACCCCGTCCGGGAAGTTTTTCTTTCAAGTCAGGAACAACGATACTGTTTTCATTGTTATCGCCACCTGGACCCAGAACAAAACGCAGCAGGTTATCCCTGTCGGTTGATTGCCGTTTTACAATACATCTGCGCTCCATTTCGTTCGCCCTGCCTGTTGGTCTCAGGCTTCTCCTTCTGTGGCTGGTTGTTCTGTTTCAGTTCCTTCTTGTCCTTCTTCTGTGGCCTCTTCCTCGACCTCAGCTTCAATCCAGCCAGCTTTAATCCGCGCTGCCATAATCATCATCTCGGCTTCGACCGATGAAATTTTTATGTTGCTGAAGGCACCGGCGTGCTGCTTGACTTCACCATCAACCCGCTCGCTCCAGCCAATCAGATCATCTGTTGCACAACCGGCGAAATCTTCTACGGTACGGGTGTTATCTTCACCAAGGGCAACCAGCATTTCGTTGGTCATGCCATCAATTTCAAGTAACTCGTCTTCAACCCCGAGAGCTTTGCGCTTTTCGTCCATCTCGGCGGCAATGCGGTCGAGATATTCGCGGGCCCGGGTTTGAAGCTCTTGCGCTGTGTCTTCATCAAGGCCTTCGATAACGGCAATCTCATGCGGGTCGACGTAAGCAACTTCTTCGACCAGCTCAAAGCCTTCTGAAGCCAGCAATTGCGCCAGCATTTCATCCACATCAAGGGCCTTCATGAACCGTTCGGTACGGGCAGCAAACTCTTTCTGACGCCGTTCAGATTCATCTGCTTCGGTCATGATATCAATATCCCAACCGGTCAGTTGCGATGCCAGTCTGACGTTTTGGCCGCGACGGCCGATAGCCAGAGACAATTGCTCGTCAGGAACCACAACTTCAATCCGCTGGCTTTCTTCATCGAGCACCACTTTGGAGACTTCTGCCGGTGCCAGTGCATTAACAATGAAACTGGCTGCATCATCTGTCCATGGAATGATATCGATTTTTTCACCCTGCAGCTCGTTAACAACAGCCTGAACCCGGCTACCGCGCATACCGACACAGGCACCAACGGGATCAACCGACGAATCTTTTGAAATCACTGAAATTTTAGCCCGGCTGCCAGGATCGCGTGCAACCGAAACAACTTCAACAATACCATCATAAATTTCCGGTACTTCCTGACCAAACAGCTTTTTCATAAATTCAGGTCGGGCTCGGGAAAGGAAAATCTGCGGGCCGCGGGTTTCTTCACGGACATCATAAATATAGGCGCGAATGCGATCACCGGTGCGGAAATTTTCCCGCGGCAGGCCTTCATCACGGCGGACAATGCCTTCACCACGGCCAAGGTCAACAATAACATTGCCATACTCGGCCCGTTTGACCACACCGTTGACGACTTCGCCAACCCGGTCTTTAAATTCGGCATATTGGCGCTCGCGCTCAGCATCGCGGACTTTTTGAACAATAACCTGTTTGGCGTTTTGGGCAGCGATGCGTCCAAAATCAATCGGCGGCAATGGTTCAGAGATTGAATCACCAACTTTGGCTTCGCTGTTAATACCTTCAGCTTCGGTCAGAAGAATTTCAGTTGCTTCATTTTCGATTTTTTCGACAACTTCGAGCATCCGCCGCAGGCTGATTTCGCCGGTTTGTGGATTGATTTGCGCCCTGATATCATTTTCCTGACCATAGCGCGAACGGGCGGCGCGTTGAATGGCGTCCTCCATCGCTGCCAATACCAGGCCTTTGTCAATGGATTTTTCGCGGGCAACTGCTTCAGCAATTTGCAACAGTTCAAGCCTGTTTGCACTTACAGCCATATCAGACATTTCTACTCTCCATCTTCGTCACTTTAAGTTTTGTTTTAATTCAAGATTACTCATCAAGTTCGCTGCCATCAGATGGCGCGCCTTTTTTTGCCGCCTTGCGGCTTTTGTCAAATAAATCGTCAGTCATCAACAGCTTGGCATCATTGATCAGGTCAAAAGCCAACCCGATCAGCACATCTTGTTCTGAACCGTCGTCAGGCTTGACGAAAATTCTGACCTCGCCGTCCTGAAAACCTTCCAGTTTGCCCTTGAACCGGCGGCGTCCTGCCAGCGGTTCCCGCAATTCGATTTTGGCTACATAACCGGCCTGACTTTCAAAATCGCAAGGCCGTACCAGCGGCCGGTCAATGCCCGGTGATGACACTTCGAGACGGTATTTTCCGGCAATCGGGTCTTCCACATCAAGTACCGGCGACAAAGCCCGGGTGATTGCCACGCAATCATCAATCGACAATGTACCATCAGGGCGCTCGGCAATAATCTGCAACTCGCTGTTGCCCTGGCCCGAAACCCGAACCCGCACCAACCGAAAGCCCAGATCAACGAGCACCGGCTCGGCGATTTTGGCAATTGTTAATGCCGGTCCGTTTTCACGAACCAGACGTCTCTCCATGTCAATGTCGCTGGTTTCCACCAAAGTTTTGATCCCTGATTACAAACACAAAAAAAGCGGGCCCGGTGGACCCACTCTCAAATCTGCCTTGTGGCAATCTGAAATTTCAGATTTATGAGAATGAAAAATTCCCCCTCTATATACACCTTCTGGCAAGTTGTGCAAGAGCCTCAAAGTTTGCCATTACACCTAACTGGGCCCCTACTTGCGTTTGAAGGTTATATAGGACGGGACGCGGCCCTCACGAATGGCTTTAGCTTCATAGCGGGTGCGGTGCCAGTCATCGGGCGCTTGGCGCCAGTCCTGGACAGATTTACCGGTAAAATCAAACCCGCCATGCTTTTTGATCACCGAGACTGTCCAGTCAACATAGTCTTCAATATCACTGGCAAAGCGAAACACACCGCCCGGTTTCAGCATCCGGTGAAAATGCGTAATTGTTTCATCGTTGACCATCCGCCGTTTGCGATGGCGCGTCTTGTGCCAGGGGTCAGGGTACAGCAAAAACAGCCGTGACAGGCTGCTGTCAGGGATTTTCGGCAGCAAAACCCGCACATCACCGTCATGGATGCGCAAATTGCTGATATTGTTTTCCTCAACAGCAACCAGCAGCTTTGCCACCCCGTTAACAAAGGGCTCAGCACCGATGAAGGCAGTCTCAGGGTTGTTAATTGCCTGTGAGGCCAGATGCTCGCCGCCGCCAAAGCCTATTTCCAGCCAGACATCGCCATGTCCGACAGGTAACGGCTGGTTCAGGTCAAGGCGCAGCTGCGGCAATAGCTTGTCAACTAGATTTGATTGACGATCACTAAGCCGCACACCTTTAATGCGTCCATAGAACTTGAAATCAGGCTGAGTTTTGTTTTCACCTAAAGTCATAAATCATGCCTTTTAGGAAACGGCTTTCTTGATGGCATCGACCAGATCAAGTTTTTCCCACGAAAAACCACCTTCATCATCTGGCGTGCGGCCAAAGTGACCATAGGCGGCTGTGCGCGCATAGATTGGCCGATTCAGTTGCAGGTGGTCGCGAATACCGCGTGGTCGCAGATCCATTATATTGCCGATAACTTCTTCAAGGTTTTCTTCACCTACCTTGCCCGTGTCGTGCAGATTAACATTTATGGAAAGTGGTCTGGCCACGCCAATAGCATAAGACAGTTGAATGGTGCAGCGATCAGCAAGATCAGCCGCAATAATATTTTTTGCCAGATAGCGTGATACATAGGCAGCAGAGCGATCAACCTTGGTCGGGTCTTTGCCAGAAAAAGCACCGCCGCCATGCGGTGCTGCACCGCCATAGGTATCAACAATAATTTTGCGACCGGTAAGCCCGCAGTCACCATCAGGTCCGCCAATAAAGAATTTGCCGGTCGGGTTGATGTGCCAGACTGTATCATCTGAAATCCAGCCAGCCGGTACAACTTCGCGCACATAAGGGGTGATAATGTCATGCATGTCAGCTGAAGTCAGGCTTTCATCAATATGCTGGTGAGAAACCACAACTTCGGCAATGCCAACTGGTTTGCCGTCTTCATAGCGTACAGTGATTTGACTTTTTGAGTCAGGACCCAGCGCCGGTTGTTCGCCTGAATGACGGACCTCGGCAAGCCGTTGGAGAATTTTGTGTGAGTAATAAACCGGTGCCGGCATCAGATCAGGTGTTTCGTGGCAGGCATAACCAAACATAATGCCCTGGTCGCCGGCACCCTCATCCTTGTTGCCCGAAGCATCAACACCCTGGGCGATATCAACCGATTGTTCGTGCAAAAGGATTTCGACGTCGGCTTTTTTCCAATGGAAACCGTCCTGCTCATAGCCAATGCTCTTGATTGCCCGGCGAATGGTTTCTTCGATTTTGTCTTTGGTAATTGACGCAGAAGCACGATATTCACCGGCTACCACAACCTTGTTGGTTGTCGTCAATGTTTCACACGCTGCTCTAATCTGAGCAGCATCCAGGCCATCTATTTCAGCTTGCCGGTAAAACAGGTCAACGATTTCATCAGAAATACGGTCGCAAACTTTGTCAGGATGGCCCTCTGAAACAGACTCACTGGTAAAAAGGAACTTTTGGCGCACCATTTGCTATAATCTCCAGGAAAATCTCCCCAAAAATAACAAAAAAATTCCCGGGGAGTTGTAAGCGAAAATATTCTTTCGCGCTAAATATTCAGAATCTCGGGCGCAGTCATGCCAAGCTTTCGCGTGCAGGTCAACTACTGATTTATACACGTATTAGAGAGGTACTTGTGAGGATATCTACGAGGTTGTCGATGACAGGGATTTTACCAAGTCAAGGATACGCCGCCTAACATTTGCGTCTTCAATTGAACTGAAAGCACGGCTCAGTTGAAAACCTTCTGAAGAGTTCATAAAATCCATCAACAGGCCGGCGCTGTCACCTTCAGAAAGACCATCGCTACCTTGTGTTTGAGTGGAGACCGGCATATCGTCAAAGAAGAACTGGATGGGGACACCCAGCGTGCTGGCCACCTGATAAAGCCTACTGGCACTGACGCGGTTGGCACCTTTTTCATATTTTTGAATTTGCTGAAATGTTAGCCCAAGCGCATCGCCCAATTTTTCCTGGCTCATACCAACAAGCATTCGCCTCATTCTAACGCGATTGCCTACATGTACATCTATTGGGTTGGGATTTTTTTTTACCATTTGTTCCTCAGATCGAAAGCCCCCGACCTGAACAGCTCCATAAAAGCTGTAGCACTCAAGACACTCATATTACATACAGTAAAGGGAATCAAAACAAAAATCCACTTTGCGGTAGAAATAAATCCGATGGTGCTAAATGTCGCTGTTGTGGCGTTTTCCGGGCTTTTTTACTCTTGCTGACCAATTGGTAAGGCCTGTCAGAATCATCAGTATACTCACTATTTGGCCAAAGGCCGCCAAATCTCCATATCGAGCATAAACCGTTCGGGGAATAGATTTTGGCAATTGAGCGTCAAAAATTCCCGCTTTGCCCAGTTTGAGTGATTTTATGATTTTTCCATAAGGGTCAATCAGGGCTGAAATACCGGTATTGGCAGCACGCACAACCGGCAAACCCTGTTCAATTGCGCGAAACCTTGCCTGAGCCAGGTGTTGATAAGGTCCGGCGGTTTTGCCAAACCACCCGTCATTTGTGACATTTATGATCCAGTCAGGTCGATTGTTGTGATCAACGACTTGATTGCCAAACGCGATCTCGTAGCAAACCAAAGGCGAAAATGCCGGCAATTTTCCAATTTGCAGCGTACGGGCACCAGGACCGCTGCTAAAACCACCGGGCAGCGCAACAATTTTGCGAAGGCCCAGCGGTTTCAGCCATTTTTCTCCTGGCAGATATTCACCGAACGGCACCAGATGAAATTTGTCATAATTGCCGACCACCTGCCCATTAGAATCTACGGCCAGAACAGAGTTGTAAAACCGGTTTTGCCTGCCGGATGGCGTTAATTTCCGCTCGCGTCGCTGGGACCCCATCACTAAAAAGGTGTTTTCCGGTAAAAGCCCTGCCACACGCGCTTGCAGAACCGGGTCCTCATCGAACAAAGCAGGCAAGGCGCTTTCGGGCCAGACCAAAACGTCAAAACCAGCCGGATCGCCTGTTTCACTTTTCGGTTTTGTTGATGATAACTCAAAATATTTATCGATATTCTCTGCCCGAAATTTCCGGTTCCACTTTTTCGCCTGCTCAATATTGGGCTGTACAACCCGAACGGTCAGATCCGTTGGTGAAACATCAAAGCGTCCGAGAAAAACCCTGATGTTGCCGAGTAGCCAAACCGCAACCAGGGTTGAGAGCAAAATCCTGATCACAGCATGGTCGCGCTGCCGGGCGAAAAGCAGAACCGGAGCAAAGCTGCATATCAGGACAAAGAACGTTACCCCGTACAGCCCTGAAAAAGCGGCCAGTTGCTCAACGTCACCCATGCCTGAACTGGTATATCCGATCGTGTTCCAGGGAAAGCCGGTAAATATATGGCCGCGTATCCATTCAAACCCGGTGAACACCGTGGCCAGAACCAGCAGTCTATTGATGCCTGGTCTCCATGCCAACATGGAAAGACCGGTTGCAAGACCCCAAAAAATCGCCAGACCGGCGGGAAGAGCAGCAACGGCAAAGGGCAAAAGAACCGCAAACTTGTCGGCTTCGACCAGAAAAGCAGCCCCGATCCAGTACAGCGAAACAATGAAATACCCAAAACCAAACAACCAGCCGCAGACAAATGAAGCTCGAAGTTTTGCGACTGGAGAAATTGCCTGCCGACCGACCACATCAAGCATCAATACAAGAACTGGAAAGGCAACAAACAGCACCGGCCAGACATCAGCTGGCGGCAAGGCAAGACTGGCCAGAACACCGCTTAAAAAAACCGTAATGTGGCGTTGCCATTTTGGTAATTTGTCAAGGACGTTGGTAATTTTAAAGAGGTCAGGCATATCGCCTATGAACTGCTTGAAGATGGTTGGACATGTATTTTCAGCTGTTTTACCCGGCGGGCATCAGCTTGCATAATTTCAAATTCAATGCCGCTATCGTGACGGATGAGTTCACCGCGAACCGGGACCCGGCCCAGCATTGAAAATACAAATCCGCCCAGGGTGTCGGCATCTTCATCCTGCTCATCAGGCAACAGATCAATTTCCAGGACGTCCTCAACAACTTCAATCGGCGCACGGGCATCGGCGATATAATTTCCATCAGAGGTTTTAACCAGAAAATCTGCATCGTCATCGTGTTCATCGGCAATTTCTCCGACAATTTCCTCAACCACATCCTCAATTGAAACCAGTCCGTCAGTGCCACCATATTCATCAACCACCATGGCCAGATGGATATGGACAGATTGCATTTTTAAAAGCAAGTCAGTTGCGGGCATTGAAGGGGGGACAAACAGCACTTCACGGATAATTTTGGTATCGGCAATTTTGGTGTTGCGGTCAGGTGCCTTGTGTGTCGGCTTCCGTTTTACTGCCACCGCCATTTTGCTGCCGTTGCCGGGTTTTTTAGCCGGTGTGGCTTTTTCGCCAATTGTCAGCCACCGCATCAGGTCCTTGATATGTATCATGCCGCACGGGTCATCAAGAGTGTCGGTAAAAATCGGGATGCGCGAGTGATTGGCCTCAGAAAAAATATCCAGCAATTCGTCTACGGTGGCGATGTCTTCAATGGCAATGATATCGGCCCGAGGCACCATAATATCATCCACCCGCACATCAGAAAACTTTAGCAGATTGAGCATCATCGAGCGGGCTTCGGGCCGCACCAGAGTATCATCGGGGGTGCTCTCGTGCAGCTCAATCACCTCTTCCAGGCTTTGTCGAAAATCGGTATCCCTGCCAAAGGAAAATAGTTTCCGCAGTTTTGACCAGAGCGATTGCGGCTCGGCTTGATCGCTGCCGGTTTCTGCGGGAATGTTTTCTGTATCGGACATTATCTTTCGATATTTTCCTGTTTTGCTGATGTGGGCAAATAAGGGTCAGGTAGATTTAGCGTTTTCATTGCCGTTCTTTCAAGCTTTTCCATCTGTCGGGCAGCATCATCTTCCAGATGATCAAATCCAAGCAGGTGCAGCGCACCATGAATAACAAGATGGCACAAATGTGTTTCCAAAGCCTTGCCTTGTTCGCCAGCCTCAGACGCGACAACGCCATAAGCCAAAATCATGTCGCCAAGATAATTTTTTCCGCTTTCGGTTTTCTCACCCTCAGGAGCAGGAAATGACAGGATATTGGTCGGCTTGGGTTTGGACCGCCATTGATCATTTAACTGCGCCAGTGTGGCATCGTCGGACAAAACAATTGTTACGCCAATATCTGCCAGCGACAGGTTCTCAAGAGCTATGGCAGCTTCGAAAGATCGAGTGATTGTCTTGCCAAGGTCACAATGCTGCTTCCAGCCGTCTCCGTCAATTTTCACTTCCAGTTCGCCAGACCCTGATATGTCACTGTCGCTCAATCGCGTTCACCATCATAGACACCAACAATCTGCGAAACCAGCGGATGGCGAACAATGTCATCCTGGGTAAGAACGACATGAGAAATGCCTTCGATCTCTTCCAGCAAACCGGTGGCATGAGCCAAACCGGAAACCACATTGTGGGGCAGGTCAATCTGGGTCGGATCACCGTTAATCACCATGCAACTGCCTTCGCCAAGCCGGGTTAAAAACATTTTCATTTGCAGTTTTGTCGTATTTTGCGCTTCATCAAGAATAATGAAAGAGGACGCCAGCGTTCGCCCACGCATAAATGCCAGCGGCGCAATTTCGATTGTACCTTCTGCAATATCACGTTCCACTTTTGCTTCGGGCATGACATCATACAGCGCATCGTAAAGCGGGCGCAGATATGGATCGACTTTTTCTTTCATGTCACCGGGCAAAAACCCGAGATTTTCACCGGCCTCGACCGCCGGTCGGGCAAATATAATCCGTTCAACCCGCCCTTCAAGCAATGCTTCGGCAGCACAGGCCACAGCAAGATAGGATTTACCGGTCCCAGCTGGTCCCGATCCAAACACCAGTTCATTCTCGGCAATAGCTGTAATGTATCTGGCCTGCCCTGGCGACCGCGGTGAAATAACCTTGCGCCTGGTTTTAATCTGAATGAGTTGATTGCTTTGGTGTTGTTGGGGGTGTTGTTGGGCAGTGTCACGCGACATGCGGATGGCTCCTTTGACATCTCCATTTGAGACGTCTAGCTGATTGAAAATACGATTGGCAAGATTGTCGAGGGCGTGAACCGCTTGTTTGCAGGCAATCTGTTTGCCGTGAATAGACAATTTGTTGCCACGCGGGAGAATACTCACCTGCAATTCGTGCTCGATAATTTTGAGATGCTCATCATGTTCGCCAAACAGTGAGGACAGTTTACGGTTGTCGTCAAAAGACCATATCATGCTGACTTCGTCAGCACGCGGGCTCTGGTCGGTTTGAAGTCTGCCGGTTGAAGTTACCGGTGGCAATAGATGTATCTCCTGATCAAAATAAACTTATACTCTTCGTACTATATGGGCAGAAAGGCTGTGAGGGCCAACATTATCGACACATACAGGCACGATTTCACCAGTTTTATGGCCATTTCCATCAATATGTACCGATTGTAGATAGGGCGAACGGCCAACCAGTTGCCCGTCCTGTCGTCCCGGGCGTTCCAAAAGCAGGTCAAATTCCTTGCCAAGACAGGCCTGATTGAATTTCAATTGTTGTTCATTCAGCAAAATTTGCAGTCTTGCCAACCGTTCCGACTTGACATCTTCGGGCACCTGATCAGCCATTTCAGCAGCTTTGGTGCCCGGTCGGACCGAATATTTAAAGGAATAGGCTTGTGCATATGTAACTTCACGCACCAGCGCCAAAGTCTCCTCAAAGTCCGCATCGGTTTCACCGGGAAACCCGACAATAAAATCGCCGGACAAGGCAAGGTCAGGTTTGGCTTTGCGGATTTTAGCAATCAGATTGATATAATGTTCTGCCGTATGCTGCCGGTTCATGGCCTTTAGCGTTTTGTCGGAACCGGCCTGTACCGGCAGGTGCAGATACGGCATGACTTTCTTGTTGCTAGCCATCGCAGATATCAATTCATCATCCATGTCGCGTGGATGGCTGGTGGTAAAACGCAGGCGCTCAATGCCGTCAATTTTTGATAAATGCTCCAGCAGCAATCCAAGAGAAAACTTTTTGCCGTCATTATCGGCCCCAAGATAGGCATTTACGTTCTGACCCAAAAGGGTGATTTCGCGCACCCCGGCATCGGCCAGCTCACGCGCTTCGGCGGTGATTTGTGCTACCGGTCGCGAAAATTCAGCCCCGCGGGTAAAGGGTACGACGCAAAAGGCGCAAAACTTGTCACAGCCTTCCTGCACGGTCAGAAAGGCGCTGACCCCGCGGGCCAATCGTTTGACGCTGTTTTGCCGGGCCAGATCTTCAAATTTGTCTTCGGCGGGAAAGTCGGTTTCAATGACTTTCTTGCCATCAGACGTTACAGCCTCGATCAATTGCGGCAAGCGATGATATGTTTGCGGACCAAAGACCAGATCAACGGTCGGCGCCCGCCGGATAATCTCCTCACCTTCGGCCTGAGCCACGCAACCGGCAACGGCAATGACCGCTTGTTTGCCTTGCACAAGACGGGCTTGTTTGAGAATGCGCAACCGCCCGATCTCGGAATAAACCTTCTCAGCCGCCTTTTCCCGGATATGACAGGTGTTCAGAATGATCAAATCGGCATCATCTGGTGTATCGATGGTGCCATAACCCAATGAATTGAGTACATCATTCATGCGCTCGGAATCATAGACATTCATCTGGCAGCCATAGGTTTTAATAAAAACCTTTTTGTTGGGTTCAGTGTTCATAACATCCGGCAAAAAATTGAAATTTGTCGCTTCCTTATAGGTTTTTCATATTTATTGATACACTCAATTATCGGTACCGATGCTCAATCGCAATTGGCAAGAAGGTTCGCCAACCCGTCTCGAACCTGATCTTCACAGGTTTTGGCCAGCTGTTTACGACCACCAGCCTGCTTGATTGTTGTCGCAGGATGAAAATGGATAGCAACATCCAGCGGACCGCTTTTCAGATTATTCCATAGATGTTCGCCAAACCCGATATCACCAGGCCATGCAAACAGAGTGCGCCGTTCACGGCACATAGGCATGCCCCAGACTTTTTGATAGGCAATAGAGACCGGTTGAACCTTGACTGGTTGGCCGGCAATTTCCAGCTGGCTTGCACCAAATAGCGACGATTTGAACGGCAGAATCTGATTGCCGTCATTGGTTGTTCCCTCGGGAAACAGGACGAGAGAACCGCCAGCTTCGAGCCGGGTTTGCATTTCGTTTTTGGTGTCTCCAGCCGCATGACGACGGGTGCGATCAACAAACAGCGTACCACCCAATTTGGCCAGGGTGCCGACAATCGGCCAGCCAGCAACATCACTTTTGGCGACAAATGAAATCGGCACCGCACCGCCCAACAGCAAAATATCCTGCCATGAAGCATGGTTTGAAATCAGCAGGCAAGCCTCACCGGTAACTGGTTGCCCGGTAACTGTGACACGCGCGCCCATGGTACGGTTAAGCCATTTATAAAAATGGTGGGGAAATTTTTGCGCCAGTTGCGGCGATGTTTTGCGCAATACGGTTTGTATTGCCATGACCGGTAAAATGCTAAGTCCGATCTTGCCAAGGGTATATCCAGCTTTAATCATCATCACCCGCTTTAATCTTAACCGCATAAAGCTCCAAACGGTGGTCAACCAGCTTATAGCCAAGCTTTTTTGCAACAGCGTGTTGTAATTGTTCGATTTCCTCATTGTGAAACTCAATAACATCGCCAGAGTTCATATCGATCAAATGATCATGATGCTCATCGGTAACAGGTTCATAACGGGCCCGGCCTTCGCGAAAATCATGGCGCTCAAGAATACCGGCATCCTCAAAAAGCTTAACTGTCCGATATACGGTGGCAATTGAAATGTTGTCATCAAACTTGACCGCCCGCCGGTGCAGTTCTTCCACATCAGGGTGGTCGTCTGACTTGGCAATGGTCCGGGCAATGGTCCGACGCTGTCCGGTCATTCGCATACCTTTTTCATGGCATGCTTTTTCAATATCATTCATTTGGTTCCCTCATGATCAAAGGTATAGTCACTCATAATCAGATGCGCAAATTATAAGGCATTTTGCATGATAATGGCATCGTATTTCTGTCCGTCATTTTCAGTGTAATAGTCTTTACGGGCACCGCAGGTGGAAAACCCGAGCTTTTTGTACAGGTTTTGCGCCGCAAAGTTGTTTTCACTCACCTCAAGAAAAATTTTCTTGGGTTTAACCTCAGTCGCGTTGCGACAAACCGCATTAAGCAGGAATGTTGCAACATTGCGCCGCCGCGCATCGAGCCGCACTGCAAGGGTCAAAATTTCGCGCTCTTGTGCTGCATCGCGGAAAATAACAAAGCCGAGCGGCTCTTGCTCGTCATCTATAGCCAGCCCATCCACAGCCAGTAATGCACCAACGCCGGGACTGGATAAACTGCTGGCGATGCTTTCGGCTGACCACGGGTTGGAAAACCCCTGGGCATGGATTTCCGCCAGTATTTCACTGTGGGCAGCACTTGCCGGCAAGAGTTTCAGTTTGCCCGGTTCAATATTCAACAATGGTTTTTGTGCTTTGGCATCAGCTTTGCGCAAATAAAGCGGCTGGACCGGATCTTGCGCTGCCCGCTGACAGGGTTGATTGAGTTGACTGGCAAGTTCAGCAACAATTGCTGCATCGGGCAGGGCAGGGGCATCGCTCAAACTCAGTCTATCGTTCAGCGCAGCCAGTAGTTCACCGGCAGTGCCAACAATCTCGGCATCAGTATCCCCGACCAAATTGGCAGCATCTTCATGGCTCAAAAGCAGTGGTTCGCAAGCAGGGTTACCGTTCCTGAAAAGCTGCACATAAACCTCATCACGCCGGGCATCAAAGGCTGCCAGTACAGTTTTCTGCCTATGGTTATCAACGCCTGCTGCGATGGCCTCCAGTGAAGTGATACCAACCAGCGGCAGATCAAGAGCCAATGCAAACCCGCGCGCTGCTGAAAGACCCACTCGCACCCCGGTAAAGGTGCCCGGCCCTATTGTCGTTGCCAGTTGGCCAATGTCTTGAAATGAAATCCCGGCCTGGGCCAGTGCCTGATTGATAATTTCCGGCAACGCCTCGGCATGGCCGCGCGGCATTTTCTGCCAGACACGGGCACAAACCTGTTGGTTTGAAGTATCATATATTGCCGCTGAACAAGCTGCCTGTGTGGTGTCGAGACCAAGGATGTACATGGCAAAAAGACTTAAAGGATTTTGGCAAGATCATCAAATGATGGTCGCGGGCTGCGGTCAAATATTGATTCCGGGTCACCGTAGCCAAGACCACAAATGAAGTTGGAACGTGTGGTAGTACCGGCAAAAAACTCTTCATCAACTTTAGCATTGTCAAAGCCTGACATCGGACCGCAATCAAGGCCAAGCGCCCGGGCTGCCAGCATCAGATAGGCCCCTTGCAGTGTGCCATTGCGAAAAGCGGTGGTTTCGATCAATTCATCATTGCCAACAAACCAGCTGCGGGCATCGGTGTGCGGGAACCATTTCGGTAAATTGTCATAAAACGCCATATCATGGCCGATAACAGCTACCACTGGTGCGGTCATGACCTTTTCGACATTTTCAGTAATCAGAAACGGTTTGAGACGGGTTTTGGCCTCAAGCGTTTTCAAAAACAAAATACGCACCGGTTGGCAATTGGCACTGGTGGGGGCCATTTTCATCAGGTCGATAATGCCCTGCAATTGAATGTCACTGACCTCACCGTCCTGCCAGCCGTTAAAAGACCGGGCCTGACGAAACAGTTGATCAAGTGACTTGTCGCTCAATACGGGTTTGGGCACAGATTTGGACATTGTGTTAAACAGCTCGAACTTCTTTAATTTCCGGAATAAAGTGTTTCAGCAGGTTTTCAATACCATGCTTGAGCGTAGCCGTTGAACTGGGACAGCCCGCACATGCGCCCTTCATTTGCAGCAAAACAACGCCTTCCTTGAAACCGTGAAAAGTGATGTCGCCACCATCCTGGGCCACTGCCGGGCGTACCCGCGTGTCGAGCAATTCCTTGATGGTTGAAACAATTTCACTGTCAGCTTCATCAAACTCTTCGGTGCTCGCAGAACCAGTTGCTTCGCCTTCCATCACCGGCACACCGGACATGTAATGCTCCATAATGGCGCCTAAAACAGCAGGTTTGAGGTGTTGCCAATCGTCATTGTCTTTGGTGACAGTAATAAAATCAGCCCCAAGAAACACACCATCAATACCATCAATCGCAAACAGCCGCTGGGCCAAAGGCGAAGAAGAAAAATCGCTGTCTTTACGAAAATCCACCGGATTTCCGCTTAATACGGTTTCACCGGGCAGAAATTTCAGTGTTGTCGGGTTTGGGGTTGCTTCGGTCTGAATAAACATTTGTTTGCGTGCTCCGCTGTTCCGGCGAACCGGTAAAATTTAGAATTGTTATAAGGTAAGCATCTGCTCAAGGTGTTCAAGAGCAAATTCTGCAATGCGGTTCACACGACCTGATTACGATCTGATAAAACCGATGATTTTCTTCACATCCTGCATGATCGGCTCGGCAATTGTCCGGGCCCGGGCGCTACCAGCAGCCAGAATATTGTCGATATAGCTCTTGTCATCCATCAGCTTTTTCATTTCACTGCCCATCGGTCCCAATTTGTCCACGGCTAAGTCAACCAGTGCAGGTTTGAAAGCTGAAAACTGTGATCCGCCAAACTCGGCCAGAACCTCAGCTTTGCTTTTATCGGCCAATGCCGCATAAATCCCGACAAGATTTGCAGCTTCGGGTCGATCCTTCAGGCCGGGCTCTTCGCTGGGCAACGGATCAGGATCGGTGCGGGCCTTTTTAATTTTACGGGCAATCGTATCAGCGTCATCGGCCAGATTGATCCGCGAAAGATCAGAAGGGTCGGACTTTGACATCTTTTTCGATCCATCCTTTAACGACATGACCCGCGTTGCCGCACCGGTTATCAGCGGTTCCGGTAAGGGAAAAAATCCGTCACTAAACCCGGCGCCCTTGATACTTTTAGCAAAATCATTGTTGAATTTCTGGGCGATATCCCGCGACAATTCCAGATGTTGTTTCTGATCTTCACCCACTGGAACATGGGTGGCGTGATAGGCCAGAATATCTGCTGCCATCAAATTGGGATAGGCATAAAGGCCAACCGAAGAGTTTTCAGCATTTTTACCGGCCTTGTCCTTGAACTGGGTCATGCGGTTGAGCCAGCCCATGCGGGCAACGCAGTTAAACACCCATGCCAGTTCTGCATGTTGAGGCACCTGGCTCTGGTTGAAAACAATGTGCTTTTTGGCATCAATCCCGGCAGCCAGATAAGCAGCAGTAACCTCGCGGGTATTACGGGCCAGTTCGGCCGGGTCTTGCCACACGGTAATGGCGTGCATGTCGACAACGCAATAAATGCACTCATGGCTATGCTGCATGTCTACAAAGCGCTTGATCGCACCCAGAAAATTGCCGAGATGCAGATTTCCGGTTGGCTGAACACCGGAAAACACGCGAGGGGTAAAAGAAGTCATTGGTTCTCTCCAAAGCAGATTTTGTGAAGTTATATGCCGCAAACCACACCGTTTGCATAGCAGTCAATTATCGTGCGCGACGAAAGGTCTGTTTGAAATCACGCCATCGAAATACGCCGGTAAAATGCGAGAGGGCAAAATAAAAACCCGCACCAACACCAACAACCAGTCCAAGCAACGCAACGCGCAAAATCAGCGGTGTTTCGGCACTGAAATATGAATGCAGGAAATTATTGGCAACAAGCAAAGCAATGCCCATCAGAAAACTGTTCAGCAATATCTTGAAAAGGTTGCTGCGCAATCGCTGGTCGGTTCTGAAAAATCCTCGCCGGGTTAAGGTTATACCCAGTAAAGCGGCATTGACCCATGCTGCGATTGAAACGGCCACTGCAATACCAATGTGATTGAAATACTCAAACAGAACAAAGGAAAAAGTAACATTAACCGCAACACCAATTCCGGCAAAGTACATCGGTGTTTTGGTATCTTCACGAGCAAAAAACCCCGGTGAAAAAATTTTAACCAGCACAAAGGCCGGTAGTCCGACAGCAAAGGCTGCAAGCGCATAGGCACTGGCGCTGGTATCTACAGAATTAAATGCGCCGCGTTCAAACAATACCTGAATGACCGGCCGTGGAATTGCGATTAATGCAATGGCAGCCGGTATTGTCAAAAACAACGCAAATTCCAGCGAACGGTTCTGGCTCTCGTCAACCGCTTTTTCATCACCAGCCCGTAAGCGGCGGGCAAGTTCAGGCAGCAAGACAATACCGATAGCGACCCCGACAATACCAAGTGGTAATTGATAAACCCGATCGGCGTAATATAGCCACGGTGCCGCCCCGTCCTGCATTGAAGCAAATGCGGTTGAGATGACCAGATTGATCTGGGCGATGCCACCGGCAATGACACCGGGAATGCCAAGTTGCACAAGGCGTTTAACACCTGGCGTGTAGCGCGGTCGTTTCAATGTCAGCCTCATGCCGGCCCGCCGGGTAGCGACCCACAACATTATCAATTGGGCCAGACCAGCCGCTGACACAGCCCAGACCATCACCCGGCCTGTTGCTGGCGTATTACCCCACCCGGCAAGCGTCAGCCAGCCCACCACGGCGATCATGATAATGTTAAGTAGAATTGGGGCAGCAGCAGCTGCGCTGAACCGGTGCATGGAATTCAACACACCACCTAGCATGGCGGTAATCGACATAAAGGTCAGATAGGGAAAGGCGATACGGCTCATTAAAACCGTCAGCTCAAACTTTTCCGCATCATCGGCAAAGCCCGGTGCCTGAATATAGGCCAGCGCCGGCATGAACAATTCAGCCAGCGCCGAAAATATCAATAAAACAAAGAGCAGCCCGGCCATGGCTTCATTAGCAAAATTTCGGGCCGCATCGGCCCCGTCACTTTCGAGGCGCTTGGCAAACAACGGTACAAAGGCCGCGTTAAATGCTCCTTCACCAAACAGGCGGCGAAACAGATTGGGGATGCGAAAGGCAATAACGAAGCTTTCAGCAATTGGACCGGTGCCCAAAAGAGCCGCAATCAGGACATCGCGAACAAAGCCCAGAACCCGGCTGATCATGGTAAAGCCACCGACCGTTGCAACCGATTTTATCATTGACATGCCGGTTACCCCGTTTCTTTAAGGCCAGTTGACTGATCGCCCGCCAATGCCTGTAAAAGAACATCAATGATGGTGTTTTGTCGATCCGTATTGAGAATTTGCGCCCCGGTTAGATCGCTGACGTAAAAAACATCCACAGCCCGTTCGCCATAGGTGGTGATGTGGGCTGAAGCGATATTCAGATTAAGCGTAAACAGCGCCTCGGTTAGATCATGCAGCAGGCCAACCCGGTCAAGACCGGTCAACTCTATCACCGTGTGCTTGTTGGAGGAATCATTGTCAATCACCACGCGCGGCTCGACACTGAACGGCTGCAGTCTTGCATCACTTTTTTGGCGTTTGTCGAGGACACTGGATAGTCGCTCATCGCCGTGCAGTAATTTGGTAATCAGGTCGGAAATGCGCTCTGCCCGTTTTACTTCATCGCCTTCATCAAAGGCCCGTTGAATAAGCAGGGTATCAAGCGCCATTCCGTCACTGGTAGTAAAAATCTGAGCGCCAGAAATATTGGCATCCAGTGCCGAGCAGGCACCGGTCAACAAGGAAAGCAAACGAGGGTGGTCGGGTGCATGGACGGTCAGTTCTGTGATGGCTGTAAATTCATCGGTGCGAATGCGTGTAGCAATTTGCTTGCCAGCTTTATTGGCTTGGGTAACAAACTTTGCATGATCAATTTGCGTTTTAGTATCGAGTGTTAGCCAATAAGGGTCATAGTGAAGTTTGACAAATTTCTTTGCGTCTTTTTCGGACAAATTTTTCGCGGAGTCTTTCGCCTGCTCAAGAAACGCCTGGTGTGCCTGTTTAATCCGGGCCGTACGTGAGATTTTACTGTGGCCACCCGATACAACAGGTTCTGCCTCTTCATAGAGAGTTCGAAGTAACTGGCCCTTCCAGCCGTTCCATACGCCGGGACCAACGGCGCGAATGTCAACAACCGTTAAAATCAGCATCAGTTTTAACCGCTCGGGTGATTGTATAATTGCGGTGAAATCCAGGATGGTTTTGTAGTCATTTATATCGCGGGTTTGAGCCGTATCACTCATCACCAGATGCTGGCGCACCAGCCAGGCAACCGTATCGGTTTCTGCTGCTGTCAGGCCAAGACGGGGGCACAGGTTCCGGGCCACCAATTCACCGGCAATAGAATGACTTTCCTGTCGGCCTTTGGCAATGTCATGCAGCAGCACCGCCAGATACAATATACGTCGCGAGGAAGGTGAAAATGATTTGATCAGTTCACTTGACATTGGGTGGTCTTTGCTAAGATTGCCATGTTCAATGTTGGCAAGAATCCCGATCGCCCGTAGCAGGTGCTCATCAACGGTAAAATGGTGATACATGTTAAACTTCATCATCGCGACGATTTTACCAAAATCAGGAATAAACCGCCCGAGCACACCCGACATGTTAAGGCGTCGCAAAATGGATTCCGGATCATCGGTATCAAGCAACATGGCCAAGAATGATGCATTGGCTGCTGGGTCAAATCTGGTTGTGTCATCGATAGCATCGAGCGACTGATGTATTGCTTGATAGGCATCGGGATGGATGGCCAGATTTTCCTTGGCAGAAACTTCAAACAATTTGAGCATGGAAACCGGGTTTTTCTCACACTCATCGGGATGGGTGAAATTCAAACGACCCCGGTCGAGCTTGAAAGCCTCCTGCCCGCCCATCAGTTTGAGGCTGCCGGTAAAGCGTTTGAGAAATTCGTTTATTCTCGGCAGGGTTTTGACTTCCTGTGCTTCAAGTACAGCGCATAAAATCCGGGTCAAATCACCAACGTCTTTGGCGACAAGAAAATACTCGCGCATAAACAGCTCAACCTGTTTGACCCGGCCTTCGGATTTAAACCCCATTCGTTCAGCCACATCGGTCTGTTTGTCAAAGCTCAACCGGTCATCGCCGCGCTTGGTCAGGAAATGCAAATGGCAGCGCACCGTCCATAAAAAATCCTCGCACTTGGTGAACAGGTCGAGTTGTTCTTGTGAGAAGGTTTTTGTTTCGACCAGCTCATTGTTGTTTTTGGTGCCGTAGACAAATTTGGCAATCCAGAACAATGTGTGCAGATCACGCAAGCCACCTTTGGAATCCTTGACATTGGGTTCAACCAGATAACGCGATTCTCCCGAGCGTTTATGTCTGGCATCGCGTTCCTGCAATTTTTCCTTGATGAACTTTTGCGAACCGCCTTCTACAATATCACTGTCAAAGCGTGTTGACAGTTCGTCAAATAATTCCTGCTCACCGCAGATAATACGCGCTTCGAGCACCGAAGTCAGAATAGTTGCATCACTCTTTGCCAGTCGGATACACTCATCGACGCTGCGGGTGGCATGACCGACTTTGAAACGCAGATCCCATAATATGTATAGAAGGAACTCAACAACACTCTCCCCCCATGCGGTCTGTTTGTAGGGCAGCAGGAACAACAAATCGATGTCCGAACCCGGTGCCAGCGTACCGCGGCCGTAGCCACCAACCGCAATGATCGACAGATGCTCGGAGGTTGACGGATTGATAACAGGATAGAAATGGCGAATGGCAAGATCATAAAGCGCAGTGATAAGGTTGTCCTGAAACACCGACAAATCGGTGGCACACCGGGTGCCGTCATTATCAGTAATCAATTGCTTTTCAAGCCGGGTTTTTGTGTCAGCAATCATCAGCTTTAAAGTATCAAGCAGTGCCGGGCGAAACCGCGACCCCTCCGGGCCATGTTCATCAAGCAAAACGTCAATCTTTGCGGTTATGTCGTCAACTGTCATCATTGTCCAACAGGACCTTTAATTGGTAAAGCGTATCAAGCGCTTCACGGGGTGTCATTTCATCAGGAAAGATTTCTGCAAGCTTATCCATCGCCGCGCTTTGTTTGGCCGGACGATTTGTAACAGGAGCTGATTGGGGCGCATTAAACAACGGGAGGTCATCTATCGCTTCGGTTTTTTCGGTTTGCGACCGCCGTTCTTCCAGCGCGCTGAGCACATCGCTGGCGCGCTCAATCACTGCATTAGGCAAACCGGCCAGTTTGGCCACCTGAATACCATAGGAGCGGTCAGCTGCGCCCGGTCCCACTTCATGTAAAAACACCACATCGCCTTTCCATTCTCGTACCTTCATGGTGGCGTTGCCAATACGCGATAATTTGGCTGACAATGCGGTCAGCTCGTGGAAATGGGTTGCAAACAATGAGCGGCATTTATTGATTTCGTGCAGATACTCAACACAACCCCAGGCAATCGACAACCCGTCAAAGGTCGCAGTGCCGCGCCCGATCTCATCCAGAATAACCAGCGACCGCTCGCTGGCCTGATTAAGGATGGTCGCCGTCTCAACCATTTCAACCATAAAGGTTGACCGGCCCCGGGCCAGATCATCTGCCGCCCCGACCCGGCTGAACAGGCGATCAACAATACCGATATGGGCATGATCTGCTGGTACAAATGAACCCATTTGGGCCAGCAGGGCGATCAAGGCGTTCTGTCGCAAGAATGTCGACTTACCGGCCATGTTGGGCCCGGTCAGAAGCCAGATGGATTTTTCGTTTTCATCAGCATTGCCCGAAAGATTACAGCTATTGGCAATGAAGTCGCTTTCACCGGTTTTCTTTAAAGCAGCTTCAACTACCGGATGTCGCCCGGCCTTGATTTCAAAGGCCAGACTTTCATCCACATCTGGCCGGTTGTAACGCCGGACAATCGCCAGCTCGGCCAGTCCGGCAAACACATCCAGTCCGGCAATCGCTGCAGCGCGCAACGAGATATCATTGGCCTTGACACAAACCGCCTGAACCAGTCTGGCAAAAATCTCAAGTTCAATTGCAACTGACCTTCCTGCTGCTGCCTGAATTTTCTGTTCAAGCTCACCCAGTTCTGTAGTGGTAAAGCGCATGGCGTTGGCCAGCGTTTGGCGATGAATGAAGGTTTCATTCATTGGCGCGTTCATCAGAATGTTGCCATATTGAGCCGTAACATCGACAAAATAACCAAGCATATTATTATGTTTTATTTTCAGGCTCTTGATACCGGTCAGTTCGCTATATTGTTTTTGCAGTCCGGCGATGACTTTCTTGCTTTCATCACGCAATTTACGGTTTTCATCCAGATCAGGTGAATAACCAGAACGGATAAATCCACCGTCACGAATTATTGCCGGTAGCTGATCATCCAGCGCCTCGCGCAATTGTTCCACCAGTTCGGGGTCATTGTCAGAGAGTATCGTTGCAATACCATCAATCAACGCTGGACTCTCGTCTAGCGGTTCAGTGCGCTCGAGGATGGCCGCCAGTTTGCCACAACTCTCTAGTCCTTGCGCGATAGCCGCCAGATCTTGCGGACTGCCGCGATCAAGGGTCAGGCGGGCAAGGGCGCGGCCAAGATCAGGGCAATTTTTCAGCTCTGTCTGCAGCTGCTCACGCATCCTTTTTGACCGATGGAAAAAGCTCACCGCATCAAGCCGGGAATTTATTCGTTTTGCATCAGCCAGAGGGCTGGAAAGTTGCTCCGATAATAAACGCGCGCCAGGACCGGTAATGGTGAAATCAATGGTTGCCAGCAACGAACCTTTACGGTCGCCGGACAATGTTTTTGTCAATTCAAGATTGGTTCGGGTCGCAACATCAATCAGCATGGCGTGATCAGTGGCCAGTTTTTTCGGTGGTCTGATATTGGGCATCTTGCCCACCTGGGTGAGCAAAATGTACTCCACCAGACCGCCACAAGCAGCAATCTCGGCCCGGCTAAAATCGCCAAATGCTTCCAGCGCCGCCACCTTGAAGTGTTCCTTGAGCGAACGTTCGCCAATAGCGCTGTCAAACCGTGAAGCTGGTTGGGGTGCCAGTGCTATACCGCTCTCCAGCAAAGCCTCGTTGACTAGGCTTTCTGATAACAGACTGTCAGGAAAAATGATCTCTTTGGGTGCCAGTCGGGCCAGTTCGGCTGGCAGGCGGGCAGGGTCGGTTGTGGTAACTGAAAATTCGCCAGTAGAAATGTCGACCCATGAAATGGCCATATCATTGCCAGCTCTGATGCGGGCAAGGCAGGCCAGAAAATTGTGCTGTTTGGCATCGAGCAGATTGTCTTCAGTAAGGGTGCCAGGTGTCACCAGCCGCACCACCTCACGCCGCACCACAGATTTTGGTCCGCGCTTTTTGGCCTCGACCGGGCTTTCGGTTTGCTCACACACCGCCACCCGGTAGCCAAGCTTGATCAGTCTCTGCAAGTACTGGTCGCTGGCGTGATACGGTACTCCGCACATTGCAATATCAGCGCCCTGATGCTTGCCACGCTTGGTCAGGGTGATGCCAAGGGCCTGTGAGGCGGTTTCAGCATCTTCGAAAAACAGCTCATAAAAGTCGCCCATGCGATAAAACAGCAGGCAATCAGGATTGGCCGCTTTAATCTCCAGATACTGGGCCATCATTGGCGTTGGTTGGGTCAGTTTGGAAATAACCGGTTTATCGGTAGTTTCATCATTTCCCTCTCCCTTAGCCACTGCTGTGCTCACAAAAAAACTCCCAATTGCGCTATATCGACTTGTCTTTGTCGGCCTCGCGTGTTTTGTAGGCGCATAAAATTATAAAATAAACCCAAAAAAGAGCACATGACCTATGGCACGACCCTCGCGGCCTACTAATCGTCCAAGTTTTACCGATACAGAAGCTCTCGCTTTCCACAGCGATGGCAAACCGGGCAAGCTGGAAATTAAAGCAACCAAACCAATGGCGACCCAGCGGGATTTGTCATTGGCCTATAGCCCAGGTGTTGCAGTACCGGTTCTCGCCATAGCCGAAAATCCTGCAGATTCATATAAATATACCGCTCGAGGTAACTTTGTAGCTGTAATAACCAACGGTACAGCAATTCTCGGTCTTGGTGACCTCGGCCCGGCAGCGGCAAAACCTGTTACGGAAGGCAAGGCGGTGCTGTTCAAGCGGTTTGCCGATGTTGATTCGATCGATATCGAGCTGGATACCAAAGACCCCGAAGAATTCATCAATGCGGTTCGCTATATGGGCCCAACATTCGGTGGCATAAATCTCGAAGATATCAAGGCCCCGGAATGTTTCATAATCGAAGACCGTTTGCGCGAGTTGATGGATATCCCGGTTTTTCATGATGATCAGCACGGCACCGCAATTATTGCCATTGCCGGTTTAATCAACGCTCTTGAGCTGACCGGTCGTGACAAAAAGAAGGTAAAAATTGTATGCAACGGTGCCGGAGCTGCCGCTATTGCCTGTATGGGATTGGCTGTTTCACTGGGTGTGCTGCGCAAGAACATCATCTTGTGTGATTCCAAAGGCGTGGTTTATAAAGGCCGGACCGAAGGCATGAACCAGTGGAAATCTGCCTATGCCGCCCAAACCAATAAACGCTCGCTGGCCGATGCCATGAAAGGTGCAGACGTGGTTTTTGGTCTTTCGGTCAAAGGCGCTATCACTACCGATATGGTCAAATCCATGGCTGCCAAGCCGATTATTTTTGCCATGGCCAATCCTGATCCGGAAATCCTGCCTGAAGAAGTTGCCGCCATCCGCAAAGATGCCATTATGGCAACGGGGCGTTCTGATTACCCCAATCAGGTCAATAATGTTCTGGGCTTTCCCTATATTTTCCGCGGCGCGCTGGATGTTCAGGCCAGCACCATCAATGAAGAGATGAAAATCGCTGCGGCCCAAGCCGTGGCAGAACTGGCCCGCGAGGATGTACCCGATGAGGTCGCTGCCGCTTACCACGGTCAGCGCCTGAGATTTGGGCCAAATTACATCATTCCTGCTCCTTTTGACCCACGACTTATTTCAACAATTTCACCCGCTGTTGCAAAAGCTGCCATGGAAAGTGGCGTTGCCCGCCGTGACATTGAAGATTTTGACGCTTATGCCGTTGAATTGTCAGCCAGGCTGGACCCGGTCGTTGGCCTGATGCAGGGCGTTTTTGATCAGGTACGGCAAAACCCTAAACGGGTTGTTTTCACCGAAGGTGAAGAAGAAAAAATGATCCGTGCCGCCCATTCCTTCTGCAGTAACGGCCTTGGTACTGCCATTTTGATCGGTCGCGAAGCCGAGGTGGAAAAAACCCTGTTGTCCACCGGGCTTGAATTGCATGAAGATGTACAAATTCTCAATGCACGCTTGTCGGCCCGCAATGTCGATTATGCCGGCTATCTTTACCAGCGCCAGCAAAGAGAGGGTCACTTGTTCCGTGATTGTCAGCGAATGGTCAATACCGATCGCAATGTTTTTGGTGCCTGCATGGTCGCCCTTGGTGATGCCGATGCTCTTGTTACCGGTCTGACACGCAAATATTCCGTCGCGCTGGAAGATGTCCGCCTGGCCATGAATGACCGGCCTGGTCACCGCCCGATCGGTGTTTCCATGGCCATGTGTGGCACCCGCCGGGTATTTATTGCCGACACCTCCATTCTCGAAATGCCAAATCATATTGAGTTGGCAGATATTGCAGAAGAAGCCGCCGGTGTTGCCCGCCGTCTCGGGCATACCCCACGGGTTGCCTTCTTGTCCTATTCAACATTCGGTCACCCGCAAGGTGAACGGGTTGCCAATTCGCGTCATGCGGTGGCTGAGCTGGACCGTCGCGGGGTTGATTTTGAGTATGATGGCGAGATGGCAGCCGATGTTGCCTTGTCGAAAAAAGCCATGGCCGCTTATCCGTTTTGCCGCCTATCAGCTCCGGCAAATGTTTTGGTCATGCCTGCGGCCCACTCGGCCAGTATATCAACCAAAATGTTGCAGGAGCTTGGTGGCGTTACCGTCATTGGTCCTTTGCTGGTTGGTCTGGAGCATCCGGTACAAATTGCCCCGCGCTCGGCAAATGTCTCTGATTTGACAAATCTGGCCGCCATTGCCGCCTATGATATCAACGGCTAGTTAGAGCATTTCATGATTACATGGAACCGCTCAAGGCCGCGACTGCGGCCCGGCGCTCCTGCGCCGCCCAAGCGGAGCGATGCGCACAGCGCATCTTGCGTGAGCGAAATAAAATTAGACTGATTCAGTCTAATTCATTTCGGGACCGATGATTTTGTTTAGAGCATCATCGTCAAACCGCCCGACGGCATCATGAATATCGGCCCGGATCGCTTTTTTTAACGCGGCAAGGTCACGTTGGTGCAAGGCGGTGATGATCTCCTTGTGCCGGTCGACCGTATAAAACGTGCCGATGTGTTGCAGGGCGATGCGCATGAAAGGACCGAGCTGCAGCCAGATGCTTTCAATCATCGGCATGGAAACCTGATTTTTGTTGGCGCTGTAAATTCCATTGTGAAATTTCTGATTAAGCACAATCAGCTTCTCGCGGTTTTGTTGATCTACGGCGATATCCATTTCGGCATCAATTTTTTCAAATTCATCAATCATTGCCTCGGATATAAACGGCAAGGCCCGCTCGGCGGCATAAATCTCAATTGCCGTGCGCAGGGAGACAAGCTCATGAAAGCGTTCGCGGGTCATTTGCGGGACTACAATACGGCGGTTTTCCAAAACGCTGAGCGCATTTTTGGAACTAAGCCGCCGCAACGCCTCTCGCACCGGTGTCGGGCTGACATCCATTGCCTCGGCCAGACCGCGAATAGTGACCGGAACCCCGGGCGCGATGCTGCCGACCATCAAGGCATGGTGCAACCTTGCATAGGCATATTCCTGTGTGGTTGTTTTTTTTCTTTTATCCAGCTCCGGCAGGGTAAGGGTACTGGTTGCCATCGTATTTAGAACTTTCCATTGCACATTTCTTTGTGGTTATACTAACGGCTTGACAACAGCTTGGAAAGTGATACTTTTATTCAAAATGTGATCACATTATTTTTTAAAGATAGAATACGGGCGCCAATACCAGATGAACTCAACCACAGAACAAATGCTTGCCTGGTTGGGCAAGCGGCCGGAAATTGAAAATGTGCGCGCCGGTGTTTGTGATCTCAATGGGATTATGCGTGGCAAACTGATTCCCGTCAGCCAGGCGAAAAAGGCTCTGAACGGTGGCTTGCGTATTCCGTTGTCGACAACCAGTGTTGATGTTTGGGGCAACGACATAACCGATTCAAAACTGGTTTATGAAACCGGCGATGGTGATGGAATTCTCAGCTGGACTGGCCGCAGCATTTTACCAATGGAATGGCTGGACAAGCCAACCGGTCTGATACCCTTGTGGCTCAGCAAAGAGTCCGGTAAGCCGTTTTCTGCCGACCCGCGCCGGGCTTTGGCCGCTGTACTGGAAAAGTTTACGGCGCTTGGTTTAACGCCTGTTGTTGCAACCGAGCTGGAATTCTATCTGGTTGACCCCACCAAGACTCGCCCGGAAACGCCAAAATCACCGGTGACCGGCAAACCGCTGGACGCCAATGCTGTTCTGTCAATTGACGAACTCGATCACTTCGACGGGTTTTTCAACGACGTCTATGCCGCCTGCGCCGAGCAGGGCATTCCTGCTGATGCAGCAATTGCTGAAGGCGGTGCCGGTCAGTTTGAAATCAACCTGTTACACACAGATGATGCGATGCGCGCTGCCGATGATGCCATGTTATTCAAGCGGGTGGTCAAAGGTATGGCACGCAAGCACAAATTAACCGCCTCATTCATGGCCAAACCCTATGGTGACCGATCTGGCAATGGGCTTCACATCCACTTTTCCCTGTTGGATAAAGACGGCAACAATGTTTTTGATGACGGCAGTGATGAAGGCTCGAAAACCCTTCAATATGCGGTTGCCGGATTGCTGGAAGCGATGCCCGCATCGACATTGATTTTTGCCCCGCACCTAAATTCTTATCGGCGTCTACAGCCGCAAACCCATGCCCCGACCGCCATATGCTGGGGTTATGAAAACCGCCATGCGGCAATTCGAATTCCCGGTGGTCCCGCCGTGGCCCGCCGCATCGAACATCGCGTAGCAGGTGCTGACGCCAATCCATATCTGGTGCTGGCGGTGGTGTTGGGGGCAGCGCTGGCCGGAATCGAAAAGGAAAACTTGCCCAGTGAACCGGTAGATGGCGACCATTTTCCAAAAACCGCAAAACATATACCCGATGACTGGCGCACAGCAATTGCCGCCTTTGAAAGTGGCGCAATTTTGCCCTCGATCTTTTCACCACTATTACGCAATCTGTTCGCCGCCTGCAAAAAACAGGAATACGCTGTATTTGCCAGTCAGGTGACAGACTTTGAATTTAGTACCTATCTTGAGACGACATAAAACGACAATACTAAAAGGGAGAAAGTAAAATGAAGAAACTACTATCAACTGTTGCGCTGGTTGCCATGATGACCAGTCCGGTTCTTGCCGCTGAAAAAGTTCTGCACGTCTTCAACTGGTCAGACTATATCGCTGAAGACACCATCAAAAAGTTTACCGCTAAAACCGGCATCAAGGTGACCTATGACGTTTATGATTCAAACGAAGTACTGGAAGCCAAAATGCTGGCTGGCAGTTCAGGTTTTGATGTCGTCGTCCCGACCGCAGACTTTCTGCAACGCCAGATTGCTGCTGGAGTTTATGCCAAACTGGATAAGTCCAAGCTGCCAAACCTCAAAAACATGGACCCCGATTTAATGAAAGCCCTTGGTAATTTCGACAAGGGCAATGAGCACGCAGTTATTTATATGTGGGGCACCACCGGCATCGGCTATAATACCAAGGCAATTGCTAAACGTCTTGGCGACAAGGCCCCGACAGATTCATGGGCGCTGGTTTTTGATCCTGCCAATGCTGCAAAACTTAAAGATTGCGGTATCACTCTGCTGGACGCGCCAACCGAAATAATTCCGGCCGCTATGAATTACCTTGGCCTTGATCCGCGTTCGACAAAGAAAGCCGATCTGGAAAAAGGCGCTGCTTTGCTGACGAAAATTCGCCCCTTCGTTCGTTACTTCCATTCATCGCAATACATATCCGATCTTGCTAATGGTGATATCTGCTTGTCCGTTGGTTGGTCAGGCGATGTTTTTCAGGCCCGGGATCGTGCCGGCGAAGCTAAAAAGGGTGTCGAAATTGGTTACAGCATCCCCAAACAGGGAGCGCTGCAATGGTTTGACACTATGGCAATACCGGTTGATTCAAAAAACAAGGATGCTGCTCATACCTTTATAAACTTTGTCATGGATGCCCAAATTACCGCTGATATTACCAATTACGTTTGGTATGCAAACGGTAACAAAGCGTCCCTTCCGATGGTTGAGCAGGAAATCAAGGATGATCCAGGTATCTTCCCAACCGATGAGGTTAAAGACAAGCTTTGGGGTGCCAAGGTTTATGCCAAAAAAACCGACCGCATCATCACCCGGCTTTGGACAAAGATCAAAACCGGCAAGTAAGCCACATTAACAATTCCCGTCATGCTTTGCTGAAAGGTATGGCGGGAACTTTTAGTTTTGAGGCGATGCCAATATGGACACTCCGCAAAAAATTGCCAACGGTGCCAAACCGTGGATCGAACAAGCTGAGACCCCGTTTATTCGAATATCGAATTTAACAAAAAAGTTTGGTGAATTTACAGCGGTTGATAACATTACCCTTGATATTTACCGCGAAGAACTTTTCTGTTTGCTCGGTGGATCAGGTTGCGGCAAGTCGACATTGTTACGCATGCTGGCTGGTTTTGAAAACCCCACATCAGGGCGTGTAGAAATTGATGGTCAGGATATGGCAAACGTCCCTGCCTATGCTCGCCCGACCAACATGATGTTTCAGTCATACGCCCTGTTCCCCCACATGACGGTGGAAAAAAATGTTGCCTATGGCTTGATGCGTGATGGCGTCAGCAAATCAGATGCCGCCGATCAGGTGGCTGACATGTTAAATCTGGTTCAATTGAGTGAATTTGCCAAGCGCAAACCCGAGCAGTTATCAGGTGGTCAGCGCCAGCGTGTAGCTCTTGCCCGTTCGCTGATCAAAAAACCAAAATTATTACTTCTTGATGAGCCGCTTGGTGCTCTTGATAAAAAACTGCGCGAGGAGACCCAGTTTGAACTAATCAACATCCAGGAAAGTCTTGGCGTTACCTTTATCGTTGTGACCCACGATCAGGAAGAAGCCATGACCCTGTCGACCCGTATCGGGGTAATGGATCAGGGCGAGATTGTTCAAGTGGGAGAACCGCATGAAGTATACGAGTTTCCACAAACCAGATTCGTCGCTGATTTTATCGGTTCGGTAAATATATTTGAAGGCCGGGTCAGTGCTGATGCAACCGATTACGTTCGTATTCATTCGCAAGAAGGCGACTGCGATATCCACGTTTCTCATGGCGTCAGTTGTACTGAGAACCAGAAATTGTGGTTTGCCATCCGGCCTGAGAAACTAACCATCTCACGCGAAAAACCACGCGGAAAATTTAACTTTGTGAAAGGCGTTATCGATGAAATAGCCTATCAGGGAAATCTGTCGGTTTACCGTATCAAATTGGCCAGTGGTAAAATTGTACGGGTAACAAAATCAAACCGCGCCCGTCACGACGGAGATGCATTCAGCTGGGATGACAATGTTTATGTATCATGGGATGAGGCAGCCGGTGTGGTGTTGGCCCAATGAGCAAAACCAACGGCATATCAATTGGGCGCCGCATCTTTAATCGTATCGGTACTTATGGCCGCTCGCTGGTGATCGGTGTTCCATTGTGGTGGCTGATCATCTTTTTCCTGATCCCGTTTGCTGTTGTCTTCAAGATTTCCTTTGCCGAATCCCTTATCGCCCGTCCACCTTATTCAAAACTGCTGGAGTGGAAGGACGGATTGATGGTGCTGAAATTGCACCTGTCGAATTATGGCTATCTGATCGACGATGATCTCTACATTCTGGCCTATTGGTCCTCGATTAAAGTTGCGTTTTTCTCAACTCTGATTGCGCTGCTGATTGCCTATCCCATGGCCTATTACATTGCCCGCACCACAGAGCGTCGCCGCGGTGTTTTGCTGATGCTGATTATCCTGCCGTTTTGGACATCGTTTCTGCTGAGGGTTTATGCCTGGATTGGCATCCTGAAAACCAATGGTATCATCAACAACGTTTTAATGTCCCTTGGTATCACCTCCGAACCAATCGTTATGATGCAGACCAACTTTGCCGTCTATGTTGGTATTGTCTACACCTATCTGCCATTTATGATATTGCCGCTGTTTACCAATCTGGTGAAACTTGATAATTCCCTGCTTGAGGCCTCGGCCGATCTGGGTGCCAGTCCGATAACAACTTTTTTCAAAGTCACTTTGCCGCTGTCAATGCCGGGTATGATCGCCGGTTCGATGCTGGTGTTTATTCCTGTCGTCGGAGAATTTGTTATTCCTGCACTATTGGGTGGACCGGACACATTGATGATAGGCAAGGTTTTGTGGAACGAGTTTTTCTCCAATCGTGACTGGCCGGTGGCCTCGGCTGTTGCCATTGTTATGCTGGTCCTGTTGATCGTACCAATTGTGTTGATGCGTAACGCTCAGCAAGCCAGCGCGGGGGCCTCCTCATGAAGAAGAACTCATGGTTTGTCACCATCGCCACTACGTTGGGATTTGCGTTTTTATATATTCCGATTATTTCACTGATTATTTTCAGCTTTAACAAATCAAAACTGGTAACTGTCTGGGCCGGGTTCTCAACCAAATGGTATGCCAAACTTCTTAATGATCCGCAAATCCTCGGTGCAGCCTGGATCAGCTTGAAAATTGCATTTTTAAGCGCCTCTCTTGCGTTGATTTTAGGAACGCTGGGCGCACTGGTGCTGGTTCGTTTTCGTCGCTTCCATGGCAAGAGTCTGCTCAGCGGCATGATCACCGCGCCATTGGTGATGCCCGATGTCATCATCGGCCTGTCACTCCTGCTGTTGTTTGTTGGCATGGAGGCAATGTTTGGCTGGCCTGCTGGTCGCGGCCTCACCACCATCGTCATCGCCCACACCACGTTCTGCATGGCCTATGTCGCCGTTGTGGTTCAATCGCGTTTGGTGGATATGGATGAAAGCCTCGAAGAAGCAGCTCTTGATCTGGGCGCCAAACCGACCCGGGTATTTTTCGACATCACTTTGCCGGTCATCGCACCTGCTCTGGTCTCGGGCTGGTTGCTGTCTTTCACTCTGTCGCTTGATGATCTGGTTATTGCCAGTTTTGTCTCGGGGCCGGGGGCTTCAACCCTGCCAATGGTGATTTTCTCAAAAGTACGGCTCGGTGTTAGCCCGGACATCAATGCGCTGGCCACCATCATTATTGTTGTCGTTGCTATCGGGGTGGTTATCGCGTCCACCCAGATGAAACCAAAAAAGGTATCTTGAAATGACGGATCAAAAAGGTGATCAAGCCTTTCGGGCTGAAGGCCTCAATGAGAACTGGCATGAAATGACCTATGGTGGTGCTTTAAGTTTTTTACGTCGCAAATACACCCGCGATCTTGCCGGTGTAGATGTGGTGGTCAGCGGTATCCCCTATGATTGCGCTGTTACCTACCGCCCCGGCTGCCGCCTTGGCCCACGCGCTATTCGCCAGGCATCGGTTCAGTTAGCCGAACTAAAAGCGTTTCCATTTGGTTTTGATTTGTCCGAAACACTAAATGTCATTGATTACGGTGATTGTCATATCGACCCCCATCACCCTGAAACCGTGCCGGGCACTATTGTTGATCACGCCGATCACATTTTGGCCAGTGGTGCCAAAATGTTGAGCTTCGGCGGTGACCACTTTGTTGCCTATCCCTTGATCAAGGCACACGCCAAAGTTCACGGCCCCATCACGCTGGTCCAGTTTGATGCCCATTGTGACACTTGGGAAGATGAGAAAAACCGGCTCGACCATGGCTCGATGTTTGCTCGTGCCGCACAAGAAGGCGTCATCGATGTTTCGCGTTCCACCCAGGTCGGCTTGCGCACATTTAATGACAGCGACCACGGGTTTGAAATTCTAACCGCACCGTGGATTCATCGCAACGGCATAGAGGCGACACTTGAAATTATAAAGGCGAGGGCCGGTGACACGTCGGTTTATATTTCTTTTGATATTGATGGTCTCGATCCGGCCTTTGCACCTGGTACCGGCACACCGGTCTGTGGCGGTCTGTCGAGCTGGCAGGCGCTGGAACTCATTCGCGGTCTCGGCGACCTCAATCTGGTTGGCATGGATGTGGTTGAAGTATCGCCGGCCTATGACCATGCAGAAATAACAGCGATTGCCGCTGCCACAATCGCCCATGACTGGTTGTGCCTCTTAGCGGTCAAAAAAGGCGCAAAAATCAATGTAGTAGGACGCTTATGAAAATCGGAATTTTACAAACCGGCCTTTGCCCTGATGATCTTGTTCAGGAACATGGTGAATATGACATTATGTTCGAGCAGTTCCTTGACGGTTATGGCTTTGAATTTGAAAGCTATCGCGTTCTGGAAGGCAATTTGCCATCGTCGGTCAAGGACGCAAATGGCTGGTTGATCACAGGTTCAAAATTCGGCGCCTATGAAGACCACGACTGGATCCCGCCACTCGAAGTCTTTCTGCGTGATGCCTATGCGCAAGAAGTGCCAATCGTTGGCATCTGTTTTGGCCATCAGGTTTTGGCCCAGGCACTTGGTGGCAAAGTGGAGAAATTTTCAGGCGGCTGGTCGGTTGGCAAACAGCGTTACATTATAGATGGTCTCAAAGAGGGTATCGACCTCATGGCCTGGCATCAGGATCAGGTTGTTGAATTACCGGCTGGTTCAAAAGCGGTTGGTTCATCACCATTTTGCAAATATGCCGTTATTGCCTATGGCAACAAGGCGCTGACCGTGCAGCCTCATCCCGAATTTGGCAAAGAATTTGTCGGCAGTCTTTTTAAAGCCCGCAAAGACGTTCTGCCCGCTGAAGTAATGGCTCGCAAGGATGACGATCTTTCAGGGCCACTGGCCACGGCCCATATCGCCGATATGATGGCCCGCGTATTAAAGCAGGAACAATCTTCATGACATCGAAAACGCTAACTCAATTACTGGAGTCCCGACCGGCATCTTTCCATGAATGGCTTGATGGCCGCAAGATTGATGAAGTCGAGTGTATCGTTGCCGATATCGCCGGCATCGCCCGTGGCAAAACCATGCCGGCCAGAAAATTCATTCGTGGCGAGAGGATGTTTTTACCAACATCGATTTTTTATCAAACCATCACCGGTTCTTACGCTGAAATGGAGGATGTCGAAAATCAGTGGACTGAAGCAGACATGCTGCTGACACCGGATATCTCGACTGCAACCGCTGCACCATGGACCGGCGACGTCAGCTTGCAGGTTATCCATGACATTACAAATCTGGAAGGTGAGCCAGTTGGAACTGCTCCTCGCAATGTGCTCAAAAGGGTTCTGTCTTATTATGACAAAATGGGCTGGCAACCGATTGTTGCTCCCGAGCTGGAGTTTTATCTAACCAAACCAAACATAAATCCCGACAATCCAATTGAACCTCAAATCGGTCGTACCGGTCGCAAAGTTGTTGGACGTCAGGCTTATTCGATGAGTGCGGTTGATGAATACGGACCGGTCATTGATGACATTTATGATTTTGCTGAAGCCCAAGGGTTTGAGATCGATACCATCATTCAGGAAGGCGGTGCCGGTCAGATTGAAATCAATCTGCAACATGGCGACCCGGTCGCCTTGGCTGATCAGGTTTTCTTTTATAAACGCTCCATTCGCGAAGCTGCCCTGCGCCATGATTGTTTTGCCACCTTTATGGCCAAGCCAATGCAGGATGAACCGGGCAGTGCCATGCACATTCACCAAAGCATAGTTGCGGCAAAAACCGGCAAAAACATTTTCAGCAACAATGATGGTTCGGCCACCGATTTGTTCTATGGATTTATCGCCGGGCAACAAAAATACCTGCCCGGGGTGTTTTGTATGTTGGCACCCTATGTAAACTCCTATCGTCGGTTTGTGCCGGGTGACTCTGCCCCGATAAATCTGGAATGGGGCAAAGACAACCGCACCACGGGCCTTCGTATTCCAATCGCCTCGTCGCAATCCCGGCGGGTGGAAAACCGAATTGTCGGCATGGATTGCAACCCTTATCTGGCTCTGGCTGCAAGTCTGGCCAGCGGTTTTTTAGGTATGACTGAAAACCTCAAACCGAGAGCCGCTCTTGTCGGTGAAGCCGAGGAATCCGAAATTACATTACCCCGCAGCCTGATGGGTGCACTGGATATGTTTGAGGAAAACAGCCAGATCACCGACATGCTCGGTAACGAATTCTGCCAACTCTACAGGGCTATCAAACGCTCTGAATCCGATGAATTTTTGCAAGTGATCTCACCCTGGGAACGTGATCATTTGTTGCTCAACGTTTGAGTTTTAAAAAGGAAATACCCTCATGACTATTCAAGACAACCATTTGCCGACCAAAGAATTGCAAGCCCTCGATGCTGCCCACCACATGCACCCTTTCACTGACCGCAAAGGGCTTAATGAGAAAGGGGTCCGCGTTATCACCCGTGCTGACGGTGTTTATCTCTGGGATAGTGAAGGCAACAAACTGCTTGATGGTATGGCCGGTTTGTGGTGCGTAAATATCGGCTATGGCCGCCGCGAACTGGCCGATGTCGCCAGTCGGCAAATGATGCAGCTGCCCTACTACAACACGTTTTTCCAAACGAGCCACCCTCCTGCTATCATGTTGGCGCAAAAACTTGCCGAACTTGCTCCAGGGGCCCTCAATCACGTATTTTTCTCCGGCTCGGGGTCTGAAACCAACGATACCAATATTCGCATGGTCAGACATTATTGGGCCAGCCTTGGCAAGCCGGAAAAGAAAGTCATTATCGCCCGCAAGAACGGTTATCATGGGTCGACCATGGCCGCGGCTTCCCTTGGCGGTATGGCATTCATGCACGCACAAGGTGGCCTGCCGATTCCCGATATTACTCATATCGGTCAACCCTACTGGTATGGCGAGGGTGGTGATCTGTCACCACAAGAATTTGGCCTGCAACAGGCTAAACTGCTAGAGCAGGAAATTGACCGCCTCGGGGAAGACAAAGTGGCAGCCTTTATTGCCGAACCGGTGCAGGGTGCTGGTGGTGTGATCGTGCCGCCCGACAGTTACTGGCCTGAAATTCAACGCATTTGCGATGAACGGGAAATCTTGCTGATTGCCGATGAAGTTATCACCGGTTTTGGCCGTACAGGAAACTGGTTTGGCAGTCAGACTTTCAATATTCGGCCCGATATCATGACCACCGCAAAAGGCATGTCCTCGGGCTATATGCCTATCGGTGCTTCTATCCTGTCTGATGAAGTTGCCGGTGTGTTGAGTGAAAAAGGCGGAGAGTTCGCTCATGGCTACACATACTCCGGCCATCCTGTTTCCAGCGCTGTTGCATTGGAAAATTTGCGCATTCTGGAAGAAGAAAATATCATCAAAACAGTAGGCGTTGAAACGGGGCCCTATCTCAAACAAAAATGGCAGACGTTGGCTGATCATCCGTTGGTCGGTGATGCCCGTATTTGCGGTATGATGGCCGCCATCGAACTGTCGCCGGACAAGGCAAACCGGGCAGCTTTTGCCGGTGATGCCGGTGCCGCGGGTTTTATTTGCCGGGAGATTTGTTTTGCCAATGGTCTGGTCATGCGCTCGGTTGGTGACGCGATGATTATTTCACCACCGCTGGTCATAAATAAATCTGAAATTGATGAATTGATGGAGTTAGCCGTCAAATCACTCGACCAGACAGCAAAAGCATTGACCCAGGAAGGGCTTTTGAAAGCAGCTTGAATGAACGTCCTTTATGCCAATGACGAGTCCGGTGTCTATCCGGACTCCTATTACAACGCCACTGCAAAACCGCTTCAAACCTTTCCACCGCTTACCAGCGACATCACCTGTGATGTCTGCATTATCGGGGCAGGCTACACCGGATTGTCCGCCGCCCTGCATCTGGCCGAAAGCGGACACGATGTGGTGGTTCTTGACGCGCACCGGATTGGCTGGGGCGCATCAGGGCGCAACGGTGGACAGCTTTCATCAGGTCTGCGGGTAGAACAACCCGATCTGGAAAAAATGGTCGGTACCGATCAGGCGCGCCAGCTCTGGCATTTGGGCCGCGATGCCAACCAACTGGCTAAAGACCTTATAAAAAAGCATAATATTGACTGTGATTTAAAACCCGGCGTCCTGCACGCCAATCACCGGACTCGATACGGGGTTCAATCGCAGCATGAGGTCGAACATCTGCAAACCCATTATGATTACGATGAAATACGATATATCGATCAGAATGAGATTCGCCAGATGCTCGGCACCAAAGCCTATTTCAGTGGCACCCTTGATACCGGTGCTGCACACCTTCACCCGTTGAGTTTTGCCTATGGTCTGGCCCGCGCCGCGAAACGGGCAGGGGTTCGGTTTTTTGAAAAAACCAAAGCGCAAGAGATTAGTCAAACTGATCCGGTTATTGTTTCGACTGAAAACGGTAATATTACAGCAAAGTTTTGTCTGATTGCCTGCAACGGATATATCGGTGATCTGGATAAAAAGACTGCTGCAAGAGTAATGCCAATCAACAATTTTATCATCGCTACTGAGCCATTGTCGCAAAGCCTTGCCAGTCAGATTATTCGTGATGATATCGCGGTTGCAGATTCAAAATTTGTCATCAATTATTTCCGCCTATCGGCGGACCGACGGTTGTTATTTGGTGGCGGTGAAAATTACAGCTACAAGTTCCCCACCGACATCAAGTCATTTGTCCGCAAGCCGATGCTGGAAATCTATCCGCAACTGGCAGACACAAAAATTGACTACGGTTGGGGCGGCACGCTCGGAATTACCATAAACCGCATGCCGTTCGTTAACCGCCTTACCCCGAATGTTCTGACAACAGGCGGCTATAGTGGTGAGGGTGTCGGCATGGGTGTCTTTGCCGGGTCGCTGATGGCTGAAGTCATCAACGGTACCGCATCGCGCTTTGACTTGATGCAATCGGTTCCGACAAAACGTTTTCCCGGTGGCAAGCTTGCTCAAAAACCGCTGCTTGCTCTGGCCATGCTGTACTACTCCCTGCGCGACAAGTTTTAACCAATAAAAAACCCGGGCGATTGACCCGGGCTTTCGTCATCAACGAAGTTGATTATTTTTTCAGAAGATCGCGGATTTCTGTCAACAGAACTTCTTCAGCCGGTGGGGCTGCTGGCTCGGCCGGTGCTTCTTCTTCTTTTTTCTTGGCACTGTTCATGGCTTTTATGACCATAAACAAAATAAATGCCACGATGATGAAGTTTACGACAGTAGTAAGAAAGCTACCATAAGCAAGGACCGCACCCTGTTTTTGTGCCGCTGCAAGGGTGGTTTCAGTTACCTTGTCGCTCAAGCCGATAAACATGTTTGAGAAATCCAGTCCACCGAAAACAGATCCGACAATCGGCATCAGGATATCACCAACCAGTGATTTGATAATCAAGCCGAATGCTCCAGCGATAATCACACCAACGGCCATGTCGACGACATTGCCTTTCATTGCAAATTCTTTAAATTCTTTAAACATATTGTTGCCCCGCTTTTTTAGTTGTTTTGTTCGTTCAACAATTGACACATTTGATGCCAATATGGTGCAACTTATAGCTGAATTTCCATTGATTGCAAAGGCACCGCCATTTCGGACTTGATAAGCTTCATAGCAAAGCTTTACTATTCCTTTTATCTGACTGACAGGAGATTGGCATTTGTTAAATTCATGGACAGTGGTGCTGATTGCGCTCGCCTATGTCGGTGTGCTTTTTGCCGTGGCCAGTTACGGTGATCGCAAGGTGCGCGGCAGTATTGGCAGTCATGGCCAGCCGCGACCGCTGATTTATGCCTTGTCCCTTGCTGTTTATTGTACATCCTGGACGTTTTTTGGCTCGGTTGGTGTTTCGGCCCGAACCGGTTATGATTTTTTGCCGATTTATATCGGGCCGATATTGATGTTTGCCGTGGGCTGGCCCATTTTACGCGCCATTGTCCGTATCTCAAAACGTCAGAACATAACCTCGATTGCAGATTTTATTTCGGCACGCTATGGAAAAAACCAGTGGCTTGGCGCTCTGGTTGCGTTGATTGCTGTTGTTGGTATCGTTCCCTATATCTCGTTGCAATTAAAAGCCATCGCCGTTTCTCTTCATACAATTTTGCCCCAGGATACCGCATCGGCCACCGACCTCGTAACTTCAACCAGCGGCACCGGAGATAATTTTGCCCTGTTGGTGACCATCACCCTTGCCGGTTTTGCCATGTTGTTCGGGACCCGTCACATTGATACGACCGAACATCAGGACGGGTTGATTTTAGCCATCGCGGTGGAGTCGGTAATCAAATTGGGGGCTTTTCTCGTTGTCGGTATTTTTGCAACCTTCTGGCTGCTGGGCGGGTTCGAAGGCTTGTTTGAAGCTGTTACCACCCGTCCAGAAATTACCAGTTTGTTTTCCGGACCGATTAACATCGGGCGCTGGATTACCATGACAGTTTTATCGAGCTTTGCGATATTTTTGTTGCCGCGCCAGTTTCATGTTGCGGTGGTTGAAAACACCGCCCTTGAAGATGTCCGGCGCGCGGCCTGGTTATTCCCGGTCTATCTGGTTGTCATAAATCTGTTTGTTGCACCCATCGCAATTGCCGGTCTCGTTGCCTTCCCGGCCGGCTCGGTTGATGCTGACACCTTTGTTTTGGCTTTGCCGGTGGCAAGCGGTCACAAATTTATTGTACTTGCCGCTTTTATCGGTGGCCTGTCTGCTGCAACCGCCATGGTGATCGTCGAAACCATCGCTCTTTCAATTATGGTTTGTAACAATCTGATTGTACCGCTGGCGCTTCGCCGCAAAACCCTGATAGAAGAATCTTACGGCGAGATGGGCTCTGTTTTGCTGATGATCAGGCGCAGTGCCATTGTTGTCATTCTGGCGCTGGCCTATGGCTATTACCAGATGATTACCGCCAGCGCTGCTTTAGCCCAGATTGGTCTTTTATCTTTTGCCGCTGCAGCGCAATTTGCCCCTGCATTATTTATTGGACTGATCTGGAGGCGCGGGACGTCCAGTGGTGCCATGGCTGGTATTCTGACCGGTTTTGCCCTGTGGGTTTATACGCTGGCCTTGCCGTTGTTTTCCGATGCGGGCTGGTTGCCAGCCAGCTTCGTTGAACATGGACTGCTCGGCATAGAAATATTGAAACCACGGGCTTTATTGGGCCTGTCAATGGAACCGCTTACGCACGGGGTTATGTGGAGTCTTGGGGCGAACCTGATTGTTTATTTTGGTGTATCACTGCTGCGTGACCTGCGCCCGTTAGAGGCACTTCAGGCCAATGCATTTGTGACCTCTGAGCTTCCTGCCGGCGGAACCGCCCTGCGGTCTTTTCGCTCAAGTGTAACCATCGGCCAGCTGCAGCAGACCGTTGCCCGTTACCTCGGGCATGAGCGCACACAGCGCTCTTTTGATGATTATGCAGCAGGTCTTGATTTGGTGCTTAATCCCGGGGTCGAGGCAGATGGTCGGATCCTGAGATTTACCGAGCATCTGCTTGCCCGGGCGGTTGGCAGTTCTTCGTCTCGTCTGGTATTGGCCCTTCTGCTGGAAAGCCACAGCCAGAATTCCCGTGAAGCATCGCGTCTGCTCGATGATGCGTCTGATGCACTGCGCCACAATCGTGACTTGCTGCAATCTGCGATCGATCATGTGCGTCAGGGTATTGCGGTGTTTGACAACGAACTTAATCTGATTTGCTGGAATCGGCAGTTCCGCCATCTGCTGGGTTTGCCGACCAATCATGGCAGGGTCGGGGTGCCGCTGTCAGATTTGTTGCGGGAAATTCTGGTCAAGGAAGGTGTGGGCGAGGAGGCACTCGAGAACGAAATAGATAAGCGACTTAACCAACTTGCCGAGGTCCATCAACCCTATCAGGAGTGGCTGAAAGGCAGATCGATAGTTCTGGACGTGAGTTCCAGTCAAATGCCCGATGGCGGTATTGTGGTTACCTTTGCTGATATCACCGAAACTGTCGATGCGCAGGAAGCTCTTGTTCAATCCAATGAAACGCTGGAACGACGCGTTGAAGAACGCACCGCCGAACTGACAACCCTCAACTCACAGTTGGAAACAGCAACCGCCGAGGCCCAAGCAGCCAATGTCGGCAAAACCCGTTTTGTTGCAGCCGCCAGCCACGATATTCTCCAACCCCTCAATGCCGCCAAGTTGTTTGCTTCATCACTGGTTGAACGCATGGCAGGTAGCGAGAACGAAAAACTTGTCCGTAACGTTGATGCTTCTCTGGAAGCGGTCGAAGAAATCCTCAATGCCTTGCTGGAAATTTCAAAACTTGATGCAGGGGCTATGAAAACAGAAATAACCAGTTTTCCCATCAATGAAATTCTCGGCCCCCTGCGTACCGAACTTAAACCGATAGCTCAGGCACGCGGCTTGAAACTCAAAATACTGCAGAGCAATATTTACGTTCGCAGTGATCGACAATTGTTACGTCGGCTCATTCGAAATCTGGCGTCCAATGCAATTAAATATACCCAATCGGGCAAGGTTCTGATCGGCTGCCGGCGGGCTGGTTCCGATATTCGGGTTGATGTACTCGATACCGGTCCGGGCATTCCGGCCGACAAACAGGATGTGATTTTCCAGGAATTTACCCGCCTTGAAAAATCAAGCGGCAATGAGCATGGACTGGGGCTTGGCTTGTCGATTGTCAGACGCATTGCAAAAGTGTTGGGACATGAATTGTCGCTTCAATCAGCACCGGGTGCCGGATCACGGTTTTCGGTCAAACTACCTGTTGCTGTGGAAAAACCGGCAAGCGTTATCCAATTGCCTCACAAACAACCGGTCACAGCAGCACTGGGCAATCTCAATGTCCTTGTCATTGATAACGATAGGGCAATTGTCGAGGGCATGACGACTTTGCTTTCAGGCTGGGGTTGTCGGGTTTTAACGGCAACTGATCCCGAAAGTGCCTGCCGGAAGCTGAAAAACACCGGTGAGACGATTGACATTATTTTGGCCGATTATCACCTTGATGAAAGCAACGGAATTGAACTGATCAAACGGTTGAGAAAACACGCCGGTAAAACCATCCCGGCGGTATTAATCACCGCAGACCGTTCGCGGGCCGTGGTGGAACAAACCGAGCATCTCTCTATCGGCTATCTTGGAAAACCGGTCAAACCGGCAGGCTTGAGGGCGGCAATTGCCCACGTCTTTTCTCAGACGCAGGCGGCTGAGTAAAACAATTTATGCTGTCAATTCGACATCTGGTTGCCGGTCCGGGTGGCTGTCACGAAAGGCAGATAACGCCATACAGTTTTTCTCGATTTTGACCAAATGCGGAAACCCGGTTAAATCCAGTCCCCAGCGATGGGCATTATAGAGTTGCGACACCAGACAGATATCAGCCAGACCGGGTTTGCCGCCAAAACTAAACTCGGCGTCGTGCCGGATAAAGTTCTGGTAAGCGGCAAGCCCCCGTTGCATCCAGTGCTTCATCCATTCAACCGTTTGCCGGTCATCATGTCCCAATTGTTGCTTGAGATATTGGGTAATCCGCAAATTATTCAGCGGATGAATATCACAGGCAATCATTTGTGCGCCAGAGCGAACTCTGGCCCGCTCGGTCAGATCTGCGGGCAACAAAGCCGGTTCAGGATAGATTTCATCGAGGTAAGAAACAATCGCAAGCGATTGCGTGATGGCATCGCCATCATCCAAAACTAGTGTCGGCACCGTGTTGCCCGGATTGATAGCGCTGTAGGCTTGGCTGTGCTGCTGCCCCTCATCGGCCAGCAGATGAACGGGCACCAGTTCAACATCAATCCCCTTGAGCTCAAGCGCAATACGAACCCGATAAGATGCCGTGCTGCGCCAATAAGTATATAATTTCATTATATCACCCCTGTCATCCAAAGTGACAAAGCTGGTAAGGCGATCAGCAGAGCCAACCGAACAATATCGGCAATCCAGAAAGGAATTACACCACGAAAAATTGTCCTTAAGGGGACATCGGGAAGAACATTGCGCAAAACAAATACGTTCAGTCCCACCGGCGGCGAAATAAGACTTATCTCGGTAACCACCACAACAATTACCGCAAACCAGATCAGTACTGCCTCGGGATCTGAAAGCACCCCGGTGCCAAAGTCCAGTTGCACAACGACTGGATAGAAGACTGGTACAGTCAACAGGATCATTGACAGGCTTTCAAGCACACAACCCAAAACCAGATAAATCATCACAATGCCAAAAATCACCATATAGGCATTAACCTCAAGCGTGCTGATCCAGTCAGCAAGGGAATCTGGTAGTCCGGCGAAATTGATAAAGTTTGAAAAAATTTCAGCCCCGATGATGATGGCGAAAATCATTGCCGTGGTCCGGGCGCTTTCAAGGCAGGCCCCAAACAAATCCTTTGCCCCGACATTGCCCATGAACAGCGTAATCAGGAAAGCCGTAGCAGCACCAACGGCAGCAGCTTCTGTTGGTGTAAAAAACCCGCCATAAATGCCGGTCATAATAACAACAAACAAACCGACAACGGCAAACACGCCGACTTTTTCGCGGCGGGTAAAGGGCTCCACACCTTCTGCCTTTGGTGCCAGTGAAGGTTTCAATCGGGTGACGATGACAATAGCGAGCATGTATAAAGCAACGCCTAAAATGCCCGGAATGACCCCTGCAAGAAACAACTTGCCGATGTCTGATTCAGTCAGCAGTCCATAGATAATCATCACCACACTGGGCGGGATTAAAATACCAAGCGTACCACCTGCTGCAATTGAACCGGTGGCCAGACTGTCAGCATAGCCAAATTTGCGCATCGAAGGCATGGCAACTTTTGACATCGTCGCAGCGGTTGCCAGTGATGAGCCGCAAACTGCGCTGAAGCCGCCACAGGCAACAATCGAGGCCATGGCAAGCCCGCCGCGGGCACCGCCCAACAGGTGATTTGCTGCAGCATAGAGCGCATGGCTGACCCCGGAGATGGTCAGCAGATTCCCCATCAGAATAAACAGCGGAATAACCGATAGCGTGTAGGACAAGCCTTTGTCGAAAGCGATGGTGCCGATAATTGAAAAAGTCGCATTCCAGTCGCGCATAATGGCAAAACCAACAGCACCGACAAGCGCCATGGCAAAGGCGATGGGCACCCTTGCAAAAATCAAAACCAATAACGCTGAAAAACCGATCAGGGATTCAAACATCACACCTCGCCCGATTTTGCTGTCCAGCGTTGTTTCAACATTAACAACGCGATAAAACCACTCAGGGCGCAGGAAAAAGCAGCAAAATAGCCGATTGGTGCCATTGATAGTTCCAGTGAGTTGGTTACAGCCCCGTCACGGCCAAGCTTTGCCGCATGAGCCCAGAGACGCCAGCTCAACACGAACAGAACCAGTGCTGAAATCAACTGACCCAGAGCCATAAAAAACCGCTGGGAAGTGGGGCCGGCTGACTGGGTCAGAAGTTCAACTTCAATATGCTCACCTGCTGCGGTGGTCATTGGTAATGCAGCAAAAATTACCGCGGCCAACATGAGTTGGGTCAGTTCGAACGCACCGTTTACCGGTGCATTGAACCATGAGCGCGCCACCACATCTACACATGTCAGCAAGATCAATCCAACCAGCAACAAGGTTGCCAGGGTGCCGAGGCAATAATCCATCACTGACCAGCCCTTTTCGGGCTGATCAGCAGATTTGTCGTCAATGGTCATTTTACGCCGCTTTGCTGGCGCATTTCTTTCAGTGCAGCAGCCCCGTCATAACCGGTTTCTTTCACTGCCTTGGCCCATGCAGCTTCGCGTTTGGTTGCTATGGATTTTACTTTTGTAAGGACCGCGGCAGATGCTGCATGAACTTCAATTTTGTTCTTGGCCACGTAGGCCGCCCCGACTTTGTCAGAGGCATCCCAGACACCACCGACCAGATTTGCAAAGGCTTCACCGGAAATCGACATGATGGCCTTTTTATCCTTGTTGGAAATTTCGGCCCATTTGCCATTGTTCATCACCACAAACCACGAGGTGTTGTAAAGCCCGCCGGGCACGCTCATTGAATATTTCAAGTGACCGCCCAGTTTAAAAGCCCGCAGGGCTTCAATCGGGAATGTCACGCCGTCAATCACGCCACGGGAAAGTTTTTCAAAAACCTGTCCCGGTCCCATAAACTGAGTGGTAATGCCAAGATCACCGGCCAGCCCGGCAATATAACCACCCGGTGTACGGATTTTCAAACCCTTGAAATCTTCCGGCTTTTCAATCTTGCGTTTGTTGTTGTGGAAGATACCGGGACCATGGACAAACAGGCTAAGAAGTTTAACGCCTTTGTGTTCCTTTTGCGCTTCCAGTTTGCCTGAATAAACATTCCAGTAAGCTTTTGAAGCATCGGTTGAGTTGTTGCCAATAAAAGAAAACTGCCCAATGCGCGAGCGCAAAAAGCGGTTATCCTTGGTAAAGGAATGCAGCCCGTAGGTGATGTCGGCAACACCGTCTGCTGCCATATCAAAGTGTGCAGGCGGCGGGCCCAACGGTTTGGCAAGAACGCGAATGCTGACACGTCCTTCCGTCACTTTTTCAACCTGTTTCGCCCAGGGCTTGATTGCCTTTGCAACAATAGGGTGACGGGCTGGCAGCCATGATGACAACACCAGTTTTGTTTCGGCCATAGTCGGGACAGCAAAAGCTGTGAGAGCAGTTGTCCCTGCGATCAGCGTTGCCGCAAATGTCGTTTTAAAATGATAGGTCATTGTTTATTCCCTCCTTGGTTGGTTATTAAATTTATCCGCCAGTAAATTCTTTCTTGTGCATCCAGTCAGCGTGTTTTGGCGCTTTTTTTGTTTTCGACCATTCCTCAAGCATGTCCCATTTTACAGCGTCGAGTTTTTTCAACATGGCCTCTTCGTCGGGGTCAGGACAGGCAAGTTCGAGGCGGTGGCCGCTTGGGTCAAAGAAGTAAATTGAATGAAAGATCGAATGATCAGTGACACCGAGAACGTCAATGCCATTGCCTTCAAGGTGTTCCTTGAATTCGAGCAAGGTTCCGTGGTCCTTCACTTTGAAAGCCAGATGTTGCACCCATTCGGGCGTGTTGGGATCGCGGCCCATCTCCGGTTTGGTCGGCAGCTCAAAGAACGCCAGCACGTTGCCGTTTCCCGCATCCATAAAAATATGCATATAAGGGTCAGGCTCATGGGTTGAGGGCACCGCGTCTTCGGCAATGGCCAGAACAAAATCCATGTTGAGATTTTTTTTGTACCATTCAACAGTTTCCTTGGCATCTTTGCAGCGGTAGGCCACATGATGGATTTGGTCAATTTTCATGGTCTTTCTCCTTGTGTCTCGGCAGCGAGGGTGAGGGCTTCAGTCAGAATTTCGCAATCACCAATGTGATTGGCCAGCAGTAAAATCAGCCGGGCGTTCAAATCATCACTATCGGCCTTGTCCCGTCCTTCATGCGCTTTAAGCAGTTCATCGTAAAAGCCATCGGGATCAGGAAGGTTTGGTATCGTAACAAGTTTGCTCATTTCCCTTGAACTCCTATTGCTGTGCAAACAGCATCGCTAGCAGCTGCTGCATCAAACCCGGTCCAGCGGGCCGCGACATGCTGATCAGGTCGCATCAAATAAACGGCTGATTTTTCATCACCCAGATAACGTTCGGCGATTTCTTTGCTTGCTTTGAGGTGAACTGTTTCAATATCAATACCATGTGCCTTGAGATCATTGGGTGCATCGGTATTAATGGCCAGTAACTGGAATTTATTTCCCAGACGATCAAGCAACCACCCGTCGGCTATTGGCGCATCCACAGCTGGCGTTCCCGGACGGGTACGACTTGGCATGCTCTTGACATCCGGCCCATTCAGGGGCGAATTGTCATAGGTGCACGGTACTGAAAGACGACCGGAATTAACCAGCGGTCGGGCAAACTCACACTGCTCGGCCAGATCAAGAACAGCATTGCGGAAGATCCGGCTCATGTCTGATTTGGGCGTTATAAAATCAGTCGAACGTGTCGAGTTCAAAATGTTTTCGTCAGCCCCGTGAATGCGCTCGATATCATAAGTATCGAGTAGACGTTCAGGTGCCAGACCATCCATAACCAGTTTAAGCTTCCAGCATAAATTGTCTGTATCGGCCAGACCGCTGTTGGCCCCGCGAGCACCAAAGGGCGAAACCTGATGGGCGGAATCGCCGGCAAATAGCACCCGTCCATGCCGAAACTCAGGCATTCTCCGGCACTGGAATGTGTAGATTGAAACCCATTCCAACTCAAATTCCACATCCGCTCCAAGCATGGCTTTCAGGCGCGGGATAACATTTTCAGGTTTTTTCTCTTCGTCTTTGTCAATATCCCAACCAAGCTGCAGGTCAATTCGCCAAACGTTATCCGGTTGTTTGTGCAACAGCGCCGATTGTCCGCGATTAAAGGGAGGGTCGAACCAGAACCAGCGCTCGGTCGGAAAGTCAGCTTCCATAACCACATCAGCAATGAGGAAATTGTCTTCAAAAACCCGCCCGACAAAATCAAGTCCCATCATCGAACGAACCGGCGAGGCGGCACCATCACAGGCGATCACCCATTCAGCTTCAAGTGTGTAAGGACCATCGGGTGTTTCAATCACCAGAGTGCTGAAATCACCATGTTGCTCAAGTGATACTAGCTTGTTTTTCCCGCGCAATTCAATCGACTTGCCCGCTGTTTCCAGCTCGCGAACCCGGTCAACAAGATATTCTTCAAAAAAGTATTGCTGAAGATTGATAAAGGCCGGACGTTTGTGACCCCCCTCTGCCAGAAGGTTAAACTTGTAAACTTCCCGGTCACCAAAAAATACCTTACCGGTATTCCAGGTTACACCTTTGTCGACAAAGGCATTACCACAGCCAAGACGGTCAAGAATTTCCAGCGGTCGCTTGGCAAAGCAAATTGCCCGCGATCCCCAACTGACTTTATCGTTGTCATCAATCACCACCACCGGCACATCGCTTTGAGCCAGATCAATCGCTGCGCCAAGGCCAACCGGCCCGGCTCCGATAATAACCACAGGCCGACGAACCGGTGTTGCTGTATCCTGATCAGCACTGTGCTCATAAGGATACATGGGAATTTCGAAAATCTTCTTCATGGCAGCGTATCGCTATCCTTGTAAATCAGCCCACATTTGTTGATCACGTTCGGCCGTCCAGATGCGCGGATTATCAATGCCACGAGCTTCGTCAAAGGCGCGGGCCACGTTAAACGGCAGACAGTGTTCGTAAATTGCGTAGTCAGAAAATTTTGGATCGCACTCAGCCCGGCAGGCATCCCATGCCTCTTTCAGGGACCCGCCGCGCGCAGCCACTTGTGCTACAGGACGGTAAGTGGAATCGATAAAGTCACGGGTATTGTCGATGGCCTTGTTGACCATTTCACGGCCAACCAACGCATCGCCGCGCCCGGGTGCAATGGCTTGTGGATTAAATGCCTTGATCGCATCAAGAGTTGGTCCCCAATCGGCAAAATGTCCATCACCGCAATAACAGGCCGAATGATATTCAACAATATCACCGCTGAACATAACGCCGGCATCGGGCACCCAGGCAACGATATCACCGGCCGTGTGAGCCCGGCCAAGGTGCATTAGCTCAACCCGGCGATTGCCCATATTGACGGTCATGCGATGTTTGAAAGTCATGGTCGGCCAGGTCAGACCAGGAATGGAATCAGCTGCATCAAACAGGCGCGGGAAGCGGCCAAATTCAGAATCCCAGTCTTCCTGCCCGCGTTCATAAATCATCGACTGGCATTTTTCAGAAGCAATGATTTCAGAGGCATCATAGGCCGAAGCACCCAGAACCCGCACCGCATGGTAGTGGCTGAGGGTGACATATTTAATTGGCTTGTCGGTTACCCCACGAATGCGGTCAATCACCAACTGCGCCATAACTGGCGTGGCCTGTGCATCAACAACCATAACACTGTCATCGCCGATAATGACACCGGTGTTGGGGTCACCCTCAGCGGTAAACGCATAGAGGTTCTCACCGACTTCAGTGAATGAAATTTTCTTTTCGGCCATATCGCCGGTGGACGCAAAGCCCTTTGCCATTTTGTCTTCTCCTGAAATTTTACATCGAAGCTTTAATGGCCGGAAGGATCGTTCCCTCGCAGTTACCAAAGCCAATTCTATATCCATCACCTTGCGCCCATCCGGTCAAGGTCAGTGTGTCGCCGTCTTCAATAAAGCTGCGGGCCTCACCACTTTCAAGCGTAAAAGGTTCTTTGCCATCCCAGCTGATTTCGAGCAGAGATCCGAACTGGGTTTTGTCTGGCCCTGAAATGGTGCCCGAGCCGAGCAGATCACCAGTGTTCATTTTGCAACCGCTTGAAGCGTGGTGGGCAAGTTGCTGGGCGGCTGAATAATATAAATTATTGTAATTGGTTTTTGAAATACGGGTCGCTTTTTTAGCACTGCCTGATTGCATATAGACCTCAAGCTCAATGTTATAAGACATTGGGCCGGGTTCTTGCAGGTAAGGCAGCAACGTTTTATCGCGATCAGGCGTTGAAACCCGAAACTCTTCAAGCGCGGCTTTCGTCACAATCCAGGGACTGATCGAAGTTGCAAACGCCTTGGCTTGAAATGGTCCAAGCGGTTGGTACTCCCAAGCCTGAATATCGCGCGCCGACCAGTCATTAAGCAGAACGTAGCCGAAAATCATCTCATCGGCTTCCGCCACTGTGAGTGGCTCGCCCATGGTGCTTGACAGACCGACAACAGCGCCCATTTCAAGTTCAATATCCAGTCGTTTGCAAGGCCCGAAAGAGGGTGCATCGGCATCGGGGGCCTTGGTTTGGCCAAGCGGGCGCCGGACCGGTGTGCCGCTTACAACAACGGTGGATGCCCGACCATTATAGCCAATCGGAATGTGCAGCCAGTTTGGCGGCAAGGCATTTTCAGCCCCGCGAAACATCGTCCCGACATTGGTCGCATGCTGTCGTCCGGCATAAAAATCAGTGTATTCAGCAACCTTAAAGGGCAATTTCATCTCAACATCTGACATCGAAACAATTGCTTGCTCACGTAAGCTGTTATTGTCTTTGAGGGCGGGATTGCCATTTTCGATCAACAATTGTGTTAACGAAGTTCGCACCGCCTGCCAGACGTGCGGTCCAAGCTGCATAAAGTCATTCAGGGCGGGCTGGTTGAACACCGGTGTCGTAATTTCCGGATCGAAAAAACCGTTGGCTTCAAGCATGGCCAGATCAATGACCTTGTCACCAATGGCACACACGCAATGCTTCACACCATCGGTTGTTTTTGCAACACCAAAGGGAAGGTTCTGCACCGGAAAATGGCATTCCGGCCCATTAGCACTGTCAATCCAACTCTTCATCGTGAGGGCTCCATCGTTACCAATTAAATTAGTTACAAATGAAACCATGTCAAGATAAAATTACTAAATGTAGAAAAATTGGCAATTTAGCGAGGTATATAAACCGCTTGAAAAAGGTATCAAATGAAACTACTATTCGAATATGAACACAGAAAACCTAAAATCAGACACCGATGCTGAATTCGATCTGCCCAGGTTTTTCCCTTATCTGGTCAGGGTTTATTATCGGGCGGTAAGTGAGTCGGTGTCCGCCGTTTACGCCTCGCTATATAATCTGACAGTATCAGAATGGCGGACAATGGCAGTGCTTGGTCCCTATTGCGCCCTATCGGCAAGTGAGATTGTCGAGCGCTCAAGCATGGATAAAGTCAATGTCAGCAGGGCTATCAAGGGGTTGCGAAACGCCGGGTTTCTTAAGCGCGATATAGATGGTGATGATCGGCGGCGAGCCGTGCTGCGTCTGACAGAAAGTGGAATTGATGTGTTTCATTCCCTCACACCAAAGGTCTCGGAAGTTGAGCAGCAATTGCTTGAAGGTCTGTCTGAAAAGGAACGCCAAACCTTGATTTACTTGATGGAAAAGGTGCAGCAAAACGCCGAACGCTTAAAATGACCCTCGTGGTGTTAGGCCCGCTTGAAACCAGGTGACAAAGCTGTAGATGGAAAACACCGGCAATCCTATAGCTTGTTGGATTTCAGCCGCATAGGGCACCATATTGGTGCATTCCAGAACAATCGCTCCAATTTCAGGGTGGGAATTTACCAGTTGCTTTGCAGCCTCAATGTTTTCCTGCCGGGCCAGTTCAACATCCAATGTTAGCTGATCGTTCAATATGACACTGGCAAATTCACTCGATTCAGGTGTGCCACCAACCGGCGTATCCGGCGCGCAACCAGCTTTCTTTAGATGGTCTTGTGTTAGTGTTGCGGGAGAAATGGTTAGAATGCCAGCCCGTTTATCTCGTGGCAAAAGTTGTTCCACCATCGGCACCTGCATGAGCGATGAAGTGGCAATCGGTACATCAAGGGCGGCGGAAAGTTCGTCTTGAAACAATGCCAGAAACCCGCAATTGGTGGTGATGCCATCAACACCATCAGCAACCAGCTCGCTGGCAGCTTTAAGGAAGTTTCCAAACAGGCCTTGTGCCCCGTGACGCACCACCTGATCGGGCGTGGCATCGCGAACAACTTTATAATGGACCGGAAAAGGCCATGTTACTGCATTGCCCATATCACCAGGAATGCGCGGGAATTGTGCTTCCAGCATCAAAATGCCGACACTGGCCCCATATATAGCTTTGCCGCCTTTAACTTTCATAGCGCTGTTTTCCACACATCTAAAATATCTACCTCGTGTATTGTTGCACTTTTAAATGTATGCAATCAATTCCCGCTGTGGTTATTTATAAAAATAGGAGTCGTTGGACGTAAGGATGCTATAATCACATTTTATCGATATTTTATTGACATTTTATCGATTTGTTGAGAGTAATAGAAAAATTAGAACCTAGGGAGAAAAATACGGTTGAGCAAGACTGGCAACAGCGAGAGAAAACGTATTGCCGTGATTGGTGCGGGGATTGTTGGTGTTTCAACTGCGATCTGGCTGCAACGTGACGGTCACGAGGTTATTCTGATTGACAAGGAAGGCCCAGCGGCTGGTACATCCTTTGGCAATGGTGGTGTTCTTGCGTCCTGTGGTGTGACGCCAGTCAACTCGCCCGGTTTGATCACCAATGCCCCCGGTATGCTGCTGCGGGCCGATAGTCCACTTTTTCTGCGCTGGTCTTATTTGCCAAAAATGCTGCCCTGGCTGATTAAATATACGTTACGGGCCAATGACAAAGATGCCCGCCATGTGGCCTCGGCCCTGACACAAATTCTTCATGACAGTTTTGAGCAGCATCAGGCGTTAGCCAATGGAACCGGGGCTGAAAAATGGTTGAAATCTTCCGACTATGTTTTTGTTTATGATGATCGTGCCGCCTTTAAGAAGGACGCATTTTCATGGGCTGTGCGTCGTGACATGGGATATAAATGGGATGAAATGAATGCTGAAAGCTTCAACCAGTATGATCCCATATTTCAAGGCACAAAAAAGTTTGCCGTCCGCCTGAAAAATCATGGGATAATAACCGACCCTGGAAAATACGTCATTGCTCTTGCCGAGCATATGGAAAAACAGGGTGGGGAAATTATCGTTGCCGAGGTAAATGAAATTATTCAGAACCACGGGCAGGTGACCGGTGTTGAAACCAGCACTGGTATTGTCAGTTGTGATGCAGTTGTGTTGGCTGCCGGGGTCTGGTCAAAGGCACTATCGGAAAAACTCGGTGCAAAAACCCCGCTGGAAACTGAGCGCGGTTATCATATTGAATTGATCAATCCGTCTGTCATGCCACGCTCGGCCATGATGCTGGCTTCGGGAAAATTTGTGGTCACACCTATGGAAGGCCGTATTCGCTGCGCCGGTATTGTAGAATTTGGTGGACTTGATAATCCAGCCAGCAAAGGCCCGATTGCCCTTTTGAAAAAACAAATCCACCAGGCCATTCCTGGTCTCACTTATGATCGGATCGAAGAATGGATGGGCCATCGTCCGGCCCCGACAGATTCGATTCCATTTATCGGACCTTATAAGGATATCAAAGGAGCCTATGCCGCGTTTGGTCATCATCATATCGGTTTGACCGGTGGGCCTAAAACCGGCAGGATGATCGCCGACATGATCGCAAATAGAAAAACCAACATAGATCTTGCGCCTTATGAAGTTTCACGGTTCACTCATTAGATGAGCGAATTGGCTTTTCTGTTTTCTGCCAAACAGAAAAGTCTTCTGAATTAACAGGCAGACAGGGAGACTAGAATGAAGTTCGTAAAAAAACTCGTAATGACAACAGCTGCTGCCAGCTTTGCTTTTGGTGCGGCCTCTTTTGGCGCAACTGCCGCTGAAAAGTGGGATATGCCAATGGCCTACAATGATGGCAATTTTCACACTAAAAACGGCAAGTTATTTGCTGAAGCCGTAGGTACATGTACTGGTGGTGAACTGACAATTACAGTGCACGGCGGTGGTTCATTGTTTAAAGGCAATGAAATCAAACGGGCCGTACGGACCGGTCAGGCACAAATTGGTGAGCGTTTGCTCTCTGCTCATGCCAATGAAAATGTTGTTTTCGGTTTCGACTCAGTGCCATTTTTGGCCACATCCTTCAGCGCGTCTGAAAAACTGAAAAAAGCCGCCAATAGCACATTGACAGACATATTGGCCAAGCAAAACCTTGTTTTGTTGTATTCTGTGCCATGGCCGCCACAAGGGTTGTATTTCAAAAAAGCAATCAACTCAGTTTCTGACATGAAAGGCATCAAGTTCCGTGCTTACAATGCTGCAACGGCTCGTCTGGCTGAACTGTCTGGCATGCTTCCGGTTCAGATTGAAGCGGCAGAATTGGTACAAGCGTTGGCCACTGGTGTTGCAGATTCCTTTATTTCTTCCGGTTCAACCGGTTATGACAAAAAAGTTTGGGAGCATCTGTCACACTTTTATGACACCCAGGCCTGGTTGCCGCGCAACACCGTGTTTGCTAATAAAGCAGCTTTTGATGCATTGCCAAAAACGGCGCAGAATTGTCTGAAATCCTCAGCCATGCTGGCGGGTGCTGCAGGAACAGCCCGTTCTGAGCAATTGACCGGCTGGTACCTGACCCAACTTGCTGCCAACGGCATGAAAGTTGGCGGACCGGGTGAAAAGCTTGCGGCTGAATTGAAGGCAATTGGCGCGACAATGTCAGCCGAATGGTCAAAAGCTGCCGGTGAAGCAGGTGCTGCAATCGTTAAAGCCTATTCATCAATGAAGTAAACTCTAGGTCAACCTGCAATCAGTTGGAGTCAACTGATTGCAGATAAGTTGATCGGATTCTAAAAGGTTAGTGCAACTTATCTGCACGCATTGGCGTACAGGTTGCACTAAGAGGCAATAATTGACGAAAACAATTCGGGCAGTGTTGTGCCGCCCGGATTTTAAGACAGGAAGATATCTGTCTAATAATGAGATTTTGTGGGAGTTGGAGAATGACGGATTCCAGTAGAGATTCCAGAAGCGGCATAAGACGTTTTCTGGATGGATTGTATTTCACCGGCGGCATGATCGGAGCCGGTTTTCTAATCCTGATTCTTTTGATTATTGTCGCTCAGATGGTGGCGCGCTGGACGGGATTCGTTTTACCCGGCTCGACAGCTTATGCGGGTTATTGCATGGCAGGCGCTTCATTCTTTTCACTCGCCTATGCTTTAAACCATGGTGCCCATATTCGTGTCACCCTGTTGCTAACAAAAATGGGAAAGCATCAGCGGTTGGGCGAAATATGGTGTTTCTCAATTGCCAGTTTTTTCTCCGGTTTTTTTTGCTGGCACGCCTGGCAGGCGGTAAAAATATCGATCATGATCAACGATATCTCGCAAGGCCAGGATGCAACCCCGTTGTGGATACCACAAATCGTCATGGGGATAGGCACGACGCTATTGTTCATTGCTTTCCTGGATAATCTGTATCGCATCGTCGTTCATGGTGAGCATGGTATCGAAGCAGAGCTTGTCAAAGCAGAGGGGCAATAATCATGGAACAGTTTTACCTCACCGCGATTTTTCTCTTTGTACTCTTTCTATTTTTAGGTTCGGGCATTTGGGTCGGTCTTGCTCTTTTGGGTGTGGCTTTCGTTGGCATGGAACTGTTCACCACCCGACCGGTTGGCGACACCATGATCACTACAATCTGGTCATCGTCATCGTCATGGACTTTAACGGCACTACCGCTGTTTATCTGGATGGGCGAAATACTCTATCGAACGCGATTATCAGAAGATATGTTTAAGGGGTTAGCACCATGGATGGCGCGACTGCCTGGTGGATTGATTCACACCAATATTGTCGGCTGTACAATTTTTGCTGCCGTATCTGGTTCTTCTGCTGCAACCCTTACCACCGTGGGAAAAATGTCTATCCCGGAACTGCGCAAGCGCGGCTATCCCGAAATGATGATCATTGGCACATTGGCTGGCGCGGCCACCCTCGGCCTGATGATTCCGCCATCACTGACATTGATTGTTTATGGCGTCACCATTAATGAATCGATTTCAAAACTGTTCATGGCCGGTATCCTGCCGGGTATTGTTTTGGCCAGTATGTTCATGGGCTATGTCGCACTGTGGTCGGTATTTAAAAAAGACGAGGTACCTCCGCGCGAACCTAAAATGAGTTTTGTTGAAAAACTGAAAGAAGCCCGTTTGCTTATTCCTGTCATTACGCTGGTTTCACTGGTGATCGGTTCCATGTATCTGGGCTTTGCCACCGCAACAGAAGCTGCCGCCTTTGGTGTTCTTGGCTCGTTGGGTTTGGCGGCCGTGCAGGGTTCGCTCGATTTGTCGTCGTTTCGTGAAAGCCTGCTTGGCGCCACCAGAACGTCAGCCATGATTGCCCTTATTTTGATGGGCGCGGCTTTTCTGTCGCTGGCAATGGGTTTCACCGGACTGCCACGTTCGCTGGCTCAGTGGATTGCCTCTCTGGAGCTTTCAAAATTCCAACTGCTACTGGCTCTCCTGGTTTTTTATATTGTAATCGGCATGTTCCTTGATGGTATTTCATCAGTGGTGTTGACCATGGCCGTGGTTGAACCGATGATCCGTCAGGCTGGTATTGATTTGATCTGGTTTGGTATTTTCATCGTCGTAGTGGTCGAAATGGCTCAGATCACGCCGCCCATTGGCTTTAATCTGTTTGTGCTACAGGGCATGACACACCACCAGATGAATTACATCGCCCGGGCTGCATTACCGATGTTCGCAATTATGGTGCTGATGGTATTTATCCTGATACTGTTTCCCGAATTAGCCACATGGTTGCCCGACAACATGCGAACCCGACCCGGTTGACACGCCATCTGCTAATACTTTGTGCAAGACATGGTCGCCTGATATTGGTGGCCAGTCTTGTGGTCGGCCTGACCAGCAGTACCCTTGCAGGGTTGATCAAACCGCACATTGATATTCTCATTGCATTTTTACTCTTTGCTGCCTGTTTGCGGGTTGGTCCGCATCAGGTCCTTGGAGCGATACGCGATGTGAAGGCCAGTCTTGCCTTCACCGCGATACTGCAAATTTGCCTGCCGCTGCTTGTTGCGCTGGTTTCGTGGCTTGCCGGGGTTCAGCACACACTGGTTTTTGCACTGGTATTGCTGACCTCTGCCCCGGCCCTGTCAGGCAGCCCCCATCTGGTAACGCTAATGGGATTTGAGCCAGCACCTGCCTTGCGCCAATTAGTGGTCGGTACGGCCTTGTTGCCTCTGACAATCATACCAGTCTTTGCCCTGTTGCCTGAAACCGGAAGTATCGATGCAATAGTTTGGGCATCGTTGCGTTTGTTGGCCGTTATTATCGTTGCCGCAGTTATTGCATTTACAATCAGGCTAACCATTATGAAAAAACCGTCGCCTGATCATTTGATGCAAGTGGATGGTGCGTCAACCATTTTGCTGGCCGTTGTGGTGGTTGGGTTGATGGCGGCAATACAAAGCGAACTAACCAGCAATCCAATGAATGTATTGCTGACATTGGCCGTTGCAACTGGCATCAACTTTGGATTGCAAATCATTACCGCTGTAATTCTGTCAAAAAGCAAAGCCTCACATTACACCGTCCCGATTGGTATCATAGCCGGCAATCGAAACATCGCCCTGTTTCTGACGGCCTTGCCAGCGGCAACAACCCAGTCGCTATTACTTTTTATAGCTTGTTATCAGATACCAATGTATCTCACCCCGATCATAATGAAGCGTTTCTACCAGCGCCTTTGATGCGCTGTTTACAGCTCACCGGTGACTTGCAATGCACCTAACGGATGGTTCTTAACTGGATTGTTCTCGTGCAATTTTTCCAGCTTAACCCTGATTTCATCACAGTCGGTTTTCATCTGTTCGAGCAAAGCCTCAATCGTATCAAACTTTTTATCAGGGCGGATGAAATCAATGAATTCCACAATGAGTTCCTGTCCATAAACATCATCATCAAAATCAAAAATAAAAACCTCAAGGAACAACCGGTCAGTGTCAAAGGTCGGGCGATAGCCGATATATCCGGCCCCGTTCCAGATCTCTTTGGCTCCCTTGTAGGCCAGGCGCACCCGCACCGCGTAAATGCCTTCATGAGGCTCACAACCAGGCTCCAGTGCAATATTGACAGTTGGATAGCCAATAGTGCGCCCGCGCTGATCGCCTTTGACCACAGTGCCCATAATGCTCCACCAATGGCCAAGTTGTGTGGCGGCCTTTTGCACATGGCCCCGGCGCAATGCCGTGCGGATGGCACTGGAGGAGAAGGGGGCAACGCCATCATCATCAGTAACCTGATCAACAATAGTGACGCCAAAGTCGTATTTTTCACCAAGCTTGCGCATGGTATCAGGGCTGCCCTTTCGACCGCGTCCGAAGTGAAAATCATAACCGGTCACCACATGGGAGACTGCCAGGCGCTCAACCAATATACGGCGAACAAATTCTTCAGCTTCCAGACCGGCCAAATCGCGATCAAAAGGAGCAACATCGAGATACTGGACACCAAGCCCTTTCAACAGTCGTGCTTTCCATGCCGGTGATGACAAGCGAAATACCGGTTCATCTGGCCGAAACAACGAGCGCGGATGTGGTTCAAAAGTCAAAACACCCAGCGGTTTGCCTAGTTTTTTCGCCTGCTGCTCAGCCGCCTCAATAAGTTTTTGGTGCCCAAGGTGTACGCCGTCAAAATTGCCGATGGCGACAACGGCTTCCTTGCAGCCTGATGGTACGGATTGTTTTTCAGGCATCACATACATCAGGTTTACCCTTGAGCTTTTGATGGAACCATACCCTTGGCCTCGCCATCAAGAACCAGTTTGTCACCTACATGGCATTCACACGACAGTGTTGCAGTACGGCGTTTTTCGTTCACTTCGGTCACTGTTACAGTTGCAACAACCTTGTCACCAATGAAAACAGGGGCGCGAAACCGGATATTCTGTGACATGTAAATTACACCGGTACCGGGCAATTTTGTACCCAGAATGGTTGATATCAAACTGGCTGTCAGCATGCCGTGGGCAATGCGTTGTTTGAACATCGTCTCTTTGGCAAAGTCCTCATCAAGGTGGATGGGGTTGTTGTCACCGGTCAGTTCGGCAAATTGCCTGACTTCGGCATCGCCCAAAACTTTTTCAAAAGAAGCTGTCATGCCAACTTCCAGATCCTCGATATAAAAACCTACTTTATGGTTCATTTTACCACTCCAACTTTCTCATGGCACCAGCCACATTTACACCCTTAACGGCATCGCGGGCGATATTTGCCATATCGAGTACGCTGCCATCAGTTCCAATTTCTTCATCATGGATACCGCCAGTAATGAAAGCGACAGCTAAATCATTATCACGGGCACCGGTGATATCAGTTTTCATGCCATCGCCCAAGGCTAGGACCTGCGACCGGTCAATCTCACTGCCGGTTGCATCAACTGCCCGGGCAATCGCTACGTCATAAATCGGCGCAAAGGGCTTTCCGGCCATTTCCACTTTACCGCCCATTTCTTCATAGAGTTTGGCCAGCGCTCCGGCGCAAGGAATGAGACGGTCACCAAACTGCACGATGAGATCAGGGTTGGCACAAATCATTTTCAGGTTTTTGTCGAGCATTTCCCTGAGCATGTCGTTGTAGTCTTCAGGTTGCTCGTTATGGTCATCATAAAGTCCTGAGCAAAGGACCGCATCTGCCTCGTCCATAGCCGACCACTCAACCTCAAGCCCCTCTCTCAGGGGGGCATCGCGTTCCGGTCCCAGAAAAAAGACTTTGCCGCCGGAAAATTTCATGACCAGTTCGCGTGTTACATCGCCCGATGAGACAATGGCGTCATAGCAGGTGCGCGGAACATTTAGGCCATCGAGTTGAGCAACGATTGCCGGAGCGGGGCGTGGTGCATTGGTAATCAGGACAACCACCCCGCCATCGTCGCGATGAGCCTGCAATGCTTCACAGGCAACCGGGTGGGCTGCTTCACCGTTGTGAACAACGCCCCAAATATCACAAAGCCAGATTTGGAACCGGGACGAGAGTTCACGACCGTTTTTTGCCAACGAGTTATCCGGGTTTTCAGCCATGGGAGAATTGCTCTTTCTTGAATAATTGTCAGCCTTGGCTATAGGGTCTTTCAATCAACGTCAAGCAGCTTTGGTCTGTGTTGTTTGTCTGGCAAAATCGGTCCGCACCAGACGTGCTGCAGAGAACGCCGTTCCGCGTCCAAAGCTGATAATATGATTGAGTGCATCATGCTGACTTTTGCGGGCAAGGCCTGACCCAATGAGTTGAATACCGACGCCTAAAGCCAGGTCACGTAATTGTGCTGCTGGTCCTGATGAGGCAAATGCCTGCAGGCTGTAGCGCCCGATATTGTCGGCATAATCCAGATCGAGATAGCGAAAGCCCAGCGATGCCAGACTGCCCAGATCAGGGCTTTCAAGCCCGGCTCCGCCAAGGGAAAATGTTGCGCCGATTTGGGCCAGAAACGCCAGGCCTGCCATTCCATCCTGATCAAGGCCAGCCAGATTTGCCTGACTGATTTCAATGATCAGGACCCGGGCCAACTCGGGGTAATGTTTCAGATAGCGTGTTAGTTCTTCCAGAAAAAGCTGATTGGAAAATGAATGCTGTGACATCGGACAAATGACACCGGCCAATTGTCCCTTTTGCTTCAATCGATCAATAACAGGTCCCAGCCGGTTGAACAGTTTCATATCCACTGCCGCACTATGTCCGCCTTCGGCAATTTTCTCGGCCATGTCAGTAATACGAACCCTTTGGGCCGGCCCGGCTTCAAAGGCGAGTTCTGCCCGATAAAATGCAGTCTTTAAAGATGATAAATCAACAACAGGCTCAAGATATAATGATAGGCGTGTGTCATCAAGGTAGGCCGCTTCAATATGGACTTGTTCGGTCTTTGGCGCCGCCGCTGCAGTTGGTTTAAGCGATGGTGCCGGCAATTCAGGTTCAACTTTTGCAATCTGTTTTACCTGAGCAACCGGATTTTCGACCACCTTCAATCGACTTAACTGTTTGATCTGTTGCTCAAGCCCGGCGAGTCGTGAATTGATTTGTTCAAAACCATCGATACTGTTGTCATCATTCTCTCGATCAATATCTTGGCGGTCAGTCATGATAAAAAACAACAGCAATTGGGCGGCAACCAGCAACAATACCGCTGCTACAAGTGCAGGAATTGCGCCATTACCGGTCAAAAAACCCCATATGCCGGCAAAAATTGCCACCGCACAAAGAACCGCAAAAAAAATGCTCAATCCTGTCTTGTGTGATGTCTGGTTCATTCTCATGGTGGTGTTGCGAATCAAAAAAGCCAATGTCGGTATCGTGAATGACTATGCCATGGCTTTATGCAAAGAGCCATGTTACACGTTCAGCTATGAACACAAGAATTAGAAAATGGCTGTTTTGCTTGGCTTTGGCGGCGCTGGCGGTTTCGTCGGCTGAGAGTTTTGCAGCGGGGTCCAGCAAGAAAAAACCAGCCAAAGCTCCTCAGGACAACTTCAAATTAACGCTGTCCACAATACCCTATCCCAGCGACGCTAATTCTGATTACGTCAGAATCTATTGTGCGCCTGAAAAAAAGCACAGCAAAAAAAGCAACTAGTTCAACCTGCACGCCGATGCGTGCAGATAAGTTGCACCAACCTTTTAGAATCGATTACCCTGCTGCCAGCTGACATATCTCGGCGCGCAATTCGGCAATTCCGGTAGATTTGATACTCGATGTTAAATGTACGATTGGATGTGCGGCCGGACGTTTGGCGATCTGGGCAATGGTACTGGCGAGAACTTTCTCGCGCTCGTCACTTTTAAGCTTGTCAGCTTTCGTCAGAACGATCTGGTAACTGACCGCTGCTTTATCAAGCATATCAAGGGTTGGAAAATCAGTGTTTTTCAAACCGTGCCGGGCATCAATCAAAACAAAAACCCGGCGCAGGCCCGGACGGCCGACCAAATACTCAACGATAAGTTTCTGCCAACCGGCGATCAGTTGTTTTCCCGCTTTTGCATAGCCGTAGCCGGGCATATCAACAATCGCCAGATCATCGGTGACCAGAAAATAGTTTAACTCTCGAGTGCGACCAGGGGTGTTGGAAGTCCGGGCAATGTCTTTTCGCCCGGTCAGGGCGTTCAGCAGCGACGACTTGCCAACATTAGAGCGCCCGGCAAAAGCCACTTCCGTTTCAAAGGCATCTGGAAGCTGCTCAAGCTTGACAACGCCCATTAAAAACTGGACTTCACCGGCAAAAACCTTGCGGGCAGCTTCAATCTCTTCCGGGCTGAACTGGGCAAGCGTCACTTGCTATCCTTTTTCTGGCCGCGCCCGCTCAAAAAGCCGGGCAGACCATCGCGAATGTTGTCCATCAGGGTAATGTCAACACCCTGCTTTTTCATGATCGTATATTGTTGAATGATCGACAGGAAATTGTTCCATGCCCAGTAGAGCACCAAACCGGCTGGAAAGGTTCCAAGCAGGAAGGTAAAGGCAATCGGCATGATGTTGAACATCTGGGCTTGAATGGGGTCGGTTGGAGCCGGATTGAGTTTCATCTGAATCCACATGGTGATACCCATGATCAGCGGTAGTACCCCGATCATCAAAAATGCCGGCAATGAAATCGGCAACAACCCAAACAGGTTAAAAACTGAAGTCGGGTCGGGAGCGGAAAGGTCTTTGATCCACAACACAAATGGCGCATGGCGCATTTCGATGGTTACGAACAAAACCTTGTAAAGCGAAAAGAACACCGGAATTTGCAGCAGCATGGGTAAACACCCGGCCATTGGTGAAACTTTTTCCTTTTTATAGAGCTCCATGGTTTTCTTTTGCATTTCGGCCCGGTCATCACCGTGGAGTTCTTTCAATCTGGCCATTTCCGGTTGCAGCATTTTCATCTGCGCCATGGATTTGTATGACTTGTTGGCTAGCGGGAAAAATGCAGCTTTAACGATCACTGTGATCAGCAAAATAGCAATACCAAAATTGCCAACAATGCCCTGAATGGCTTGTAGCAACCAGAACATCGGTTTGGTGATAAAATAAAACCAACCCCAGTCAACAAGGTTGCTGAATTTTTTGATCTTATATTTATCTTCATAAGAATTGATGGTGTTTACCACTTTCGCACCGGCAAAAACCTGATTTTCGTACTTTCCGGTTTGACCATCAGCAATGGTGATTGGTTTTTTAAGAACATAATGGGTCTGGTAACCATCGCGATTGGCCAGCGGAATATAGCGCAACACCCCATCAAATTCCTGGGTTTGATCTGGAATAGCCGCTACCGCCCAATATTTGTCGGTAATACCAATCCAGCCGCCAGTAGAGCTTTGAGAAATTTTCTCGCCTTCTTTCGCGTCTGAATACCCAAGCTCAGGTACATCATCGCCAAGCGCTCCGATCAGCCCCTCATGAATAACGAACACGCCAATAAGCTTTGGGGTTTCCTGGCGCTGGACGCGGGCGTAGGGGAAAAGTGCTACCGGCTTGCCCGAGGTGTTTGTCACTTCCTGAGTAATATTGAACATGTAATGGTCATCGATGGATATTGTGCGTTTGAACGCAAGACCTTCGCCATTGTCCCATGTTAGCGTGACCGGAGAACTCTCGGTGAGTGTTTTATTGCCTGCAACGTTCCAAATGGTTTTCTCACCGGGAACTTTTATTGATTGTCCGGCTGCCGGCTGCCAGCCTTGTTCGGCAAAAAACGCGTGTTTGGTACCAGAAGGAGCAAGCAGGGTGATTTCCGGACTGCCTTTTTTAATGGTCTCATGATAATCTTTAAGGTGCAAGTCATCAAGCCGCGCGCCGGCAAGGTTTATGGTGCCATCCAGCTTTGCTGTGGAGATTTCAATCCGCGGTGTTTTTGCAATAACCAGTTCGGTCGGTAAAACGGTGGTTGGAACCGCAACCGGACCTGATTGCGGCGCTTGTGGTACACCTGTTATTTTGCTGCTATCGACAGGGTTCTGGGTTTTCTCTGCTAATTCAATCGCTTGACGTTCCCGTTCTATCCGTGGTTTGGCGATAAACATCTGCCAGATAACGATAATGCCGATCGAAAGGGCAATCGCCAGAATAAAGTTTTTACTGTCATGTTGCATAAGAAAAAATAGTCCTGACCGTTTTAAAGTTATTGTGGCCTAATGATCGCCGGCTTTGATAGTGCAATTGAACTTGTCTACAGCAAATCTGAGGTCTGATTGCAAGGCTTTAAATGACCGTTCACCGGTTGTTGCCCGCCCGATAAAGACATAATCACAACCCGACCGGACAATTTCCGCCAGTTCCAGTCGTACCGCTTCTTTCAAACGTCGCCGGTAACGATTGCGAATGACTGCATTGCCGATTTTTTTGGTAACCGTAAAGCCGATACGTGCCGGGTTGTCATCGCCGCGATTGCGGGCCTGCATAACAACACCGCGCGCTCTGATTGTAACAGCACGCGCGGCGGCAAGAAAATCTTTGCGGTGTCTGATGCGCTGCATGAAACTCCCGCGAATTTGTTAAACTGATTTTAGGCAGAAAGCCGCGCACGGCCTTTTTGACGACGGCGGGTGATTACCCGACGGCCAGCTTTGGTTGCCATGCGGGCACGAAACCCGTGACGACGCTTGCGAACAAGGTTACTGGGCTGAAAGGTACGTTTCATTTACTTAATTCTCCAAAAGGCGGTAATTTTGCCGTTTTCAGCCCGCACTTTGATCGCGACCTGACAGCAATGAAATTCGAAGGTGGCATATACATGAAAACCCGGTGCAAAGTCAATATGCATAAGCAGACATAGGCGTTCGCTAACAACCCAAATCGTCACATAGTGTGAATTAACTTCACAAAGCAGTGACCACCCCTGTTTCTTTTATCAATGATGGTGTTGGTATGGAGTGGGATCAGTTGCGGAAACTAGCTTTGTGGACAAAATAAACTTGCGTTCACCAGAACGAAGAGCTTAACTTATATGACTGAAAAACTGGGAACGTTCATGAGTGCCGATAAACAACAGACATGTCAAAAAGGCAAGTCTGGATTAAAACTGTGGTGGCCGTTAATTGCCTTGGCAACAATTATGGTTGTTGCTTACTCGCTGGGATGGCATAAATATTTATCGATAAAGCTATTGGCGGAAAACCGCGAGTTTTACAGTAATTTTGTCACTGAAAACTGGCTATGGGCGGTTTTGGCTTATGCAGGTGTTTACGCACTTACAACAGCTCTGTCTTTACCTGTTGGGGCTATTCTAACAATAATCGGTGGATTTTTGTTTGGCTGGGTGGTCGCAGGCTCGGTTACTGTGTTTTCAGCTACTGCCGGTGCTACGCTGGTGTTTGTTGTTGCAAAATCTACATTGGGTGAGTTTTTGCGGCAGAAAGCGGGGCCATTTGTCAAAAAACTGACAGAAGGTTTTAATAATGATGCTTTTGGATATTTAATGTTTTTGCGCCTTGTGCCGGTATTTCCTTTTTGGCTGGTAAATATTGCTCCGGCATTATTTGGCGTTAATTTACGAACTTATCTGATTACAACATTCCTGGGGATTATTCCGGGTACATTTTCCATCGCCCTTTTAGGGTCGGGCCTGGGAAGCGTAATCGACAAGCAACGGGCGATTTACGATGCTTGCGTGGCGCAAAAAGGCGCTGCTGCTTGCACTTTTGATATCGACGTTGGCGCATTGTTGACGCCACAATTGTTAGCAGCTTTTGCCGCCCTTGGCGTTGTTGCACTCATCCCCGTTGCATTAAAGCGCTGGAAGGCACACACTGCCGGTACAACAGCAAAATAAAATCCCTTTGATTCCTTCCTGACAGGAAAATTTATGAGTGAAAAGACAACATACGATATCTGTGTGATTGGTGCCGGCTCCGGTGGTTTGAGCGTAGCGGCCGCCGCCGCCAGTTTCGGTCAGAAAGTCGTGCTGATTGAAAAAGACAAAATGGGTGGTGATTGCCTTAATACTGGCTGTGTTCCCTCCAAATCGCTGTTGGCAGCAGCTAAACATGCCCACGCCTTTTCCAGCGGTGAGGAGTTTGGCATAAAGGTGCAAAAACCAAAGGTGGATTTTGCCAGGGTCAATGATCACGTCAAAAGCGTTATTGCTGGAATAGCCCCTCATGACTCGGTAGAACGTTTTGAGAGTCTTGGGGTCAGGGTGATCAGCGCAGCGGGAAAATTTATTGATGCCCAAACCGTTCAGGCAGGCGGTGAAACCATCAAGGCGCGCCGGTTTGTTGTTGCTACCGGGTCGTCCGCAGCGGCTCCACCAATTCCCGGGCTTGATCAGGTTGGGTTTCTGACCAATGAGACAATTTTTGAACTGCGCAAATTGCCCGAACGGCTGATCATTATTGGCGGTGGTCCCATCGGCATGGAAATGGCCCAGGCCCATGCCCGGCTTGGCTCAAATGTGATCGTGCTGGAAGCGTTCGATCCGCTTGGAAAGGACGATCCAGAGCATACTTCCATTGTTTTGGAAAAATTAAAAGGCGAAGGCATAGAAATACTTTCCCGTGTTAAGATCAGTCAAATAGTCCAAACCAAGAGCGATATACAGATCGACCTGGATGACAATGGCGCTCAACGCAGCATTACCGGTTCGCATCTTTTGGTTGCCGCTGGTCGCAGTGCCAATGTTGAAGGGTTGGGACTTGAAGTAGCCGGTATTGAATACTCAAGACGTGGCATCAAGGTGGACCAGGGTCTGCGCACCAGCAACCGTAATGTCTATGCAATTGGTGATGTTGCCGGTGGTCTGCAATTTACCCATGTGGCTGGTTACCACGCCGGGCTGGTGGTCAAAAACATTCTGTTCAGATTGCCCATAAACGCTAAAACAGATCATGTGCCATGGGTAACCTATACCGATCCTGAATTGGCCCATGTGGGCATGAGCGTTGCCATGGCAACAGAAAAAAACATTTCCCACAAAGTGCTGAAATGGTCTTTTGCAGAAAATGACCGGGCCAGGGCAGAACGCGCTACCTATGGGTTGATAACGGTGGTGATTGCCAAGAATGGCAAAATACTTGGCGCTACAATCACCGCCCCAAATGCCGGTGAACTGATCCAGCCCTGGGCGTTGGCAATTTCATCAGGCCTTAAAATCAAGGCAATGATTGACCAAATCGTGGCATATCCCACGTGGGGTGAAGTCAACCGCCGGGTTGCCATCACAAATTATGCGCAATTTCCTGCTAATCCCATGGTCAGGCGTGCTATAAGCTGGTTAAAATTTTTTGGATAAACATGAACGATCATAGCAAAACATCAGAACAGGCGCTAAAAGCACGCCTTTGGCGTGGCCTTTCCGGCAAAGTTTTGATGTTGACGATTATTTTTGTCATGTTGGGTGAGGTTTTGATATTCCTGCCCTCTATTGCCAATTTCCGAATTACCTGGCTAAAAAGCAGAATTGCAACGTCAGAAATTGCTGCTCTCGTGGTTGATGCTACCGCCGATAATATGATTTCCGACAAACTGCGACTTGAACTGCTGCGCGGAGCAGAGGTTAAGGTTATAGCGTTAAAACGTGGAACCTCACGCCACTTGATGTTGCAGGCCGATGGCGACTTGATGATTGCAGAGCGATTTGATTTGCGCCAGCGAGAATGGCTGACTCCAATCACAGAGGCTTTCAAAGTATTGTTTCGCACCGAAAACCGCCTGATCGGACTTACAGATCACCCTCCTAAAATGACCGGAACAGACATCGAAATTGTGCTGGATGAAAAACCCTTGCGAGATGCCATGCTGGCATTCTCGGTCAATATTCTTTCGCTGTCGATCATCCTGTCCATTGTCGTTGCAGCAATGGTTTTTCTGGCGCTCAACTATGTTTTGGTGCGGCCGTTACGCAAGTTCACCTTTAACATGCTGCGCTTTGCCAACGACCCCGAAGATCAAAGCCGGATCATTGTACCCGGTAACAGGCAGGATGAAATCGGCATCGCCCAGCGCGAATTGCAGCATATGCAGGTGGAGTTATCAAATACACTACAGCAAAAAAACCGGCTGGCGGCCTTGGGGTTGGCAGTATCAAAAATATCGCATGATTTGCGCAATATGCTGGCAACGGCACAATTGATTTCTGACCGTCTGGCTATGGTTGATGATCCAACGGTGCAACGATTTGCCCCTAAATTGATCTTGTCGCTTGATCGCGCCATTGGTTTTTGTGCCCAGACGCTTAAATTTGGTCGGGCCAGTGAAGCACCACCTTCCCGGGACTGGTTTAATCTGAGGTCGTTAACAGAAGAAATTGTCGACATGGCCGTAATACAGGCTTCCAGTCATGTTTTACTCTACAATGATGTTGCCAAGGATTTGGTTGTTGACGCGGATCGCGAACAATTATTTCGAATTCTGATGAATTTAACCCGCAACGCTGTTCAGGCCTTGGAAGCTTCAATTAAAGACGGAACTGCTCTGCGTGAATGCGCTGTGCGGATCAAAGCCTGGCGGGACGGCGGCGTCATCACCATTGAGGTTCGTGACAATGGCCCGGGTGTGCCCGATAAAGCCCGTAACCATCTGTTTGAAGCCTTCAAGGGCGGTGCAAGGGCCGGTGGTACCGGTCTGGGTCTTGCCATCGCCAACGAGCTTACCCGCGCCCACGGCGGCGAACTGCGGCTGATCACCGACGCTGAAATGGGCGCAATCTTTTGGGTGGTTCTTCCCGACCGGATAACAGAACTGCACCCCGGCAGGCGCGGTCAAAGAGAATTGGCCGCCGGAGAATGATGTTTTTATAGGTGTCTATTAGAGCATTTCTGGTTTAGTTTGAAATACAAACTCAATTAGAAACGCAACAATGCCAGTTACTTAGACTGGCATTTCATATTCATTCTGAACCCGAAATGCTCTAGCGAGCAAACTGCCAGCCGCCGCGAATGCGGCGCGACCGCGCAGGCCCGACCAGAGGGAGGATATGCCGTGAGCGAAATAGATTCAAACTTCTTCGGGTTTAAACCTGTGTACGTTTGAGCAGAACTGGCAGACAACCTCCACTTGCCCATCAACGATCATATCGGCGCGTTCCTTACTCGAAAAACTGGCCAGCATATCAAGTACCCGCTCTTTTGAGCAGGTGCATTCATGGTTCAGACCCGAGGTGGTGTAAACGGTAACACCATCTTCATGATACAATCGATAGAGCAGCCGCTCTGATTCAAGCATTGGATCAAGCAGCTCATGGGCTTCAGTTGTTTCGAGCAAAAGACGTGCTTTTGTCCAATTGTCATCCTCAACTACTTTGTCTTCCTGGCCGGCGGGTACATCGCCAGATGAAAACTCGATCGGGCTGGCCGGGCCGCTGTCGGGCACATGCTGAACCATAATCGCCCCGGCACGCCATGTTTTACCTGCTTCATTGGTTAAAAGGCCGGCAGCGATCTTCAGGCTGGTGGGAATTTGTTCTGATTGTTGGAAATAATGATGGGCGGCATCTTCAAGCACCTGATCGCCTGATACTTTGCCATCCAGCGCTACAATGCCCTGATAATTGTCCATGTCATCACCCTGATCAATGGTCAGCGCCAGATGACCCTTGCCAAGCAGGGCGCTCATGTCATCAACGCCTTCAACCGCTTGTCGGTCAAAATGGGCGTATCCACGCATTTTTCCCGGCGTGGTGTAATCTACCACCAGCATTGACAGTGGCCCATCACTGCGGGTTTGCAGAATAAGCTTACCCTCAAATTTAAGCGAATTTCCGAGCATGGCGACCAGTGCAACAGCTTGCGCAAGTGCCGTTGAGACGTTGTCAGGATAATCATGTTTTGAGATGATTTCATCAATCACACCGCCAAGGCGAACGATGCGACCGCGAACATCCAGCGGTTTGACCTCAAACGGCAAAACGCTGTCATCGAATGGAACGAGTGTTTCAGACATTTTCTAACCCATGCAGAATTTCAAAATGGCCTTTTGGGCATGCAACCGGTTTTCAGCCTCATCAAATACGACAGACTGGGGGCCATCCATCACCTCATCGGTAACTTCTTCATTGCGGTGGGCCGGCAGGCAATGCATGAAAATGGCATCGTCCCTGGCATTGGCCATCATTGCGGCATTAACCTGAAAGGGCTGAAACTGGTTGTGCAAATTTTGGTTTTCATCATCACCCATGGAGATCCAGGTATCGGTGACAATACAGTCTGCATTTTCAACTGCTGCTTTGGCATCATGGCCAAGCCTGATATCGGCATTGTTGTCTTTGGCCCATTTTACCGCCTCGGCAACCGGCGTAACTTCTGGGGGAAAAGCGATATCCAGCTTGAAACCGAAGCGACCGGCAGCGTGAATAAATGAAGTGGTGACATTGTTGAAATCGCCAAGCCAGGCTATTTTCAATTTGGCAAGGTCGCCCTTTTTTTCGCGCAAGGTTTGCATATCAGCCATAATCTGGCAGGGGTGGCTGTCATCGGTCAGGCCGTTAATAACCGGCACGTCAGCATATTTTGCCATTTCCACCAATTTATCGTCCTGGTCAGTACGGATCATGATGCCGTCGACAAAGCGCGACAAAACCCGTGCCGTATCAGCAATGGATTCACCGCGACCAAGTTGTGTATCATGACTTGAAAGGACCAGCGTCTGGCCACCAAGCTGGCGCATCCCGACATCAAATGAAACCCGGGTGCGAGTTGAGGGTTTTTCAAAAATCATCGCCAGCACCTTGCCCTGCAGCGGCAAATCTGCGTCCGCCACACCTTTGGGCTGACCGTCACGGGCATCCTTCATGGCTTGGGCAGAATCCAGAATACCGGTCAGTGTTGCAGTATCGAACTGTGAAACTTCTAAAAAATGTTTAGGCGCCATCACTTGGCCTCCTGTTCTGAAATGCGCAGCTTTGCACATGCAGTTTCAATTTTACCGATTGCTTCATCAAGATCATCATCGCTGATGATTAGCGGTGGAATAATCCGCACAACATTTTCACCAGCAGGTATGGTGAGCATTTTCTCGTTGAACAATGCCTCAACAACGTCGCTATTTGGTACTTTGCATTTAAGTCCCATCATCAGGCCAACGCCGCGAACTTCTTCGATAATGTCAGGGAATTCATCAGCCAGTCGCGCCAACTTTTGTTTCAGTCTGATGCCACGTTGATTAACAGTTTCCAGAAATCCGTCAGCCAGAACCACATCCAGCACGGCATTGCCCACAGCCATCGCCAACGGATTGCCACCAAATGTAGTGCCATGCACACCAGCGGTCATGCCTGAACCGGCCTTTTGCGTTGCAAGGCAAGCCCCCATCGGAAATCCGCCACCAATGCCTTTTGCCACCGCCATGATGTCAGGCTCAATGTCGGCCCATTCATAAGCAAACAGCTTGCCGGTCCGACCGACACCGCACTGCACTTCATCAAAGGCCAGCAATAGTCCGTGCTCATCACAAAGCTGACGCAAAGATTTTAAAAACCCGTTGGAAACCGTGCGAATGCCACCTTCACCCTGTACAGGTTCAATCAGGATCGCTGCCGTCTCATCAGTAATCGCTGCCTTAACCGCTTCAAGATCACCCAATGGCACCTGATCAAAACCATCGACAGCCGGGCCAAAACCTTCCAAATATTGCGCTTTACCACCCGCAGCAATAGTTGCCAGTGTGCGACCGTGAAAAGCCCCCTCAAAGGTAATAAAACGATATTTCTCCGGTGCCCCTTGCGATGAATGATACTTGCGCGCCATTTTGATGGTGCATTCCAGAGCCTCGGCTCCGGAATTGGTAAAAAACACCACATCAGCAAAAGTATTTTCCACCAGTCGGGTGGCCAGACGCTCGCCATCCGGGATCTGATACAGATTGGAGGTGTGCCAGAGTTTCTCTGCCTGCGATTTTAGCGCTTCAACCAGGTGAGGGTGGGAATGACCAAGACTTGAAACGGCGATACCGGCGCCAAAATCCAGATAAGTATCACCTTGGGATGAATAAAGGTGGGCACCCTGTCCGCTTTCGAACGCTACAGGGGTTCTATTATAGGTTTTCAACAGGGCGGATGTCATGTTGTGCTCCAAAACTAAAAAAGCCGCCCGGTTCGGCGGCATGGCATAAATCAGGCTGCAGTTTATAGTCTGTTATCAAGCACGGGTCAATTAGGCCGCATTGTCAATTTTATCCCTCCTGAGTCAGAACGCCGCATGGACCCGACCCCCGTGATGGGCTTTACTTTTTGTTAACCACGATGAAAAGAGAACTTGCTGGGGAAAACTTGATAAAAACGGCGTCTGATTCTTGCGTCTGAAACCCTTGATATAGTAGGTTGATCCTCATCAAGCACGACATGTAGCGTAATTGTAAAGCGTATAAAAAACGGGGTGGCCATGGGGCTTCTCCGAACAAGGAGGGATTCTACCCAATGAGTGGAACACAAGGCATCAAAAAGCCAAGAAAGAACACCTGGCCGGATGAGCGGGTCGAAATATTGAAGAAATTGTGGCTGGATGGCCTGAGCGCCAGTCAAATCGCCGCCCAGCTTGGCGATGGTATTACCCGTAACGCGGTAATCGGCAAAGTGCATCGTCTTGGCCTGTCCGGGCGTGGTAGCCCAACGCGGGCGGCGCGTCCGCGTACAAGGCGGCCCCGTCAACCAAGCGCACCAAAACGCATGCCGACCAGCGGCAATGCGGCTTTGAAAGCAAAAACCGCCGTTTCGCCTGCTCGCCGTTCTGAACCGGCTCTGGAACCTATTCGGCTGGTTGATATCCCGGTTGGTGAGCGTATCGGTATTCTGTCATTGACCGAAAAAACCTGTCGTTGGCCGCTGGGTGACCCCGGTTCTGATGAGTTTTGCTTTTGTGGTCAAACACCACAAGATGGCACCCCTTATTGTGACTATCACGCAAGTATCGCCTATCAACCTGCGCACGAACGACGCAGACCCAAGAAAATCGCACATGGTTGATTGATTACAGTTGCTACAAGGAATAAACTTATAAACGCTCCTGAAATTTCAGGAGCGTGTTTTTATGATTTTCGAGCATTTTCCGACAAGCGATAACCGGTTTTCGGACGAAAAAGTGCATAAAACAAAGAGACACCGCAAAATGCCCGGCATAGATTTTCTTAAAACCAGCAAATTCAGGCGTCTTGTTGGTTCCCTGGTCTTTTTGATCGCGATTTATTTCTTTACCGGCGGCTGGGTTGCGCCCGATGTCCAAGGAAGCCATTTGCTGATCATTGCCGCGGTAATCGGTGGCTATATGGCGATGAATATCGGTGCCAATGATGTCGCCAACAATGTTGGTCCCGCCGTTGGTGCCGGTGCCATGACCATGCTCAGTGCCATCATAATCGCCGGCTTCTTTGAGGCTGGTGGTGCTTTGATTGCCGGTGGTGATGTGGTCAGCACGATCAAGAAGGGTATTATCGACCCGGCGCTGATCAAGGACAGTGCAACCTTTGTCTGGGCCATGATGGCCGCTTTGCTGGCTGCTGCAATCTGGCTCAATGTGGCTACACTTGTCGGCGCACCAGTCTCTACCACCCACTCGATTGTTGGTGGTGTATTGGGCGCTGGTGTTGCTGCTGGCGGTTGGAGCATCGTTAATTGGATGACAATGGGCAAAATTGCTGCCAGTTGGGTGATCTCGCCGGTGTTGGGGGCGGTGATTGCTGCTTCGGTTCTTTATCTGATCAAGAACAAAATTGTTTATAGAAGAGACAAGCTGGCTGCGGCCAAGAAAATTGTACCATTGCTGTTATCGGCGATGGCTTTGGCGTTCAGTACTTATCTGATTTTAAAAGGCCTGAAAAAGCTTTGGAAATTTGATTTTCTATCGGCGTCACTCATCGGCCTGATTATAGCGGTCATGGTGTTTTTTATTATCAAACCCCTGATTGCCCGGATGGCTGACAAGCTGCCCAATGACCGGGCCAGCGTCAACCGTCTTTTTGCCATTCCGCTGGTGTTTGCCGCCGCTTTATTAAGCTTTGCTCACGGTGCCAATGACGTGGCCAATGCTGTGGGGCCTCTGGCAGCAATCAATGATGCGTTTTCTTCCGGTGAAATTGTCAAAAAAGCCGCTATTCCACTGTGGGTGATGGTTATTGGTGCAGCAGGCATTGCGCTTGGTCTGGCGCTGTATGGGCCAAAGCTCATTCGAACCGTCGGTTCGGAAATTACCGAGCTTGATATGATAAGAGCGTTTTGCGTGGCCATGGCAGCAGCTATAACCGTGATCATCGCCTCACAGCTAGGCTTGCCGGTCAGTTCCACCCATATCGCGGTGGGCGGTGTTTTCGGTGTCGGGTTTCTGCGCGAGTTTCTTGATGCCAACCATTTGATGGCAGTTGCAAAAATCAGAAAACAGCTCAGTGACGATGCCCATGATGATGTCGACGGATTTCTTGAGCGCTATGAACAGGCCGACCTTGACGAGCGTGGCGAGATGTTGGCCGAGTTGAAAAAGGCCCAAAAATCAGATGCGGCGATCTTTGACAAAGCCGAAAGCAAGCGCCTTAGCAAGGCCCACAAGAAAGAACTGGTTAAGCGCTCGCTGGTCTATAAAATCGCTGCTGCCTGGGTAATAACCGTACCTGCTGCTGCTGCCATGTCAGCCATGTTCTACTTCACAATCCGCGGTATCATGCTGCCATAAGGCTGTTGGTTGCAGCTATTGCTCGCTATTGCCCTGTGTTGATCATTGGGCTAGAAGCAACGCCATAATTCAAAATCACAAAATCGGTACCCGGCCATGGCCAAAAAACAAAAAACTTTCAAACCCAAAGCCCGCTTGCCGCGCGGCTTTGGCGACCGGTCGCCAAGTGATATCAGGGCGACTGACGAGATGGTGGCCAAAATTCGCAAAGTTTATGAATTATACGGTTTTGATCCGGTTGAAACCCCGATGTTTGAATACACTGAGGCTCTCGGAAAATTCCTCCCCGACACCGACCGCCCAAACGCCGGTGTTTTCTCCTTGCAGGACGACGACGACCAGTGGGTGAGCCTGCGTTATGACCTCACAGCACCACTGGCCCGCCACGTTGCCGAAAATTTCCAAAACATAAACCTCCCCTATCGCACCTATCGCAATGGTTGGGTATTCCGCAATGAAAAGCCGGGCCCCGGCCGCTTTAGACAGTTCATGCAGTTCGATGCAGATACCGTTGGCGCCCCGGGCGTGCAAGCCGATGCCGAGATGTGCATGATGATGGCTGACACGATGGAAGCACTGGGGATTGCGCGTGGTGACTACGTTATTCGCGTCAACAATCGCAAGGTGCTTGATGGGGTTATGGAAGCCATTGGTATTGGCGGGGACGAGGATGCAGATAAGCGCTTGAGCGTCTTGCGGGCGATCGACAAACTTGACAAGTTTGGAACCGAAGGAGTTAGTTTACTACTCGGTGAAGGTCGCAAAGATGAAAGTGGTGATTTTACCAAAGGTGCAGGCCTGAATGGTGAGCAGACAAAACAAGTGATTGCTTACATAGAGACAGGTGATGTCGACGGAAACGAAGGCGTAACCGAGCTTGCAAATATTGATAAATTAGTACGTGCCGCCGGATATGATGAAGACCGCATAAAAATAGACCCTTCTTGCGTCCGTGGCCTTGAATATTACACAGGCCCCGTTTTCGAAGCAGAACTCCTGTTCGATGTCACCAACGAAAAAGGCCAGAAGGTCCAATTTGGTTCCGTCGGTGGTGGTGGTCGTTATGATGGGCTGGTGCAGCGGTTTATGGGGCAGGCGGTGCCAGCCACCGGTTTCTCAATCGGCGTTTCCCGCTTGATGACAGCATTGAAGAACCTTGGCAAGTTGGGGGCCGAAGAGGCCCTTGCACCGGTGGTGGTTTGTGTTATGGATCGCGATACCGAGAGCCTGGGGCGTTATCAGAAAATGGTGCAGTCTCTGCGCGAAGCTGGCATTCGGGCTGAGATGTTTCAGGGCAATCCGAAGAATTTTGGCAAGCAATTGCAATATGCGGACCGACGCGGCTGTCCTATCGCCATCATCCAGGGCGCTGATGAGCGTGACAAAGGTGAGGTGCAGATCAAGGACCTTCTGGAAGGCAAGAAAATCGCCGCAGAAATTGAAAGTCGTGAGGAATGGACAGAGGCAAGAGCAGCTCAATTCCCTGTACCTGAAGCAGATCTGGTCGCAGAAGTTCGCAAAGTATTGAATCGCTATTGTGGAGATGCGGTGTGAAACGTATTCTCTTTAAACCGTCATTCCAGCGAAAGCTGGAATCCACAAACCCGCTCTCAGTTTCCTTGAAAGTTAGTTTTTGGATTCCAGCTTTCGCTGGAATGACAGAATAGGGACATAGTTGTTATGCCCGGTAAATCCTCAACCCTCCGCACGGAACTGGCCAGCCAGAACAAGCGCTTGCTTGCACTGTTTGAATCCGCCGGACACGAATTTATCGAACCTGATATCATTCAGCCGGCTGACGTATTCCTTGAACGCGCCGGTGAGGATATCCGTTCGCGGACCTATGTTTTCACCGACCCCGATGGCAACGAACTGTGCTTGCGTCCTGATATTACCGTACCTGCCTGCCGCTATCACCTTGCCAAGGCTCAAACCCCGCAGACCGAGGCCCGCTATTGCTACAGCGGCCCGGCCTTTCGCCATCATGGCACCAAAGCGGGCTCAAATGCGCCAAGAGAATTTGATCAGCTAGGTCTGGAATGGTTCGGTGCATCTCAGAGCGAGGCCGCAGAGGCCGAAATATTTAATCTGACCATCGCCGCGATGGAAACCGCCGGATTAAAAAACTACACCGTCAGGATCGGCGACCTTGGCCTGTTCAACGCCTTGCTGGCGTCGATGGAGATGCCCGAGCGCTGGCGCCGCCGTTTGGCCCGTGAGTTCTGGAACCCGCGCGCCTTCTACAAATTGCTGCGGCATCTGACCGGCGAGCAGCCACAAGTCGTGACATCATCATCGGCATTGGTGGAAACGCTGGCAGCAATGGAACCCGGTAACGCCAAACAACTGGTCGACAACGTTCTGGACAAAAATGACTGGCCGTTGGTGCCGGGCCGGACCGGAGATGAAATTGCGGCGCGATTGAGTGAAAAAGCTGCTGATAAAAACAGTCACCCGCTCGATAAAGACAGTGCCGCGCTGATTAACACCTATCTTAATGTGCACGGTGAACTGGCAACGGTTGAAAAAAGTTTGCATGGTATCAGCAGGCAACAGCAGGGCCAGTTTGCCGATGGTGTCGAAAGCCTGGCCCGCCGCACCAAACTGTTTGATCTTGCGGCTATGAAAAACGGCACCATCAGTTTTGCTGCCGAGTTTGGCCGCTCGCTCGAATACTACACCGGTTTTGTGTTTCAAATCGAGGTAACCGACACGGATGGCGGACCATTGGTGATTGCCGGTGGTGGCCGCTATGATGATCTGATTTCTGACATCGGTAATTGTCAATCCGTCCCGGCAGTCGGCAGTGCGATTTATGCCGAACGATTATTAGCGGCAGTTAAGGGTCAGGGTTCATGAGCAAACATCTGATCATAGCCCTGCCTTCAAAAGGCCGGTTGATGGAAAAGGCACAGTCGCTTTTTTCTAAAGCTGGATATGAGATCTCGCGTATCGGTTCTGCGCGTGGTTATCAAGGCGAAATCTCCGGCATGGAAAATGCCGAAATTGCTTTTCTGTCTGCCGGTGAAATCGCCCAGTCGCTGATGGACGGCACCATCGATGTCGGTGTGACCGGCGAAGACCTGCTGCGCGAAACTATTCCCGATGCTGATGCCGTTGTTGATATGTCTGTTCGTCTCGGCTTTGGTCATGCCGACGTTATCGTTGCCTTGCCGCAGTGTTGGCTTGATGTCTCCACCATGGCTGATCTCGATGAAGTCTGCGAAACCTGGTACGCGCGGCATGGCAGGCGCTTGAGAGTAGCGACAAAGTACTTGCGTATCACCCGCCGGTTTTTCGCTGATAAAGGTGTTACAGGCTATCGTATTGTTGAAAGTCTTGGCGCCACTGAAGGCGCTCCTGCGTCAGGTACAGCCCAGGTGATTGTCGATATCACCTCAACCGGCTCTACCCTGACGGCCAACAATCTGAAAATTCTGGACGATGGTTTGATCTTCCAGTCAGAAGCTGTACTGGGGGTAACCAAAGCTGCAATGGCCGATCCCCGCATTACCGAAATGCAGAACAGACTGCAAAAAGCCATCGGTTAGAGTTTATACCGGTTGTACCGCCATCTTTTTGCCTTCGTTATGCTTATGAACCAAGGCTCGCTGGTTTGATCATACGCAATTTTTTACCAGCCAGATTAACATGAATGCGTATATGGCCTGCAAAGCAGAATTATAAGTTGTGCATTTGTAGGAATGAAATTTGCAGTTGTATTTACTAGGTAATGAAACTGTTCCAAACCGGGACAGTGAGATGTTGATCTGACGATCTTGCGCAGCATCATCTTATCGGGACGAGCCCAAATTGTTGGTGCTTTGCGGTCAATGCCCCCGATCCGTAGAGCATTTTTCAGGGCAAGGCCTGTGATGGTGTTTGCAAAAGACCAAGGGCCGCTGGATATTCTCCAGCGGCCCTTGTGTTATTGTTTGTAGATGCGTGGGTAAGGGTTTGGCTTAAAAGCCCATGCCGCCGCCCATGCCGCCCATGCCACCCATATCAGGCATAGCAGGTGCGCCACCGGCATCTTTAGAAGGTGCATCAGCAATCATGGCTTCTGTGGTGATCAGGATACCGGCAACAGATGCGGCATCTTGCAAGGCAATACGAACCACTTTGGTTGGATCCATAATGCCCATGGCAACCATGTCACCATAAATTTCATCTTGTGCGTTAAAGCCAAAGTTACCGGTTTTTTCCAGAACCTTGCCGCAAACGATTGAACCTTCAACACCTGAGTTTTCAGCAATCTGGCGAAGCGGCGCTTCGAGAGATTTTGAAATGATGTTGATACCAGCCTGAATGTCAGGGTTGCTATCGGTCAGTTTTTCAACAGCTTTCTTGGCCCGAACCAAAGCAACGCCACCACCAGGAACAATACCTTCTTCAACCGCAGCACGGGTTGCGTTCAGGGCATCATCAACGCGGTCTTTGCGTTCTTTCACTTCGATTTCGGTTGAACCACCAACGCTCAGAACTGCGACACCGCCAGCCAGTTTGGCCAGACGTTCCTGCAATTTTTCACGGTCGTAGTCAGAAGTTGTACCTTCGATTTGCGAACGGATTTGATCAACCCGTGCTTTGAGGTCTTTCTTCTTGCCAGCGCCATCAACAATCACTGTGTTTTCTTTGTCAACATTGATCCGCTTGGCAGTGCCGAGCATTTCAAGTGTAACACTTTCCATTTTGATGCCGAGGTCTTCAGAGATAACCTGGCCACCGGTCAGGATAGCGATGTCTTCAAGCATGGCTTTACGACGATCACCAAAGCCAGGTGCCTTAACAGCACAAACTTTAAGACCACCACGCAGACGGTTAACAACCAGAGTTGCAAGAGCTTCGCCCTCAACATCTTCAGCAATAATCATCAAAGGTTTTGAAGATTGAACAACAGCTTCAAGGATTGGCAACATCGCTTGCAGGTTTGAGAGTTTTTTCTCAACCAACAGGACATATGGATCTTCCATATCAGCAGTCATTTTTTCTGAATTGGTGACAAAGTAAGGTGACAGGTAACCACGGTCAAACTGCATGCCTTCAACAACTTCAAGTGAGCTTTCAGCAGTTTTGGCTTCTTCAACCGTAATCACGCCTTCATTGCCGACTTTTTGCATGGCTTCGGCAATATCCATGCCGATTTGTGCTTCACCATTGGCAGAAATTGTACCAACTTGTGCAACTTCTTCTGAAGTTTTGATTTTTTTGGAACGTTTGACCAGATCAGCCATGGCAACAGTCGTTGCCAGATCGATACCGCGGCGCAGATCCATCGGGTTCATGCCCGCTGCAACTGATTTTGCACCTTCACGAACGATGGCTTGCGCCAGAACCGTTGCTGTTGTGGTGCCATCGCCAGCCAGATCGTTGGTTTTTGAAGCCACTTCACGGACCATTTGAGCGCCCATGTTTTCGAACTTGTCTTCAAGCTCAATTTCTTTGGCAACGGTTACACCGTCTTTTGTGGTGCGTGGAGCACCAAAAGATTTATCGATAACAACATTACGACCTTTAGGGCCCAATGTTACTTTTACAGCATTGGCCAAAACATCGACACCACGGAGCATCCGCTCACGGGCATCACGACCAAATTTTACTTCCTTAGCTGCCATTTTAAAAAACTCCTTTAAAGGGCTGCGTTAAACTTTGAGAATTTGAATAGAAAAAAGCGCTAAAAACTAGCGCCAATAAAACTATTCTAAAACACCCATGATGTCTGATTCTTTCATGATCAACAGGTCTTCGCCGTCAATCTTGACTTCATTGCCTGACCATTTGCCAAACAGGACAGTATCGCCTGCTTTAACATCCAGAGCGACAATAGCACCGTCTTCACCGCGGGCACCGGGGCCTACAGAAATGATTGTACCCTGGCTTGGTTTTTCCTGGGCGTTGTCTGGAATAATGATACCACCGGCAGTGGTTGTTGCTTCCTCGATGCGACGAACAACGACGCGATCGTGTAAAGGGCGGAACTTCATATAACTTCTCCTACTAAACTGTTTTGAGCGAAGTGCCGTTTCCTCCAAAGACTCCCCGCGGTCCGCCTCTCGAACCCGGCTTTGGAGTAGTTGTTAGCACTCAAAGATAGAGAGTGCTAACATCAAGCAGATGACATAGTAAGCCAGATGCTTTTCGTCAAGTGGTTTGATGGATTTGGTTAATTGTTGTGCCTGAAAAGTAGCTTCAACGTTATCGTTGCTGCAACATTTTCGGGAACCGCAGGAGAATTCGTATATGAAGGATCTATCCCCAGTCTTCAAATGGAAATGTATCGAGCTGCACCACACCTTTATCTGTAACCAGCACTTGAACCTCAAGCTTGACACATTCACGCCCGCCGTTCAGCCCGGTGCAGCTTTCAACACATAAAACCATGCCTTCTTCGATGGTTCCCGGATATCCTTTACCCAACGCCATATCCACATGAGTTGGAACTGAAGGGTATTCGTCGCATAATCCAACCCCATGAAAGGCGCATGAATAGCGGTTATCGTGATAATGTTCAGGTATACGCATGGATTTTTCAGAAAACTCGGCAAAGCTCATACCCGGTTGTATCAAAGCCATGTTGTGTTCAATTTCAGATTTGGCAAAATTGTAAATCACCCGCTGTTCATTGGTTGGAGGCACCAGGCCGATGGTCCATGAGCGCGAAATATCTGAACAATAGCCATAGGGCCCGACAAGGTCGGTATCAAAAGATAAAAGATCGCCATCCTTGCCCACATGGTCTGAACATTCCTGAAACCATGGATTGGTCCTCTCGCCAATGGCCAGCAAACGGGTTTCAATCCATTCGCCACCATTGCGAATGTTTTCATAATGTAACTCAGCCCAGATTTCATTTTCGGATTTACCGGCAACGGAGTTTTCACGCATTCGCCACATGCCCTGCTCACAAACCCTGATGGTCCAGCGCATAATTTCGATTTCATCAGGCGACTTAATCATCCTCGCGGTTTCAGTCAGTTCCTGCCCTTCGACAATCTCGATGCCGTGCGCCCGCAAAGCATCAACCCCGCCAGGTTCCATCTTGTCAACAGCCAGACGCATATTGCCACCGCCATGCTGGCGCACAACATCGGCAATCTCGGCAGCCCAGATTTTGGTCTTTTCATCAACCAGAGGACCGGCGCCAAAATAAAACCAGCTAACTGCCGGGCGCACTTCATTGACCCGGTCAAGGCCTTCTGCCAGATGCATGGCGTTCTTGTATTCAAAACAAATGGTGTGGCCATCAGCGCAAACAATGGTGTAACGCGATGCATTGTGCATGGTCCAGACCTGCATGTCAGAACAGTCTGTCGCATAGCGGATATTCAACGGATCATAGAGAAGGATGGCGGCGCAATCATGCTCAATAACTTTTTGCTTGATCCGGTCATGACGATAGGCGCGTACCTTTGCAACGGTCTCAGCCTTGATCGGATTTCTCAACGGTTTGTCAGCACCCTCAAAGTTTGGGTATTCTTTTTTTCGCTCATCGGAAAAGACTTTAAGCATGGTTCATTCTCCCGTTTAAAAACATAAAATTAAAAATCAGTGGCAATGCCGCCTTCTTCAATCCGCTTGGCGATAAAGGCGTCAAGCTCTTCCAGCATGGCTGTATCAATCGCTGGTTCCTCGTAAACCTCAAGAACCTGCTTCCAAACCTTGTTGGCTTTTTCCGAGCTCTGCGGCGAGCCAGCCTCCTGCCAGTTTTCGAAATTGCGCCAGTCAGAAATCAGTGGTGAATAAAATGCATCTTTGTATCGCGCCTGTGTATGGGCTGTACCAAAGAAGTGCCCGCCAACGCCCGCTTCAACAATTGAATCCAGACCCAGGGTCTCATCATCAACGACGACCGGCTCAAGGAATTGCGACACCATTTGCAGCAAGTCTACATCAAGGATAAATTTTTCAAAAGAAGCAACCAGCCCGCCTTCCATCCAGCCCGCAGCATGTTTGATAACGTTGCCACCGCCCATCGTCGTGCCCCAAAGGGAAAATACGGATTCATAGGCAGCCTGGGCATCAACGGTGTTAGACGCACTGACACCCGATGTCCGATAAGGAACATTGTAGCGCCGAGCCAGCTGTCCGCCGATAACAGTTGTTTTCATATACTCAGGCGTGCCAAAGGCAGGCGCCCCTGACTTCATATCCACATTGGAGGTAAAACCACCGTAAACGAATGGGGCGCCGGGCCTGACCAGTTGTGTCATGACCAATCCTGCCAGTGCCTCAGCATTTTGTTGGGCAAGAGCGCCAGCCAGCGTAACCGGCGCCATGGCACCTGCCAGCGTAAAGGGTGTCACACAAATAACCTGATTGCGTGATGACATTTCAATGATACCGTTAAGCATCGCCCCATCAAATTTCAGTGGTGAATTGGTATTGATGACGCTGAATAATGAGGGCTCCTGATCCAGCTGATCATCTGTCAGTTGTCGGGAAATTCGGGTCATTTCTATAACGTCGCGAATGGCGGTTCGATCAAGGCAATACCCTGAAATTGCCTTGTCAGTCAGAGTAATCATGTCTCTGGTGTTAAGCAAATGGCGGGTCGAGACGTGTCGGTCCAGCGGCTCTACCGGGTAACCACCAATCAGGTGGATGATGTTAAAGTATTGAGACAACCGCAGCAGGTTTTGATAATCAACGGTATTGCCGGGACGGCGACCATTATCCATATCAGACGCATTAGGTGGGCTGGAAACACAACCATTGGTGATATAATTTCCGCCAATCTCAAGATGTTTGAGCGGATTTCGGGCATGCAGGCGAAAGCTTGAAGGAGCTGTCTTGATGGTTTCTTCAACCATGGCCGGGTCAAAGCGAACCATGTGGGTTGTTTCATCAACATCCGCTCCGGCCTTTTTAAGTAACTCTCGTGCATCGGTTGACATGAACTCCATGCCGATATCTTTGAGAATCTCAAGAGATGCCAGATGGATGGTTTCCAGTTGGTCGCTGTTTAAAAGCTCTAGCGGTGGAAAGTTTATCTGCGGTTGCTTCCATGGCAATTGATCGATTTGTGGAGAGGTGTCCGGCGAACGCCTGCGTCCACGTCTCGTTGTATTTGGGCGCGCCATGATATTAACTCCGCATTTTTAAATTATCAGGATCAAAAAGCGCTTCCTGTTGCAAAACAGCTTTTTGACGTTTGCCGATTATTTCGATCTCCCAGCCGTCATGTTGGTCAGCAAGCTCTGCTGGAACATAACCAAGGGCAACTGATATGCCGCAATTGTGCGCGTAGCCGCCGGAGGTTACCCAGCCCTTGACTTCATCATTGAAGTAAATCGGTTCATTGGCAACGGTATCGGCGTTGTCGGTTTCGACAATAAAAGTACGCAGGCGGTACTTTTGATTTTGCTTGTTGTCAGCAAGCCCGGCCTTGCCAATAAAGTCAGCTTCCTTGTCGGCGCAGACAAATCTGTCGAGACCGCATTCGACCGGATCATAAACAGGCCGATACTCACTGCCCCAACTACCATATCCTTTTTCAAAGCGCAGTGAATTAAGGGCGCGAGAGCCAAACAATCTGATGTCGTAGTCTTTACCAGCGGCCATCAATTCGTCGAAAATATGATTGAGATATTCCGGCTCACACCAGATTTCATAACCAAGATCACCGGTAAATGTAACCCGTCCGACAAGGGCTGATGCCATGCCAATATTGATTTCTTCAATTGCCATGAATTTGAAATTTTCATGAGAGACATCATGATCAGTAACAGCTTGCAGAACCTTGCGGGCGTTTGGTCCGGCAATAGAGACACCGGTCATACTGGCACCATGTTCAACAACTTGCACCGATCCATCATTAGGCAGATGCTGTTCAAACCAGCGCATGTGATAGTCTTCGGCGATGCCCGATCCGGCGATAAAAAACGTATCATCGCCGAGATTGGCAAGGGTAAAATCACCAATGACTTTGCCATCTTCTTTCAGCATCGGTGCCAGGGTCATGCGGCCCTCTTTTGGCATCTTGCAGGCCAGCATGGTATCGAGCCAGTCGTGGGCATCCTCGCCGGTTACGGTATAATTGGCAAAGGAGGAGATTTCGATCAGGCCGACACTTTCGCGCACCGCTTTAACTTCGGCTGCAATATGCTCAAAATCTGTAGAGCGATACCACGAGAACTCGTCTTTTACACCCTCGGGCGCATACCACATGGCGCTTTCCAGCCCCCAGGCATCATTAAATTGCGCTCCGGCCGCTTTGAGTTTTCCATAGATTGGTGTGGTTTTAAGCGGGCGGCCCGCCGGTAGCGTTTCATTGGGAAAACGAATTGAAAAGCGGCGCTTGTAATTTTCCTGAACCTTCTTGCTGGTGTATTCAGGTGTCGCCCAGTCACCATAACGGGCCACATCCATCGCCCAGATATCCATGCCCGGATCACCATCAATCATCCAGTTGGCCAGTGCCAGCCCAACCCCGCCACCTTGTGAGAACCCGGCCATGACAGCACATGCACACCAGTAGTTTTGCAGGCCCCGCACCGGCCCGACCAGCGGATTGCCATCAGGAGCAAAAGTAAAAGGGCCATTGATGATCTGCTTGATACCGGCGTTTTGAAAAGCCGGGAAGTGTTCAAAGCCAACTTCCAGAGAGGGTGCAATCCGGTCCAGGTCAGGTTCAAGCAGCTCATGGCCAAAATCCCACGGAGTTGTCTTGGGGGACCAGGGTTTGCAGGCCTGCTCATATGTCCCCATCAACATGCCGTTGCGCTCCTGGCGCAAATAAAGCTCGCCATCAAAATCAACGACATGGATAACTTCCTTGCCGGTTTTCTCGTTCCATTCAATGACTTCCGGCATATCTTCGGTAATTAGATACATGTGCTCCATGGCCAGAACCGGCAGTTCCAGCCCGACCATGCGACCCACTTCGCGGGCCCAAAGTCCACCGGCATTAACCACATGGTCGGCAATAATATCGCCCTTGTTGGTTGTGACTTTCCAGGCACCATCGCTGGTTTGCGCAAGACTTTCCACCTTGGTGAAACGTTCAATTTCTGCCCCAAGCTTGCGGGCTGCTTTGGCAAAGGCGTGGGTGACACCGGACGGATCAAGGTGGCCGTCCACATAGGTGCGCATGGCGCCGGCAAATTGTGACGGATCAAGCAGCGGCATGAGCTCGAAAGCTTCTTCGGGAGTAATGATTTCAGCCTTGATGCCCAGATAAGAACCTTTGGAAACCAGACTTTTTAACCAGTCAAGCCGTGCCTCAGTAGCTGCCAGCATGACACCACCGGTCATATGCACACCGGTTTCTTGACCCGATAATTCAGCAATTTCCTTGTAAAGGTCGATAGTATATTGCTGCAATTTGGCAACGTTGGGATCACCGTTAATCGTATGCATGCCACCGGCTGCGTGCCAGGTTGAGCCTGATGTCAATTCATCGCGTTCCAGAAGAACAACATCTTTCCAACCCAGTTTGGCCAGATGATACAACACCGAACACCCAACGACACCACCACCGATGACAACCGCTCTTGCATGAGATTTCACTAATCCACTCCCTTTTTGATTTAGTGTGCTCATTTTTGAAAATTCTATTTGCATTTTTGCGACATTTTGTTTCATGTTTTCACATGATGCTACAGAAAGTAAAATCACCGAGCCAAAGCGAGGCGCAAAAAGTGAGCCAAAGCGAGGCGCAAAAAGTGAGCCAAAGTGAGGCGCAAAAAGTCGGGTTGCTGCTTGTTCCCGGGTTCTCGATGATCGGCTTCAGTGCAACGGTCGAGCCGATGCATGTTGCCAACCGGTTGGCTGGCAGTCAGTTGTATGACATTTCGCTTTTATCGGTTGACGGTCAGGTGCCGGGATCAAGCAGCGGGTTTTCGATACCGGCTGATTATTCAATTGCCGAGCGCCCAACCGGGTACGATCTAATTATTGTTTGCGCCGGGTTTTTCGATCGCAAAATGGCCAATTCAACCCGCTTGCTCGACTGGTTGCGCAAGCAGGCCAGTCGGGGCTGTACAATGGGTGCCATCAGCACCGGGCCTGAAATATTGGCAAATGCCGGCCTGCTTGATGATTGCCGTTGTACCATTCACTGGGAAAACGAAGAGAGCTTTCGCGAAAATCACCCAAAAGCAATCCTGACAGGTGGTATATATGAAATGAGTCGAAAAAGAATTACAGCGGCTGGCGGCATAGCGGCACTGGACATGATGCTGGGCTGGATTGCCCGGACCAATGATGAGTATCTTGTTACAGCAATCGCCGAACAATTTATCCATTCCCCGTCACGGACCCCGGGCGAGATGCAGCGCAAGGCTGAACTGCAACTGGCCCAAAGGCGTTCACCCAAACTGGCAAAAGCAATTGAATTGATGATGGCCAATGTAGAAAACCCCCTGTCATCAAAACAAATCTCCAACCATATAGGTCTCTCCCGGCGCCAGTTGGAGCGGCTTTTTACCAAACACCGGCGCAAAACACTTCATCGTTATTATTTGGAGTTGCGCTTAAACCGGGCTCGATATCTGGTCTTTCACACCGGCATGTCACTTTTGCAAATATCAATTGCTGCCGGGTTTTCATCCCAATCACATTTCTCGCGACGCTACAAAGACTACTTTGCCTCGACCCCATCCAAAGACCGCAGGGTTGGAACTGTTTAGAGCCTTACATTTTAAGCATAAAAGGTTCTATAAATCCGACCTAACTATGACGACAAGGTCGCGACTGCGGCCCGGTGCTTATGCGCCGCCCTAGTGGAGGCCCGAGCAGGCGAGGAATAGCCGTGAGCGGAATAAATTGTCTAGAACAAATCCCAATTTGCCTTGAGAATGGTGGTAATCTTTTTTTCATCACTGCGCATTTCACTGATCAGCCAGTCCCGGATATCTTCAACAACCGGGCGCATGGGGTTAAGGTTTGAGGCAAGGATATGATATCGTCTGCCGGTTTTAACCACTTGAGCGCAGGCCGGAACAAGTGTGCCAGCAATAATTTGCATTGAGCATTCTGTTACCCATGCCAGTGCGATACCGTGGCCTTGTACAGCCGATTGAAGTACGCTGGAGTAATCTGAAAATCTGGTGAATGATGAATTTGGCGGCATTTGTAATCCGGTGACATGTAAAAATTCATCCAGTCCATAGCGCTGCTGGCGCCATTCAAGAAAACAATGGGACTGATTATTTCTGATTTTATCCAGTGCTCCATTGGTTGCCAAGTACTCGGGTGAGCACAGCGCGATGATTCGCTCATCAGCAAAAGGCCAGCGGTGCATGTCGGCGTCTTTGGGGTTGGAGAGCCGGATATTAAGATCAACGTCGCGCAGCAGGGCTTCACTGTCTTTGGAGTATTCCCGGAATGTTAAACTGACGCGCGGAAATTTTTCTCTGAACGCTGCCATTCGCGGAATAAACCAATAATTGACGGCCACTGGCGACATCGAAATTGACACCGCTTCCTGATTGTCTTCGCGATGATCAATTTCGCGCAGCGAATCCATAACCGTGTTAAACGCCGTCGAAGTTGCCCGAAAAAGTTTGTCGCCATTTTGCGTTAATTCAATCCAGCGGCCATGACGTTTGAATAATGTGTAACCCAAGTGCAATTCAAATGAACTGATCGAGCGGCTGATTGCCGGCTGGGTAACATTTAGCTCGTTGGCCGCAGCTGAAAAGCTGCCCAGTCGCGCCACCGCTTCAAATGTAAACAGGGAATTGGGTGATGGAAGCTGTCGTCTGAGCATGTTATTACCTCAAATTATACTTACTATGATTATTATTACAGTTCCAATTTGCTTGCAATAGCGCAACACTCGAAACTGGGAATAGATGCAATCAAAAAAACACTGTTTTACCAAGGGAGAAAGACCACATGACAGATTCCAGAAATTTGCCAACAATAGACAGTTTGTCGGGCGCAGACCGTGAAATTGTTGAAACCGGACTGAAGCGCGGGGCAACCCGGCGCGAGGTTATGACGTGGCTGATGGCCAGCGGTGCAACAATTGCAGCAGCAGGCTCAATTGTTTCATCAGCAAAAACCGCGCTGGCTGCAACACCTAAAAAGGGCGGCAAGCTAAAATTTGCGTCCGACCTGCATGGACCGTCTGATACGCTGGACCCGGGACTGAATACTTCGACAATTGACTACTCGCGCGGCCGTTCAGTCTACAACAGCCTGACACAAATTAATGATGATTTGTCGACGCGGCCTGAGCTTGCTGAAGAATATTCTGCCAATCCTGATAATACCGAGTGGACATTCAAACTGCGCAAGGGTGTAAAATTTCACGATGGTAGCAATTTTACCGCCGATGATGTGATCTACACCATGAGCCGTCACTACGGCGAAAAATCCACATCGAAAGCCAAATCACTGGTGGCGGATGTTAAGGAATGGAAGAAGGTCGACAGTCACACGGTCAAGGCAATCATGAAAGGTCCCAATGCCGACCTGCCTGTTATTCTAGGTACGCCACACTTTAAAATCATCAAGGATGGCACCACGGAATTTCAGAAAGCTAACGGCACCGGCCCTTACAAGATGACAGAGTTCAATCCGGGTGTGCGTTCTATCTGTGTGCGTAATGAACATTATTGGCGTGATGGAGGTAATGTTGATCTAATCGAAGTTACAGCTATTACCGACCCAGTAGCGCGTTTGAGTGCCTTGCTGTCCGGTGATATTGATTTAATGCAGGGCCTTAATCCAAAAGCGATCAAAAAAGTTGAATCAACACCTGGTGTTGGTATCTGGTCAGTTGCTTCGGGTGCCTATTTCGGCATTTGCGCCATGACCAACACATCGCCCGGTAACAATCGCGATTTCGTGCTGGCTCTTCAACATATCCAACGTCGCAAGAAAATCGTCAAGTCGATCCTCAAGGGTCAGGGTACTGTCGGTAATGACCATCCGATCAATATCGCTTATGGCGCCGATCATTGTTCAGAATTGGCACAGCGCACCCATGATCTGGACAAGGCCAAATTCCATCTGAAAAAATCTGGCATCACATCAGCTGAGTTGAATGTTGCTGAAGTGGCTCCGGGTATGACAGACATCTGTTTGCTGGCCCAGCGCGAAGCCGGTAAAATCGGCCTTGACCTCAAAATCAAGAAAGTGCCGAATGATGGTTACTGGGGCGCTGTATGGATGAAGACACCACTTAATGTGGTGACTTGGAACATGCGTCCAACAGCAAATGTTATGATGAATCTGGCTTTTGCACCTGATGCACCCTGGAATGACACGCTGTGGAAAAACGAACGTCTTGGCAAGTTGCTGGTGGAAAGCCGCGGTGTTAAAGATGCTGCAAAACGCCATGAGATGTATTGTGAAATGCAGAAAATCATCTCTGTTGGCAGCGATGATCATCCACCAAGCGGTATGGTCATTCCGGCTCACCGTAACTACGTTGATGCCAAGTCCGACAAAGTTGAAGGTATCGGACGTATGCCTCTTGGTTCACTTGGTGGCTATGAATGGCCCGAGTTTGCCTGGCGCACAGACGTCTAAAACATATCACTAACAATACACACTGGCCTGAGATTACCTCAGGCCAGTGATTTAAAACTTGCCAACAAAAAAAGAGCAAGGTGGCGGAACAGTTTCCTCTAATTTGAGGTGGGAGGTTCAAATCATGCAACGCATGGTCATTCAACGTATTCTTATCGGACTGGTCACCTTGTGGGTGGTGTCAGTGCTGGTCTTTATCATGACATCACTGTTGCCAGGTGATGTGGCTTCAATTGTTCTTGGCCAAGCAGCAACGCCTGAAACATTGGCGGCGTATCGTGCTGCAAACGGCCTGGATCAACCGCTGATTTTTCAATATTTCGGTTGGTTGGCCAACATGGTGACCGGCGATCTGGGCGTCTCCAAGGCCGGTGGTGCCAAAATTTACGACCTGATAGCCGGGCGACTTGGAAACACCATGTTTCTGGCCGGGCTTGTTGCCCTTATTTCTGTGCCGTTGTCGGTGGCATTGGGCTTGTTGGCTGCCATGTACCCGGGTACATGGATCGATCGTTCCCTGACATTTGGCACACTGGCGCTGATATCGGTTCCCGACTTTTTCATTGCAACCTTTGCCGTTTTGATCCTGGCTGTACAATTGGGTTGGTTACCGGCAATTGCCAGTGTGGCCCCTGAAAATACCTTTTGGCAAATGGCCCGTGGTATTGCCATGCCGCTGATTGTGCTGGTCATTGTGGTAGCCGCGCAGATGATCCGCATGACCAGAGCCGGTATTCTTAATGTGATGAACTCGCCTTACATCGAAATGGCTATTCTAAAAGGCGTGCGGCGCAAACGGATTATTCTGCGCCATGCGTTTTTCAACACCATCGGTCCGATCGTTAATGTGATTGCGCTCAATCTGGCCTATCTGGTCTCTGGCGTGGTGATTGTTGAGACGATCTTTGCTTACCCCGGCCTGGCAAAGCTGATGATTGACGGAGTGCAAACCCGTGACCTGCCGCTGGTTCAGGCCTGCGCGATGATCTTTTGCGGCACATATGTAGTACTCATTATTATGGCGGATGTGGCGGCCATTTTGGCCAACCCACGGCTGCGCAACCCGAAATAGGACCTGATCATGACAGATACAACTCAAGCTGCAGCATCAGAAAGCGATCAGGAAACCTCGATTTATGACGAATTGCCCGATGCACCGCCAAAGAAAAAACTGAAACTGACATGGACCGGCAAACTCGGTGTCATCGTCGTTGCTTTCTGGGTGATTATTGCCGTCATAGGGCCATGGATTGCGCCCTATGATCAGGCTGAAATTCTTGACATGGACAGTTACCTGCCGCCGGGTGCCGAGATTGATAGCGGAGGCACTCACTGGCTTGGTTCTGATAACAATGAACGTGATATCCTGTCACGCGTCTTGTGGGGTGCTCGCATGACCGTTGGCATTTCGTTTTTTGCAACGCTGCTTGCCTACCTTATGGGCGTTACGGCCGGTATCGCTGCGGCGGTCAAAAAAGGCTGGATCGATATGATCCTCAGCCGCATCAATGACGCAATTTTATCCCTGCCAACGATTATGCTGGGTCTGTTGATCGTGGTGGCACTTGGCTCCTCAATCCCGATCCTGATCGGCACTGCTGCGATCATTTATGCTTCCAGTGTCTACCGGATTGCTCGGGCCTATGGCCAGGAAATCATGGTGATGGATTATGTGGAATCGGCGCAGGCGCGTGGCGAAACCATCTGGTGGATCATCTTCAGGGAAGTGTTGCCCAATGCGGCCATGCCACTGGCCACTGACTTCGGCTTACGACTGGTGTTCGTGGTGCTGTTCATATCGTCACTGAGCTTTTTGGGCCTTGGCATTCAACCGCCAAATGCTGACTGGGGTTCCATGGTGCGTGGCAACCTCGAAGCGATGCAATACGCTGAAGGATGGGGCATACTGGCACCAATTTGGCCAGCCCTTGCCATTGCCTCTTTCACTATTGCTATCAACCTCATCGTTGATGATATTTCGGCCAAGTCCGGTGGCGATCTTGCCAAGAAAATGATTTAGGGGAAGATGGTCAGATGAGTGAATTATTCGAGATAGACAACCTGCAAATCCAGGCCCGCAAGGAAGATGGCACACCCATTCCCATCGTCAAGGGTGTGAGTTTCAATGTAAAAGCTGGACAGGTGGTCGCCCTGATTGGCGAATCCGGTTCCGGCAAATCAACCATATCAATGGCAACCATGGCCTATTGCAGACCGGGTCTGGAATTTCCCGGCGGCGAAGTGCGCCTGCATGGCAAGGACGTCTTGTCCATGGACCCGCAGGACCAGCGCAGCATACGTGGCAACAAGGTTGCCTATCTGGCGCAAAGTGCAGCAGCGACCTTCAACCCGGCCATCACCATTGGTGAGCAGGTAACCGAAGCGGCGGTGCTGCACGGTACTCTAACCCAGGAAGAAGCCAACCGACGTGCGGTTGCCCTCTATCATGCTCTTGAATTACCCGACCCTGAACGGCTTGGTCGACGCTACCCTCATCAGGTTTCCGGCGGTCAATTGCAACGCCTTATGGCGGCGATGGCGCTGGTTTCAAGCCCTGATCTATTGGTCCTTGATGAGCCGACAACAGCCCTTGATGTAACCACGCAAATTGAAGTGCTCAAAGCCTTCAAGAAAGTTATTCAGGAAGAAGGCTCAGCGGCTATTTACGTGACCCATGATTTGGCGGTGGTGGCTCAGGTTGCCGACCATATTGTTGTTCTTTATTCTGGTGAAGTACAGGAACAGGGACCGACCGAGCAGATTATCAATAACCCCAAACACCCCTATACCAAACGTCTAATGGCGGCAGTCAAGCCAACGCCAAAAGCTGGCATGGGCGAGAAATTGGATGAAGAGCACTCCCGGGATATTCCCAACATAGAAGTCAAAAACATGACCGCCGGTTATGGCGGCATTGTTAACGGTAAACCGGTGATTACTGTGTTGCGCGATATCAATGTTAAAATCAAAAACAGCCATGTTGTCGGTGTCATTGGCGAATCTGGTTGCGGTAAATCCACACTGGCTCGAGTTATTGCAGGATTGCTGCCGGCGGCCAAGGGCGAAGTTTTCCTTGATGGGAAAAAACTGGAAGCTGATTTGAAACACAGGTCGGCCGAGGAGCTTCAAAAAGTTCAGTTTGTTTATCAGATGGCAGATACCGCCCTCAACCCGCGCCAGATGATCAGCGATATTCTTGGTCGCCCGATTGAGTTTTACCGCGGCATAAAAGGCAAGGAACGGCGCGAGGAAGTTGCCAAGTTGCTTCGTTTGGTCGAACTGCCGGTTGAGTTTGAAAACCGCTATCCCTCAGAACTGTCTGGCGGCCAGAAACAACGGGTAAACTTGGCCCGGGCACTGGCGGCAAAACCAGAAATAATGTTGTGTGATGAGGTGACTTCAGCGCTTGATTCCATTGTCAGTTCCAATGTTATTAAACTGTTGAAAAAGCTGCGTGACGAAACTGGTGTTTCTTTTGTCTTCATTTCACATGATCTTTCAACAGTCGGGTCATTTGCAGACGAGATCGTTGTGCTTTATGCTGGTCGGGTGGTGGAACAGGGACCGGTGGACCATGTGCTGGCCCCACCTTATCATCCTTATACGCGCCTGTTGATTTCATCAGTACCTGAACTGCGTGTTGGCTGGCTGGAAGAAACCATGCAAAAACGCGAAATGGCAGTGGGGATTGCCCGCGGTGTTGAAATCACTGACACCGGTTGCCCGTTCTATAATCGTTGTCCGATAGCAATAGATGGAACCTGCAATCTTGAAACTGCCCCGACACAGGAACCACATCCCGATCATTTCATCTCCTGTCATCGCTCAATGGAAGAAATTGAAGCCGCCGAAAACGCGCCACAGCAAGTATTACACGGCTTTGAAAAAGCTGATCCCGATGGTGACAAAGCGGCAAAAGCCCATTGAATTTTTAAAGAGGATTGCTTGCCATGATTAAAAAAATCCTGATAGCCGTTGATGGTTCCAAACACTCTTTGGTCAGCGTTGCCTATGGTGCAGCAATTGCCAAGGCAATGGACGCGCAGGTGTTGCTTTATCACGTTGTCAAACCCTACAAATTACCGGACGCTTTGCGCGTTTTCGCAAAGGCCGAACACTTGGCCACCTTTGATCCTGAGTTGCTCCGCAAGGGCGCGCAATATCTGTTGGCTGGCGCTTTGAGTGAGGCCCGAAAAGCCGGTTTAAAAGATGTGGAAATTGAAACCGATGAAGGCCCGATCGCTCGTTCGATCATTGACCGGTCAAAATCATACAAGGCCGATTTGATTGTCATTGGCTCGCGTGGCATGGGCGATATGGAAGGCATTCTTCGTGGTGGTGTCTCGCACCGCGTAGAGACCCTCGCAAAGTGCCCGGTTCTGGTGGTGAAATAAATTCAGGAAAAAGTATGCAAAATCAAAAACTGGCAAAAATACCACGCACGGTACTTGCCCTTTTGATTGCCCTGATGGTGACGACCGGCCTCTTGTTCAGTCAAAAGGGGCGAGCTGCAAGTGAAGTCGACCTGGTTCTTTTACTGGCACTTGATGTGTCAGCCAGCGTCGATGCCAGCGAATACAAACTCATGAGCCAGGGGCTGGCCAACGCCCTTTTATCAGCACAGGTTACCCAGGCCATTCGTGCTGGCAAACACGGCGCTATCGCCATTGGTGTTATGCAATGGTCTGGATTTCAGGAACAAACGGTTAAAATCAAGTGGACAAGAGTAGCGAATCGCAACGATTTAGTGAGTCTCGCTACTCGAGTTCGGGCGATGACCCGTCGCTACAAAGGCGGCGCTACTGATATTGGCGGGGCGATAAAATACAGCCGCGAGCTTGTTCATTCGGCGCCCTTTTCAGCGGTCAGAAAAACCATCGATATAGCTGGAGATGGCACAAATAACGTCAATGCTTCGCCCTCGCTTGAGCGCGATATAACGGTTAAATCCGGTATCACCATCAATGGCCTGGCAATTATCGGCGAGGCGCTGCCATTGGTTGATTTCTACACCAGATTCGTTATCGGCGGCGATGCACCTTTTGTGGAACAGGCTCGCGACTACGATAGTTTCGAAACCGCAATGCGCCGCAAGCTGCTGCGGGAAATAGGCTCACAATTTCTATTCTGAAACTTCCATATGGCCCTTTGGTTGCGCAAAGACTTTGCGTACCATTGGTTCAAAGAACGATATCGGCAGTGTGTCATAATCCGGATCAAAACTGTTCTGATCGTAATTATAGCAAAAATGCACACAATCATCGTACCACTGATGGTCTTTAAAGCGGTCTCGGGCATTGCGGTCGCCACCCAAATGGTGATGAAAATAATAACCCTGAAAAATGCCGTGATTTTCGATAATCCAATGGATTTTGTCACTGACATAAGGTTTAAGCATCGCTGCGGCCAGTTCACTGTGATTATAGGGTGCGATAATATCGCCGATATCATGCAACAGGGCGGCAACAACCATTTCGTCACTGGCACCATCTCGATGAGCGCGTGTTGCTGATTGCAGACTGTGTTGATAGCGGTTGATCTTGTAGCCACCCCAGTCAACATCAAGTTGTTTGAGTTGGTCAAGAATACGATCAACCAGATCGGCGTTATACTCCTCCTCGACGGTCATCAAATATTCGAATTCCTCTTTAGTGCCGTCTTCCATTCGGGTCCATTTTACTTCAACCATCAGCATGTTCCTGTTTGCTAACTAAGGATGTTCTACCACCAGTTTGCCGTTGATAACCTCTTAATAGTCGCTTGCCGTGTTTAACAAACTCAATAGTTCAGGCTACCATTTGCAGGTTGTCAATATCAATATTGCAGCGACGCCAAATCAATAAATACCGTCAAAACCAGCGAGAAACTCAATGCAACAAAGAACCGGTGGCCAGATTCTTATCGATGCCCTGATTGCTAACAACACCGATAAAATTTTTGGCGTGCCGGGAGAAAGCTATCTCGAAGCTCTTGATGCGATCCACGAGCGTCAAAACCAGATTGCATTTATCACCTGCCGCCAGGAAGGCGGGGCTTCTTACATGGCTGATGCCTACGGCAATGCCACCGGAAAAACCGGCGTTTGTTTTGTTACCCGCGGTCCTGGTGTGACCAATGCCAGTATCGGTTTGCATTCAGCTTTTCAAGCCTCCACACCGATGCTCTTGCTTATTGGCCAAATACCCCGCCATCAAACAGAGCGTGAGGCATTTCAGGAAATCGACTACAAGCAGATGCTTGGACCGATGACAAAATGGGTTGCGCAAATTGATGAGGTCGAGCGTATTCCTGAATTCATCAATCGCGCTTTTGCCATTGCCAACAATGGCCGTCCCGGTCCGGTGGCGCTGGCATTGCCCGAAGATATGTTGCTTGATTTGGCTCAAGTGGACGATCTTCCAGCCGCTCTTCATGTCAAATCCGCACCGCAAGCCGATAGTTTTGATCAGATACAAACACTTCTTGAAGTTGCAAAAAAACCCTTGCTGGTTATTGGCGGGTCAAATTGGAATGATGAAGGACGCAGCACCATCCACAATTTTGCCAGTCGCAATCATCTGCCGGTTGCAACCGGGTTTCGCCGACAGGATACCTTCGATAATGCTCATCCCTGCTATATTGGCAATCTCGGCTTTGGCAGCTTCCCACAATTGCTTGACTATGTTTCTTCCTGCGATCTGATCATCGCTGTGGGTTCGCGTCTTGCCGATGCAACGGTGAGAAAATACACGCTGGTCAGTGCGCCCAAGCCACAGCAAAAACTCATTCATGTGTTGTCGGCACCCGAAGAACTGGGTCGGGTGTTAACCCCTGATCTGGCGATCTGTTGCGACCCCAATCTGTTTGCGCAGGGCGTAAACAGTGCCGTCACCATTGATAAACCTGTTTGGGCAGCACAAACTAAAACATTGGGAAAAGAATTCCAGTCTGCGCTGATCCTCGGGCCGCAAACCGGGCCGGTGGACATGGGCAAGGTCATGGAATATCTGCGGGCCAGCTTGCCAACTGACGCCATCATCACCAATGGTGCTGGTAATTACGCCGATTGGCCCAACAAAATGTTCACCTATCGCGGACCACGCACCACCCTTGCACCGATATCCGGTGCTATGGGTTACAGCGTTCCTTCGGCCGTTGCGGCCAAAGTGGCATACCCGGACCGCATTGTCGTCAGTTTTGCCGGTGATGGTGATTTTCTGATGAACGGTCAGGAGATTGCCACTGCCGTACAATATGGTGTTAATCCGATTATTCTGGTGATCAACAACTCCAGCTACGGCACCATCCGCATGCATCAGGAAACCCGCCACCCGGGCCGAGTAAGCGGAACCGATCTGGTTAATCCTGATTTTGCCGCCTTTGCCCGGTCATTTGGTGCCAACGGTGAAATCGTTGAGACAACCGAGCAATTTATCCCGGCCTTTGAACGCGCCCTTGCTGCAAAACAGGCAACCTTAATCGAGATACGTGTTGGTTCCGATAGCTTTGGCCCGGACACCAGCATTTCAGCCCTTAAAAAATCTCAAGGCTAAAACAATGCCACCACTGTCACCTCTCCTTGATCGTTTTAAACCGTCGGCAATTTCCGGCATGATGGGTACCGTCGCTTTGATGCAGGCCGAAGGGAAAAAGCTCTATGATTTTTCCACCGGCGAGCCCGATGTCGATACGCCCGAACACGTCAAACAGGCAGCCACGGAGGCCATCAGGCAGGGCCAAACAAAGTATTCTCCGACCGATGGCACCATCGCTGTTCGCCAGGCGGTACAACGCAAATTTGAACGCGAGAACGATCTGCGTTTTGATCTTGGACAAATCATCGTTGCAACCGGTGCCAAACCGCTGATTGCTGATATCATCAGGGCAATGGCAAGTCAGGGCGATGAAATTGTGCTGGCCGCACCATGCTGGCCGTCCCATGTGGGCATGATTGAACTGGCCGGGGCAAAGCCGGTTTTTGTAAAGGCTGATCAGGCCGATGGTTTCATTCTCCAGCCTGAGAAACTTGCAGCCTCGATTTCAAAGAACACCCGTGCCATCTTGCTTTGCTCGCCCTCCAACCCGACCGGCGCGGTTTACTCATCACAAGACTTGCTGGCCATTGCCGAAGTGTTGCACCGATACCCAGACCTGTGGATCATCACCGATGATCTCTACGAGCACATCATTTATGACCATCACCAATTCCACTCAATTCTCAATGTCGCGCCGGATTTGGCCAGCCGGACCATTGTCGTAAATGGGGTTTCCAAAGCCTATGCCATGACCGGTTGGCGCATCGGTTATGCGGCCGGACCGCAAATTTTAATGGATGCTGTTCGCAAAGTCATGTCGCAGGCAACCGGTTGTCCCTGTTCCATCAGCCAGGTTGCTGCAATCGCGGCGCTTGATGGCCCGATTGAGTGCGTGCATGAACTTGTCAAAACCTATCAGGCCCGGCGCGACCGCTCGGTTCGTGCGCTCAACCAGACACCGGGTATTGATTGCCTGTTGCCACAAGGCGCTTTCTATCTTTATCCATCCTGTGCCGGGGTCATTGGCCAACACATACCCGGTGGAGCAACAATCAATTCATCACTTGATTTTGCCAATTACCTTTTGAACGAATGGTCAGTTGCTGTAGTGTCAGGTAGTGCTTTTGAGCACGATCCACATTTTCGAATTTCAACAGCCACAGGCGATGCTGATCTTGATGAGGGTATCGCAAGGATTAAGAAGGCAGTGTTGCAGTTGGATTAAGGAAGGACAACAAATGAAGTTGCGAAAACTGGAATGGCAGACATTAATCATGGTTGTTATTTGTTATTCTCTATGGATTGTTACAACCTGGAATTTTCAATCAATCAATGAAAACTGGGGCCCTGCCACAGCATGTCTGATGTTGTTTGTTGTTACGGCTTTGGCGACAGCATTTCATACATCGCTTCAACATGAAGTTGTCCACGACCACCCAACCCCGTGGCCTCTTGTCAATGAGGCGCTGGTTTTTCCTTCTCTGATTTTTGTATATCCGTTTCAGCGCTACCGGCAATTACACTTGAAACATCACAACGACAAGAACCTTACCGATCCTTACCAGGATCCTGAGAGTTATTTCTGGGCTGAGTGTGAGCAGGAAAAAGTTGGCCCGATAAAACTGTTTTTGCTTGGACTGAACAATACCTTTGTTGGTCGCATGGTTTTGGGTCCACCGTTAGGTTTGTGGGGGTTTTATGGAACCGAGTTTTCACGCCTTCGCGCCGGAGAAAAGGGCGTTCGTAAAGCATGGATTCTTCATCTCATAGGGTGTTTGGTCGTCTATTATTGGATAAGTTATATCTGTCACATCCCATTTTGGCTCTATACTTTACTGGTTATCTATCCAGGCGTTTCATGGGTTTTAATCCGGTCTTTTGCCGAGCATCAAGCCTGCGAAACCGTTGGAGGCCGAACGGCTATTGTCGAAGCACATCCATTTTTTGGATTGCTGTTTCTCAATAATAATCTCCATATAGTTCACCACACCCACCCGCATGCAGCCTGGTATGAGTTACCAAAACTTTATCGCACAGATAAACAAAAGTATCTGACAGCCAATGGTGGCTATCGATTCAAAGGTTACGGATCAGTTATTCAGCAATTTGCCTTTCGCAAGAAGCAACCTGTCTTTCACCCAACAATGCACCGGGAACCATGATTGCCTTCTTGCCCATGTATGACTGGCAGGACAGTAAACGGTCATGCAGATGTTGCCGCGCTTGATGCAGTGTGCTGGCACCTTTTGCAAAAATATAAAACAAAAGCAGCTAATGCTTTAAAAGTTGTTGGCTGGACGGACAGCAAACCGGCTTGAGGTGCTTGATATTTCTGATTACAGCAAACTATCAACGCTTTAATTTGCTACTTAACCTCATAGCCAAATTCCAGCGACATTTCAGTTAGCCACTGCCAAAAGCTTTCGGCGAACCCACGAAATACCGACACCTCAAATTCGTCGTCTGCAATCTCTGCCAGATGAACTGTTATATGCGCCATTTCCGTAACCGCACAACACCCTTTGGTGAATGCGTTTTTGTGCAAATCAACCGGCGTTCCTTTGGCCATTAAATCACAAGCGTTACGACCCGATACTTTTATGGTTACCCGTCCATGGCTCTGATCAATAATACTTGCGATACCGGAAAATTGCTTGGCAAGTTTGTCATATAGCGTCCCTTCTTCGCAGGAATTGGTAATAACATACCATTGCTCCGGTCCAGCCCAATGCACTGCCAGATTTTTGGTATATTCTGAGCGGCCAGGTTTTGGGGCGATCAGGGCGTATTGCTTTTTGAACACCGCCGAAACCTTCGCCTCCATATTCTTACGAGCACCAATTGATACGACTGACCGGGCCGGACAAACCGAAAGAATAACACCGGGTGTCTCATTGTTGATTGCGCCATATTTTCCAGGCAGGGCAATATTTTCAAGCGGCGAAAGGCGCTTTGGGTTTTTGGATATTTCAGGCATGGAGTTTCACATGCTCCTTGTCATAAAAAACCGGGTCGCAAATTTTTGCCCGTACATAGCTGTCACGCAGAGCATCCCAGACCTCCACCTCATCACCTCTGCGATTAGTGCCATCGTTAATCAGCGCCAGTCCAATCCATTGCCCAACCATCGGGGAAAAAGCCACGGCGGTTACATAGCCCTGATCATTTTTCATAGAGGGTTTGGTCTCAATATTTAGAATGTGCGCCCCGCTATGGATTTTTTGAGTTTTATCCACCGGCAAAAGACCCACCACGTTCCAGCGGCCATCGCGGTGAAATGCTTCACGTGCTGCCAGCGCCCGACCAATATAATCCTTTTTGGTCGACATCATTTTTCCCAAACCTAAATCATAAGCCGTGGTGGTGCCGTTCAGTTCACCACCGGCCACATGGCCCTTTTCAATTCGCATGGTCGACAGGGCTTCAAGGCCGTAGGGCAGAATGCCAAACTCTTTACCCGCTGCCATAATGGCACGAACGACACTGTCACCATAATCAGCTGGAACGGCCAGCTCATAAGCCAACTCACCGGAAAACGAAATTCTGAATAATCGACCTTTTATGCTACCGGCGACGGTCACGGTCTGTGCGCCCATGAATGGAAAAGCTTCGTTTGACAAATCCTCTGCAATAAGTTTTTGCAAGGTCTTGCGTGCATTTGGTCCAGCCACCGCCAACTGTGCCCATTGATCGCTGACCGAAGAAAACTGAACATCGAACTCTGGCCAAAGGGCCTGATGGCAAAATTCCATATGGGTCATCACCGGGCCGGCATTGGCGGTCGTTGTGGTAATAAAATAATGATCCTCGGCCAACCGACTGGCCGTGCCATCGTCAAAAACAATCCCGTCTTCGCGCAGCATCAAACCATAGCGCGCCTTGCCGACCTGCAAAAGTTTAAAACCGTTGCAATAAAGCCGGTTCATAAACTCTGCTGCGTCGGGTCCCTGTAGATCGATTTTTCCAAGCGTTGAAACATCGCAAACCCCGACATTCTCACGGGTGTTTTTCACTTCACGTTTCATGGCGGTGAACCAGCTTTCATCGCCTTGTTGCGGGAACCACTGTGCCCGCAACCACAAACCGTTTTCAACAAACACCGCGCCCTGTTCCTGCGCCCAATTATGCACCGGCGTTTTTCGAACCGGTCTAAAGTGTTGGCCCCTATTGGCACCGGCCAGGGCGCCAAAACTTACCGGTGTATAAAATGGCCGGAAGGTTGTTGTTCCAACCTGGGCAATGGATCTTCCGGTCGCGCCAGCCAGAATGGCCAAACCATTTATGTTTGATAGCTTGCCTTGATCGGTCGCCATGCCAAGGGTGGTGTAGCGTTTGGTCAGCTCAACATCCCTGTAGCCTTCACGCGCAGCCAGCGGTACATCTTTTGAGGTGACATCATTCTGAAAATCAATAAACGCCTTGCCAGTTGACTGTTCAATATTCCATAGCGGTTCGATACTAAATAAATTGTCGGATGAAGTTTCGAAATGTTCAATTGGTTTGGGTTTATGTCCGCAGGCTTTAGAAGCCTTTGCGCCTGCCTCTGCACCATCCTTTAGACATTCAGTTAAAGAAAAACGACCGGCCACGGCGCCGACCGATAAAAAATCACTACCGGTTTCCGGAGCCACAAATGCTGCGATGGTTTCATCCCACACTGGTTTTGTACCCAGTTGGCAAGCAAGGTGCACATTAGGATTCCAACCACCGGACATGGCGATAAAATCGCAATCAATATTTTCGAGATCGCCTTCCCGAGTGACCAGTATGCCGGAAACAGTTTTTGAGCCTTTTACTTTACTAATAACCGCGCCGGTAATTACCTTCACACCACCGGCATCTTCTTCGGGTGGATTGCTTCGACTGTCGATCACGGCGGCAACTTTTACGCCGTAATCAACCAGACATTTGGCGGTGCGGTAGCCCGAGGAATTATTGGTAAAAACCACACAACATTTGCCCGGTGAAACCCCATAGCGTTTTACATAATGGCGAACCGCGCTGGCCTGCATAATACCAGGCCGGTCATTGTCACCAAAAACCAGGGGCCGCTCTTCAGCCCCCGATGCCAGTACGGCCTTTTTGGTGAAAATTCGCCAGGTACGTTCGACCGGCCGGTCTTGGTCAGGTTCCGTAAGGTGTTTTTGCACCCGCTCGAGTGCTCCAAACATATTCCCGTCGAAGCGACCAAAAACTGTGGTGCGGGTAAAAATCCGTACATTGTCGTTTTTGTCAAGTTCAGCAATGATGCCATCGGTCCAGTCATGGGCAGAAACACCGTTAATGTCATCATCTTCAAAAAGCAGCGATCCGCCGGGTCTGGCCCCTTCATCGACAATGATAACCCGTGCGCCAGCCCTTGCTGCGGTCAACGCTGCCATCAGGCCGCTTGGCCCGGCACCAATCACCAGCACTTCGCAATGTGCATATGCTTTTTCATAGCGGTCAGGGTCGGCCTCATGGCTGGCGGTTCCCAATCCGGCAGCGGCGCGGATAATCGGTTCGTAAACCTTCTCCCAAAAACTTTTGGGCCACATAAATGTTTTATAATAAAAACCCGCCACCAGAAATGGTGAAACAGTCTGGTTCATTGCTCCAATATCAAACCGCAGCGATGGCCAGCAGTTCTGGCTTGTGGTTACCAGTCCGGTGCTTATTTCCAGTGTTGTCGCCCGCACATTTGGTTCACGGCGCGCACCATGCCCGACCCCAACCAAAGCATTGGGTTCAGCCGAGCCAGCGGTCAACGGTCCGCGCGGGCGATGATATTTAAAACCGCGACCCATTAGGGAAACGCCATTGGCAAGCAAGGCAGAAGCCAGCGTGTCGCCCTCAAAGCCGGAGTAGATTTTATTGTCAAAAGAAAATGAAACCGATTTTTCACGGTTGATCAACCCGCCTGATGCAAGACGATATCCGGTCATTTCTTTACGCCCTCAGGGTGTGTTTTCTTGTAATCACGTGCCGCCACAACAGAATAAACCTCATGGGTAACAGTATTGCGCTTAACCACCAGCCAGTTGCGGCAGCCGCTGGCATGATGCCAATATTCTTCAAGCCGCCCTTTGGGGTTATCCCGCTCATAAACATAATCAAGCCAGTCTTGTGCTGTTGCCTTGTCAGCATCAGGTCGGGTTTTTGTGGCGTCGCCGAGCACGTTGAATTCTTCGTTGGGACGCGGACCGCAATAGGGGCAATTGATACGCATTGGTTTATGCTTCCTAATGAAGGTTCGGGGTGGGGCCATTGCCCGATTCATCAATCATGTCACCGGTGGCAAAACGGTTAAGCCGGAACGCCGCATTAAGCTCATGCGGAGCATCATTGGCGATGGTGTGGGCAAAACACCAACCCGACGCCGGGGTGGCTTTAAAGCCGCCATAGCACCAGCCGCAATTGATATACAGCCCGTCAATATGGGTTTTATCGATAATCGGCGAACCATCCATCGACATATCCATCACCCCGCCCCACGAGCGCAAAACCTTGATACGGCTAAGGCCGGGCATCATGGCGATACCCGCTTCAACAACATGTTCCACCATCGGCAGATTTCCACGCTGGGCATAGGAGTTATAACCATCAAGGTCACCACCAAACACCAGCCCGCCTTTATCAGACTGGGAAATATAAAAATGGCCGACACCAAAGGTCACCACATTGTTGATGTAAGGTTTGAGACCTTCCGAGACAAAGGCCTGCAAAACATGGCTTTCAATCGGCAACCGCATGCCTGCCATTTCAGCAACCTGACCGGAGTGTCCGGCAGCGGCCATGCCGACTTTACTGGCACCGATAAAGCCTTTGCTGGTTTCAACCCCGACAACTTTCCCCTGATCAAATCTAAAACCGCTTACTTCGCAGTTTTGAATAATATCAACCCCGGCCATATCAGCCCCGCGGGCAAATCCCCAGGCAACCGCATCGTGACGCACCGTGCCACCGCGTTTCTGTAGCAATCCGCCATAAATAGGAAAGCGGCCATTGTCAAAATCAAGATACGGCACCATCTCGCGCAACCTGTCGCGATCAAGCAGTTCGGCATCCACCCCGTGCATACGCATAGAATTTCCACGCCGGGCAAAAGCATCGCGTTGTGGATCGGAATGAAAGAGATTGATCACCCCGCGTTGCGAGACCATGGCATTAAAATTGAAATCCTGCTCAAGCCCTTCCCACAGTTTCAACGACCATTCGTAAAAGGGCTCGTTGCCCGGCAATAGATAATTTGAGCGAATGATTGTTGTGTTGCGGCCCACATTACCCGAACCAATGTAGCTTTTTTCCAGCACTGCCACATTGGTAATGCCATGCTGCCTGGCCAGATAATATGCTGTTGCCAATCCGTGCCCGCCGCCACCAACGATGATGACATCATAGTGCTTTTTGGGATCGGGCTCACGCCATGCCGGTGTCCAGTTTCTGTGGCCGGAAAGGGTGTTTTTCAGTAACGAGAAAACCGAATACTTCATTGTTGACTCTTATTGATAGCGAAAGCTTGTTATTTCAGGAATGTGCCATCACCGTTTGGAGAATTCTTGTTCCAATAAGACCATGTTTAGCATTTTTTACCAAATTTGTCGGATCAGAAGAATGCCTGCAAACCGGTCTGGGCCCGCCCAAGAATGAGGGCATGCACGTCATGAGCCCCTTCATAGGTGTTTACCGTTTCCAGATTGCACATGTGGCGCATAACCTGAAATTCTTCAGAGATGCCATTGCCGCCGTGCATGTCGCGCGCCTGACGGGCAATGTCGAGAGCCTTGCCGCAATTGTTGCGTTTTATCAGGCTGATCATTTCCGGTGCCGCATTGGCTTCATCCATCAACCGCCCGACCCGCAATGCAGCTTGCAATCCCAGGGTAATTTCGGTCTGCATGTCGGCTAGCTTTTTCTGATACAGCTGCGTCTGCGCCAGAGGCCGTTTGAACTGCTTGCGGTCAAGGCCGTATTGGCGCGCCGCATGCCAGCAAAACTCAGCCGCTCCCAGCACACCCCAGGCAATGCCGTAACGCGCCCGGTTCAGACAACCAAACGGGCCTTTAAGGCCTTCGACATTGGGTAACAGCGCATCTTCTGACACCTCAACACCCTCCATAACGATTTCACCGGTGATCGAAGCCCGCAAGGACAATTTGCCACCAATTTTCGGGGTGCTCAATCCGCTCATACCTTTTTCAAGGACAAACCCGCGAATTTTTCCGTCATGTGCGTCAGACTTAGCCCAGACTACAAAAACATCGGCAATCGGACTGTTGGAAATCCACATCTTGTTCCCGGTCAACTTGTAACCCGAGGAGGTTTTTTCAGCCCGGGTTTTCATTCCTCCCGGATCAGAACCCGCATCAGGTTCGGTTAACCCGAAACAACCAATCAATTCACCGGACGCAAGTCCAGGTAGATACTTTTGCCGTTGTTTCTCGGTGCCATAAGCATAAATTGGATACATCACCAGTGAAGATTGTACGCTCATCATCGAGCGATAACCGGAATCAACCCGTTCAACCTCGCGTGCCACCAGACCATAGGCAACATAGCCGGCACCAAGGCCACCATATTCTTCCGGCACCGTAATCCCGAGTAAGCCCATTTCTCCCATTTCGCGGAAAATAGACGGATCGGTTTGTTCTTCGCGGTAAGCATCAATGATCCGTGGTTGTAATTTTTCCTGCGCGTAGGTGCGGGCAGAATCGCGGATCATCCGTTCATCTTCGTTCAGCTGAGTTTCAATAAACAGCGCATCATCCCAGGAAAATCTGGCCAGATCGGGTTTGTCTTTTGCTTTTAAAGTGGGTGTTATGTTGTTCAAAGTACCGTTCCCTAATCTAGTTTATGTAAAACCACTAGTGGCAGAAATCCGCATCACCGTCCAGCACATCAACGCCCGGTTTCGAAAAAATTAGTAAACGGACTTGGGCGCAGGAATGCCTTTAATCAGTATAGTTTTAAAAGTCCCAATAATTTCTCTCTGTCCTCCCGGGCAACTTTGCTCCCGACAGCCTGCTCAAGCGCTGCACCATAAACCGCCCACATGCGTTTGCGCATCGTCTTGCCTTCCCGGGTAATAACCACCCGCTGGCCGCGGCCATCTTCATTGCAGGGCAGGCGTTGCAGATATCCCGCTTTCTCTATTTTGTTGAGCAGGCGGGACAGGCTGTATTGGGGCAGAAGCAGTTTTTCCTGAAGCTCAAAGGGACGGATTGCTGTGCTGGCGACCCGGTCGAGTTCGAGCAACACATCGTACCATGATAATGGCGGCAGCTCTGCTTGTTTCAACGAAGCTTCGATGAATGAAAGAATAGCCTGGTACGAGCGTGACAGCTTTATCCAGATATCGATTGTTGTTGCTGATGGTTCGGTCATTTTAAAATAATACATGCAAGTGCATTGACATTCAAGAAGTATTCTCCATATATAAATGCAAATGCATCTAAATATGGAGAATACCCGTGTCAAAATTTCATCTCATCAGCCATCATTTATGCCCCTATGTTCAGCGTGCGGTTATCGTGTTGACCGAGAAAAACTTAAGCTATAAGCGCACCAATATTGATCTGGCCGATAAGCCCGACTGGTTCGTAAAAATCTCGCCGCTCGGCCGGGTGCCACTTTTGCAGGCTAATAGTGCGGTGTTGTTTGAGAGCCAGGTGATCGCTGAATATCTTGATGAAATAACTCCCGGTTCGCTCCACTCGCGCGACCCGCTCAAAAGGGCTCGCCACCGTTCATGGATAGAGTTTGCATCAGAAACACTCAATGCTATTGGCGGTTTCTATAATGCGCCGGATTTTGAAAGGTTCGAAATTAAAAGCGCCGGACTACAGGCAAAATTTGCCCGTATAGAACAAGAATTGACCGGTCCGTTTTTTGAGGGTGAGGATTTCCACATGATTGACGGCGTGTGGGGAACCGTGTTTCGTTATCTCGATGTGTTTGACGAAATCGAAGATTTTGGCCTGCTCGCGGGCCTGAAGAAAACAACAGCATGGCGCAAAAAAATATCAACCCGCCCATCGGTAAGCAACGCTGCACCACAAGATTATCACGACCGGTTACGGCAATTCTTGTTGAATAGAAAGTCTTATGTCTCGAAACTTATGGCGCCTTAACCCCAACACGGCCTTCTGCACGAAAGGCCCATAACTTTGAGATTATAAACGATGTAGCCGGGATAATGACAACAACCAGAGCCATTGCCAGCGTGAAACTCTGTCCAAGAAAACTGACCACTAGCCAAACAATAACCTGATTGAGAAGCAACCCGAAAAGCGACACCAGCAAGAAGCGTGGCATGGCTCGTCGCATTGTTGAAACCCGATCAAACGTCCAGAAATAATGCCCGGCAAACGATACAATCCATGCAAATACAAAGCCAGTAAAATTGGCAATCAGCGGATGGAAATGAACCTCATAATAAAAACCTCCAGCAACTGTCACATGTAAAGCGCTGGCGATCAAGCCAATCACCGCAAAGCGGCTGATTTGGCCGGGCAGTGTAGTTTTGATCGCCGTATCACTCATGCTGTATTTCGACTTGTCTGATTGTCGAGCGCGGGGTTTTGAGCAACCGCAACCAGCGACACACCAAAAGGAACAGAAATTTTTCCGATCCAGTGACGTTCGCTTGAAAACACTGAGTGTAATATCCGGTTCAAGCCTTTAGGTGGCATGCCATCATCGGGTGTCTCTTCCATGCCCAGAATATTCTTGGCAAATCGCATTGCAATGACCACCGGAAACAACAACGAGTTGAAATAGGAGATGTACTCAACTTCAAAACCGGCGTCCCGCAGATTCTGTGTCAGTTGCGGGCGGGTATAGCGACGAAAGTGATGGTGAATTTCATCGTGCTTACTCCACAAGAATGGGAAAGCAGGGACAGTCATAACCATTTTGCCATTTGGTTTTAATGTTGAACGCAGCTTTTTCAGACTTTCAACGTCTTCTTTGACATGTTCAATAACATCAAAAGCAACCACGAGGTCGAACGGATCGCTATAATCAGGCGTTGCCTGGGGCAGGGTGCCTTGCTCGATCTTGCATGTCCCCTTTTTACGGGCCATTTCTAATGCACCGGCGTCGTGCTCAAAAGCAGTTACAATGCCAAACTCACTTAGCATGCCAAGATTGCCACCTGTCCCGCAGCCAGCTTCCAGTATCGACGGTGTTAACGAAGGCAGTTGCAGTCGATTTAAGATGCCGCTGAGGATTTCGCGTCGTGACCGGAACCACCAGTGCTTGCCCTGTAGTTCGTCGAGCCTGTCATAGACCTGTCTTTCCATTCATTGTCTCCGTTATTGCTGTCCAGGCCGTGTGTTTCACGCACCACATATAAGGGGCGGTTTCTGGTTTCAATGTAGACGCGACCAAGGTATTCGCCCAAAATGCCTGTGGCGATAATATTGACACCACCAAGAAACAAGATTGTGACCATGATCGAGGCATAGCCGGGCAAATCAACGCCATAAGCCAAGACTGATATGACCAGATAAGCTGCATACAAAAACGCCATGGTTGAAACAGCCATACCAAGATAAGTCCATATCCGTAATGGTAGTGTGGATGAGTTCGTAATGCCATCAAGGGCAAAATTCCACAGCTTCCAATACTTCCATTTGGTTGTGCCGGCAGCCCGGGGCTGGCGTTCATATTCAACCGTTGTATGGGTAAAGCCAACCCAGCTAAACAAGCCCTTCATAAAGCGACTGCGTTCAGGCAGCTGGCGAAGAACGTTAACCACTTTTTGGTCGAGCATCCGGAAGTCCCCGGTATCATGGGGGATTGTAACGTCTGCCATGGAGTTGTGAACTCGGTAAAAAAGATTGGCCGTCAGGCGTTTGAGCCAGGTGTCTGACCGGCGTGACGCACGAACTGCAATCACCACATCAAATCCTTGCTGTTTGCGTTCATACATTTCAGCAATGACTTCGGGCGGATCCTGAAGATCGCAATCCATCGGCACAACAGCGGTGCCATGGGCATGGTTCAAACCGGCAGACAGGGCAATATCCTTGCCAAAATTTCGCGACAAACACAAAACCTTGATGCGCGGATCACGCACCCGATGAGCAGTTAAGAGTGCTAATGTGCTATCGGTGCTGCCATCATCAATACAGATGATCTCATAGTTTTCACAGATCCCACCAAGAACAGGTTCAATCTTCTCAAAGAATATGTCTATCGAGTCTTCTTCGTTCCACATGGGAACCACGATGGATAATTCAACGCCACCCGACTGCTCTGATCTTGTTTCTGCCTGTGAAAATCCATCGACAATATTCATACTCAAACCTCTTAAACTAACAAGGAATGAGTACCAGCTATTAGTTAATTAGAAGTTTCGTAACCTGCTTGCGTCGTCCAAATTGTTAGTTGGCAGAAATTTTAATTCATGAATTTTCTTAAATTGGTTTTAACCACCCCGAGTCTATATCTTAATTGGCAGGAAACTTTGAGGCTTTTAAATTGTGGAACCAAAATCCAATGAGATGCATCCAATAACAAAAATAGAATTTTACTTTTCTATTTTCTGGCCGATCATGGTGATTCTGGTTTTCTTGCCTTCGACCAGTTTTTTCGATCATAGCGATAATCCACTGACAGGAAATACCGGCGGTGGGGACTATCTGATTTTCTGGTTTGCCGGCATTGAGACCGGCCTTGGCAGAGCTTTAGAGCTTTACGACATGGCCAAGCTGAAAGCCAGCATAATTCAAAATGTCGGGGCCGGGTTTAAAGATGCCACCTGGCTCTATCCTCCGCATATATTGTTTTTATACACCGGATTGAGCAAGCTGAGCTATGCACTTGGCTGGCTGGTTTTTTGCGCTGTCACGGTGGTTGCCTATCTTTTAGTCGTTGCCAAAAATTTTCCCATCAAATCAAGGATGGTGTTGTTGTGTGCTGTTTCTCCGGCAACCTTCATTTGTCTTATGCAGGGCCAAACTGGTCTTCTGGTCTCAGCCTTATTGCTTGGTGCCTTTTTGCTGTTGCCAACACGTCCTGTTATTGCCGGAATTCTGTTTGGTTGTTTGACGATTAAGCCCCAACTCGGATTGTTGGTTCCATTTATTTTGATATTTGAGCGAAAGTTCCTAACCTTTGCCGTAGCCGGTTTAACGACCATTGCTTTGATTGCAGCGTCAGCATTGTGGTTGGGTGTGGATGTCTGGAAGCAATATTTCACAGGCATGCTCGAAGGATCATCCACGGCACTTATGGAACACATTGCATCGCAGTCGGCTGGAACCATGATGACGGTTTATGGTTTTATAACAGCACTGGGCGCTGGACATCAGATTGCATTGGCAGTGCAGGGGGCAATGGCATTGCTTTGTCTGATTGCAGCCTATCTGGTTGCCCGCTCTCATATCAATGTCGCGAGTAAGATGGCTACTTACATTCTTTTAAGTTACCTTGTTTCACCCTACATCATGCACTACGATTTCCCCGCTGCAACGGTAATTGCTGCAATGGTTATTTGCCGGTTAAATGCCCCCTCATATTCTGTAGTGGAACGTTTGTTTGCATATGCTGTGTTCGCGCTGCCTTTCATTCATGTCGTTGCCGAGTATTTGTTTATGCCATTTGCGGTGCTCTTTTTGATCGGATTTACCGGGTTAATGGTCTTTCGGTGTGTAAGGTTTTCAAAGGATAGTATGGTTGGTATCGGTAAAACAGGTCCAGTCCAAGTCTGAAGCCTCAATCAGCCTTTATTTTGCGGCCGAGAAAAAATGGTACCAGCACAGTCAAGAATAATAGCCGTCCCACATGGCAGGCGGCAACAAAGCCCGGATTGGCGCCCAGGACGGCCCCCATGGCGATCATGGTTTCAAGGCCACCGGGGGCAAAGGCCACAATAACATGAGTAACGGGCATTCCAAGAATTGCAGCTACGGGTAGCGCTGCGATGGTTGCGAGCAGACTGGCAACTGCAGTGGTGGCCAGCCCGGCTAGCAGTCCCTGTTTTAGCAGGCTGAATGTAACGCCGGAAAACCGTGTGCCGATCATCGTCGCCATGATCATAAAGCACGGCAATGCAATTGCAGGCGATAGCACACCGGGGGTGATATCCATTATGTGGGCAAATGATGAGACAGCCAAACTGCCGATCAAAAGTGCAGCAGGAACGTTAAATCGCTTTAAGACCAAGCCAAACGTCAGAGAAGCAGCCAGCAGTGCAATCAGGTGGTGATTTTGCATCGGCATCCCCGGTGGTAAAATATTGGGTTCAATTTCCACCCCGAACGTAACCGCAGTGAACGGCACCAGAAGCGTCAGCGCCAATAGCCGAACTGAGTGTACAACAGCGACCTTGCCAACATTTAGATTGAGCGCATTGCCAAGGCTGATGACGAAACTGAGATGACCGGGGGTTGCTGCCAGAACGGCACTACGGCGGTCAAAGCCAAAATAATTGGTCAGTAGAAATCGGCATATCACCACAATCGCAACCAGCATAATGACCAAACCGACAAACGCCAGCGGCCAGGCGAGGAAAGCTGCCGTTGCTTGCGCGTTCACACTCGCACCGATGCCAATACCAATAAATACGAATGCAACATCGCGAACAACATCAGCCACCGCAAAGCGAATATTGGTAACACCCATAAAACTGACCAAAATGGCCGGACCAGTCAAAATAAACACCGGCAAAGAAAGCCAGTACTCCACTCCCGCCCCAATCGCCCCGACAACAAGAGTGTAGAGCGTAACGATAATAGTTTGACGATCAGGCCAGTAAGACATCATCAGCCAACTGTCCGTCCTGTGTGCGGCGGTGTGGACCGTGCTCCAAGGTCTTGTGCAAAACGCAACATATAACCATCAGGGTCACAGATTATAAACTGACTCTGGCCAACATAATGATCAGCAGCGCGATACCATGCCTCTTCCCATTTGCGAAAAATCATCACTTCGCTGGATTTACAAGCCTCATACAATTTTTCCAGATCATCGACCATAACTTGGAAGTGCAGACCTCGGCCAAAAGGAGGTTCAAGCTGCCCGGAAAGCCAACTGCTGTCAGACAATTGTTCAATCATAATCTCAGCCCCTTGCCGTTCAAGGTAATAAAACCCAAACTCAGGGCGATCATAGAGTACGCGAAACCCTAGTACCTCAGTATAAAACCGCATGCTGGCTGCTGCATCTCGGCAGGCAAGTTCAGGAACCAGTTTTGCTTTAGGTCTGACCGTCATGTTGCTCTTGGCTTACTCCAGTTCCTTGGTCTTCATAAACGAAATGTCGGGATTGCGCTCGACCACATAGTTGGCTTCCCAAACGCTCTTGGCCATAAACACCGGACTTTCATCGCGGTCGGTGACAATTGACGAAGAATTACGCTTGATGAATTCTTCCAGCAGTTTTTCATCATCGCTTTTGATCCAGCGAGCTGCTTCATAGGCCACCGGTTCGAAGTTTATATCGATGCGATACTCCTGCTTGGCCCGGTCTTTGAGCACATCGAGTTGCAAAATACCAATAACGCCGATAATCCAGTGCGAGCCGATTGACGGTTTGAACGCCTGTATGAGACCTTCCTCGGACAAGTCTTTAAGAGCGGCACGCAATTGCTTGACCCGGGTCATATCACCCAAAGTCACCCGTCGCAAAATCTCCGGTGCAAAAGCGGGCAGGCCGGTAAAACGTAATTTCTCGCCTTCAGTGAAGGTATCTCCCACCTGCATGGTACCGTGGTTGGGAATGCCGATCACATCGCCTGGCCATGCGTCGTCAGCTACTTCGCGTTCTTGGGCTAGAAACAGCATTGGTGAATGAATGATATGATCCTTGCCGGTGCGCACCTGATGCAGTTTCATCGAGCGTTTGAAATGGCCTGAACAAAGGCGCACAAAGGCCACCCGGTCGCGGTGGTTTTTGTCCATATTAGCTTGCATCTTGAAAACAAAACCGGTGACCGGCTTTTCGCTTGGGTCGACCACCCGTGTGTCAGCCGGACGTGGTTGTGGCTCGGGCGCATGAGCCCCGATCAATTCAATCAGGCGCTTGACGCCATAATCGCGCAGGGCACTGCCGAAAATTACCGGGGCAAGATTGCCAGCCCGGAATTGCTCACGATCAAATGGCGCATAGCCTTCGGCCGCCAGCTCAAGTTCCTCGCGCGCTGAGGTCAAAATGTGTTCAGGCACCAGGTCATCCAATTGGCTGTCATAAACATCTTTGCATTTGATCACCGTATCACAAGCAGCGCCGCGGGCTTTGCTTGAGGTATGGAACTCATTCTTCTGCAAATCGTAAACGCCATAAAAATCCGACCCCATACCAACCGGCCACATCTGGGGAGAAAGATCTAGCTGCAAGGTTTCAGCGACATCATCAAGTAAACCAAAAGGATCAATACCTTCACGGTCGACCTTGTTGACCATCAGGATAATTGGAATGTCACGCAACCGGCACACTTCAAATAGTTTCAGCGTTTGGCTTTCGATACCCTTGGCCGCATCTATCACCATGATGGCGCTGTCAACGGCGGTCAGGGTCCGGTAGGTGTCTTCGGAAAAATCTTCGTGGCCCGGCGTATCAAGCAGATTATAAACATAACCGCCATGATCAAAAGTCATTACCGATGAGGTCACCGAAATACCGCGTTCCTGCTCGATTTTCATCCAGTCAGATTGAGCCCGGCGGCGGTCACCCCGCGCCTTGACATCACCGGCCAGATGAATAGCGCCACCAGCCACCAGCAGGCGTTCAGTCAGCGTTGTCTTACCCGCATCGGGGTGGGAAATAATCGCAAAGGTGCGACGGATTTTGTAGGTCAAAGCTTCAGGTCCACAGAAAACATTTAGTGAAAGGTTTAGTATTGCTGCTGTATAACTGATCTGAAGTGAATTGCAGCACTTTTTCTTGGTGAGATTATTCTGCCAAAACCCTTGTGGTCGGAAATTCGATCTCGACCAGCGTGCCTTTCTTGGGTGCGCTGGTAATAGTAAATTTGGCCCGATTTGCTTCAACCAGCGCCTTGGTCAACGGCAGACCAAGACCGGTACCTTGCGTCTTGCCGCCATTGCCGGAACCACCGACCGGTTCAACCCGTTGAAAGGGTGCCAGCGCCTGCTGTAATTCATCATTGTTCATGCCGCGCCCGGTATCCTTGACCGTTAACAGCAATTGTCCGTCGTCTTCCAGCTTGGCTGAGATAATCACCTGACCACCCGGTTTGGTAAACTTGACCGAATTCGACAACAAATTGAGCAAAACCTGCTTCATCGAACGCATGTCTGCAACCACATTGGGCAGATCGCCAGCAATGGATTTGCGCAGCAATACCCGGTTATCGGTTGCTTGCTCCTGCAATAAATGCATCGCTTCATCGACAATATTAAGCAGGTTAACGCTGGTGAAATTAAGCTCGAGTTTACCCGCCTCAACTTTGGCAAGATCAAGCAAATCATTGATCAGAGCCAGTAAATGAGCGCCGCTGGTGTGAATGTCATTGGCATAGGAAAGGTATTTTTCGTTCTCGATTTCGCCAAACCGTTCCGAGCGCATCACTTCTGAAAAGCCCATAATGGCATTGAGTGGAGTGCGTAGTTCATGGCTTATATTGGCCAGAAACATCGATTTTTGCGCATTGGATTTTTCCGCTGCTTCTTTGGACTTTCGAAGATCGGCTTCGGTGTTTTTCCACTGCGTGATGTCACGCACCACCACGCAAAAAGCAGCGGTGCCGTCGCTGTTGATGCCAGATTTATGGCGGTCTGTTTCCAGACGGCCAATCGTTAGAAATAATGAGATAAGTCCGCCTTGTTTGACTTTTGCCTCAACTTCGCGGCCATCATTAAAAACCGCGGCAAGCCCGCTGCCCGAAAGAGCCTCAAGATAGTCTTTGATTATTTTCCGGCTGTCGCCATCAAGAAGCTTTGCGAAAGATTTACCGGTCACTTCAGCACTGCGATAACCAAACAGGGCTTCGGCTCCGGCGCTGAAACTGCAGATTTTTCCCTTGCCGTCCAGCGTCACAATTCCATCAGTGGCAGTGTCCAGAATAGCCCGCAACTCGCTGTCAGAAGGCCCACAATCAGGCTTATCTGAATGCTCGGGGCGTAAAGAAACCACATTATCCCGGCTTGCAGCCAGTGGTAGCACAGTTAACTTTTCAGCTACTGTCTCAGTTTTTTCGTTTTTTTTTTACCGTCGACGGCGCGCCTGTTGTCGGCTTCCTCACCATCGCTGCCAGGTGACAGTGTTGCCTGAAATACCGGTCCATCTTTCCAGGGGAAAGTTGATATGATGACATCGAGATTGATCGGCTCATCTTTTGCTGTGAACAATGAAATGGCGCCATCCTCGCCTTCAAGGGCGGTCAGGGCATCTCCAAGGGTGGTAATTTCGGCAATTTCCTGCCAGGTTTTAACCCCCATCAATTCCACCACAACATCATTTGCAAACAAAACAGTTCCGGCCTGATCAATCAGAACCAAAGGTTGCGGCAGACTATTCAGCGTCGAACTGACAATGTCAGGAACAGCGGCATCAGTTTCTGATTCGTCTTTTGTGGCGACTTCTTTTTCTGCGTTGGCGACTTCTTTTTGTGCCGGGGCCACCTGTTGTGCCGCAGGTTTTTCATCCACCGTCGCAGAGGTTTGTTTTTCGATTTCCAATCGGAGTGAATTCAGCGCTTTTACAACTTCATTATCGACCGAAGGTTCAGAAACTTTCTTGCTGACAGGTTCGTCTATGGCTGCTGTTGGGGCCGGCGCATCAGTGTTTTCCGGTGTTGCCAGCTGGTCATCTGTTGCCCGTTCAGCTGCAGCAAGCAATGAGCGCTCTAATGTGCGGCGTTCGGTTACATCTTCCAGCACCAGCAAAAAACTGGCATCAGCCAGCCGGTCTGCCTTTTCAAGCGGCTGGACAATAATCCGGATGTCGCGTTTGCCGTGTTTGGTCTTTAGTGATTTAAGGCCGCTGGTTGATCCGGCAGCAAAACTTTTTTCAATCAAGTCACGAGCAAAACCATAATCGCTTTTTGTCGGCAGTATTTCCTGCAAGGCCTCATTAGAAAATATCACCTGACCGCCGCCGGTCACAACGCAAATCGGTAGTGGAAACGCTCCAAGCGCCATCGCCTGAACAGCTGCAGGCAGTGCTTCAGCAGAATCGGTGGTCGAATCAGCACATACCAAAAGGCCGGTTCGGCCATCGGCCAGAGCGTGCACATAACAGGTGCAATCAAGTTGCCGGCCGGTTGGCACGTCAGCAAACGTCAGGGAAACAGTAGCACTTTCGCCACGAGGCAGGCGACTGGACAAATCCTTGATGCTTGCAACACCGGGCTCGCTGGTATCAAAGACCACTTCAAGCAAGTCGAACAATGTTTCAACCCCGAACCATGATGTTCCTGCTGCATTGGCCCATACGATACGGGCCCGCTCACCATCCCACAACCACGCTGGGTTTTCGCTTGTCAAAAGCTCGTCAAGACTGGGTGCGACTACTTTTGTCACTTATTAAAACTCCTTTGAGCAGGTTGTGCATAAATACAAAACCAGCCCACTAACATTTGTTGCCGCATCCAACAGATAAAGAAATAGCTAATTTTTACCTGTCTCGTCTACACTTTATTTACGAATTTTTAACTATGAAAACCTGGCCTGTGGATCAATGCGGCAAATTTATTCGGTTCAAGGGGCGATGAGGGCTTGCCAATTGCCGATGTTCAGCATAAATATGCACGCCAGAGTTCATGGCATTGCCGGGGCTCTTTGATGGTATGCAGCTGTAGCTCAGTTGGTTAGAGCGCCGGATTGTGGATCCGGAGGTCGATGGTTCGAGACCATCCAGCTGTACCAATCATTTCAATGACTTAGCGGTTTCGCATTTAGCCGGTTTTGCTCTGTGGTCACACTGTGGTCACAAACGAAGCCGGTTTTTGCGTATCTGGCACAATTTCACTAATCCCCACTTATCAACAGTACATCCCTGTTTACGGCATAACCGTTCGTGGTTTGTTTCATGTTGTTTCATTTTGGAGTATAATCAGTTTGCGCGGCTAGGGTAATTCCCGAAAGCCCGGAATTTGCGCCGGGTTGCCGTGCATCACTTTCGCAAGCACTAGCAAAGGTGTCTTATGT
>DAOUPT010000022.1 GCA_030626025.1 Anderseniella sp. | reverse complement strand
CCGCGTGCTTAACCCCAAAATCGCCCCGATAGGCACCATAACTGACAAAAACCGCTACCGCCGCGATTTCCCGGACGGCCGCATAGGGTCTGATCCCAGCCAATCAAATGCCGCCGATGGCAAGCGCCTGATCGATATTGCCGCGGCTGCTATGGTTGTTGATGCGAAAGCTTTTTTCAGCAGTTCGAGCTTTTGAAACCCCTTCCGGCTAGGTTTCTTGAATTTTAAACATCTCAACTTAATTCGCGACCTTCGAATATATATCCGTAAAGAGTGGTGAGAATTGAGATAGAGAGCATTAGTTGTGCCCAACTAACAACAAACGTCAAGATAGCTTGTGGCATTGTTCCAAAAGAACTCTTGTCAAGTAAATAGCTAGGGATCCCGCTAACAGTTAAAGACAAGACGGCCAACAGTACAATTGTACTTCTGTAGGGCCTTGTTGCATCCATCGCGGCACTAATAGAAATGGGTTTCCCTATCGCAACCGCAGGTAAAACAGCACTTATTCGTATGAGCACATAAGACACGAGTATCGCGATGATACCGCCACTCAATATTCCCACAGCATATCCGGTAAGAACACCCATTATTGATAAAATATAAACGGGTATCATTATCGCAACTGCAAGGATAATCAATAACACAGCAATGAGAATGCTCTTGCGAAAATAGGCAAACATAAGGCTGTTGTTCCATTTAGGCAGAAGACCTGGATTTGTCTCATTAAGCAAAAGAAATCTATGCCAGGAAATCGCAATCCAGAATGTGCTTAGTCCCTGTATGATCGCAAGAAAAATAGCGACAGGACTACCCAAAAAACTAATCCAGTTTTTACCATACGCCCCTTGCGGGACAAAATGGCTGGTCGCCAGATAAATGACACCAACGCTTAAAATGTGAGCGAGCAGCATTATGCCACCCCCAATTTTAATCGCTTCTCTAAAATTGGAAACCACATGCAAAACAGATTTTCTGAAAATCGCCCACCCAAGCATGATATCGCTTCCCTGTAAATGTTAGTGTAAAATAAAACATAAGTGGTATGCGTTAAGTTTTTATCAACCGCCTGACGTACCCCGGCCGAAAGGGTTAAAAAACCCTTCCGGTGTGAGACAAATCCTGATTTAACAACTACTCTACAATGTCTGCTTTTGTGCTTTCAATAAAGGCGATAACATCGTCCTTTTCGGCTTGAGGAACACTGAAATGGTTGAGGGTGTCGCTCAGGTGGCCCATGAAAAGAGTCCAGTCACCAGCGTTTACGCCCATACCTTTATGGGAGGTTGGATTGTCCCGGCCTGTATACACCATCGGCCCACCAGCATTTGCACATAAAAAATCGATTAACAGTTGTTTTTCCCGCGCAATACCGTCTTCGCCACGATTCTCCCAGAAACGCGCCAATTGTTTGTCGGCCATCAGGCGAGGTATCAGATCATGGACAACAGCCTGTATCGCATCATATCCGCCAAGGCGCTCATAAAGTGTTTGTTGCTCGCTCATCACTTAACTCCATTCAATATGTTAAAGTCACCTGACAAACATAATGGCTTGGGAGCAGAGAGTTGTGAGTACACAGTTCTTTGTTTGTTATAAATTTGTGACAAACAGTTCAGGCCCTAGACGCTAAGAATATACCCAACACCGGAAATCGTGCGAATGGACAAGTCAGGCAGTTTTTTCCGCAAGCGCCGCATTAATGCTCTGACCGAAGCTTCTTCCACAACCACATCTGGCCAGACATGATCAAGTATTTTCTCGTGCCGAACCGGCAGATTTTTATGACGAACCATCAGCTCGAACAAACTCGTTTCTTTTTTGGTCAACAGGACCGGTTGACCATTCTTCAAAACAGCACGAGAGGCGTGATCAAATTCATAACCGGTGCCCAGAACACTTGTACCATTGAGTTCAACCAGACGTCTTTCATATTTGTACAGTTGCTTGGTCAAGTTTTGATGTTGAACATTGTTGCGATAAGCCTCAATCAGCGAACCACAGGCCATTAAAAACGGATGCAGGCTGTCAGCCAGTTCTGTCTGATAACCGTTTTTACGATTTGCAATACCAACCATACCCAATAATTTGCCACTCCCGTAAAAAGGTAGTCCCAAAAAACTGTTCAGCGGCGGATGGCCAACCGGTAATCCGCAGGAACGGCTATCGGTTAACGGCTGGTTGGAGATGACCGGCTGCCCGGATTTAAGCACAGCGCCATAAAGCGAATCCAGCCTTGAGAAAATCATCCCCTTGCTTTTGTTTGCTTCATATAGCTGTTTTGTTTCCTCGCTCCAGGCAATATTGGTTGTGGCATAACTTAGAACATAGGGAGTGCCATCGGTTTGATGAAACACTTCACCAATGAAACCATATTCACTTTGTGTCACCCCAAGCAACGTATCAAGCAACCCGTTAAACAGGATGTAAGGATCGGTTTCAGAAATATACTGCGATAACATGGCTGTAATAGCCCTCAGGAGCTTTTTTTCCGATATTGCTGCTTTTGATGATTTCATTTCGAAACACAAGCTGAAATTGCATCAGACAAATTGTCTGTTTTAAGGGAATAAATCTATCAAAAGCACTATCAGGTTTCAGCAATAGTGTAAATTTTTTTCACCTTCGCCGGAAGGGGGCCTGACCGACCGGGGCGCTCGCTACGCTGGTTTTATTATACCCCTCGCGGCTAATCCTCACTTCGTTCGGGCCTCCGGGAGAGCGGCGCAATAGCGCCGGGGTCCTCACTGCATTCGTCCGGCTGCGGCTTCAACACAAACTTGAGAATCCATAGCCGGACGAGCGCCAACGAGTACCAGCCGCAGTCGCGGCTCGGCGCTAAAGCGTTACGCCAGAGATACTGATTTTGAATCTAACGGTTATCGTTTAAATCATTTATCTCTCTTGATTATTACTTTCGTAAATGGTTCTAAAAGCGCTTCAATCGCATCACCCCAATCAACAATTGTCGATGTAACCGGGCTTGGGTCAAATACGCCCTCATGAACGAGACGCAGAGGTTCATCAATAATGGTTTGGGTGTGAACCCAACCTGTGTGAAAGCTTACTGATTTCATATACATGTCAAACACCGGGAATGGAATTTCCTTTCCTGGATAAAGAACGCCGCCTGTCGATACGCAGACTCCCGCGCGCGCAGTCAGGTAAAGAAGTTCGGTAAGAGCTGCAGGGTTGCCGCCGCCATCAATCGTAATATCAAACCCGCCGTCAAGTCCCCGCAGTTCTGGCTTTAAACTCCTTAGCTTTTCAACCTTCAAATCCATTGGCTCTGCTCCCATCTTGGCTGCTCGCTCCAAACGGTCTTGATCGTGATCTGCATAAACCACCCGCTTTGCGCCTAATGCAACGGCCCAACCTGCTGCGTAAAGAGCGATGCTGCCAGGTGCTGTAAATCCGGCAACGAGCACACTACCGCCGGGACGTTCGTTAAGGTGCGGGCCTACAGCGCGCCAGCCATCCGTAATATTGTCGGCAAGCCCACCCACTAAAACAGGGTCAGCTCCTTTTGGCATGGGCGTAAGCATAAAGTCAGCCCAAGGTACGACAACAGCATCAGATATGAAGCCACCCCATATATTTGCCATCTGTCCCCAACCAAAACTCTCAGATGGTGGGACGCTATCACATTGTGCCGTATGGCCGCGTCCACAAGGCGTGCAGTGACCACAGGCGATTTTCCACGGCATAATCACCCGATCACCGATCTTAAAGCGTGTAACATCATCGCCGACATCAATGATAACTCCTTCGCCCTCATGACCAAGTGGTTTAGGGCCGCGCATGGGGAAATTGCCTTGGATAACCAGACCATCAAAATCGCAAGAAGTAACTGTTAGCGGGCGTACAATAACTGCTTTGTCATCAGGCAGGCTTGGCAGAGGAACCTCACGCCATTCCAATTTATGCTTTCCAATAAAATTTAGCTGTTGTTGCACTTTTTTGCTCCTAATTATGTATGACGATCGGTATATTCTTATATGTAGACCGATCATCATACAAGCGCTAAACAAGAGCGACAAGAATTAGAGGTTACGGTATGTCAGCAAAACCAGATCACAGGATGAAACTTATCCGTACGGCGGCAAAATTATTCCAGCAGCAAGGATATAGTGCTACGGGTGTAAACCAGATCATCAAGGATAGCGAAACCCCGCGCGGGTCTTTTTACTATTATTTTCCCAAGGGTAAGGAAGAGCTCGCTGCCGAGACTGTACGCAACGCTGGCAAAGACATTAGCCTCATTCTTGAAAATGCCTTTAAGACGGCCAGTTCATTTCCCATCGGTGTCGATAATATCACAAATAAAATCGGTGATTGGTTTGAAAAAACAGGCTTTACGGCTGGCTGCCCAATAACCGCTATTCACCTGGAGAAAACGCCAGAAAACTCAATATTGACACAGGTTTGCCAGGATGTGTTTTCATCTTGGGTACATATAGTGGAGCGTTTTGCGGTAAGTAATGGTCATGAAAGCCAGGCTCATGAGCTAGGTGAAGCCGTAATCCTGGGTCTGGAAGGCGCCTGGATTTTAGCCCGAGCCCAACAAAATAAAGGCCCATTTACGGTAGTAGGCAAGATGATCAAGTCGATGTTGCGCTAGAGCATTTCGGGTTCAGAATGAATACGAAATGCCAGTCTAAGTAACTGACATTGTTGCGTTTCTGATTGAGTTTGTAATTCAAACTAAACCAGAAACGCTCTAGGTGCGCCAAAGTCGTTTTGTCATTAAAGCAGACAAACGCAAACGGAGACTTTTAAACAAACTTAATCGCAACTATTTGTGAGTGCTTCACCAACAATCGTAGTTTAAAGCCCGCCAGAAGGGGCAAGGTTAAGATTTAATGAGTCTGTGACCTAAACAAGCCGCCCACATCATCCCTACTCACCCTTCCCGCAGCGTCGACAACCCGATCCCCGTCGACTCAAACCCACCATCCACCGCCAATACCTGGCCGTTCACATAACTGGCCTTGTCGCTGGCCAGAAAGTATATTGCTTCGGCGATTTCTTCTTCGGTGCCATAGCGGTTTAGGGGGATTGAGTTGTGGTAGTCGGCGCGGATTTCGGGGCCGTGAACTTTTTTGGCCATGGCGGTATCAACCGGGCCCGGCGCAATGGCGTTAACGCGGATGCCCTGATTGCCCAGTTCTGCTGCCTGTTGCTTGGTCAGGTGAATGAGACCGGCTTTGCTGGTGCCATAGGCGGTGCGCAGGGTACTGGCCCGCAGACCTGAGATCGACACAATATTGACAATGCTGCCACCGCCGTGTTTCAGCATCACCGGGGCGCACTGCTGCGTACACAGGAACGGGCCGGACAGATTGACCGCCATGATCCGCGACCAGATTTCAAAATCGGTTTCAAGCATCGGTACAAAATCAGCGATACCGGCATTGTTAATCAGCGAATCGATGCGACCAAAACGACTTTCAATGGCCTCGACCGCAGCAGATACCTGATCGGGCATGGCCACATCGCATTCGATTTTCATGGTATTTTCCGGATTCGCCAACTGCTCCCATGCAGCACCAAGGGTCTCTCCATCAATATCAAGCATCACCACCTGCCAGCCCTCAGCCAGAAATTTGACACTAGTAGCAAGACCAATCCCGCGCGCCGCGCCGGTCACAAGGGCCAGTTTTTTCAAGTTTTCAGGCATGGTTGGGTCTCACTCAATTTGGATTGTGTTAAAGGGTTATCACCGGTTGTAGTGAAATACACGGGTAATTTGTCCCAGCAGGCGGTTTTACGGCTTTTGGCTTTGCCAGCGCTAGCGGGATAGTGTAGTCAACTCGACAGTTTGTTTGAATGCCTAACTCATAGCGCTAGAGACCATGCCAAAAAGAACTGATTTAAAATCCATCCTGATCATTGGTGCCGGGCCAATTATTATTGGCCAGGCTTGCGAGTTTGACTATTCCGGTACCCAGGCCGTCAAGGCACTGAAAGAGGAAGGTTACCGGGTTGTTCTGGTTAACTCCAATCCAGCCACCATCATGACCGACCCCGGCATGGCCGATGCCACCTATATCGAGCCAATCACGCCGGAAGTTGTCGCAGAAATTATTGAAAAAGAACGCCCCGATGCGATTTTGCCGACCATGGGCGGCCAGACCGCGCTGAATACGGCGCTGTCGCTGAATAAAATGGGTGTGCTCGACAAATTTAATGTTGAGTTGATCGGTGCCCGAGCCGAAGCGATTGACAAGGCCGAAGACCGTGACCTGTTCCGCACCGCCATGCAAAAAATCGGCCTGTCCCTGCCGCTTTCAGCGCTGGTCAATACATCAGAACTCAAGCAGCGGTTTGCAGCTGAACGAGCCAAGCAAATTGCCGAGATTGAAGAAAAGCATACGGCTGGCGCTGATCGTGACGCAGCACTTGAAAAATTCAAGACTGACTGGTCAAAGGGCGAATCGCTGCGGCGCGAAGAACATCGCCTGACAGCCCAGCTACAAGCCCTCAAAGCATCAGAAACTACCGGCCTTCCAGCCATTGTCCGCCCGTCATTCACCCTTGGCGGCACCGGCGGCGGCATTGCCTACACGCTTGAAGAGCTTTACGACATCGTGCTCAGTGGTGTTGATGCCTCGCCCACCAATGAAGTGTTGATTGAAGAATCAATCGTTGGCTGGAAAGAATTCGAGATGGAAGTTGTCCGTGATAAAGCGGACAATTGCATCATCATCTGCTCGATCGAAAATGTCGATCCGATGGGTGTCCACACCGGCGATTCGATCACTGTTGCCCCGGCCCTGACCCTGACCGACAAAGAATACCAGATCATGCGCAATGCCTCGATTGCCGTGTTGCGTGAAATCGGCGTGGAAACCGGCGGCTCTAATGTCCAGTTTGCGGTTAATCCGGCCGATGGACGTCTGGTGATCATCGAAATGAACCCGCGGGTTTCGCGCTCATCAGCGCTGGCTTCCAAGGCAACCGGTTTCCCCATTGCCCGCATCGCCACCAAGCTGGCCATTGGCTATACGCTTGATGAACTCGACAATGAAATTACCGGTGGTGCGACTCCGGCGGCATTTGAGCCGACAATTGATTATGTCGTCACCAAGATCCCGCGTTTTGCTTTCGAAAAGTTTCCCGGTTCCGAACCCATTCTCTCAACCGCAATGAAGTCGGTTGGTGAAGTCATGGCCATTGGCCGAACCTTCCAGGAATCGCTACAAAAAGCCTTGCGCGGCCTTGAAACCGGGTTGAACGGGTTGAACGAGATGGAAATTGAAGGCATCGGCGAAGGCGATGACAAAAATGCCATCCGGGCAGCTCTGTCACGGCCTGTGCCTGAACGTCTTTTGTTTGTTGCTCAGGCGCTGCGTGAAGGCGCAACGCCCGAACAGGTGCATGAATCGTGCAAATATGATCCGTGGTTCATTGATCAGATCGCTGGTATTGTCGAGATGGAAAAGAAAATCAGCAAATTCGGCCTGCCTGCCGATGCCTGTAATTTCCATCGTCTCAAAGCCATGGGCTTCAGCGATAGCAGGCTTGGCCAGTTGGCCGGGTGTTCAGAAGTCCGGGTCCGCAACGCCCGTTATCGCCACAAGGTCCGTCCGGTGTTTAAACGGATTGATACTTGCGCCGCCGAGTTTTCATCACCAACACCTTATATGTATTCAAGCTATGAGGTCGATGCTTCCTGCAAAGCCGGTGAAGCAGCCAACGAAGCATTTGTCAGCGACCGTGAAAAAATCATTATTCTCGGCGGCGGGCCAAACCGTATCGGCCAGGGTATCGAATTTGACTATTGCTGCTGCCATGCTGCCTTTGCCCTTTCAGAACAGGATTATGAGACCATTATGGTCAATTGCAATCCTGAGACGGTTTCAACCGACTATGACACCTCCGACCGGCTTTATTTTGAGCCGTTAACGGCAGAAGACGTGCTCGAAATCATTCATGCTGAAAAACAAAACGGCACGCTTAAAGGTGTTATTGTCCAGTTCGGTGGTCAAACCCCGCTCAACTTGGCCAATGAGTTGGAAAAAGCCGGCGTGCCGATTTTGGGCACCTCACCCGATGCTATTGATCTGGCTGAAGACCGTGACCGGTTTTCCAAAATGCTGCGCCGCCTGAAATTGCTGCAACCGAAAAACGGCATTGCCAAAACCGGTGCCCAGGCCATCAAAATCGCCGAAAAAATTGGTTATCCGATCGTCATTCGCCCATCTTATGTTCTCGGTGGCAGGGCGATGGAAATCGTTTACGACCGCCCCTCCCTTGAGCGCTACATCCGGCAAGCGGTGATTGTTTCCGGCAAAAGCCCGGTGCTCCTCGATAGCTATCTGTCAGGCGCCATTGAGGTTGATGTTGATGCGCTGTGCGATGGCGAAAAAGTCTATGTCGCCGGTATCATGGAGCATATCGAAGAAGCCGGCATTCACTCGGGTGATTCCGCCTGCTCGCTCCCCACCCGCACCTTAAAAAGAAAAATTGTTGCCGAAATCGAACGCCAGACCAAGGAAATGGCCATTGCCCTGAAAGTCAAAGGCTTGATGAATGTGCAATATGCGGTCAAGGGTGACGACATTTATATCCTTGAGGTTAACCCGCGCGCCTCGCGTACCGTGCCCTTTGTCGCAAAAGTGATCGGCGAGCCGATTGCCAAAATTGCCTCGCGCATCATGGCCGGTGAGCCGCTGAAAACCTTCAATCTGAAAAAGAAAAAGCTTGATCACATCGCGGTCAAAGAAGCTGTTTTCCCCTTTGCCCGCTTTCCCGGCGTCGACACGGTACTCGGGCCGGAAATGCGTTCAACCGGTGAAGTGATGGGCATTGCTAGTGATTTCGCCGTTGCCTTTGCCAAAAGCCAACTGGGCGCCGGTAATATCGTCCCAACCGACGGCGTTGCCTTTATTTCGGTCAAGGATGCAGACAAACCCGGCATCGCCAAAGTCGCAAAAACCCTTTTGTCAGAAGGCTTTAAGATTGTTGCCACCGGCGGCACCCAACGTTATTTGAACGACAAGGGCATTGCCTGTGATCGGGTCAACAAAGTCCTCGAAGGTCGTCCGCACATTGTCGACATGATCACCAATGGCGAAATTCAGCTGGTTGTAAATACCACTTCAAGTATGAAAGCCCTGTCAGATTCACGCTCAATCCGGCGTTCGGCCCTAATGGGTAAAGTGCCTTATTACACCACCCTTGCAGGAGCTGCTGCCGTTACCAGTGCAATCGGGGCTATGAAAACCGGCGAATTGGAAATCAAGCCCCTGCAAAGCTACAAGACATCATAAACAAAGCAGGGCTTGAATTTTTCGTCGCAAGGCCTTATGTAGTTGCGGCTTGGTTCAACAGGGGGTTGGGATTACCCCCTTTGCTATGAGTTTTTGCCAGATCTGGCATCATTGTTGCATGTCTATTTAGACAAACACTAATTACGGAAAGTTGATATGGAAAAAGTTCCAATGACTGGCGGGGCCTACGAAACCATTCTGGCCGAGGTCAAAAACCTGAAATCAGTTCAACGTCCGGCGATTGTTAAAGCAATTGCCGAAGCGCGTGAGCATGGTGACCTTTCCGAAAATGCCGAATATCACGCCGCCAAGGAGCAACAGGGCCTCAACGAAGCCCGCATTGCCGAGCTGGAGGACACCCTTTCAAGGGCTGATATTATTGATGTCTCCAAACTGAGCGGCGATACGGTTCGCTTTGGTGCAACGGTTGAACTGGCCGATGAAGACACCGATGCCGAAATCACCTACCAGATTGTTGGTGAGTTTGAAGCCGACGTCAAACAGGGCAAAATCTCAATCACCTCCCCCATTGCCCGGGCACTGATTTCCAAAACTGTTGGCGACTCCGTCGAGGTAAACACCCCCGGTGGTGGCAAAAGCTATGAGATTTTGAAGGTCAGCTTTATTTAAATCGCCTTCTTTGCCGTAATCTATAAAAACTGTGAACCATCAGCGTTGTCAGAATAATGGCGCCGCCGATAAGTGTTGCCGCAGTAACTTTTTCGCCAACCGCCAGCCACACCCAGATGGGTGCCAAAGCGGTTTCGAGCAACAAGAACAGAGCCACTTCGGCAGCCGTGATATAACGTGGTCCCAGCGCCAGCAGGCTGTACGACAACGGCATGATGACCACGCCGTTAAGAAGCATCCAACCCCATTGTTGCGGCTCAAGCGCCAGACTAGCACCTCCCACAGCGATAGCCCCGCTGGCAAAAAGTGCTATTGGCGCTGTGATAGCCCCGACCAGCACCGGTGACATCGACATATCCTTGCCGGTTCGCCGGGTGATAGTAAAAGCTGCTGCCATGGTCAGCGCCGTTGCGGCAGCCATCATATCCCCCAGCATTGATGCAGTATTAAGACCCGACCAGACAATAACGCCAACACCAAACAATGCCGAAACCAACGCCAACCAGGTTGCCGGACGCAGATTTTCCCTGAACCAGATAAATGACATGAGAGCGGCAAACAGCGGCGTTAATGCCAGAATGAAAACCACATTAGCAATCGTTGTGTTGAAAACCGCCGTAATGAAGGTGATATTACCACCCGCATACAGCAGAATAATCGCCAATCCCGACTTTCCATTCACCAGCGGCGCAGCGGGTTTTTTCAAAATTTTCATCAGTAGCCACCAGGCCAGCACCGATATACTCAGCAAGCTGGCGCGCCAGAACATCACCGTCCATTGTGGCCCGTCAATAAGGCGCAAAACTGGCGTATCAAAGGTAATAACCATTGCCCCGATAAAGGTAAGGGTTAGTCCTTTGCGGTGATCTGATGTTGGAGGGGTTGCTGTCAAGTTTCCCGGTTCTTTTAGGTATCTATTTTTTTCTGTTCAAACTTCACTGAACCTGAAAAGATAACCAATGACCAGACCAATTTTGATTTTTACCGCTATTTTTTTCGTAACGGCAATAAACTCGGCCTATTCCGCTCCGAAGTGGTATAAGTGCACAGCCAGTGCCAGCAGCCATACCGGCCGCTACACTTTCAAAATCAACCGATTACCCTGCTCTGTTTACTGGCTGGAGATCGATACCCAACTAAAAATAAAATCCTGCAATCTCCCCACCATCGCCGCTTTAAAACCGTCAGCCCGCGATGATTTGAGTGTCGTTTGGTTCAATATAAAAACCGGACAGTTTTATGATTATCTGTCCGGTGTTTATGATCGTGGCAGCTGCATTGCTGTGGAAAAACCTTAAAAGTCGCCTGATGCAGCCCGTTTAAGAATGTCTTTCATGATGTCTTTGACTTGCAAAGCTTCTTTCAAAAGTTTTGGTGGCAGGGTTTTGCCGCCGTAGATCATCGCGTCCATATCAAGGGTATAAATCCACAATTGCTTGTTCTCATCTTCCACCAGTGAAACCCGGCAAGGCAGATAGGCCGCATAGGCCAGATCATGCTCAATCATTTTTGCCGCCGTCAACGGGTTGCAATAGAGATAAATATTAAGTTTGCGCCACGGTTTGCCGGTCATCGCCGCCACTTGATCACCAAGCGGCAGACTACCAACTCCGCGAATATTGCGGTCAATAGCGGTTTGCTTGATCGATTCATCCACTTCCTCAAAGGTCAAACCCTCAGCAACTTTAACCTTCCATACAGTTGCAGCCGCAGAATTTCCGGTTTCGATCAACTGATCAACCATTTTTTTGTAGGTGGCAGCTGCTTTGGGATCAAAAGACTTAAAAGCCGAATAGTATTTCCAGCCCATTGGGCCGTAATATGCGCCACTGGCAATCGCGATAATGCCGATGAGCATAAGAATATTTTTGATCAATTTCACTGGAACATTCCCCTTCTAGGTTTTTGTCTATCAATATATCACGATACTGGAATATGTTTTTCCATGCAACGTTTTTCTTGGGCTTTGAAAAGAACAAAAGGTGGACATTTGTGGTAATTTGAGATATGGTGCCGGCATGCCCGTGGATAAAATTAAAATCGCCGGTGAAATCTGGAACCGCAAATATCGCTTTAAACAGCACGATGACACACCTGTCGACAAAACGGTGGCCGACAGTTTCAGGCGTGTTGCCAATGCCCTTGCCGACCCTGAAAAGGCCAGCGAGCAAGAAAAATGGTCAGCGGCCTTCTTTGATGTTTTATCCAATTACCGGTTCTTGCCCGCCGGACGGATTTTGGCCGGGGCCGGAACCGGGCGTTCTGTGACACTGTTTAACTGTTTTGTCATGGGGCGGGCCGAAGATTCTATTTCCGGCATTTTTAATGAGTTGAAACATGCCGCACTGGCCATGCAGCAAGGCGGCGGCATTGGTCAGGATTTCTCCACCATCAGGCCCGCTGGTGCGGCGGTTAAAGGCATCGGGGCTGATGCCTCAGGTCCTCTGAGCTTCATGCACGTCTGGGATGCCATGTGCCGCACCATCATGTCAGCCGGCTCGCGCCGCGGTGCCATGATGGCAACCCTGGCCTGTGATCACCCTGACATAGAAGCCTTTATTGCAGCAAAACAAAGTGGTGATGTTTTGCAGATGTTCAATTTATCGGTATTGGTCAGCGATGCATTTATGGCTGCAGTCAAATCCGATGCCGACTGGTCGTTACAGTTTGACGGCAAAATTTACAAAACTATCAAGGCCCGCACCTTATGGGATGCAATTATGCGGGCCAATTTTGACAGTGCTGAACCGGGGGTAATCTTCATTGACCGGATCAATCAGCAAAACAACCTGTCCTATTGCGAGACCATTCACGCCACCAACCCTTGCGGCGAGCAACCGCTGCCCCCCTTTGGTGCTTGTTTACTCGGCTCGGTAAATCTGCCCCAACTGATTGACCAGCCGTTTGAACAACAGGCCAAGCTGAATGAAAAGGCGTTGCAGGAAACGGTAACCACTGCCGTGCGGATGCTCGATAACGTTATTGATGTATCGCAGTTCCCGCTCAAACAACTGGCCGATGAAGCACACAGCAAACGCCGCGTTGGTCTGGGCGTCACCGGGCTGGCCGATGCGCTAGCCATGTGTCGCATACGCTACGGCGACCAACAGGCTGTTAAAACCGCCAAACGCTGGATGGCCTTGATCGAACAGGCCGCCTATCGTGCCAGTGCTAACCTGGCCAGGGAAAAAGGTGCCTTTGGCCTTTATGACCGCGACGCTTATCTGACTGCACCGACCATTGCCCGGCTGGATGAGAAAACCCGCCAGACAATCACAAAAAATGGCATCCGCAACGCCCTGCTGACCTCAATCGCCCCCACCGGCACCATTTCACTATTCGCCGGCAATGTCTCCAGTGGTATAGAGCCGATTTTCGCCTATCAGTACGACCGCAAAATTTTGCGCAATGACGGCAGCCACGATGTTGAGACCGTCACTGATTATGCGGTGCATATGTTTCGGCAATTGTTTGGTGATCAAGCTGAACTGCCCGATTATTTTGTATCAGCCCATGAGTTATCGCCCGATGAGCATTTGGCCATGCAGGCCGCATTACAGGCGCATGTGGATTCAGCCATTTCCAAAACCATCAATTGTGCGCAAGATATCAGTTTTGAAGATTTTTGTGCGGTGTATGAAAACGCCTATGATCTGGGTTTGAAGGGCTGCACCACCTACCGGGCCAATACCATTTCCAATGCCGTTCTAAGCACTGACAAAATGCCTGAACAACCGGCCCAGGCCGCCCTGCCACTTGAGGCACCCATGAGTGTTCAGGGCGATATCGTTTATATGAGCCAGCCACTCGAGCGCGAAAAGTCCCTGCCCGGTTTTACTTATAAACTTAAGTGGCCCGACTCAGCCCACGCCATCTACATCACCGTAAATGATATTATCCAAAATGGTCGCCGTCGCCCCTTTGAGGTCTTTATCAATTCGAAAAACATGGAGCATTATGCCTGGACCGTTGCCCTGACCCGAATGATCTCGGCAGTGTTCCGGCGTGGCGGCGATGTGTCCTTTGTGGTTGAAGAACTCAAAGCTGTTTTTGATCCGCGCGGCGGCCAGTGGATGGACGGAAAATATGTGCCCAGCCTGTTGGCGGCCATCGGCGGTGTGATTGAGCGTCACATGATTGATACAGGCTTTTTACAAACCAGCACTGACAGCCCTCCCCAGATCAATGCCGAGCGCTTGATGGTCGGTGAGAAAACCGGCCCAACAGGCGCTTCATGTCCCAAATGCGGTGAGGCGGCCCTGATCTTTCAGGAAGGCTGTGCCAGTTGTCTTTCTTGCGATTATTACAAATGCAGCTGATTTTTTGTTGACAGTTTTAATTTAATGTTCTAGTTTTGTTCTCAGTTAATGGAGAGCAAGAAAATGAGTGAATTAGAGAGTCTTGAAGGGTTTCGTGACCGTTTTTGGTATTGGCAGGGAAAATCAGGTACCAGTTATATTCATTCAATTTATTCCCCCGATGCCTGCCCGCCACTGCCCGGTGCAATCTTTATAACCGTGAAAAAACTAGCCAACGGCAGACGGGCAGCAATAGAAGTTGGACGCTTTTGCGAGGACTGGGATTATGTCGAAGGTTTGATTGATGATCATCGCGTCGGCTTTTCAACCATTGACGAAATCCATGTCCATCTGCTGGCCGAATCTGATGACAATGCCGATGAGGTTGTAAAGGATCTGATCGGCGGTATCGGGCCTCGCCCGGTGTTCACCGGACTCCATGAAGAAGGTGCCGTGGCGCCCGCATGGCAGCCCGGCCTTTTTGAAGGTCAGGTGGCTGAAAGTGTTTTGGCAAGGGTTTGAAGATGTTCGTCTTTAACACCAAGCTCTTCCAGATGGCTAGCTGTCGCCAACACATAATCCCGGCATTCACCTGACTGACCAATTCCCTGATTGATGAATTTCAGCTGCTGGCTGGCACTCAGGCGACCGGCATATTGTTTGTGATCACGATCAACCAGAAAAGTCAGGGCTTTTACCGGTGTTTCGGTGGCACCTTCCAAAACAATTTTCTGTGTGCTTTCAAGATAAACCGCCGTCACCTGCTCGCGCGCCCGCAAATAATCCACTGTTTCCTGCCAGTTTTCCGGTGAAATTGAAAAGGCGATGCCCTTGCAGAACCCGCCATGGTCAAGCCCGAACACCAGTCCCGGTGTTTTTTCAGTGCCGCGATGCACATGGGAATAAACACACAATGACCGGTGAAAGCCGCTCAGTCGGGCTGGTGCCCGGTGTAAATAATCAAATCCCGGCCGCCACATAAGCGAGCCATAACCAAACACCCAAAATTCTTCGTCCAGGCTGCTCATTGGTCTTCAACAGGTTTATCGCTGGCGTGATCACGACCAAAATCAGCTTCCGCCGTATCCTGTCCGGCCTCAATAATGCCCTGCCGGGTTTCTTTCGAACGGGTGAATAAATCAAACAAGGCGTCCCCGTCCCCCCATCTGATCGAGCGCTGCAAAGCACTAAGGTCCTCAGAAAACCGGCCAAGCATTTCCAGCACAGCTTCCTTGTTGGTTAAAAACACATCCCGCCACATAGTCGGATCAGATGCCGCGATCCGGGTAAAGTCACGAAACCCGCCAGCCGAAAACTTGATCACTTCAGAGCGGGTGACATCCTCAAGATCAGAAGCCGTCGACACGATCGAATAGGCAATCAGGTGAGGCAGGTGACTGGTAATGGCCAGCACACTGTCATGATGCGACGGCGTCATAATTTCAACTGAACTGCCCAGCGCCAGCCAAAACTTTCTCAGTTTTTCAACCGCAATTTTGTCCGTCCCTTCGACCGGCGTCAAAATACACCAACGGTCCACAAACAACTCAGGATAACCGGAGTCCGGCCCCGACTTTTCAGAACCGGCAATCGGATGCCCCGGAATGAAATAAATATTGTCTGATATGTGCGGGGCAATCGCAGCAATCACCGCCTTTTTAACCGAACCCACATCACTCAAAATGCAACCCGGTTTCAACACCGGCGCGATTTCTTTGGCTATAGCCTCCATCGCCCCGATCGGTGCGCAAATAATCACCAGATCAGCATCAACAGCAGCCTCAGCCGCGCTTTCGTGCACACTGTCAATAAAACCGATTTTCGCCGCAGTCTGCCGGGTTTCCTGACTGCGCGCATATCCTGAAACATGATCGGCAAGTCCCCATTTATGGATACCAGCCCCAATTGACGAGCCGATCAAACCAAGACCGATCAAACAGACACGGTCAAACAATTTGCCTTCATCAGTCATCTTTTTGGCTTTCCAAAAACTCTGTTAAAACCTCAACGACACGGTGATTGGCTTCTTGCGAACCAACCGTCAATCGCAACGCATCCGGCAAACCATAAGCATCCATCCGACGCAAAATCACTCCATTGTCACTCAGGAAATCATCTGCTGCATGGGCACTGCCCGCTGCAAAATGCAGCAGCAAAAAATTCCCGACACTTGGCGTAACTTCTATGCCAAGTCCGGTAATTTTTTCACTCAACCAGGCCAGCCATTTCTCATTGTGAGCAATTGCTTTTTCGACGTGTTCACTATCGTTGATCGCTTCCACCCCGGCAGCAATCGCTGCCGCATTAACATTAAACGGCCCGCGAATACGATTCAAAACATCAGCAATATCCGGTGAGCAAAAAGCCCAACCCAGACGCAAACCAGCCAGACCAAAAATCTTCGAGAACGTCCGCGTCATCACAACATTGTTGCTCGCACCAACCAACTCAATGCCCGCCTCGTAATCATTAGACTTCACATACTCCGCATAAGCAGCATCAAGCACCAGCAAACAATTTGACGGAAGCGCCGCATGCAGCCGCTTGATCTCATCGAACGGCAGATAAGTTCCGGTCGGATTATTCGGATTGGCCAAAAACACCACCCGGGTTTTTTCCGTCAATTTGGCAATAATCTGATCAACATTTGCCGTGAAATTCACCTCATCAGCCACCACTGGCGTGGCACCATTGGCCATGATGGCAATCGGATAAACCAGGAAACCATGCTGGGTATAAATCGCTTCATCGCCCGGACCGAGATACGCCGAGGCAATAAATTGCAGAATCTCATCAGAGCCTGATCCACAAACAATATGGTCAGCGTTCAACCCGTAGCGCGCACCAATCGCCTCGCGCAGTGCAGCCGAAGAGCCATCGGGATAAAGCTCCAATTGACCGGCAACTTCACGATATGCAGCGATCGCTTTCGGACTGGCGCCAAGCGGTGTTTCATTTGACGACAGCTTGTAAATCTTGCCAGTGTAAGTTGCCTTGCTCTTGCCCGGCACATAGGGATCAATGTCCAGTATTCCCGGCCGAGCAACCGGCCCTGCTGCAGAATTCTCACTCATAATGTAATAAACCTCAAAAGGACTTAAACCTCAAAAGGACTGGGATAACGCCCCAGCACCTTTAAGGCAAGGTCCGCGTTTCCACTAATTAGTCCAACAAGCGGACTTTCGCTAGTCGAGACATAGCCCGGCAGGCTGGTCAAGGTCTGCCCACTGGTGGTTTTTACCTCCCACAGCGGCGCAGGAACAAAATCTCGCGGCAATCGTCCCTTGCTAACCAGCAAGGTTTCATCGTCCCCGGTTGGCTCATTGGAGGTCTTTCCCAAAATAATAAGATGTCCGGTTTCTTTTTCACCAGTAAAAGGAAGGGTCAGAATGACCGAGAGCTCGCAATACTTTTCGTTGTCGAGATGATCCAGCCAGTTTGAAGTCGCTGAAAATGCACACAATTCAAAATTGGATTTTGCCGCTGAGTTCAGCGCCATCTTGATTTTATTATAAGGCTTGAGGGGGAAATCGACAAAGTGTCTGGTAAGGGTTTCGCGGGCGGCACGTTGATCGAAAAGATCGCTGGAAACGTTAATTTGCACCGGCGCTTGTGCAAGAGTAGAATGACAAATGATGCTTCGCCAGAGCTGTAAAATCAGATCATCCGGCACCCGGCTGTCATTATTCTCGGTCAACCGCCGCAAAATCATCGCTTCACGCGCCGGTCGCAATGGTAATTGATCACTGTTACCTTCCTGGGCTTTAGCCATCTTTACCTTTGCAACAACATCAAATCGGTTTTGCAACAAACGCAAAATGCCATCGTCAATCTCATCAATCTCTCGACGCACATCCGAAAGGTCAACCATTTTACCGGGTTGCTGGTTCATTTTCCTGTCCTGCCAATTCAACGCTTTTCGCTTCAGCCGCCCTAAACACCCTGTGCCGAAATTTTAAAGCACTTTGTAGACACCCTGACGGGAAAAATCAAAAACTTCCAGTAAATTGTTGCCAAAAATGTGTTGAGAGCAGCTATGAACGGCGATGCGTTTGAAGCGCTGGTGCCGATGCCGCTTGCGGGTTCAACTGCCGCAACCGGGATTTAAGCGCCGGTGTCTTGGGAATCGAGTATATCTGCTTTGTCGCCTCAACAATCAAAACTCCGCTAAATCCCGGCGAGATCCACATTCCGGCCCGCTCAATTGCCGGGGCCGAGCGCAGTAAAAACCGGTGCGATAACGGCGGCATAAAAACCGCATTGGACCAGCCGGTCGGGACAAATTTCGCATCGCGCAAGTTCTGCGTCACCTGACCACGCGAAAACGGCCGACCATGACCAAACGGCGTGTTGTCAAAACGCGCCCACATGCCACGCCGGTTGGGCGCAATAATAACAATTTTACCCTGCGCACTCATCACCCGCCACAACTCATCCAGCATATCTGGCAGATGGTGGGTCAGCTCAACAGAATGAACCAGCAAGGCAAAGTCAATCGAACTGTCATCCAGCGGCAGCGAACTCTCATCAACCAGAGCGGTCAACCCCGGCTTGCCATTTGGCCAGTGCGTGGCACCAAGCCGGGCCGGCATGAAATTGAAAACCGATTGCGCTTCATTTTTCCACACATTCAGGTAAGGACAGGCATAACCAAGCCCCAACACATTAGCCCCTTTAAGCGACTTCCAGCGCGAGCGTAACCGGTGGGCAATCAACCGTCGCGCCACCTGACCAAGTCTTGAGCTGTAAAATTCACCGAGATCAACCACATCCATCAGGCAAGTTTACCACTAAAATGGTTTACATGGCGCAAATTTTTAAAGTTGAAAAAAGTTTCAATTTGAAGAGTAACATTTAATTTGGGCAAACGTAACACAGTCACCGCCTGTGCAAACTTCGCCACTGTCGATATATCGAACAGAATTGCCGGACGATTTTCGGGCGTTTCTGTTGCGTTGATACAAGATTGCTTCTTCAAATCCGTTGCCCGTGCACCATGCATCAGCAACCGGCTTACCACACACTTCATTTGCCGTTGTGCAAAAGGCGATTTGATCGCCAAGCAGGCTGGGGGAGAAAAAACTGCGCACCCCCGAAAGAGCACTGTTTGCACCCGATATCAAAGCAGCACAAACCAACGTCGCGCGGAAAATTTTGCCAAACATCGCATTTACTCCAATATCCATACCACCCAAGGGGCTAAAACTGGATGCAAATTTGACACACTCTGTCAGAACCTGCCCTGAATGGACCGTTCATCTGCCAGTCATGCAAAAAATCACAACCGAAGGTCTTGACATATGGTTAACCACGTGGCGTTTTATGCGAAATTGACTAAACGACTTTAGGATTCGGGGACAGCTTATGAAAAGACACACTATCACCTGCGCCATTGTTGCGAGTTTCGCTTTAACAATTGGCATGACAGGCAGCCTGATTACATCGGCCTCAGCCAAATCCACATACAACTTTTCATCCACTCCATGGTCGCTGAAAAAGAAATTTTTGCCGCGAATGGTTGATTATACCTCGCAGGAAAAACCCGGCACAATCATTATCAACACCTCGCGGCGGTTTTTATACTTGATCACTGGCAAAGGAAAAGCAAAACGCTACGGAATTGGTGTTGGCCGGTCCGGTTTCACCTGGAACGGTACGGAAAAAATTACCCGCAAAAAAGAATGGCCAGGCTGGACCCCGCCAGCAGAAATGATCGCCCGCGAGCCGACATTGCCGCGCTATATGAAAGGTGGCCCTGACAATCCACTCGGTGCCCGGGCCATGTACCTCGGCAATACCCTGTATCGCATTCACGGAACCGCTCAGCCCTGGACCATCGGCACCAATGTCTCCTCCGGCTGCATACGCCTGCGCAATCAGGATGTGGAAGATTTATACGCCAAGGTAAAAATCGGCACCAAAGTTATTGTGAAATAGCTTTTTTCAATACAAAAAAATCGAAAAGCCCCGTTCAGGGGCTTTTTTTGTGGCCAAACCACAAAAAGAAATCACAAAAGAAACCGGGGGCAGTTTCAAGAAGCATGGCGAGAGGGGCGGAAGGTCATGTCATCTTTGAAACTGCGCCCCGGGTCCAATATTCCCAAAAAGAATAAATCGCTTCAGGAAGTTCACTCGGAAAACGCTTTGTTTTTCGTTTTCAATCTTGACTTCACTTATGACAGAGCGAGTCACAACGCTATCTGAACAGGTCGTTCATATTCGGTTCATGTAGAGCGTTATGAAAATTAAAACTAAAAAAGCCCCCTGTTTTCACAGAGGGCTTTTCAAAATCCGGAAGGCACAATTGCCAGAGGTTTGAGCGGGGCTGGGTGCTGGATTCCAACAATGCACCTTCCGGGGTTCGTAAAACTTTTATTCAGTCATGCACTCTGGCAACGAACCTTGGCACAAGGGTCAAGGGAGATATTTCCCTTTAGCGGCCATAACTGATTTTTCTCGATCGTTGTTGTGTTAAGCGGGATAATAACAGCGGTTTTTGATTTTTCAGGAACAACAGCATAGGCAGCGGCACCTAAAAATACCGTGGCAAGGAATGTAATTGTGATACGAGTAATCATGAGAACCTCCTGTTATTCCAGTAGTCAGTTGTTAGCTTAAAACCAAACTAACAACTTGATTCACAACCTTCTCTGAACATTCGGTTCATCTGCTGTTCATCTTAGGGGTCGCAGATATCCACACAACAAGATTGCCTTTGACGTCAACCGCGTGTACATGATGTTGATGTCCACCCCTCATTCTCCGCCGACAAACTGGTTACTTTACGCTGCACTAATCGTTGTGACGGCCATTGGCCCTCTGGCGTTGAACATTTTCATGCCCTCAATCCCCGGCCTGGTGTCTGACCTTGCAACCACATCAGGCATGGCCCAGTTGACCCTGACGCTGTATCTGGCCGGCACCGCCGTGAGCCAACTCATATACGGGCCGTTGTCAGATCGTTTCGGGCGACGCCCGGTCTTGTTGATCGGCATCGTGATTTACATAGCAGCCAGCGTTTTATGCGCCTTTGCAACCACCATCGAGATGTTAATCGCCTCCCGCTTGCTACAGTCTTTCGGCGGTGCGGCAGGCATGGTCCTCACCCGCGCCATCATCCGCGACATGCATGATGAAAAATCGGCCGCCAGCGTGCTTGGTTATGTCACCATGGCCTGGGCAGTTGCCCCGATGATTGCCCCGGCTCTGGGCGGCTACCTGGATCAGCTCGCTGGCTGGCGCGCCTCATTCTGGGCTCTGGCCTTCTTCGGCATTATCGCCCTGACACTGGCCGCAACCTGTTTGCCCGAGACCAACCAGACTCGAGGCCACACACCCGACCAGAGTCGGTTTGCCGGTTACAAACGCCTTTTACGCAATCAGAAATTTTTATGGCTGGTGGCAACGCTGTCTTTTACCAGCGGCGTATTCTTTGCTTTTTTGGGCGGTGCACCCTTTATAATGATCAACGTCCTGAACCAGTCGCCGCTTGATTACGGGTTATGGTTCAGCGCCGTTGCCATTGGCTACATGATCGGCAATTTCATCTCCGGAAAATTTTCCCGAACGACCGACACCGGCAAAATGATCGCCACCGGCATTACGGTTGCAACCATCGCTACACTCATTCCATTTTTTGCTGCACTAAGCGGCAACCTCAGCCCGGCCCTGCTGTTCATCCCCATGGGCTTCATTGCTCTGGGCAATGGCATCACTCTGCCCAACGCCACATCTGCCACCTTGTCTGCCGACCCCAAAGCCATCGGCAGCGCCGCCGGACTGTCTGGTTTTCTGCAATCGCTTTCCGGCGCCTTGATCGCTCAAATCGTCGGCGTCATCCAGCCCGACATCCCCCTCATCGCCATCTGGCTGATGATAACCGGCGCCATTTTTTCCGTCATTGCCTATCTGTTCGTCTTGCACAGAACCTAATTTAATACCTAACGCAGTTCCAGTGTGGCAACGCCGACAGCAACATTAATCCCGGTCTGCACTTGTACCGAAACCGGCTGCAAGGTGATCGACTTTTTAAATCCGCCAATCAAAACATTAGCACCACCGCCAACAACCACAGCGGCATCGGCTGCAGCGCCAACATAAGTTCCGCGCAAAGCACCCGCATTGGTTTTACCCGGCGCAAACACCAGCCAAACCATTGTCGCCTTGCCGGTAACACCGATATCAAGCCCGTATTTGCGGATTACACCGGTATAATATTCCTTGTTGCCGTTCACTTTATGCAGGGTGCATCTCATATCTTTGGCCGACGTAATAATCGCCCCGATGCCACCTTCAACGTTACATTTCAACGACCCCAACTTGACACCGGTTTTCGCGTATGCAGCACCACCTGCCACAAGCCCGGCCATTGCGGCTACTACAGCTATTGCAAATACTGTTTTGCGTATCATTATGATTCTCCTGGTCAATTAAGCGACAAATTATCGATTCCTTTTACCCAGCCCAATTCACTATATACCGCCCTATGTGGCTGCAATATGATGCGGATCAAGTTGTCAGCATGGGGAGTTGCAGCAAGGCTGATGCAAGTCAAGGACACTCATTCACAATCATGGTGGTATGGGAGGGTAAATTAGAAGGAGTAAACTATATGGACGCCCTAAAAATACTCGACCACGCCCGCCAGCTACTGGCAGCACATGGTGACAAAGCCGAAGCCGAAGCAGCCCAAAAAGCCAGCGCCCTGGAAGCCGACGGCGATAAAGAACAGGCAAAAACCTGGAAAAAAATCCGCGCCGCAATCCACGAAATGCGCGACGGGCATCAGTCCTGACAGGTAGCATCACGGCGCAAGAAGATATTCAAGGTCATCCCATTCCGGGTTTTCCTTTTCAATTGCCTGCACCTTCCAGACCCGCTTCCACTTCTTCATATTCCGCTCGCGTTGCTTGCAGTTCACGATGTCCTCAAAGACTTCGTAATAAACAAGACGGGTAACAGCGTAAGTCTTGGTAAAACCCTCAATCTCTCCAGATTTATGCTCAAAAAGACGGCGGGCAAGGTTGCCAGTATAACCAATATAAATCGTCCCGTGTTTTCGGCTGGCAAGGAAATAAACATAATGAGCCATGCTTTGAGGATAGTAAATTGGATCGCCGGGTCAAGCACGCCGAAGACAAATAAAAGTGTAAGAATAAATAGCGGCCACATACCCCCGTTGTCTTCCTCGGGCGAAGTGGATACGAAGTGTCCGCGCAGACCCGGGGACCCAATGCCACCTTCGGTTTTACGGAAACTTAGAGGAAACCATAAACATTTCAGATATCGTTACCGGAGAGAAATGCCTGCGCTTTTTCGTCAGACAACACCTCAAACGGCCAGCCAAAATAGGAATAAACAAACACTCCGCCTTCGCGATCAGTTATCTTTGCGCGAATTCTAAAAATAGTCCCAACTGGATAATCGCGCCTCATTGATTTTGAACATTCAACATTTAGCTTTTCTGATAATCCTTGGCCAGCAAGCGGATGAATACGAACGACAGCACTTGAAGCTTCGCCAGACTGGGCATAGGATTTAACAAGGACATTTCGATACAAGGCCATCTACTTCTTCCCCCTTTTCCCCGGCCAACTCGCCTCAGCCCGTCGAAGATTACTCTTGGCCAGTGGATCATTCATCACCAGCAATTCCTGCTGCCGCAAACGCTTGACCTCATCCCTTAGCCGCGCCGCTTCTTCAAATTCCAGATCAGCCGCCGCATCGCGCATCCTTGTTTCCATATCGGCAATAATTGCTGCCAGGTTGTGCCCGACCAGCGCCCCGGCGCCTTCTTCGGCAAACCCTGCCCCCATGCCGACCGTGACATGATCACCCTCGGACTGACTGCCCATAATATCAGAAATATTCTTCTTGATGCTTCGCGGCGTGATGCCGTGTTCCTTGTTATAGGCTTCCTGCTTCTCGCGCCGCCGGTCGGTTTCAGCCATCGCCCGTTCGATTGAGCCGGTGATTTTATCAGCATATAAGATGACTCTTCCGTCAACGTTACGCGCAGCCCGACCAATGGTTTGCACCAACGATGTCTCAGACCGCAAGAACCCTTCCTTGTCAGCATCCAAAATCGCCACCAGTGCACATTCGGGAATATCCAGCCCCTCACGCAACAGGTTAATGCCGATCAACACATCAAATGCCCCGAGCCGCAAGTCGCGGATAATCTCGATGCGTTCTAGCGTGTCGATGTCCGAATGCATATAGCGCACCCGGATACCCTGCTCGTGCATATACTCGGTCAAATCCTCGGCCATCCGCTTGGTCAGCGTCGTCACCAGCGCCCGATAGCCAACCTTGGCAATCTCGTGACATTCGGCAATCAGATCATCAACCTGCGTCCCCACCGGACGAATTTCCACCGGCGGATCAATCAGGCCGGTCGGACGAATAATCTGCTCGGCAAAAACCCCACCCGTCTGTTCCATTTCCCACTTGCCGGGCGTTGCCGAAACATACATGGTTTGTGGCCGCATCGCGTCCCATTCCTCAAACCGTAGCGGCCTGTTATCAATGGCGCTAGGCAGGCGAAAACCGAACTCGGCCAGCGTCGCCTTGCGATTAAAGTCGCCACGGAACATGGCATTGAGTTGGCCAATAGTAACGTGGCTTTCGTCAATAAATACCAGCGTATTATCGGGCAGATATTCAAACAGTGTCGGCGGCGGCTCACCCGGTGCCCGGCCGGTCAGATAGCGCGAATAGTTTTCAATCCCCGCGCAAGAGCCAGTGGCCATCATCATTTCAATATCAAATTGCGTTCGCTGCTCCAGCCTCTGCGCTTCCAGCAACCGACCATTGGCATTGAACTCATCCAGCCGTTTTTGCAGATCAATCTTGATCCGCTTGACCGCCTGATCAAGAGTCGGCTTGGGTGTCACATGGTGCGAATTGGCATAGACTTTGACAGTCTCAAGTTCGGCCACCTTGTGCCCGGTCAGCGGATCAAATTCGGTAATGGTTTCCAACTCATCACCAAAGAACGACAACCGCCATGCCCGGTCCTCAAGGTGCGATGGAAACAACTCCACAGTATCACCGCGCACCCGGAACGTGCCTCGAATGAAATTGCCGTCATTGCGCTTGTATTGCAGGGCAATTAAATCAGCCAGCAATTGCTTTTGCGGCACCTGTTCGCCAATTTTCAGGGCAAAGGTCATCGCCGTGTAGGTTTCCACATCGCCGATACCGTAAATACACGACACCGAGGCCACCACCACCACGTCATCATGTTCCATCAACGCCCGAGTGGCCGAGTGGCGCATCCGGTCGATCTGTTCATTGATCGATGATTCTTTTTCGATATAGGTGTCCGAGCGCGGCACATAAGCCTCGGGCTGATAGTAGTCATAATAGGAAACGAAATACTCTACCGCATTGTCAGGAAAGAAATTCTTGAACTCGCCATAAAGCTGCGCCGCCAACGTTTTGTTGGGCGCCAGAATTAGCGCCGGTCGCTGGGTCGCCTCGATCACCTTGGCCATGGTAAAGGTCTTGCCCGAACCGGTGACGCCGAGCAGAACCTGATCGCGCTCAGCATCATTAACCCCGGCCACCAACTCTTTGATCGCCCGTGGCTGATCACCTTGCGGCTCAAATTCCGACACCATTTCCAGTCGCCTGCCACCGGAATCCTTGGTAGGTCGCTCCGGCTTGTGCGGGGTGAAATTCTCAAGCTCGACAAACTCAGGCCGCAATACCCCACTGTCAGCCGCCAATGCCCGCGCATCAGCCAGCATCTGCCCGGCCCGCGGGTCAGGCCGCTGGCGCAACGCCTCGGAAGTTGGAATATCGGGATACCCTTCAATCTTGCCAACCGGTGCCTCAGCGAATCCGCCTTTTTGTCTGTTATGTCCCATGAGAGGGAATATAGGCATGCATGCCTCGCGGGGGAAGAGGCGATGGTGACGGAATATGTCAGTGGCTTGCAGTTTTCGCCAGAATCATGTTGGATACAGAAATGAAAACCAAATCAAAACAGCCGGATGATTTACGCACCGCCGTTTCCAGCCAGCGCGAAATGTTGACTACGCTGATTTCACGGTCAATGCGTAAATTATCACGCGATTGCATAGATCTGATGGATGACCGCAATGGTCTGGAAGAGCGCCTGATCACAGCCCTGAAAGACAAGGAGTTGTCCAATTGCAAGCATCTTTACGTGTTGAATGCCGACATGGTGCAGATTGTTGCCAATGTCACCCGGCATGGCCTTGAACAGGAAAGCTTTGGCCGTGACCGTTCCAGTCGCCCCTATATGCAAGACATCGTCGGCACCACCAACTTCCGCCTGTCAGAGGCCTATATCAGCCGCAACTCCAAACGCCCGTCATTGACCGCCATCCGGGTTATTCGCGACTGGGACAACAATCTGATTGGTTTTCTCGGGGCTGATTATGATTTGCGCGAATTGCCAGCCACCCGCGACACCTATCGCGAACCACAGGACTGGCAACAAATGAAAGGCGATCCGTCAATTCGCGGCAATCTGTTCGGCCAACAACGCATGACCAGCATTGTTGATGAGAATATCGATGATGTGCTGGCAGTCCTTAGCGAGTTGATTTCCTTTCACGGCGTCTTCCACACCAAAATCCACTTCTCCTCCAGCCGTGCCACCATCTGGATGGTCGACTCACCTTATAATTATCGCCTGCTTAGCGCCAACGACCTGACCAACCCCGACATCTGTCTGGCCTACCCCCACCGCGATTACACCGACCTTGCGATCATCCCGCAAGAGGCCATTACAAAAATCTTCGACATGTTCAAACAACTACGCTTTGCCGACGAAAACATCTACCTGCGCTCGGGCTCCATAAACATCTGCAACGGAATGGTAGCCCTAAACTTCTCCTGCGACGGCTCCCACTATATTCGCTGGGATGAGTTTTTAAAGAACGGCATGGAGTTTTGGTTTGGCAAGGTAATTTAAAGCGAGAGGACAAAAATATGACCAGCCAGCCAACCTACAAAGGCATTGTCTATCCATGGCATTGTGATCATATGGGGCATATGAATGTTATGTGGTATGTCAGCAAGTTTGACGAAGCCACATGGGCCTTTTTTAACGAATTGGGTCTGACGCCATCCGGGTTACGGGCTGAAAAAAGAGGCATGGCGGCCCTTGATCAGCGTCTGGTTTACAAGCGCGAAGCCCTGCCCGGTGACATGTTGGAAATCCGCACCAGAGGACTGGAGATAAAGCCCAAAATCATCCGCTTCATCCACGAAATGACCGATTGCGAATCCGGCGAAGTTTCCGCCACCTGCGAACTCACCGCCGCCCACCTCGACACATCAGCCCGCAAGGCTATCCCTTTTCCTGACGATGTACGCGAAAAAGCGGCAACATTGATTGGTGATAGCTAACGGCGCGGCCCATGCCGCACTGCCGCCCACATGAGCACCACCCAGCCAGCCATAATGGTCATGCCGCCAAAGGGCACCAGAAAACTCAAACCCTTGAAACCGGCAAAGTAGATCAGATAGATATTGCCACTGAACAGGATGATGCCCAGCGCGAAGGCGACAGTGGCAATTTTTAACTTGTTGGCCAATCCCTCCGGCAGGGCGGCATAACCTGCAAGACCGATTGCCAGAATAACCAGCCCGTGCACCTGTTGCAGGCGCACCGCTGACATCACTTTTACGGTGTTTTTGGGATCAATACCGTGATTGGCATAGGCGCCAGCCGCAACAGCAGTCAGGCCAAAAAAAGCAGCCAGAAACAAGGTTTTGTTCATTTCAATTCCACCTGTTGGAAAACCGGTTGGTTCTGTTATAGAGTGTTCTGTTAGGAACCACCTTATAGACGAATTCCTCTAAATTAACACCAGCTTACAGAAAGCCGCCCCATGTCCGCCCTTTTGCCCGATGTCGATCCCGATGGCCTGTCAGAATTCTCCGTTGTTTTCACTGACCGCTCGCTCAACCACATGTCGCAATCATTTCAGGGCGTCATGCGCGAGATTTCTGAAACCCTGAAATCTGTTTATCAGGCAGATGCGGTGGCCATTATTCCCGGCGGCGGCACCTATGCCATGGAGGCGGTCGCCCGCCAGATTGCAACCGGCAAGAAAACTCTGGTCATCCGTAATGGCTGGTTCAGCTTCCGCTGGACCCAGATTTTCGAGGCTGGCAGCATTCCGGCATCCTCCACCGTGCTTAAAGCTCAAATGCAAAGTGACAACCGGCAGGAACCCTTTGCCCCTGCTGCCATCGAAGACGTGGTTGCCACCATCAAATCCGAAAAACCCGACGTGGTGTTCGCGCCCCATGTGGAAACCTCTTCCGGCATGATGCTATCCGATGACTACATGCGCGCTGTCGCCGATGCTGTCCATGAAATCGGCGGCTTGTTCGTTCTCGATTGCATTGCCTCGGGCACAGTCTGGGCGGACATGAAAGACATCGGCATCGATGTACTCATTTCTGCTCCGCAAAAAGGCTGGAGCGCTTCACCAGCTGCCGGTCTGGTGATGATGAATGAAGCAGCCCTGAAAGTGGTCGATGAAACCACCAGCACCAGCTTTGCCTGCGATCTGAAAAAATGGCTGCAGATCATGCAGGCCTATGAAAACGGTGGCCACGCCTATCACGCCACCATGCCCACCGATGCGTTGGTCAAATTCCACGCCGTGATGATGGAAACCAAAGCCTATGGCTTTGACAAGGTCCGCGATGAACAGCTCGAACTGGGCCGCCGGGTTCGCGCCTCACTGGCCGAACGTGGTATCAAAAGCGTTGCGGCCAAGGGCTTTGAAGCTCCCGGCGTGGTGGTCAGCTACACCGATAACCCCGGCATTCAGAACGGCAGCCTGTTCGCGGCAGAGGGTATGCAAATCGCCGCCGGTGTGCCGCTGATGTGCGATGAACCAGATGACTTTTGCACCTTCCGGCTGGGTCTGTTCGGTCTCGACAAGCTCAACAATGTTGATGCCACTGTAGCGCGGTTGGAAGCGGTGCTCGACAAGGTGCTTTAACGCAACATTGGCCACAGGGACAATACCAACGCCAGCGCCATAACAATATTAAACACCCGAAGCTTTTTCGGGTCGGACAGGAACTGTTTCATCCCGGTGCCAAATACCGCCCATGTTGAAATAGTTGGCAGATTGGCAATACCGGCAGTGGCAACGATGATCGCCAGACTGAGATAATAATTGTCTTTAGAGGTATATGTTGAAGCCAGAACCACGGTGACGACCCAAGCTTTTGGATTAACCCACTGAAACAGTGTCGCTTCAAAATAATTCATCGGCCGGGACTTGCCTTCACCAATCTGCAATGGGCCTGAGTTGGCAATTTTCCAGGCCAAATAAAGCATATACCCCGCTCCGAGACCTTTAATGACGGTAAAGGCCAGAGGGTAAATCTCGAGTAATCGCCCCATCCCCAGCCCCACACAAATCAGCAAAAATGCAAATCCGTTGCCAATGCCAAAAATCAGCGGCAGCGTCCGCCGCAAGCCAAAATTCAGGCCCGAGGCAAAAAGCATGAAATTATTCGGGCCGGGCGTTACAGTTGAAATCACCATAAATCCAAGCAGGGAAAGATAGACATCAAGGGACATGACAATACCAAATCAAAAATAGGTAAGTAATGCTAACCTATTTTCCGTTTGTGTCAATCACTTCGTTGCAGTCGCACCAGCGCCTCATCCAGTGCCGACAAAAACCGCGACCGGTCAGTCTTTTGGAACGGTGGCGGTCCGCCAACCACATCACCACCGGCTCGCAAATCAGCCATGATGGCCCGCACTGCAATGGCATTACCAATAGAGTTTTCCGTAAACGGCTTGCCATTGGGCGCGATCACCATTGCTCCGGCCTTGATGGCCCGATCAGCCAGCAGGATATCAGCTGTAATCACCACCGATTTTTCATCCGCCCGCTCGGCAATATAATCATCTGCCACATCGGGCCCGGCAGGGACAACAACCCGCTCCACCAACTCATGTTCTGGCACCCGCATATAGGAATTGGCCACGACAATAACCGATACAAAATAGCGAAACGCCACCTTGTAGACTTCATCTTTGACCGGGCAGGCATCAGCATCGACTAAAATCTGAAATCCTGTGACATCTTTCATGGCGCATAACTCGTGTTGGGGCTTTTCTTTGCGCCATACTGCTACTAAGTTAGACACAACAAATCAATTCCCGAAATTTTTGGAGTCAAATATGTCTGCAAGACACGCTAAAGTTATCATCCTCGGTTCCGGCCCGGCCGGTTATACTGCTGCAATTTATGCCCAGCGAGCCATGCTTAATCCTCTTGTCATTCAAGGCATCCAGCCAGGTGGCCAACTGACCATCACAACTGATGTTGAAAATTACCCAGGTTATGCCGACCCGGTTCAAGGCCCGTGGATGATGGAACAGATGGAAGCCCAGGTCAGAAATGTTGGCGCTGAAATTGTTGCCGATCACATCATGGAAGTAGACCTCAAAACCCGCCCCTTCAAACTGAAAGGCGATGCCGGTGAATATACTTGTGATAATTTGATTATCTGCACCGGTGCCCAGGCCCGCTGGCTTGGACTGGAATCAGAAGAAACCTTTCAGGGCTTTGGCGTTTCAGCTTGTGCCACCTGCGATGGTTTTTTCTACCGCGATAAAAAAGTACTGGTCATTGGCGGTGGCAACACCGCTGTGGAAGAAGCTTTATTCCTGACCAATTTTGCCAGTGAAGTTGTGCTTGTCCATCGTCGTGACGAATTGCGGTCTGAAAAAATCCTCCAGGAGCGCCTGTTCAAGAACGAAAAAGTCACTGTCATGTGGGACACCACCCTTGAAGAAATTCTCGGCGATGATGACCCCAAAAGCGTTACCGCTGCCCGACTAAAAAACGTCAAGACCGGTAAAACCCAAGATGTTGACTGCCATGGCGTATTCATCGCCATCGGCCACAAACCATCAACTGAACTGTTTGATGGCCAACTGGAAATGAAGCAGGGTGGTTACCTTGTGACCGCCCCTGATTCGACCGCAACCAATGTAGCAGGCGTATATGCAGCAGGCGATGTAACCGACGACAAATACCGTCAGGCCGTCACCGCCGCCGGTATGGGCTGCATGGCCGCACTGGAAGTTGAACGGGCTATTGCTGAAGAAAAGTAAACTAAAGCGTTTTCGTGTTTCTTTGAAACACGAAAATCGCCTAAGTTATTGTAATCGATCAGTTTCACATGTTTTAATGATTCCATTAAAACATGACCTGGTCTAGGACCAACTGGATAAAAATATGGATTGGGACAAACTCAGAATTTTCCACGCTGTTGCTGAAGCAGGCAGCTTCACCCATGCCGGTCACAAATTGGGGCTGTCCCAGTCTGCTGTCTCACGCCAGGTTTCATCCCTCGAACAGGACCTGAAAGTCTCCCTGTTTCACCGCCACGCCCGCGGCCTAATTCTGACCGAGCAGGGTGAGACCCTGCGCCGGACCGCCCATGAGGTCTTTACCAAAGTGTCTGAAACCCAGGCGCAATTGATGGATTCAAAGGAAAAGCCAGCCGGTGACCTGAGAATCACCACTACGGTTGGTCTCGGCACCATTTGGCTGACACCGCGCATCAGTCAGTTTTCGGAAATGTACCCTGATATCAACATTTCCATATTGCTGCATGATCGAGAACTCGATTTGTCGATGCGCGAAGCCGACATCGCCATCCGTCTGCGCCGTCCCAGCCAACCCGACCTTATCCAGCGCCGCCTGTTTACCGTGCACTATCATATTTATGCATCGCCCGATTATCTGCGCGAAAATGGCATGCCAGCTTCCCTCAGTGATCTCGATGATCATAAATTATTGACCTACGGTACCGCCCCTGCCTATTTGAGCAACATAAACTGGTTGCAAACCATAGGTCGACCAGCCGGAAAACCACGACCTTCATCATTTCACATCAACAATGTTTATGGCATCAGACGTGCCGTTGAAGCCGGTATGGGTCTTGCTTCCCTGCCAGACTATATTGTTGGCAACAACTCAAATCTCGTCCGCATCGACCTGACCAAGGAAACACCGGAATTTGACACCTATTTTGTCTATCCCGAAGAATTGCGCCAATCAAAACGTGTTGCAGTTTTTCGCGACTTTATTGTTGCCCGTGCCAAGGAATGGAAGTTTTGAATGTCCCGCCAATCCACAATTTCAGCCATGCGTTTAACGCATAGCGTGTATGCGTGGTTAACCATTGTCAAATCAGTTGCGATACACCATTTTAAATTCATCGACGACTTTCTGATCGACAGAGCAGCATTTCTTACTCCCTCCCCCCTTGAATGTTGCCAGCCGAACCCGCCAGCACCCTCCCTCACTCCGCTGGCGTTGGTTTCACGGCGCGATCGGGAAAACACTAAGAGCCGGATCGCCAGAATTCATTTTGCGCGTTCCGGCTTTTTTCTTTTGAGCCTTTTTGCGCTGCCCTGCTCTCAGGCCACAGCTGATACAATTACAGTTGCGACCGCTTCAAACTTCCTCAACACCCTGAAAGCCCTGCAACAGCCATTTGCAAAACAATCAGGCCACAAATTGATAATTGTTGCCGGATCAAGCGGTGCCATAGCCACTCAAATCATCAACAGTGCACCCTATGATGTATTCCTGTCAGCCGATCATGCCCGACCAAACCAACTGGTCGAAAAGGGTGTTGGCGATCAGGCCTCTCTTTTTACTTACGCTTATGGCAAACTCACATTGTGGAGCGCCAATAAATCCCTCATCACAGATGGCGATGGCCCATTGGCTTTAAAGCAGGCAAACTTCCGCCATATCGCCATGGCAAACCCGGCTCTTGCCCCCTACGGCCTGGCCTCCATCGAAACACTGCGCTCTATCAACCTCTACTTCAACCTCAGTGAAAAAATCATTCACGGTGAAAATATCGCCCAAACCTTCGCCATGATGGCAACCGGAGCCGCACCGATAGGCTTTGCCGCCCGCTCGCAAGTAACCAGAAAGCCGTGGAAGTCCACCGGCAGTTTCTGGCATGTGCCAACAAATCTGCACCAGCCGATCAAACAAAGCGCCGTCATCGTAACCCACAGCAAAAACAAACCTGCTGCTCGTATGTTCATGCAATTTCTAAAATCTGCACCGGCAATCAAGATCATCAAATCATTCGGATATGATGCAAAATAGCCATCACTCAAAATGTTTGATTGAATTGGCGTAATAGCGCAGCAGATTGTTTTCTGTCTGGTTCATTCGGTACAAGCCATTTTTCTCTTTCACCAGATGTCGAAGGGTCAGCATGCGCAGCCCGGCGCTGACAGCATAATCGCGGTCTTCACGCGGAATGTAAATGTGAGCTCCGTTACTCTCCATCACCTTGATCAAATCAAAGGTCCGCGATTTCACTTCCAGTTCGCTCAACCATTCGCCGCCCGATTTCAGAAATACGGTAGCCATAAGTGAAACCGGCAACACCGGCACAGCAGCACCAATTTCCTTCATCAGGTCTTTGCCAAGCAAAGCAATTTTATCACGCCGTTCATCCGGCCCCAGTGATCTAAGATTGACCTTGTGGCTTTCGGTCCATGCAGTCAGTGAAACCGGCGCGCCAAAACTGACACAGGCATAACCATAACGAAACAGTTTGCCCTTGAGACGCAAACTGATATTGCGCCAGACAAAACCAAAAAAACCGCCCAGGCTGGTGCGAAAACTGCGCCCGGTGATTTCCTTTTCCATTCGTGATGTTAAAATCCGGTCTTCCAGCACCCGGTCATAATTCACCCCGACCGGCACAAACACCACGTCGCGCTGGTCATCAGCGTTAAAATCAGAAACCACATAACTCAGCAGTCCAAACTTTGGTTCGCGCAGAGCCCCGTCGCGACTAAGACCACCTTCGGGAAACACCGCTTGTGTCACCCCCTGCCGGGTTGCCATCCGGACATATCGAGTCAGAACCTTGCGATAAAGATCATTGCCCGAACCGCGCCGGACAAAATAGGCCCCCATCGCTTTGATCAATGTTTCCAGCAACCAAATCCGCGCCCATTCACCAACTGCGTAAGACAAAGTTGCCGACGATGAAGCCATATAGGTGACCAGAATATAATCCATATTCGAGCGATGGTTCATGACAAAAATAACCGTTGCTTCAGGATCAACGTTCTTCAGAGCTTCATCATCTGAAAAGCCAAGCCGCACTCGGTATATCAAGGTCGAAACCCAGCGCGCCAACCGGGTGCCGATGTTAAAATAGGCATAGCTGGAAAAATGCGGCACGATCTCTTTGGCATAACCTGCAGCCTGCCTCATGATCACTTCGCGCGGGGTATTTGTCTCAAGTGCTTTTGCCTCGACCGCCTTGATGATCTCGGCATCATACATCAACTGATCAACCAGCGCCTGTCGCTTTGTCAGCTTGAACGGCTGAATACGCAGATGCAGCCGATTATTGAGTTCGTCAATCGCCCGATTGGCCCGTGAACGAAAAAACCACCGCACGCCGGGCAGGAAAATCCGGTCAATCAGACCGATAATCGCAAACACCACGACAATGGCAAACAGCCAAAATGGTAGCGTAACCACAATAGAACCTAGACGTCGCGCAATTCGCGCCGCAAGACCTTACCGACATTCGTTTTGGGCAATTCATCAATAAATTCGATGAATTTCGGCCGTTTGTAACCGGTCATGGTCGTCTTGCAATGGGCTTTAACATCCTCAACCGTTAAGTTGGGGTCTTTCTTGACCACGAAAAGCTTGACCACCTCACCGGAATAGTCATCGGCAACCCCAATTGCTGCCGCCTCAAGAATGCCGGGATGCTCAGCCGCTGCTTCTTCAATTTCGTTGGGATAAACATTAAACCCTGACACCAGAATCATATCTTTCTTACGATCAACAATCTTGGTGCGCCCGGCATCATTCATGAAACCAAGGTCACCAGACTTGAAAAAACCATCCTCGGTCATCACTAATTCGGTTGCCTCGGGCCGTTGCCAATATCCAGCCATCACCTGTGGCCCGCGAATGCAAATTTCGCCCACTTCGCCAAGCGGCATGTCATTGCCGTCATCATCACGAATGGCGATATCAGTTGAGGGCAGAGGCAGGCCAATATTGCCTGAAAATTCTGTCGCATCAAACCGGTTGGCCGTTGCCACCGGTGAGGTTTCTGAAAGCCCGTAACCTTCTGCGATGCTGCAACCGGTCGACTCTTTCCATTCTTCAGCAACTGATTTTTGCACCGCCATGCCACCGCCCAGCGTCAACACCAGCGAACTCATGTCCAGCTTGGTAAAAGCATCATTATTCAACAAGGCTATAAACAGCGTGTTGAGACCAGGAAAAACGTGAATTTTATACTTTGCCAACTCACCGACAAATGCCGGCATATCGCGTGGATTGGGGATAAGAATGTTATGAGCCCCCTGTTCCATACCCATCAGTGAATTCACTGTCAGGGCAAAGATATGATAAAGCGGCAACGCACAAACATAGGTGAGATTTTCCGGTCGCCCTTTGGCCCTGTAGGCAACCTCAACCCAATAGGAATTTTGCGAAACATTGGAAAGGATGTTGCTGTTGGTCAACACAGCCCCTTTTGAAACGCCGGTTGTGCCACCAGTATATTGCAGAAACGCCACATCCTCGACCGCAACATCAACACTTTGCAGCTTGCGCCGGTCACCGGCGGCTAGCGCCGCTTTGAACATCGTATGTCCGGGCAATGACCACGGCTTGACCATTTTCTTGACATAGCGCACGACAAAATTAACGATATGCCCCTTCAAGCCAAGCAAATCACCCATGCTGGCAACCACCACATGCTCAATATCGGTTTCCTTGATCACCTCTTGCACCGTATGGGCAAAGTTCTCCAGCACGATAATCGCCTTGGCACCGCTGTCCTTCATCTGGTGTTTGAGTTCACGCGGTGTGTAAAGCGGATTGACATTAACAACTACCAACCCGGCTCGCAAAATACCTGCGACTGCAACCGGATATTGCAGGATGTTCGGGACCATCATCGCCACCCGATCGCCTTTTTGTAAATTGCACGATTGCAACCAGGCGGCAAAGTCGCCGGACAGATCAGCAACATCGGCATAAGACAGAGTTTTGCCCATGCAGGAATAAGCAGGTTTATCGGCAAACTTCTGGCAAGAATCTGTTAGAAGATCAGCAACCGATGAAAACTTCAACGGCTCTATTTCAGCGGGCACCCCTTCCGGGTAAGATTTCAGCCAAATTCTGTCTATATCGGGTTTTACAGCCGCCACGTTCTCACTCCCGTTCTCTCCATTTACGTTAGTGTATGGCCAAAGCAGACAGACAGGCAAGCTTTGATTTTTTAAGGGTAAACAATCATGAAATAAAGGTATTGAATATTTACAGGGTCAGCGCCATTTGACGATTGACGTTTTTATACAGCAGATAGCGAAAATCACCCGGCCCGCCAGCGTAGCAAGCTTGTGGACAAAATGCCCGCAACCACATAAAATCGCCGGCCTCAACCTCAACCCAGTCCTGATTAAGTTTATAAACCGCTTTGCCCTCAAGCACATATAAACCATGTTCCATGACATGGGTTTCTTCAAATGGAATGACACCGCCGGGCTTGAACGTCACAATATTAACATGCATGTCATGACGCACATCCTGCGGGTCGACAAACCGCGTTGTTGCCCATTTGCCATCCGTATCGGGCATCGCAATAGGTGCAATATCATTTTCATTGATGAAAAACGCTTCAGGCACTGCGATACCATCAACAAACTCATAGGCCTTGCGAACCCAATGAAACCGGACAGGTTCGTCATTTCGATTCCATACCTGCCAATCACTGGATGGCGGTATAAAACCATAGCCTCCCGCCTTCAGAACATGTTCCTGCCCCGCCAGTGTGACGACAACCTCACCTTCCATCACAAACAAAACCGCCTCGGCGCCCTCATCAGTCTCAGGCTTGACACTACCGCCACCGGGGCTGATTTCAACAATGTACTGCGAAAACGTCTCGGCAAAACCGCTGAGCGGCCGCGCCAATACCCACATCCGGGTATTCTCCCAGAAGGGCAGAAAACTGGTCACAATATCCCGCATCACCCCTTTAGGAATAACCGCATAAGCATTGGCAAACACCGCCCGCCCGGTCATAATCTCACTCTGGCTGGGCAATCCACCGTGCGGGGCGTAATATTTTCTGTCGGTCATTTACGGAATCTCTGATCATGGGATTGAAAGGAACACCATTGCGGCATAATTCAACAATGAATCAAGCCGTTGGAGACAGTATACCACAAGACAGACAGAGTAAAACCAGCCAACTGAAACGCTGCTCTTACCCTGTCACTCGTCCGGACAAACCTCCAAAATCAATCCATTCTCCATCTTCCGGGATGGTCATTTTATCGCCCAGCCCTGCCGCATGCGCTGCAGTTGCAACCTGCGATCTGGTCACCGGGCAGTGGTTAAGTGCTTCAAGGTGATTGGCTACAACCTTGCCCGGTGCAAGCTGCGCAAACTCCATCACCTCATCAAGTGACATCAAAATCGGTTTGCCGATATCAACGCTGGCATTTCCGGCAGCAACTATTGCAATATCGGGTGTTAACTTCACCAAAACCCGTCGAACGTCAGCGGTCAGCACCGTATCTCCGGCGATGTAGAGCGACGGTTCACCGGGAAAATCAATCACATAGCCAACACCCGGGCCCATCAATCCAGCAATCCAGCCATGGCCATGGCGGGCCGGAACCGGCATGATGTGACCACCAAGGAAGGGGGATCGTCTACCAGTTTCAAGCGGGCGTGCATCAATGTGGCGCTTGCCAAGATAACCAGCGTCCTCTTTTCTGCAATAGGTCGCAATATTTCGACCAGCCAGCAATTTCTCGCCCTCCCGGTCGAGGTGATCAGTATGCCCGCGCTGGCAGTGGGTAATCAGGGCGCTGGTCACTTTTGCCAGCGACTCCCCGGCATTTTCAGGAAGCGGCACCAGTGGATTGCGTTTCGGCTTGTGGCGAAAAAAGCTGAACGAAGGAAGCTCACCTTTGTCCGCCAACATAGGATCAACCAGAACAACATGCTCACCAACTTCAATAATCAGCGTTGCATTACGAAGAAACTGGATTTTCATCATACCCTCTAAAAAAAATTGAAAACGATAATCAAATTCGCAACCAGCCCGCCAGTATTTGCAACTGTTCAGACAACAGACAGGCCAGTAAACTTGCAGATGAAAATAGACATGGGCGAAAAATATAGCTACAGTCAGATATGACAACATTCATGCTGAATTTGACAAAATAAGATTTTCCATGACCATCAATGTAGCGATTCTTGCATTTGAAGGCTGTACCGGCTCCAGCGTCCACGGCCCGGCTGATCTTTTCAGCATCGCAAACACCATCGCGCAGCAGGCTGGCCACCAGACAAAAAGGTTCAAAACCAGCATTTTGTCACCGGGAGCACTGGCGGGACCACAGCAAGTCACAACCACCAACGGACATGTCATTTTGGCAGATGGCAATATTAGCGAAACGACCAATGCCGATATAATCATTGTGCCAGGTATTGGCGTTAATTCCATAAATGATTTGGAGCGCAGGCTCGAAGATCTACAGCCGGTGATTGATCAATTAAAAAACACTACAAACAACAAGTCAGTCATAACCGCATCATGTACAGGTACATTTTTATTGGCGAAAACCGGATTGCTTGACGGCAAACGCGCCACAACCACCTGGTGGCTGGAAGAACTTTTTCGGGCGAAGTTTGGCAAGGTCAACCTCACCGCCGATCAAATACTGGTCGATGAAGGTCAAGTGATCACCTCGGCAGCAGGCACGTCATATCTCGACCTTTGCTTGCATCTGATCGGAAGGTTTGCGGGTGCCAACATGGCTCGGCTTTGCGCCAAATATTTGGTCATCGACGGTGGACGTATGTCACAGCGCGCATATGCAGCACCAACCCATTTCATGCGCCGGGACAAGCTGATCGAACGGGCCGATGGCTGGGTCAGAGCCCACATATCAGAAAAAATCAGGGTTGACGCGCTCGCCGATCATCTGGGCGTCGGATCACGCACCCTCATCCGCCGGATGCATCAGCATTTGGGTATAACGCCGCAAGTATTCATCAAGCAAATCATGATGGAACAGGCAAAAACGCTGCTCGAAACAACCCCGGACACAATTCCCTCAATCGGCTGCAAAGTAGGCTATAGCGATGAAAACGCTTTTCGCCGCTCATTCACCGCCTATGCCGGACTAACCCCTGCCCAATATCGCCGACGTTTCAAAACCGGCGCGCATGCCACCTGATACACAAGTCCACTAACTTGTGGTAATCTCCAGCGCCCGGCGCTCTTTGCCGGTCAGACGTTCCGATGCTGATTTTAACTGTCCGCAGGCGGCCAGAATATCACGGCCACGGGGGGTGCGGATGGGTGAGGCATAGCCTGCCTTATTGACGATCTCGCCAAACACCTCAATGGTTTCCCAGTCAGAGCACTCATAATCCGAACCCGGCCACGGGTTGAACGGAATGAGATTGACCTTGGCCGGAATGTTTTTCAACAGCTTGACCAGCCGCTTGGCATCTTCAGGCGTATCATTAATGCCTTTGAGCATGACATATTCAAAAGTCACCCGCCGGGCATTGGACAGGCCGGGATAATTCCGGCACGCCTCGAGCAATTCGGCAATCGGATATTTTTTGTTCAACGGCACCAATACATCGCGCACTTCATCGGTGGTGGCATGAAGCGAGATCGCCAACATGGTGCCGATTTCATCACCGGCACGCTCAATTTCAGGTACCACGCCCGAAGTCGACAAGGTAATCCGCCGCCGTGACAGGGCTATACCCTCGGCATCCATGACAATCTGCATGGCATCCTTGACGTTGTCGAAATTATATAAAGGCTCACCCATGCCCATCAACACCACATTGGTGATAAAACGGCCATTGGCCGGCGCTTTGGGGTTCTGGGCAATCTGATGCGGCCATTCTTCAAGTTGGTCACGGGCCACCAAGATCTGCCCGACAATTTCCTGCGCTGTCAGATTGCGCACCAGCGTTTGCGTCCCCGTATGACAGAAGGTGCAGGACAACGTGCAGCCAACCTGACTGGAAATACACAAAGTCCCCCGCTCAGCCTCTGGAATATAAACCACTTCCACATCATGACGGCGATTGTGTTCATCAGCCGACAGTCGCAACAACCATTTTCGGGTGCCGTCATTGGAGATTTGTTCGGTAACAATTTCCGGCCGTTCCAGCGTAAAAACCTCAGCCAGCCTTTGGCGCAAATCCTTGGCAATGTTGGTCATGTCACCAAAATCAGTGGTGCCACGAAAATAAATCCAGGCCCAGATTTGACTGGCCCGCATTCGTCGTTGTTTTTCAGGAACCCCGGCAAGCACCAGCGCATCTTTCAACCCGCTCCGCGTCAATCCGACCAGAGAAACTTTTGCTTCAGCGCTGATCATGATTTTAACGGCAGGTTTCGTCGATTTTCTTCATTGCCGCACTCACCCCGGCTAACGAGTACTTATCCGTTGTCCGTGTGCCACGTCCCGAACGCCCGACAACAACCATCGAGGAACCGCCCTTCATGGCTCTGACCACTTTGGCGTCAGCTTCCTTGGAACCGGCCCAGGCCCCATCACCGGAGGTGAAGAATTTAAAACCGCTGGCATTGTCAATCGTCACCGAAGTGGTCGAGCCCTTTTTGAACGGGTAACCAATAATGGTGTTGACTTCATTGCGCACCCGGTCACCGGGGCGATGGGTCACCAGAAAAAACACTGCGTCCCGATTAAGCCCTTTGGGACTGGAATCACTCGGCTGGGAAACAATGTAGCAAACTTTGCCCTTGCCGTTTTGATAGCTATAAGCGGCCCACTTTTTGAAAGTGCCCAAGGAAACAGGTTTCGGCGCGGCACTTGCAGCAACTGGTGCATACAAAAGACCGGCAGCGATGCCAATTGAGATGGTTTTAAAAAATCGAATCATATTATTAGAAAACATAAACGTTACCGCCGTTCAATACCAGACTGGTTTTTATTATTAAAAACGCTAAAATATCGAAAAATTAGGCCAGATTTTGACGGAAAGGACAAATTTCGGTGAAAGCGGTAATGTGCAACCAATGGGGTCCCTATGATCAACTGGTCATTGAGGACATCGACTCGCCAATTGCCAGGCCTGACGAGGTCATCATTGACATCAAAGCCGTCGGCCTCAATTTCTTTGACACCCTGATTGTCGAAAAGAAATACCAGACCCAGCCCGAATTGCCCTTTTCACCGGGAGGTGAAATCGCCGGCACCATCAGCGCAGTCGGTGATCACGTCATAGCCTTCGCTCCCGGCGACCGCGTGATGGCTCATGTTGGGTATAATGGGGCCCGCGAGCAATTGGCGGTTCAGGCCCAAAAAGTCACCCCGATACCGCAAAACATCAGCTTTGAAATTGCCGCGGCCCTGACCGTAACCTATGGCACCAGCCTGCATGCCCTGCGCGACCGGGCCAAAATCAAACCTGGCGAAACGCTAGCCATTCTGGGGGCTTCGGGCGGGGTTGGTCAATCGGCCATCGAAATCGGCAAGGTGCTGGGTGCCAAAGTTATTGCCTGCGCATCCTCAGATGAAAAACTGGTATCGTGCAAACAGCTCGGCGCCGACGAGCTGGTCAACTATTCAAAGACCGATCTTAAATCAGAACTAAAACGCCTGACCGATGGCAAGGGGGTTGATGTCATCTATGATCCGGTTGGTGGCGATTTAAGCGAAGCGGCATTACGGGCCATCGCCTGGAACGGGCGCTTTCTGGTCATCGGTTTTGCCTCGGGCACCATCCCCAAAATGCCGCTCAACCTGACCTTGCTGAAGGGCTGTCAGATCGTTGGTGTTTTCTGGGGAAAACACATCGAAAAAGAACCTGAAAAACACCAGACAAATTTGTCCACTTTAGTCCACTTATGTGCGAATGGATCAATTTTACCCCGTGTTTACAAATTAAAACCCCTAATTCAGGCAGTCGACGGACTCGATTTAATCGCTAAAAGACAAGTTCAGGGCAAGGTTGTTTTGACGGTTTAAAGCCCATATCGCTGCTCCAGTCACATCAAGAGAGGCGCCTGACGGAGCATTGTAAATCGGCAACACTGCCAATAATTGTTATTGTCCGGGCTTGCGTCCAAGTCGTTGCTTGCCATATATCGACCACGCGATTGTTGAGGCATTTGCCTCTCACGACATACCAAAATTTGAAAGGAGCACGGCCTATGAGGTTTTATATTTACAACAACATTTCTGATTCCTGTGACGCGCCGCCCCCTGCGCGCAAGAGCGCACTGCTCCTGTCTCACGGCTAGCACCACAGCTTTAACGACAATCACTTAACTTTACATTTCTGACTTCGCCACCGGACTCATTTTTCTGGATGCCGTTTTATGCGCAGCGCTACAAGCGCCTGCATATCTGAAACTGGCGGAAAACTGCTGTCCTGCAACGAAGTCCCATACCTAACAGGCAACCCAAATGGACAATCAACTTGCAAACGACATCATCGCGATGCTGCCCGGTGACCGGACCCTGTTCCGCTACCATCAGGACCGCTACGCCTTTATGCTGCTTGAATATGCAACAAAAGGCGACGTTTCAATTGCCGATATCAAACGTTCGCGCTTTGCCAAATTGCTCGAACGCCCGGCGGTTAAAACCCTGATGGCCCAACGCGGCAGCGGTAAACTCACAGCCTATGACATGGCGCTTTGCTGGCCAATTGAAACCCAAAGCTATGTCCTGTCTCTTGGTTTGTGGGGTTCACGTAAGTCGAAAGAACGCGACTGGCACCAAACATCGCGAACCGGCACCAATCTGGTTTTACAGCTGAACTTTGATCGCGGTCATGACACCGCATTTCAAAAACTGCTGGGCAAGACCGATTATGCAAAATTCTCTTACGATGCGCACCCGATTAATACAAAAGGGCGCACCACCATGGCCTGGGCCCGGATTGATCTGGACCTGGACAGCGGTGAAGCACTGATTGAGGAACTGCAAAACGACTGGCTGCGCAATGCCTTATGGGGTCTGGACAACGTCAAACATGTCAAAACACCTGACCAAAGAAAGCAAAACCTCGAACGCTATGTTCATGAACATTTGCAGCCACACATCAAAATGTGGTCCGAGGCAATGCTCTCAGCGGCCCTGTTTTTTCTCATTGAGGAAATCGGCATCCGGCAAATCTGGCTGCACGACTTTGACACTGGCAACCGTTTGAAAAAGCTGACATGGAGCAAGCCACCGCGCTCGCTTTATACCAGCCTGCCAAAACGGTTCTGCTTTGAAAAAGTAAAACAGGCCCCATCCTTCCTGCATCAAAACCTGACACGGAAACTCCGCAAGCGTTTCAATGCCGGACAGGAACATTTCTGGAAGCTGGCGGTATAACCCATACCGCCGGTTTTCCGGTTTCTCTCAAATCCTCTCCAGCGCAAAAACCCAGCCGGTGGTGCCCGTACCGGGAACATGAGCGCCATGCTCTTTTGACAGCAGTTTGATTTTACCAGCACTTTCAAGCGCCGTGATTTTCGCAACCAGCGATCCTTCATCATAAAAATGCTGGTTAATACCAATAATTACAAACCCGCCAGCCCGCACAACCCGCAAAATCTCATCCAGCGCATCGGCATCCACATGGCCGAAACTAAAAATACCAACCGCCGTAGCAGCCCCATAGGCGTCATCATCAACATCCAAAGGCGGCTGGTTTAGATTGGCCGAAAACAACCGGCGATAGGCTTTGGTTTTCTCCGCCCTTTCCAGCATCGCAGCGGAAAAATCACAGCCATCAATGACTTCAAATCCATGCGTCTGCAAACCCAGCCCGGAAAGCCCGGTACCACACCCCACATCAAGAACAGGAACAATTCCCGGCGCCAGCAGTTTTTCCAGTGCCATCGCACAGCGCTCAGGCTGCTGATAATCATTTTCGTCCATCACTTCAATATCATAAGTCTCAGCCCAAGCCTCATACATCTCCAAAGCCTGATCATCACGCTTGATCCCATAAGCCTTATCCAAAAACCGCTTGTCTGACATGGTGTATTATCCTTTTGCCGACGATAACCCGATGATACCATTACACCATTGCCTGATATAGTTTTCAACCTCTTCAGGAAAACGCCCAATTCCCCACTTGCACGCTCGCCGCTAAAAGATAGTATTGTTGTCATCGCTGCAAAAACGCTGTGCAAACGATCGTGACCGACTGTCGTAATCGTTAACAGGCCCTAATCAACCGTGGAGGTGGCCATGAACCCCCGTCATCCAATTGCCAATTTACCAACCCACGAAGTGACAAACATGCCGCCCCATCTGGGTGATCAGGACCTTTGGACCACTGATGTTGCCCTTAAACAGGGTGTAGCGCGCGAGGGCGGTGACTGGGCAACATCGCATCTGGCCAAATTTGGCAGACAGGCCGGTCGGCAAGAGGTCTTCGAGCTGGCCGATCAGGCCAACCGTTTTAGCCCTGAGCTAAAGGCATTCGATCGCTATGGCATGAGGATAAATCAGGTTGAATTTCACCCGGCCTATCACGCCCTTCATGAAATCACGGTTTCAGGCGGCCTGCCTAATTTTGCCTGGAACAATACCAGACCCGGTGCCCATGTAGCCCATGCAGCACTTAATTATATGTTTAATCAGGTCGAAGGCGGCGTAGTTTGCCCAATGGCAATGACCTATGCAGCCGTGCCCGCTCTCAAGACAACACCTGCAATTGCCGATGAATGGCTGCCAAAACTGCTCTCTACCCAATATGACAGCCGCGATATTCCCCTTGCCGAAAAGACCGGCGCGCAAGTGGGTATGTTCATGACCGAAAAGCAGGGCGGTTCCGATGTTCGGGCAAATTCCACCAAAGCGGTTCGTGACGGTGACGGATACCGTCTGACTGGCCACAAATTCTTCTGCTCAGCCCCGATGTCAGATGCCTTCCTGACGCTCGCCTATACCAAAAACGGCCTGTCCTGCTTTCTGGTGCCGCGCTGGACGCCAGATGGCCAACGCAACACACTTTTTCTGCAACGTCTCAAAGATAAATTGGGCAACAAGTCCAACGCCTCAAGTGAGATGGAACTGCAAAACACCTGGGGGGTTATGATCGGCCCCGATGGTCGCGGCATCAGAACAATCATCGATATGGTTCAGGGAACCCGGTTCTACTGTGCTTTCGGCTCGGCAGCGTTGATGCGTCAGGGGCTGGTTCAGGCGCTCCACCACACGGCCCATCGCACGGCTTTTCAGAAAAAACTGATTGATCAGCCACTAATGCGAAACGTGTTGGCCGATCTTGCCATTGAATCCGAGGCTGCAACCTGCCTCAGCCTGCGTCTGGGCCGGGCGACAGACCAGTCAGAGACAGGAGATCAACAAGCCGCGGCATTGGCGCGGATCGGCACGGCAGTAGGTAAATACTGGATCTGCAAACGTGCACCCAATCACACTTTCGAGGCGATGGAATGCCACGGCGGACCCGGCTATGTCGAAGAAAGCATCATGCCGCGCTTGTTCCGCGAGTCACCGGTTAATTCCATATGGGAAGGCTCGGGCAATGTCATTTGTCTTGATGTCCTGCGGGCACTTCACAAGGACCCGCAAACCCGAGAGGCCTATCTGGCCGAAGTGGAACTGGCCCTAGGCGGCAATGTTCACCTCGACAAGGCACTGGTTGAGCTAAAGGACGCCTTGAATGATATACCGCCAATATTGAGCTGCGGGCCCGGCGCCTGAGCGAACAGATGGCCCTTGTCTGGCAATCAGCATTATTGGTTCAACATGCACCCGCTGCAGTGGCAGATGCATTTTGCGCCTCACGTTTAGCCGGAGCCTGGTCTGGAGCCTACGGCACACTGCCCGCCCAATCTGACTTCGATGCAATTATTAAAAGGGCAAGAGGAATTTAACCGATACTGAAAGCAAGCAGACGGCTGATTTCGGTTAACGAGCGGCCTGATTGTTCGCTCCAGATGTTGAAAGCTTCTTGGACGTCAGCCATTGCTTTTTGTGAGGTCGGCGTCTTGTCAACGACACCCTCGGCAACCAACCGCGCAACCACATCACGCGATAGAATAAAACTGTCGACGCCCATAAAACGCAGGAAGTACGGCCCTGTATTACCACCAAGCCGCGAGCCACGTTTCTTGAGCATGTTAAGCAGGCCAGAATAATCGCTGGGAGGCCAATTGGCCAACGCCTTGGTCGCACTGCCATGTTCTTTTGCCAGTTCAGTTATAAAGACTGCATTTGCCTGAACTGAGCGAATTTTGGTGCCATGGCGCACGATATTTTTATTGGCAACCAGATGATCAAAATCATCATCATGAAGCATGACACAACGATTGATATCAAAACCATGAAATGCCGATTCAAAACCAGGCCACATGTTTTCAACAACTTTCCAGTTGAACCCTGCCTGAAAAATACACTTTGTCATGCAGGCCAACCACCGGTCATCGCCGACACCTTCAAGTTCCACAACACTTTTCGGCGCTACCAGAAGCTCGTTCAAGGCATCTGCTCCACTTTTTCGGACAGCCGCTATATCAAATATATCATCAAAGGTGCGCATAATTAACCCCCTGAATTCTGCCCCTGCTTCAATGCCTCAATCTTACCGCGCGCCGCCTCATAATGCTCATCTTTAATATGGCTTCTAATCAGGCTGATGGCTGTTGCCAGCACCGCCATGTCATCGGTAAAGCCGATGCCAACCAGCAGGTCTGGCACCACATCTATCGGCATAATGAAATAAGCAAGAGCAGCGAGCAGTATACCTTTTACCCGCAATGGGGTTTTGGGATCGAAAGCGCAATACCAAGAGGCAACCGCATTTTCGGCAAAGGGAATACGGGCCAGAACTTTAGTCATTTTAGGCCAAAAACCATCACGGACGGTCTTCTCGTTGCCGGAAAAAACTACAGGCAGATTGGACGGCAGATTGGGCGGCAGATTTATCTTATCGCTCTCTAAATCAGGTGTTTTTGTCATAGCACTCCTTCCGCCATGTGTTATATGGTTGTTCGTGTACAAATAATCAAGATTACGCAGGATACAGCAAATGGAAATCACCAGTCAAACAGCAGCAATTGTCACCGGCGGGGCATCGGGCCTTGGCGAAGCAACAGCGCGGAGCCTTGCAGCCAAAGGTGCCAAAGTCGCCATTTTCGACATGAATGAAGAAGGCGGCAATGCCGTTGCCAAAGATATCGGCGGCGTTTTCTGTCTGGTTGATGTCACCAATGAGGACAGTGTTGATGCCGGATTGGCAAGCGCCCGCGCCGCCCATGGCCAGGAACGGATTTTGATCAATTGCGCTGGCATTGCCATTGGCGAGAAAACCGCCTCACGGGACCGCGAAACCGGCAAAGCCCGCCCGCACCGACTTTCAAGCTTTACCACAACAGTCACTGTCAACCTGATCGGCACCTTCCACATGATCTCAAAGTCAGCCGCCGGTATGATGGACCTTGAACCCCACAATGAGTTTGGCGGACGCGGTGTGATCGTCAATACCGCCTCGGTCGCTGCGATTGAAGGCCAAATCGGCCAGGCAGCCTATGCGGCATCAAAAGGTGGCATTGTCGGCCTGACCGTGCCGGTTGCCCGCGACCTGTCGCGCGAAGGCATCCGCTGTTGCGCCATTCTGCCCGGCCTGTTCAACACCCCGATGATGGCTGGATTGCCACAAGAAATACAGGACTCGCTGTCAGCCGGTGTTCCCCACCCCTCACGCCTTGGCCGACCATCCGAATATGCCGACCTTGCCTGTCACATCATCGACAACGAAATGCTCAATGGCGAAAATATCCGTCTTGACGGTGCACTACGCATGGCACCACGTTAAGAGGAAAAAGAAGCCATGGGCCAACAAAGAACAGATGTCTGCATTATCGGCTGCGGCCCTGCCGGGCTAATCCTCTCGCAACTTTTAAAGCTGGCCGGGATTGATTCAATCATTCTTGAACGCCAGTCACGAACCTACGTCCAGGGCCGCATTCGGGCCGGGGTGCTGGAAGAAGGTGCGGCCCAGACGATGATCGATATCGGCATGGGCGAGCGTTTGAAAAAACACCGTATGCTGCACGATGGGGTGGTGATTTCGCTGGATGGTCAGCGCCATCGTATCGATCTCAAAAAACACTCGGGCGGGCGCCAGATTTCCGTCTATGGCCAACATGACAGCGTTCGCGATATGATCGCATTCCGGCTGGCCGCTGGCGACCCAATCATTTTTGAAGCCGCTGATGTGGTCCTCAATGAGGTTAAAGGCGATACACCAACAGCAACTTATCAAAAAGATGGTGAAACTCATCAGGTCACCTGCCGCTATATCGCCGGTTGCGATGGCTTCCACGGCGTCTCGCGCAAAACCATTCCCGATGACGAGATCACCGAGTACCACCGCGCCTTCCCCTTTGCCTGGCTCGGCATTATGGCCGAAGTTGCCCCTTCTTCTGACGAACTGATTTACGCCCGTCATTCGCGCGGCTTTGCCCTGCATTCCATGCGCTCACAGACCCTGTCCCGGCTTTATCTTCAGGTGCCGCTTGATACCAATGTCGATGACTGGTCCGATGAACAGATTTGGGACGAACTGGATATTCGCCTTGGCGCCGATGAAAACTGGCAACTCAACCGTGGCAAAATCATCCAGAAAGACCTCGCCCCCTTGCGTAGCTTCGTGGTCGAACCGATGCAATACGGCAATCTGTTTTTGGCCGGTGATGCCGCCCACATTGTCCCGCCCACCGGTGCCAAGGGCATGAACTTAGCCATTGCTGATGTGCGGGCTTTGGCCAGCGGTCTCGATAAGAAAATCAATCACAACGACCCTTCAGGCCTTGAAGAATACTCGGCAATCTGCCTGCGCCGCATCTGGAACGCCCAGCGTTTTTCATGGTGGATGACATCAATGCTGCATCAACATACCGATCAGGATGAATACCAGCAACGCATCCAATTTTCCGACCTTGAGCACTTGCTAAGCTCAGACAGTTACAAAAATGTCTTTGCCGAAAATTACACCGGCTTACCGTTCGAGGTTTGATTTAATCAGACTTGTGACCAGCCATACCGCCGGACAGTTCCTCGGTTTGATCATCGCCAATTTCTTGCGGCAAAACCAGATTGAGAAAAATCGCGATAAATGCTGCCGGCAACAATCCCGAAGTCATCAGGATCTTTGCAGTTCCCGGCAAGTGCTGAAGCGCACCCGGTTCCAGTTGCAAGCCAAGCCCGATCGAAAGGGAGATCGCAAAAATAACCATATTGCGCCGGTTCCAATCCACATCAGACAGCATTGAGATACCGGCCGCGGCCACCATGCCAAACATGATAATCACGCCACCGCCCAAAACCTCAATCGGGATTGTGGTGATCAAGGCACCAATTTTGGGCACCAACCCACAGATAATCAGGAAGATTGCCCCAATAGTCACAACCCCTCGGCTCATCACCCCGGTCATAGCAATAAGCCCGACATTCTGAGAAAATGAAGTATTGGGTAACGAACCAAACACACCGGCAACTGCAGTACCAAGACCATCAGCCCAGGTTGCGCCGGTAATTTCCTCAGCCGTTGCCTCGCGTTGTGCCCCGCCCTTGGTGATACCCGAAACATCACCAACTGTTTCAATCGCCGAAATAAACGCCATCAGGCAAAACCCGATGACCGCAGCAAAACTGAATTCAAAACCAAAATGGAACGGGTTTGGCAATGCAAAGCTGGCAGCTTTGCCGACATTGACAAAACTGACCATACCCATGAAATAAGCAACCACATAGCCGACCATCAAACCAATCAGAACAGCGGCAACCGACCACATGCCACGGGTAAAGAACTTGAACCCCAGCGTTGTAAAAATAACTACAAGGGCGACAAACCAGTTTTGCAGACTACCATATTCAGGCTTGCCGATAGCTGGAACACCGCCGGCAGCATATTGAATACCAACCTTAACCAGCGCCAGGCCAATCATCGTCACCACCAACCCTGTTACCAGCGGTGGCAGGGCAAACCTGATTTTACCAATAAACAAAGCCAGAAAAGCATGAAACAATCCGCCAATCATAACGCCGCCCATAAGCGCCGCCATGCCATCAACCCCTTTACCGGCAACCAGCGGGATCATGATTGGTATGAAGGCAAAACTGGTGCCCTGAACAATCGGCAGCCGCGCCCCAACCGGCCCAAACCCAATGGTCTGCAACAGGGTTGCAACACCGGCAAACAGAATGGCCATCTGGATCATATAAATGAGATTATGAAAATCGGGTGAACCCGACCCAAAGCCAAATCCGGCAGCACCGGCGATAATGATCGCTGGCGTAACATTACTGACAAACATTGCCAGCACATGCTGAATCCCCAACGGGATCGCCGCCGCCATAGGTGGTGTATAATTGGGGTCTCTTAACTGTTCCGGTGTTCCCAACGCCGAGTTATCATGAGCCATTGTGTTTTCCCTCCACTAT
>DAOUPT010000100.1 GCA_030626025.1 Anderseniella sp. | reverse complement strand
TGTGACAATCATGAGCGGGATGGCCGCAAGGCCACTCATCACGGCAATACTGCCTCGTGTATCCGACACAAAGTTCTGGCGGAAGGCTCCAGAAAGCGCTGATGCGAAGCGCGAAAACAAGTTTAACATCCTCATAACCTTCCTTAGTTTTTTCAGTATGGTCGTTAAGCCGCAGTTTACCGTTTAAGACAGTGTTAACTGATGCAAATTAATAAACCGTTGAGGAAGCCGTTTCGAATTAACTGAAAATTAAGCCAAATCAGGGCGCACAAACTAAAGCCGGCGCGGATTGACAAAACTGAAACAATCGGCGCTAAGTTGCCCTTTTCTGCAGCACAAGCTCTAACCGTGGCGATTGTTATCGTGCTCATGGAGCGCAAATTTAAGATTACTTTATTATTATTGCAATTTACTCACCGAGATAGGCTATGCTGCATAAGCCGTTCTCCTGCAGAACAGGCCAGAAAGTCTTGGCAACACATCCATCACCCCCCCCATATCGTTGCCGAGGCTTTTTGCATTGGGCGTTTTATTTCTGCTTAGAACACAATCGCCTGTATTTGGTGTTTGCTGCCCTGATTTGGCGCAATTAGCTTTCTTTTATTGCTGCTCCTACTACAGACCTCTTGGCAGCTTCTAACAAATGGGTTTCGTCATCTGACCATTCTCCGCACCAATGGTGTTGATCGGTAGCAGGGAACTTTTGAAAGACAGTGTCTGATTTTTGACTGGTATAAATTCCAGGTGGGTACCTGTGGCAATGACCGATGGTCGGCAAACCAGCAGCAGTATGATCATTTGACCAATATATACAGTGGGCGCAAGTTGGTCTGATAAAATGTGATGTCATTGACTCTAAATTCCTTGTACAGCGCTGTCCAGGTTGAATGTTAGCTCATGGCTGGCCTTTCATGCAATGTCTGTTCTGGTTCCTTGCCCCTTTCTCAAACAACGGCTTGGCACCGGCAGCAATCCATACAAATTTACTAAATTGCGAACATCGCCGTTTATGGGCTTGAAAACTATCCTTGCTACAATTGCCCTACAAAAAGAGGGGCGACAAATTCTGAGGGTACTATGTTCATGCAAATCATAATCTCAGTACTGATTACGTCGCTCTTAGGGATTGCGACCTTTGCCTACACACCAGAACAAGCTGAAATTCCAGTTCACTTCCGCAACAACACGACGATCATTGAGAAAAACCAACTCTGGCCGCTTAAAATGAATATCACACTCAAGCCCTGCTCTCATGTTTTCTGCAGAACTGCATAACTGGCCGTAGTCATGAGTTTTTGTATGCGATCGTACCAGCTGCAATCATTGCCGTGGACAGCGAGATATCAATGGTCATGGTAGCGTGTTGACCTGTCGAGGTTGATTATTTTGCGAACGATAATAAGCGCATCCTCACCGTATTTTTTCCTGGCCTCTTTGATGTGAGTTTCCAGAGCTGCGGCATTCTCAAAATCAGTGGAAAGGACTTGCAAAACCTTATTTGGGCTTTTGTTTGCATTCGCCTTTGACGTTTCTATTTTCCGTAATCGATTAGCTAAGTTTCCTGTCATTTTGCTTTTTCCTCTAATGCTAAAACTCGTTGCTCAAGTTCGGTGGTTTCAATTATTTTCCGATGAGTCTCAATCAGGCTGGCAACTTCTCTGGCGTCGGCAGGCGCTATGTCACCGTTTCCAACTGCAAACAAAATCTTGCTCATGGCCTGCATCAGACTTTCAGGGTTATCGATCTCAGGCAGATCAACTGAAACTGTTGGACGTTCTGTCGCTGGCCTGCCATAGGCCCTTTCAAGGACAACGTTACAGGCGGCAAGGGCAACGCGAGAGTCATCATCTGCAATAATCTGGCAGATGCGTTCAAATGCTTCTTTGGACTTTTGCTTGGCCATTTCACGCACCTCAGGCGCAACCTTTGGCCTGCCACCCGGGTTTCCCGACTGACCCGGCTTCCAACTTTTTAGATTTCTCTTGTTTGCCATGTCAAAACCTCACTGCTCCTTCACTGCTTTCAGTGATGGAAGCCCCCTGTTTTTGCCGTGTATTATCACCGTTATTCATTGACCGTTTTCCTTCAAAACTTAATTTCACCCGCTTGACTCAGAGAGACTCACTGGGCGCACAAACTGTTTTTACGGTACGTCCCTACCAATTTATCCACTTCACCGCCCCTGCATGGGTTTATTCAAGAATAAGCACTATTTAAGTAAGCAAAACCACTGAGTAATGTTCATTTATACTTTCAACCGCAGTATTTGTACTGCTTTCAATTGATTGCTCCCAATATTTCATATTCGCTATCATCGGTTAAGGTCGCGTCGAATAGAGTTTCAAGCTCCATTATCGAAGTTGGGTGATCGGTGTTTTGCGTTGTGGTCAAGATATCCTCACTTCCCGCCAAATGCTGTCGTTAAATCCGGCAAACGGTGTGGCAAAACATTGCCTTTTTTGTACCAGTAACCCTGACCAAAATCACGCCGATGGCGGCGTTCAATTCGTTTCATACGCTGTGTTGCTTTGGGGTCTGCAATCTTGCGTAGTTCATCAAATATGATGTGCTCAAAACCGGCCCGCAAGTACCAGATCGATGACCCAGGCGCATAGCGTTGAACAAGATCGATTACATCAGCCGCCGCTCTTGTTTTTTTGCCTTCCAATACTTTCCCAATATTCTGATTTACCGTTCCGATAATGTCAGCGCCAAGACCAACAACCGGCCCGGCTACAGTTTGGGCAAGACCGCCACCAAATCTGTTCTTTTGGGAGTATAAAAAATCCCCAAAGATACCAAGACCACCGCCTTGAATTGTCGCTGCCAGCCAAAACTTAGCCATAGACGCCGGATCGTTTAGATCAAACATCTTGCGCGGATCACGTCCCCTTGAAATTTGTTTCATTTGAGTTGAAAAGCCGCCCAAAATTGCGGTTGTCAGTAATAACTGTACAGCATACCGCCCGGATTCGTACTTTGTCGGCATCGACAATGCCCGCCTGAAATGCGTCATAAGCAACGTCACGGCAAAGTTTTTGTACATCGCCGTTGATCGGATCAATTCGCCCTGAATTGTACCAGGCTTTGCTTCACCGATTAGTAATGACCGGCCACGTAATGATGTTGAAGGAACTGCAAATTCAGTTTCAGTGTGAACCATATCAAGGAATTTGAAAGCAACCTCCTGATCCGCTATATCCTCGGCCCTCAAGAACTTGACGCCCTTGTGATCAAGCATCGGAGATTGCCGCGCCATATCCCAATCAAATGCGCTTATGTCGTAATGCTTCATCGTTTTTCGTAATGGCTTGGGTAGTGCAGCAAATGCCCTATCTGCATTGTCAGCCATTAAACCTGCGAACTCCATACCAAAGGCATGGCGACCGGCTTGCGTCCATGGCGACAAGCCAGAAACCCTCATGGTAAAGTCGGCCAGCCGCCGGGTTATTTCCGGCCCTGAAACTTCGCCCAAATATCTTTGTTGCGCAACTGCCAGTGTTGACCAATTGTCAGCTATTAACCCAAGTCGAACCGCTGCCCTTTGATCAACAATATTTTTCGGATTTAATAAGGAGACTTGCCGCGCCAATATCTTTCGATAGGGGATCCCGACATTACCAGCGGCAATGTGGCCAAAGCCAAGGTCAGACAGTGCCGACAACATGGCCGCGCCTAATTGAGCAGATTGCAAGGTTGATCTTGTACCCGCAAACACCCTTGCCATTTTCCCATCAATAGGTGCATTCACCGAACCGGTATAATGCTCATACATGGATTCCATCAGTTTGCGTGATTTTCGTGCTTTGCTTTCCAGTTTGTCAGTCGGTAAACGATCCGCTAGCGCTCTGGTGCGAAAATCCTTTTCAACAACGTCACCCATCCACCGTGTCATGGCTGTTGGATTAGGCCCAAGGATTTGCATCGCTGCTGTATCACGGGCCATTCCATCTAAGTGACCCATCATTACCGAAAACACATCGCCGCCGCCGTATTGGTCATGGTAGGCCAGCCACGCGTCAGAATTTTTGAAAACAAAGAACCGGTGATCAAGGTGTCGTCTTGCCAGTTTTTGCCCGTAACTACTGCCAGCCTTTCGGTTTGCCCATCCTTCGGTTGAGATGTTGTCATAGGCTTCTCGCGCGGCTTGTTTTAATGAAAACTCATTCATGGATTTACCGGTGCGATGATCTTTCATGGCTCGGACTTCAAGCATTGGCAAAATGTCGTCAAACCATTTATCAAATCCGGCATTGCGAACCGCGATAAAATCGTGGCTGTGAGGCAATCCCCATTTTTCCAGCTTCGGAATGTCACCGCCAGCGTGATTAAACATCAACCGACCTTTTTCCGCCGCCTTAGTCCATGCGCCCGCCAGTTCTTTTGCTGATGCGTTGCCGGTAGATTCACCGTGAACTTCTCGCAGCATATCAGAAAATGTTGCCTTGTTTCTGGTCCTGCCCACAAGGTCACGTCTGAAAGTTGCAAGGAATTTATCCATTTCAGAATGTAGGACACCGCGCAATGTATCCCGCCGCTTGGCCAAATTAGCAACACCATCAACCCCTGGATCAAAATCAAATACCGCTTCTATTGCCCGGTTCAGTGGCACACCTGAATTTTGCGCTGTTTCCAATATGCTTTTGGCCCTTGCAACCTGCAATAACTTTTCGCGCCGGATCTGTGCCATCTGATAGCGAATGATTTGCATGGTCTCGACGCGCGCTTGTGCCATGGCCTCAGTGTCACCAAGGTTCAACCGGGCTTGATCATAGTTTTCGTCAAACAAATTTCGAGCAAGCGCGGCACGTTCCTTATCCATGAGGCCCGCACGAACTGCCCTGTTTATACAATCACGTAATGACATTAAGCCGCCTTTCCATCGCACAAGGCGAGTTGTTCAATAAATTCCTGATCCTCCTCAAGGTCGTTCAAAACCTCTCGGACTGTTTTGGTTTCTGCAACCCTGTTGCCATCGGCATCAATACGCTCGCCAATTGGTACGTCTAGCAGGTCCAATTTACTTCGTTCATTTCCGAATAACCCAACATCAAGAGGACGGGTGCCATCAGCCCCCGGTTCTGATTTTCTTGAACTAAGTTCGATCTCATCGGTAATTTCCTGATGGAGATTGCTAGCCTGTTGTTTGCTGGCATCGCCGACAGGATCATCAAATTTGTTCAGCGTTGTATCATCACTGACTACTTGGCTTGCTGTTGGTTCTTGGATGCGGCTTTGTGTTTGGCCACTTTGGCGTTCAGATTGCGAACCAAGCCGATTTGCGAGTAAAGAATCCCCATCGATCTCGCCACGTTTAGCTGCTCTGGTGACAGCTTCGATGAACTCTCTTGCGGCTTTTGCGTATTGGCCGCTTTCTTTGGCTTGATGTGCTGCTTTTGTGAGGGCATCGCCAATCACTCCTTTTCTGTGTGCTTGTGCTGTAATATATTCCTTCAAAGTGCGCTCAATATTAAGCCTTTGAGCGTTTGATACTTTGTCCAGAACATTCCCTGCCCCGGTTATATCGTCACCGCGTTCGGTTAAAGTGCGGAATGTATCAACATTGCGCCGGATCATCCGCAAACCACGATCCAGAACCCTTGCCCGTTCAAGATATAAAGATTCTGCAATGTCTGTTTCACCAAACAAAGAAACTTGCTTGCCCCGACTAACGCCAGCATTCATTGCCTGCCGTACAATACTTTCAGTTTCAATCGCTGTTGCTGGTTTCAGCTTTGCAATAAGTTTCGCAACGCCATCCTGCAATAAAATGTCATTTATCAGCCTTCCGATAATTGCCCCATCACGCTCTGAAATAACCTTGTTGATCACCAGACCGAACGTCCCATCACCAAGATTGACAAGTCCCCCCGCATCACGCACCAGTGCCGATTTAGGCGGCAAACCCATGTCTAGCGGTGTTGCACCCATATCTCGCAATACTTTAGCGGCATCGCTCGCGCTGCCTGTGCCTTCCGCAATGTTTTTGAATGCTGCCCTGGCCCTTGCTTCTTGCGGTGTAATCCCTTCGGCTTCCCTCAAAACCAGAACCGGCATTTCGATATCAACACCATTGCCAGACAAGCGCCTTGCAAGCCCTAGTCTTTGATGACCATCGGCAATAATCCTGCGACCATCGGCAAATTCATAAACCAACGACACACCGGCGCGCTCGACGCTCCACTCTTTAACGCCAAGCAATCTGTCAGTAACCCCGGTCGCATCACCACCGGATTTGAATTGCATCAATGTTGCATCTACGCCTATGGTGTCAAGATCATCATTGCGTAGAATTTGAAGTGTTGAGCCTTCTCTGATAGCCCGGTCAAGTTCAACATCTGCTTTCGGTGTTAAATCTATATCTGATGTTAAATCAGCGTCATCAATCGGACGCAACGCAAGAGCGGCTTCATACCCAACATTCTCATTGTGCAACTGCGTGGCTTGCGCTTTAGGCGTTACCTCTTTGTAAGGTGATTGACGTTCAACTTGAGCGTCGCGGATAATTTGCTCTACAAGCGCCTTTTCTGTCTTTGTGGCAGTCCTGCCCACTGCTCGCTCAAAAGCCCGTACACCGCCCTTTAGAACCGCACCAATCCCTATAAATCCACCTGTAAGCACAGCCGAACCAAAACCAGCACCGGCAATGTTCTGCAAAGCCCTTCCAACGCCTGATTCCAACCCAAGCTGATCGCGTTGATTTTGAACTGTCGGTTGCAGTGCAGCCTCGGAAACCGCACCCACGCCGCCCTCAACCAATATCCGAGTTAGAATGCTGGCTCGTAATGGTGCGCCAATTGGTAATGTTACCAACACTTCTGGCTGCACGATTGCAGCCCCGCCCATGCCCGCAAACTGTCCGACAACACCTAGAGCCGTGGCGCGACTGGCAATGTCTGCGTTATCCAACTCAAGTTTTTTAGCCTTTTCTTGTAGTTTCTTTTCAATCTGTGACCTGTCCAGTATCGGATGATCACGTCCAGGGTGTGAGTTTGGAAAGCGTTCACGCAGTTTTTGTATTTGCTTCTCAAATTCTTTTAGCCGGGAGTGTTCTGGCAAGTTGCCTGGGTCATCACGAAACAGATCATAGACAACCTCAAGCGGGTTTTTGATATCCGGCACAATATCAAGCACTCGTTTATCAAATGAGCTTAGTTTTTTCGGGTCAAGCCTGTCTTTGAACGATTGCCCCGTGCTGAATGGCAATGGTGCCTTGATAGGGTTTACCAGTTTGTTGCCGGTTATATTTTCAGCAGTCCTAATAACATCTGCATAAGCCTTGCGACGGTTATCCTGAATAGCGCCGAATCTGTCGTTGTTTTGGAACTCATTCCATGCGGCTCTGGCATTTTCAGAAAACCCTGTAGGCTTAAACCCGATAGCTTGGCCAGATACCCGCTCGCGTGTTGCCTGCTCCTCTTGTGGGGAAAAAATACTCATTGTGAGCGCCCCGCTTTGAGCGCTTCAATTCTGGCTTTGACTTTTTCGATTTCAGTTTGGAGTTTTTCAATGTTTTCCGATGAATTTT
>DAOUPT010000106.1 GCA_030626025.1 Anderseniella sp. | reverse complement strand
GCATAAAACAACAAGGCATTTTGCATAAATGGACCGGCGTGTTTTGCTGGCCGTTTTTTTGTTGCTCGACACAGTTTGAATATATGTGATTTGGTAGTAAAAGCAGCAATGGCTAAAAATAAAAAAACCAAACGACGGGTTAATAAATCACCGGCAATGGCAGTGATGCATCATTTGCCCCCTGCCCGACACCGGCAAGTAACCGATGCTATTACTGCCGCTAACACATTGTTAGAACAGGGGAAAAGTGATCAAGCCCTGGCGCTGTGTCAGCAGTTGCTTGAGATCGACCCGCGTAATGCAGAAATTACGCTGACCATGGCAACCGCCTATGAGCAGAGTGGGCAGATTGATCTTGGCATCAAGGCATATCAGGCAGCGTTCAAACTTGCCCCCAACTGTATACCGGCGATGGTCAATTACGCGCTGATGTTTTACCGTTGCGGGTTTCTTGAAAAGGCGCTCAACGCCTTTAATTCGGTTTTGGCGCTGGAACCGGGCTTCATTCCAGCTCTTGATGGCGCATCACGAGCGCTTTTTGATATCAGGCGTTATCAACCTGCTGTGCCAGTGTTTGAAAAGCTGGCCCGCCTGCGCGGCACTGCGGTGGATTTGATGGAACTGGCCCGGGTTCAGGAACTTGCAGGAAACATCAAGGCGGCTCAAGCAACCTGCCAACGGGCGCTGGCGACATCGCACGACAAGGCCAGTGTCGAAACCCTCTCGGGAATGTTTTGCCTTTCTCATGGTGAGAAAGGCGCCGCCGTTGATCATTTTAAAAATGCGCTTGAATATAACAGCGATGCCGGTTTTGCCCATTTTCATCTTGCCAAGGCGGCTGGCCAACCAGAACAATTGCAAGAAGTGGCAAATGCCATTTCACGAACTCAGGACAAGTCAGTTGCCAACGTCCGTGCACCACTGTATTTTGCCAAAGGTTATTTGCTGGAAAAAGTCGGCGACTACGAACAAGCCTTTTTGTCATTCAAGAAAGCCAACGACCTGGTCGCCAGTGTCAAAGCCGATGATAATCAGGAACGAGAAAATCTCTCCAGGCAGCATCAGGCCATTTTTACCGCCGAGATGGTTGCCGCACTTCACCAGGGCAAATGTGACCAGAGCAAGCGACCGGTATTTGTCACTGGCCTGCCCCGTTCGGGCACCACGCTGGTCGAGCAAATTATTGCTGGTCACAGCGATGCCTCCGGTCTTGGAGAAGTCGAGTTAATCCCCCTGCTCCTGCCGGTTCTCCTTAATTCTCCTGCGGATACTCCGGCCTCTCCAGACCGATTCCGGGCAACCTCCGCCTCATATCGGGCCATTTACCCGGCCGATATGTCCAGCCAGCAACGCATCGTGGACAAGTCAATCAGCTCGCTTTTGCACATTGGCGCCATTGTCGCAATGTTCCCAAATGCCTCGATAATCTGCTGCGAACGCCACCCGATGGATGTTGCCTGGTCAGCCTACAAGCAGTATTTCAGTGATGGCGGACTGGCTTATACCTACAGCTTTGAGCGCATTGCCAGACATCAGCAAATCTACACGCAAGCCCTGAACCATTGGCAATCGGTCTTTCCCGACAGGATCTTGCGGGTACGGTATGAAGCCCTTGTAAGTGCTCCAGAAAATGGCGCCAAACAATTGATTTCACACATAAATATGCCATGGCAAGATTCCTGCCTCAGTTTCCATGAAAACAAATCCCCGGTCCGCACCGCCAGTTACGACCAGGTCCGCCAGCCAATCTACACTTCATCAGTCGGCGGCTGGAAAGCTTACGAGCGATGGTTGGGCCAGCTGAAAACGCTGTTGAACAACGAGATTGAGCATTATGAAGCCGGTCAGCGGGATTAAGTTGGCCTATTTGTGGAAAATACTGGCAATTTTTCTTTAAATCGGGCAATTTGCTGCCACAAATGGGCGCAATATATGGAGCGTCGTTTTTTGGGGCAAATACTGTTGATGACTAGCGCTGCACACTTATCTGGTTTGCTGAAAGCACGGATCCTATTTACTGTAGGATTCGGGTTGCTTGCTGCTGCTTGTGCTACCAGCAGCAATTTATCAACGGGTCCGCGATCAGTGAGTATTCAAGGTGGTGCAACACCGGCGGCAGCTGTGCTGAGTTCGAGCATGAACTCTCTACTGCAGCAAACTGGCCCCTCCTATCTCACTGTAATCGTTCACGAAAAGACTAGCGGACATGGTAGTCAGGGCCGTGATGAGTTGCCGAAAGCGCTTACCTCGGGCAGTGGATTTGTGGTTGATGCTGCGGGATACCTCATTACTGCAGGACACGTTGCAGTGGCCAAAGGGAATTCGGTTGAAGCCCGCGGCAGCGAAGGGCGAATTTACAAAGGTAAGGTTGTTGCGGTACAGCGCTCGCCCGATATTGCGTTGATCAAACTGCGTAATTTTTCCGGTTTTCCGGTCACTCCTGCCGCCAGTCCGTGCATCACACCAGGTTCGGCGTTGTTTTCTCTTGGAAAACCGCATGCCCAAGGTGATACGGCACGTATTGGTGAACTCAATTCGATGAGTTTTGGCCGTCCGGTCAGTTACAACGGCTTTGGTTATCCCGATGCCATGGTGCTTAAAATGAATACCCGCAAAGGGGAATCAGGCGGACCGGTTTTTAACAAGCGAGCACAACTTTCCGGTATGATGGTCAGTACCTTGTCAGACGGCAACGGACGCTCTCTCAACCTTGCCCACGCCTTGCCGGTTGATATGCTGGCAAAGTTTGCCTGTTCGAAATACTCCTGCTCAGCAGCATGGCGCCGACTTTCCTCTAGCAGTTATAAAAACTGCAAACGATAACCTGCAATCAGACCGAGAAGATGGTCGAACCGGTGGTTTTGCGGGCCTCAATGTCTTTGTGGGCCTGAGCGGCATCGATAAGAGCATAGCGCTGGTTGATGTTGATTTTCACTTTGCCACTTGCGACCACATCAAACAGATCATTGGCATTAGCCTGCAAATCATCGTCATCTGCAACATAGGCCATCAGAACCGGGCGGGTCACATATAGCGAGCCTTTGCTGGCCAAAATACCGATATCAACGCCGGTTACAGACCCGGACGCATTGCCGTAGCTGACCAATAACCCGCGAGTTTGCAGACTATCAAGAGATGCCTCGAAGGTTGATTTTCCGACGCCGTCATAAACAACCGGCACACCCTTGCCATCGGTTATTTCACGCACCCGTTCAGCGATGTTTTCTTCACTGTAATTAATCACATGATGACAACCATAAGCCTTGGCCATATCTGCTTTTGCGGGAGAACCTACAGTACCGATTACCGTTGCGCCTAACGCATTAGCCCATTGACAGGCTATTTGACCAACACCACCAGCGGCAGCATGAAACAGGATGGTGTCACCAGCTTTAACCTCAAAGGTTTCGCGCAATAAATAGCGTGTTGTCATGCCTTTAAGCATCATAGCGGCGGCAGTTTCATCATCAATGGCATCTGGTAGTTTGCTGACCCGGCCCGCCGGCATATTGCGCGCTTGTGCATATGCCCCAATAGGTCCTGCACCATAAGCAACCCGGTCACCGACTGCCAGATTGGTTACCCCGTCACCAAGGGCTTCGACAACACCACAAGCCTCCAAACCAAGACCAGATGGCAGCGGTACAGGATAAAGTCCACTACGGTGGTAGGTGTCTATATAGTTCAAACCAATTTGAGTTTGACGGATTTGCACTTCACCGGCTACTGGAGCGGCGAGATCAACGTCCACATATTGTAAAACTTCCGGGCCGCCGTGGCGGTCAATTCGAATCGCTTTCATAGGGTCTCTTTCGCTCCAGTTCGGGGATATTTACCTCATCATGTATCAATTCACCCATAGCAGCAACAAGCTTTTCCCAGCCCAACTCCTCCAAGGGTATCACGCGAACATCGAGGACAGCAGCTTTACCCATCAATGCAATATATCGTGGCTGGTTGCGCAGCTCATCAATCAAATCGGCCGTCACCAGAATTGCAACGCGGTCGCCTTCATTACCAAAATGGTCAACAAGATTGTCCGCCTCATGCAAGGTTTCCATCAGGCGGTTTCGTTGTTTTCGGCTGTCAGAATCAAAGTCAGAATTTACCGCTTTGCAAGATGTAAACCCAAGTCGTTCGCCCTTGCGTACAATTAAATCAATTTCATTTTGACCATGATAGCCTTTGGCACTCCAGCTCAAAGTCTGAGCAAAAACCGCTTCATCAGCACCTGCTTCAATAGCAGCAAGCCAGGCTAGTTCTTCCAGCCAACCGCCGCCAAGATACCGCTTTGCTTCAGCATGGCTGGCTGTATGGCCATCGCCAGACTTTTCGATCAACCCGTGATCAATCATATGCTCGATAATTAAATGGCCATAATCATCAAATCTGCCCGAATGACCTGCCGCAGCGTGGCGCTGAAGCACTACATCACGAACAGGCTCAAAAGCCGGATAGTCACAGCGGATCATATGAGTGAGCGAGGCCCTTTCAGACGCGAGTATGGTGTCACCGGAATTACCTTTTAAAGAAGCATTCCGATTGGCCAGCAAGCTGGCAATAGTGTGTTGATTCTCTCGCTCCATATCGTCACTTTTATACATTCAAAAATTGTAAGCAAGGGCCAATTACAACTGACCAGAATGCAAGTTAAAAAACTTCGAACAATCCGGCTGCACCCTGCCCGCCACCGATACACATTGTAACAACAGCATATTTTACACCACGACGCTTGGCTTCAATTAGCGCGTGACCAGTCATTCTGGCTCCGGTCATACCGAACGGATGGCCAACGGCAACAGACCCGCCATTTACATTGAGAATTTCATCGGGAATTCCCAACTTGTCCCGGCAATAAAGAACCTGTACCGCAAAGGCTTCATTGAGTTCCCAGAGTCCGATGTCATCCATTTTTAACCCGGCACGATCAAGAAGTTTTGGAATCGCATAAATCGGACCAATACCCATTTCATCAGGCTCGCAACCAGCCACGGCAAACCCGCGGAATGCGCCAAGGGGTTCAATATTTTGTTGTTCGGCAATCTTGGCATTCATAACCACGCAGGCAGATGCGCCATCGGACAATTGCGATGCGTTACCAGCTGTTATGAATTTATCTTCGCCCATCACAGGTTTCAAACCTGCCAACCCTTCAGCAGTCGTACCGGGACGATTACATTCGTCTTTATCAATAGTCACCTGGTGAAACGAGATGTCACCACTTTCCTTGTCCTTGACACCCATCGTGGTGGTAAATGGAACAATTTCGTCATCAAATTTTCCGGCTTCCTGAGCCGCTTCAGTGCGTTGCTGGCTTTGGGCACCATAGGCATCTTGTGCTTCTCGCGAGATGCTGTAACGCTCGGCTACGATATCTGCCGTTTCAATCATTTCCATATAAATGGCCGGTTTGTGTTCCTTGATCCAGGCTTCTTTGTGATCATTGGTATTCAGCTTGCCCTGTGTCAGGGTGATTGATTCAAGTCCGCCAGCCACTACCGCTTTGCTACCTTCCTGAACAACAGAATGTGACGCCATAGCAATGGCTTGCAGACCGGAACTACAAAACCGGTTGATCGTTACCGCTGCAACGCTAACAGGCAAGCCAGCACGAATTACACCCTGACGGGCAATATTGAAACCAGTGCCACCCTCAGGAAAGCCGCAGCCGATAAAAGCATCTTCAAGCAATGCAGGATCAACGCCTGAGCGTTCAACCGCATGTTTAATCGCATGACCGCCCATGGTTGCGCCATGAGTGATATTAAGAGACCCGCGGAAGGCTTTGCCAATGCCGGTTCTGGCGGTTGATACGATTACTGCTTCGCTCATGTTGTTTCTCCCTGAAACCAAAATTACTTATTCAAACTTTCAAATTTTTCACCTTTGGCGGCCAAATCGAGTAAAAGCTGACTTGGTTGCCAGAACTTTTCATCAGTGGCCGAGAACTCTTTGATATCAGCAACCACTTTATCCAGACCATACATATCGGCATATTTCATCGGGCCACCACGATAGCGTGGAAAGCCATAACCGAACAAGAACACCATATCAATATCAACCGGGCGCTGGGCAATGCCATCTTCCAACTCTTTTGCACCTTCATTGATCATTGCAGCAAGATAACGACGGATGATTTCTTCTTCACTGATTTTTTTGTCAACATACCCCTTCTCGGTCCGCTCGGACTCAATGAAATCCATCACGGTCAGGTTGACACCGGTCGGGCGCTGGTTTTCATCATAATTATAATAACCTTTACCGGTTTTGCGGCCAAACCAGCCCTGCTCACAAATCTTGTCGGCAAATCCGGCATAGCGGGCATTGGGATCACGGGTCGCCGCGCGGCGTTTTCTGGTTGCCCAGCCAATGTCGAGACCGGCCAGATCACTCACCGCAAACGGTCCCATCGGGTAACCGAAAGCCAGCAGGGCTTTGTCAATATCGTAGGGTGAAACGCCATCAAGCACCATGTAGTCGGCGCATTTGAGATAGGTAGATAGAATCCGGTTGCCGATAAAGCCGTCACAGACCCCTGCCCGTACAGCGACTTTGTTCATTTTTTTGGCAAGGGCAAAACTGCTGACCACCGCATCATCTGAAGTTTTGTCAGCAACCACGACTTCAAGCAGTCGCATCAGATTGGCCGGTGAGAAAAAATGAAGGCCTAGCACGCTTTCGGGGCGGCTGGTTGTTGCCGCGATTTCGTTGATATCAAGATAAGAGGTGTTAGAGGCAAGGATTGCAC
>DAOUPT010000068.1 GCA_030626025.1 Anderseniella sp. | reverse complement strand
ACCGGTGCCTCTACTTTTGCTGGAGTCTCTACTTTGGCCGGTGTCTCTACTTTTGCAGGAGTGGCTTTTTGGGGCTGCTCAAATGGCGGTTTCGGAGTAGTCACAGCTGGTGACTTTTTGACTGGAGCGGCTTTCTGTTTTAACGGTTTAGGTGATATTTTGTCACTAATCCCTTGTTTTATTTCAAATAAGTCGGACTTAAGGTCACCAAGTTGGTTGGATAACTCGCGCAGTTGTCCGCTAAGCTTGGATATTCTTGAAAAACTCCAAATTGGTAGAATGACTGAAACAACAAGCAGAAAAATAGCAAGTACAAACAAACCAAACATAGTCCATTCTCCTTATTGAAACTCAGAGATCTACAACGTCAATCACACCCGGTATAGTTTTAATGGCACCCTTGATTTGTGGGGTGATGGTGTATTTTCGGCCTAGCATTATGGAGATTTCTGTGGCGTTTTCTACTTGTACCACCAATTTTACTGGTGATTTTCCGCCATTGGTCAGGCGTTTGGAAATGCTGCTTAAGGATTGGTCGTCGCGGACGAAAATCGTCAGACCCTGAGCGACATTTTCTACCGCTTTGTCGAGAAGTTCGACACCCTGCAACCGTAATTTGACCTCTTCATCTTCAACATCTGCTTCGATGCGAATGATGACGCCGTTGCCCGGCACCAACAAATCGCGGGTATTTTCCAATACATCGCTGAAACAGACGGTTTCGTACTGGCCGGTTGGGTCAGAAAAGCTGACAAAGGCAAACTTGTTGCCGCTTTTGGAGGTGCGTTCCTGCCGAGCCACCACGGTTCCGGCCAGCTTTCCTGCTCTTGCGCCTTTCTTGAGGGCCTTTTCAACAAAACCGGTGTAGGTGTCGATGTTGAGGGCACCAAAGGACGACAAATACTCATCAAGCGGATGACCGGACAGATAAAAGCCGATAGCTTCGAATTCGGCGGTGAGCTTTTCCAGTGGCAGCCATGGTTCGGCTGCCGGCAAGACGACATCTTCGACCAGATCACCGCCGCCAAAGAAGTCATTCTGGCCCAGTTCTGCATCGGCGCTGGTACGGCTGGCCATGCCTAAAATGGCTCCGACACCGGCCAGCACCTGGGCCCGGTTGGCATTGAGGCAGTCAAAAGCGCCAGCTTTGGCCATACTTTCAAGCGCCCGTTTGTTGATCGTCCGTCCGTCAATCCGGTTGGCAAAGTCGCCAAAACTTTTAAACGGGCCACCTTCGGCGCGAATTTCACATAAATGCTCTACGGCGGCTTGCCCAACGTTCTTCAAGGCTGCCAAAGTATAGACGATGGCACCATTTTTTACCGCGAACTCCGGCTCGGTATTGTTGATGTCCGGGGGCCGGACATCGATTTCCAATCGCATGGCTTCGCGCGAGAACACGCTCAACTTTTCGGTGTTGCCCATATCAAGGGTCATCGAAGCAGCCAGAAATTCGACCGGGTAATTGGCTTTCAGGAAGGCGGTTTGATAGGCAACGATGGCGTAACAGGCTGAGTGGGCCTTGTTAAAGCCGTAACCGGCAAATTTGGCCACCAGATCAAAAATAAAGTTGGCGTGGTTCTCATCAAGGCCTTCATTGCCTTCGAGCGCGCCACTGACAAAACGGGTGCGCTGGGCATCCATCTCCGCCTTGATTTTTTTACCCATGGCTTTGCGCAAAATATCGGCTTCACCGAGCGAGTAGCCAGCCAGCACCTGGGCAATTTTCAGCACCTGTTCCTGATAGATGATAACGCCATAGGTATCTTCGAGCACCGGGGTAATGGTTTTGTGCAAAAATTCCGGTTCTTCATCGCCATGCTTACAGGCAACATATTTGGGAATGTTTTCCATCGGGCCGGGCCGGAACAGCGCCACAATGGCGATCAGATCTTCGATGTTTTCAGGCTGGGCCTTGCGCATCAAATCCTGCATGCCTGAACTCTCATACTGAAACACACCAATCGTTTCGCGCTTTTTCAGCATGGCGAAGGTAATTTCATCATCAAGCGGAATGGCGACCGGGTCAACTTCGATATTTCGGGCTTTGAGATGAGCGCAGGTTTTGTGGATTGTGGTCAGGGTTTTCAGACCAAGAAAGTCAAATTTAACCAGCCCGGCCTTGTCAACCCACTTCATGTTGAACTGCGTTACCGGCATGTCTGACCGCGGGTCGCGGTATAGCGGCACCAATTCATCAAGCGGACGGTCGCCAATCACCACACCAGCAGCGTGGGTTGAGGCGTGGCGATACAGGCCTTCCAGTTTCAGACCGTAATCCAGCAGCGTTGCAACGGTTTCTTCGCGGTCACGCTCTTCTGCCAGTCTGGGCTCAACTTCAATAGCCTCCCCCAATGTCATCGGGTTTGCCGGATTGCTCGGAATCATTTTGGACAGGCGATCAACCTGGCCATAGGGCATTTGCAACACCCGGCCGACATCGCGTACCACAGCGCGGGCCTGCAGCTTTCCGAAGGTGATAATCTGGGCCACCTGATCATGGCCATATTTATTCTGAACGTAACGGATGACTTCCTCACGCCGGTCCTGACAAAAGTCGATATCAAAGTCGGGCATTTCAATCCGCTCAGGATTGAGAAAGCGTTCGAAAATCAGACCGAACCGCAACGGGTCAAGGTCGGTGATGGTCAGCGCCCAGGCAGTAACGGAACCGGCACCCGACCCCCTGCCCGGTCCGACCGGGATATCATGAGCTTTGGCCCACTGGATAAAATCAGCAACGATAAGAAAATAACCGGGGAAATCCATATCAATCAGGATTTTCAATTCGTAATCAAGCCGCTCCCAATAGTCTTTTTCCTCATAGCCGGGATAGACGCCATGCTTGGCCAACCGTTCCTTCAGACCAGCCACGGCATTCTGGCGCAAAAGCTCTGCTTCGCTCTGCTCGCCATCTGTGGCGAACTTCGGCAAGATTGGATCAATGCGAACCGGGCGATGACTGCAGCGGCGGGCGATTTCTATGGTGTTTTCTATCGCCTCGGGAATGTCGGCAAACAGGGCTGCCATTTCCTGTGGGGTTTTAAAATAGTGTTCCGGTGTCAAGCGACGGCGATCTTCCTCTATGACCACTGCCCCTTGCGAGATGCACAACAAGGCATCATGGGCGGCGTAATCGCTGGCGACGGAAAAATAGGCTTCATTAGTGGCAACCAGCGGTAATTCCATCTCATAGGCCAAGGCAATCAGACCCGGTTCTGCGGTCACCTCTGCCGGGGTATTATGACGTTGCAACTCTACATAAAGGCGGTCACCAAAATGTTGCTTGAGGGTATTCAAACGGGTTTTTGCCAATGCCGGTTTTTTATCGACAAGAGCGGCATTAATGGCTCCATCCGGGCCACCGGTAAGACAGATCAAGCCTTGCTGGAATTCCAGAAGTGTCGCCAGCGTGATGTGTGGCTCCTCGGTTTCAGGGGTTTCCAGAAACGCTCTGCTGGTCAGTTTCATTAAACCGGCATAACCGGTTTGGTCCTTGGCGATGACCGCAATGTTGTGCAGAATTTTACCATTGTTTTTGGATGGTGCATCATCATCGACGGTCTCAAACTCGACTTTCAGGGTACAGCCAATCAGTGGCTGAATGCCCTGCCGGGCCATGGTTTCTGAAAACTCGAGAGCGCCAAACAAGTTGTTCGTGTCGGTTATCGCCACGGCCGGCATTTTGTGTTTATCAACCAGCCCGATCAATTTCTTGATGGTCAGCGCACCTTCGGACAACGAAAATGCAGAGTGAACACGCAAATGGATAAATGGCACGGAATGGTTGGCGGAATCAGACATATCCGCAGTCTAGCCGGTTATCACTGCGGCAACACCTACCAAATGCAGTTATGCAACGCTGGTTTGGAAACCGTTCAGGAAACTGGCCAGATTGTCGCCAAGATAAGGGGTTAAATAACCACCCTCCTGAATGATAACCGTCGGCAAATCAAGCTGGCTGATCATAACCGCCATTTCAGCAAAACCCTGCGTTGTCACCACACCACCTTCGAGCGGGTCGGCTTCATGAGCATCCAGTCCAAGTGACAGAACAATTGCTGTGGGTGCAAAGTCACTGATTGCGGTCAGTGCTTTTTCAAGCGCCGCCAACCAGACCGCATCACCTGATTTTACCGGCACAGGGATATTCAGATTAAACCCTTCGCCATCTCCAAAACCAGTTTGTGAAGCATAGCCCTGATAGAACGGATAGAAATCGTTAGGGTCGCCATGAATCGAAACCGTAAAAACATCCTTGCGGCGATAAAAAATCTGCTGTGTACCGTTGCCGTGATGAACATCTATGTCCAGTATCGCAACTTTTTCGTGGGTCTTTTTGAGCCATGCCGCCGCTAAAGCTGCGTTGTTCAGGTAGCAAAACCCGGCGGCACGATCAGCCTGGGCATGGTGGCCGGGCGGGCGACACAAAGCATATACCGCCCTGTCACCGGAAGCGACCGCCTGTGCAGCTGTTATAGCCGTATCAGCAGATGCCTTTACAACTGCCCAGGTATCGGCAACGATAGGGCAGGAAAAATCGGATAAATGCCAGCCCGCTTTGCCGAGTATGTGATCGCAATACTCTATTGGCCCTGGTGCAGGGCGAATGCTGGGCATCATTTCTTTATATGCGCCATCAAGCCGTGACCATTGTTCATAACCGTTTTTCAAGAAGTCGACATATCGCGGGTTGTGCGCCGTGCTATAAAACCCTTCCTCGAAGGTCTTGCTGGCATGGATCACACCTTGAGCTTTACGCACACCAACCAACAATCGCCGCACCCGTTCGGGTTGATCGGGATAATGGACCATTCTTCCTTTTGAAAGATATCGCTCGGGTTTGTGGCCCAATTGGATCGCGTTGAAAATCGTTTTCATAGCTTCCTCTTAACTCTCTTTCAAAATTCCATCTTCGAGATTCACAACTCTGTGCATTTTCATTGCCAAGTCAAGGTTGTGGGTAGCGATAACTGCGGCAAGACCTTCATCTTCTATCAAGTGTAAAAATTCTCTGTGGACGGCTTCGGAGGTTTTCGGATCAAGGTTGCCGGTTGGCTCATCGGCCAGCAATACCAACGGTTTGTTGGCCAGGGCACGACAAATTGCGACACGTTGCTGCTCGCCACCAGAAAGTTCGGGCGGGCGATGCTCGAGCCGTTGGCCAAGGCCAAGCTTTTCAAGTAATGATTTTGCCCTGACCGTCGCATCCTTGTGACTGACACCGGCAATCATTTGCGGCATGATGACGTTTTCCAGCGCTGTGAATTCGGGCAGCAAATGGTGAAACTGATAAATGAAACCAATGGCAAAACGGCGGATTTTGGTTCTGGCATCATCGTTGAGGTCGACACAGTTTCGCCCGGCGATATACACCTCGCCGGTGGTAGGTTTTTCAAGCAAACCGGCAATGTGCAAAAGCGATGACTTGCCTGAACCAGATTGCCCCACCAGACCGACAATCTGGCCCGCGTTGATGCTGAAATTGAGATTGTCAAACACTTTGAGGGTTTCAGACCCTTGAGCATAATGACGGGTGATATCGCGCAGTTCGAGAACCGGGGCCACACCTGTAGCCGTTGCAGCTTTATCCATAACGCAAGGCCTCTACCGGATCGAGTTTTGCTGCCTGCCATGAGGGGTACAGTGTAGCAAGGAATGAGAAGGTGATGGCCATCGCGGCGACAAATATTGTTTCGTTGACGTTCATTTCAGCAGGAAGTTGCGAGAGAAAATAGATTTCGCTGGGAAAAAGTTTTGACCCTGATAAGGCTTCAAGACCCTGACGGATTGATTCAATGTTCAGGCAAACGATGATGCCGAGAAGGACACCAACGATTGTACCAAACACACCGATAATCGCGCCGGTCATAAAGAAGATACGCTGGATAGCGCCCTTGCTGGCCCCCATGGTGCGCAGGATGGCGATATCAGGCCCCTTGCCCTTGACCAGCATGATCAGGCCGGAAATGATGTTGAGCGTGGCAATCAGGATGATAAGGGTTAAAATCAGAAACATCACGTTGCGCTCTACAGCCAAAGCATTGCGCAGCGAGGCGTTGGATTTTTTCCATGACACAAATTGAACGCCGGGGCCGACGGTTGTTTTCAAACCTTTGATAACCTTGTCAATATTGTCGGGTTCCTTGATCATAATCTCGATAGCGGTGGCACCGTCTTCTGAAGCGAAATATTCCTGGGCTTCTTCAAAGCCCATGAAGACGACGTTCTTGTCATATTCAGACATGCCGGCATCGAATATGGCGACAACCGGATAACCGCGCACCCTTGGCGTGCTGCCAAAGATGGTGGTCGGGCCTTCGGGCGAAACCAGAGTAATCTTGTCACCGAGAGTAACGCCGTGCTGCCAGGCCATTTTATAGCCAATTGCAACACCGCGGGATTTGTCAAATCCGTCGAACGACCCGCGCAGCGAGGTATTGTTGATGTTTTTGAAGGTTTTGATATTGGCTTCGCTCATGCCGCGAACCAGCGCGCCGGTATTAGAGCGGTTGGAGGAAACCAGAATTTGACCTTCGACAAAGGGGATGGCCTTGACGACGTCTGGATGTTTTTTGAGCATGTCGACGCGGATTTTAAAATCTGCAATCGGTTGTCCTGAGGAAACCGGCAGAACCATGGCATGACCATTAAAGCCCAGAACCTGTTTGAGCAATTCAGAGCGAAACCCGTTCATAACCGCCATAACGATAATAAGCGCTGCAACGCCAAGGGCGATGCCGACAAAGGAGAACCCGGCGATGGCCGAAACAAATCCTTCTTTGCGGCGCGGACGCAGGTATCGCATGGCGATGGTGCGCTCAAAGGCTGAAAACGGGACGGTGCCTGACTGCTCTGTTGTCATCTAGGCGCTGCTTTCCGGGCTGTTGTCGCGCAAAAACGCTGCAACCTTCGACATCTCCACATCGTGGCGCTCGCCGGTGGCGCGGTTCTTGACCTCAGCCTTGCCGTCTTTAACACCACGCGGGCCGATGATCACCTGCCAGGGCAGTCCAATCAGGTCCATGCGGGAAAACTTGCCCCCTGCCCGGTCATCCTTGTCATCATACAAAACATCAAGGCCAGCATCACCCATCTGGTCATAGAGTACCTGGCAAGCATTGTCGGTCGCTTCGTCACCGGCTCGCAGATTGATCAAGCCGACATCAAAAGGCGCAACAGAGGCTGGCCAGATGATGCCGTTCTCATCATGGCTGGATTCGATAATTGCGCCGACCAGACGCGATACACCAACACCATAGGACCCGGAATGAACCGGCACCGGTTTGCCATCAGGATCTTGCACCACCGCGCCCAAAGGCTCGGAGTATTTGGTGCCGAACAAAAAGATGTGACCCACTTCAATTCCGCGACCGGACAGGCGCTTTTTCTCTTCGACCTTGTCATGAAATTCGCTTTCCACATACATTTCATCGGTGGCAGCATATTTTGAGGTGAAATCCCTAACGACGCCTGAAACGACATCGCGATCATCATAGTCAACCTCAAAGGCTGACCAGTCCATGTCATGCAAATCTTTATCAAAAAACACTTCGCTCTCGCCGGTGTCGGCAAGGATCAGGAATTCATGGGAGTTGTCACCGCCGATGGGGCCGGTGTCTGCCCGCATCGGAATTGCCTTGAGCCCCATCCGGGCGTAGGTGCGCAGATAGGCAACGAACATTTTGTTGTATGAATGAACCGCATCCTCAGCATTTAAATCAAAAGAATAGGCATCTTTCATCAGGAACTCGCGACCGCGCATAATACCGAATCTGGGGCGCACTTCATCGCGGAACTTCCATTGAATGTGGTAAAGGTTAACCGGCAAGTCCTTATAGGACTGGGTCCCTGCCCGCAAAATATCGGTGATCATTTCTTCATTGGTCGGGCCATAGAGCATTTCGCGATCATGGCGGTCGGTGATGCGCAACATCTCCTTGCCGTAATCATCATAGCGACCTGACTTGCGCCATAAATCTGCTGACTGGATGGTCGGCATCAGAACTTCAATCGCGCCGGTGCGGTTTTGCTCCTCGCGAACAATTTGTTCAATCTTTTTCAGCACCCTCAGACCAAGCGGCAGCCATGAATAAATACCGGCACTTTCCTGACGAATCATACCGGCGCGCAACATGAACCGGTGTGAAACAATTTCGGCTTCTTTGGGATCGTCCCTTAAGGTGGGCAAGAAGTATTGACTTAAACGCATTTTATTACCTTTGATCGAAATTCGAATCTCTTTTGGGGCAGTTTTAGGGGATTTCGCCAACCATACAAGAGGCGTTGCGATGCATTTACCTTGAATGTGTCAGAAAAGTGTCGACAACCTCCAAGTTTCTGCTAGTGTCGCCCTTGTATTTGACCGGGCTAGGTCAAAAATCGGAAAACCGATGTCAATAGCCCGAGTCTAGGGAGATACTTTCGTTAAGAAAGCAAGAACTTGTCTTGATGGCAAATTACAATAAAAAGCAAGGCTTTCGCGGCCTTGCTTTTTTATTGGCTAGGGCCCTAGCCCTAATCGGTGATCGAACGGTACTTGGGGAAAAACGGGATTTCGTCCAGTGAAATCAGGTTATTGGTAATAACCAGATAAACACAGGCGAAAACCACACCCGCAGCAAGTGTCGTGATGCCGAATTTCAACAACATACGCGGCTTTACCGGGGCCGATTTCATGGTGCCGGGGTCAACGTCCAGACCAAGTTCGTGAGCACTGGCAGCGCCCCATGGCAGCACCAAAAACAGCACCATCCACCAGATGATAAAATAAATTGCAATTCCGCTTATAAGTTGCATGTGATCAGACCTGTTCCAGTTCTACCAGTGTGCCGCAGAAGTCTTTGGGGTGCAGGAAAAGCACCGGCTTGCCATGGGCGCCAATTTTCGGCTCACCATCTCCCAATACGCGGGCACCCTGGCTTTTCAACTTGTCGCGGGCGGCGATGATGTCGTCAACTTCGTAACAAATATGATGAACGCCGCCGCTGGTGTTTTTGTCAAGAAAGGCCTGTATAGGCGAGTTATCCCCCAGAGGCTCGAGCAGTTCGATTTTTGTATTGGCAAGTTCAACAAAAACCACTGTCACACCGTGGTCAGGTTCAGCTTGTGGTGCAGTTACTGTTGCACCGAGCATGTTTTCGTAAACCGCGATTCCTGCTTTGAGGTCCGGCACAGCGATGGCAACGTGATTGAGGCGTCCGAGCATTTTTTGAAACTCCTAGATCAACCTGCAATCAGGTGGAGTCACCTGATTGCAGATAAGTTGATCGATTCTAAAGGGCTAGTGCAACCTGCACGCATCGGCGTGCAGGTTGCACTAGGATTTGAAAAACTGTTTATCGTGCTGCTACCGTAAAATCAACGCCCCATAACGTAGCATTTATTTTACCTTGAGATATTCAATCAGACGCTCGCGGCTATCGGGCAATTCAATATCTCTAGGTGCCGACAAATGCCGGTGCAGGAAGTAGCCGGTTAAGGCAAAACCATCAACAATGTCTGATGTTGACGCCATCCCTCTGCCCAATAGAAAAGCTGGCAGCGGCAGCAGGCGGGCTTTATAGGGTTCACCAGCCACAGCGCTCACTGCCCGGCTGGATTTTGGTGATACATAGACAAGGTCGCTGGTTTGCCCGGTTGCGGCACAGCAGCTTAAATCAATTCCAAAGCCCAGACTGTCGAGCAGCCCGGCCTCCCACCGCACCAGCAAAGCGGGCCAGATGTCATCGTTCTCGATGTTGGATATAATCAGTTTGGTCGCGTCATAGATTGCCGGGTGTGGCTCTCTTTCAGGCAGCAACGCGCAGAGAGCTGTCATTGTTGTCAGTCCGGCCAGCCGGACCGGCTCGTCCATCACCAACGCAGATTTCAATGAAACTGGCTCAATGGTATAACTGCCCAAATGCTCTTCCAGACGGGCGCGCCAGGTCACTTCGACAATATTTCCCTGCTGCAAAACCGGCCGCATCCGTTTCGAGCGGCCTGAACGTACCAGTCCGGCATGGCGGCCATGATCGCGGGTTAGTACCTCAACAATAGCACTGGTTTCGCCATGACGTCTGGCCCCCAGAACAACTGCCTCTTCGCGCCATTCCATTGCTCGCTAACCTTTCCGGGTTGGCCTTTTTATCGGTTTTTTCTTTTTGCTTTTCTTTTTTACCGGTTCAAGGCCCATCATGCGTATTCGTTCAGGGTCCTGGGCCCAATTGGGCCGTACTTTGACAAACAGAAACAAATGCACCTTGATGCCAAGCATCTCGGAGAGTTCTTCGCGCGCCTGCTGACCGATTTTTTTAATGGTCGCACCTTTGTGGCCAAGAACAATGCGACGCTGGCTCTCGCGCTCGACATAGATGACTTGTTCAGTGCGAACCGAGCCATCCTTTTTCACCTGCCAACTTTCAGTTTCGACTGTTGAGGCATAGGGTATTTCATCATGCAGTTTCAAATATAGCTTTTCGCGGGTGACCTCAGAGGCCAGTAATTTGGTTGGCAAATCGGCCAATTGGTCTTCGGGATACAGCCACGGGCCTTGCGGCATTTTTTCGGCAAAGTAAGACCGGATGTCCTTGACCCCCGAACCGGTCAGGGCCGAAATCATGAAAGTTTCTTCAAACTTGAAGCGCTCATTCAACCGTGTGGTCAGGGCGAAAAGCTTTTCACGCTCCATGATGTCGACCTTGTTCAAAATCAAAATCGCCTTTTTGTGATTCTTTTCAAGGCCTTCGATAATTCGTTCAACATTTTCATTGAAGCCGCGCTTGGCATCGATAATCAGGGCTATGGCATCGGCATCACCGGCACCGGTCCATGCGGCCTCGACCATAGCCTCATCCAGCTCTCTTTTGGGCTCGAAAATACCCGGTGTATCAATGAAAATAACCTGGCTTTGCTGCTCGATAACGATGGCCCGAATGGCCGCTCTTGTGGTTTGCACCTTGTGGGTAACAATCGCCACCTTGGAGCCTACCAGCGCGTTCAACAGGGTTGATTTACCGGCATTGGGCGCACCGATTATTGCTGCAAATCCGCATTTGGTGTGAGGCTGATCTGTCATACCTAATATGTGATCTTTCTGGATTTCAAAAATGTTTCAGCAGCGTCCTGCTCTGCCGCCCGTTTGGAGTTCCCTTTGCCGGTTTCTTTGACATTACCCGGCACCTCAACAGAGATTACAAATGCCGGTGCATGATCGGGGCCTTCACGTGACACAACAGTGTATTTTGGCACCGGAAGTTGCTGGGCCAAAGCCCATTCCTGCAAAGCACTCTTGGGATCTTTCTTTACCCGGGATTTTCGGGCCAGCATCGGGGCCCACGAGTTAAGAACCAGTTTGCGGGCGGCCTCGAAGCCGCCATCAATATAAACCGCAGCAATTACAGCTTCGCAGGCATCGCCGAGAACATTGCGAGAATTGAAAATATCATGAGCAACAATTTTTTTACCGGCAAAGTTCTGCATCATCTGGCCAAGCTTCAGGTTGTCTGCCACCTGGGCGCAGGTTTCCTTGCGCACCATAGTGTTCAGGCGCAGGGCCATGTCGCCTTCCTGGGCTTTGGGAAAGCGGTTATGCAGGTCTTCAGCAATCACCAAAGCCAACACCCGGTCGCCTAAAAATTCAAGACGCTCGTTGTGGTCATTGCTGCCTGGCGTCTGGCTGGAATGAGTAAGAGCCCGGGTTAACAGACCAACATCTTTAAATTTATAGCCAGTGCTATTCTTGAATACGTCACGAAGTGAGCGCTCGTTCACTATCCCTGAACCCAGTTGAAAATACGGCTCCAGCGAATAACCACCGGCCATTGCCAAAACTTGAAGAAGGAGGCCTCATCGGTGTGGGAGAAAAACAGGATTGTTGCCCGCCCGACAAGGTTTTCATAAGGAACAAAACCAACAGCATGGGCAAAACGGCTGTCAGAAGAATTGTCGCGATTGTCACCCATCATGAAATAGTGACCGGGCGGGACCGTATAAATCCCGGTATTATCGGCACCGGGAAACGTTTCATTGCGGCGGTTATGGGTGACGTAACTGACCCCATTGGGCAAGGTTTCGCGAAATTGCTCGACCCGCAGGCCGGTTTTTTCAGTTTCGATAAAATCTTCGATTTTGTCGCGCTTTACAGCAACACCATTTAAATAAAGCGCGCCGTCACGGACCTGAATTTTATCGCCCGGCAGACCGATCAGCCGTTTGATGTAGTCTGTTTTGTTGTTGGAAGGTAACTTAAACACCAAAACGTCACCGCGCTCGGGTTTTCCAAATTCCAGAATACGGCCCGAGAAAGGTACTTTATTTACGGAAAAAAATTCATAGTCGCGAAATCCGGCGACAAAATTAAATGAATATGGGCCATAACCATAACTCAGTTTGTTGACGAACAAATAATCGCCAACCCGCAAGGTCGGAACCATCGACTCTGAAGGGATGTTAAACGGCTGAAAAAAGAACAACCGAACGACAAAGGCAATGAGCAGCGCCTGGATGACAACCTTAACAGTTTCCCAAACACCATCATCTGTTTTTGTTTCCGCATCGCGCGCCTTTGACGCCATTGTGTTAGTCCTCTTAACCGCAGCAATTTGTGCTCTACCTAACGCACAGCAGACAGTCCTGCAAATTTATTCTGTGTAATGCACCCCTGAAATGATCACAACTGCTTGCGCCCAGGGAAAATCATCTGTGATTGTCAGGTGAATGACCGGTTTATAACCATCAGGTGTCAGCGATGCCAGTTGTATCGCTGCGCCGCCGGTTAACTCCATTGTCGGGCGCCCCGATGGCTCATTTACCACCCCGAGATCACGCCAGAATACCTGCTTTCGAAAACCGGTACCCAAGGCTTTGGCGCATGCCTCTTTTGCTGCAAAACGTTTGGCATAGGACGCGGCACGGGCAGCTCGACGATCCGACTTTTGCTGCTCTATAGGGGTGAAAATCCGGTTGATGAAGCGATCGCCAAATTTTTCCAACGACTGCTCAATGCGCCGGATATCAATCATATCATTGCCGAGGCCGATAATCATGATTGTAAAGACTGCTTATGAGATTTACGGCTGTTCAATTTTTTTCCAGCCGGTCAATCCGCCGCTGTTGGTACTTGGTAATCACCGGGCGCACGACGAAATAGATCGGGACACAGGTAGCAATTCCAAGCGGTAATGAGCCGATCAACATCGGCACAAAATACGGTCCCATCACGGTCCAGATTGCGTCAAAAAATGCTGGCGGATTGGTGAACAGCAGCACGAATGTGCCTTTGGGCAATGTAAGATCAATGCTGCTTCTGGCTTCATAACCCAACAGAAAGCCGCCGAGGTTGAATGTTGCCAACCAGATAAATGGAAAGCTGAACGGATTACCGAAAAAAGTACCAAGGGCTGATGCCAGAAGGCTGCCGCGCAGGAAAAAGGCGATCAGGGCTGCGAGCAAAAAATGCAAACCGACAAAAGGCGTCCACGAGGCGAAAACACCGGAAACGACGCCGATGGTGATAAAATGGGACGAACCGGAAATTCTGGCGACCCGGTGCCAGACATAAATCAGCGAACGCTTCATACCAGCGCGGGGCCAGATCATATTACTTGAACGAGCCAACAGGCTTAATTTATCGCGGCGTTTAAACATGCAAAGACTTACTTACTTCTTCAATTACGACTTCAGATTACGACTTCCAGGTTTCTCTATCGTTAAAGCGGCCAGCTCTGGCGGTAAATTATCCTGTGTGTAGGTTGCAACTTCCAGTTTTGCCAAAGGAATCAGTGGCACACCTATATCGGCGGTTCCATTTGATCGGTCAATGAGACAGCTTGCAGCAACCACAACGCCGCCCAGTGCCTCAATAGCCTCAATACATTCACGCGATGACAGGCCGGTGGTTACAATGTCTTCAGCCATCAGGCATTTGGTTCCTGGCTCTATGGCAAAGCCGCGTCTGAGTTTGAGCTTACCATCGACCCGTTCGAAAAACACTGATGGAACACCAAATTGGCGCCCCATCTCATAGCCTACAACCACACCGCCCATTGCCGGTGAAGCAACCATGTCTATATTGTCAGATATGGCGGCTGTGATTTTTTGTTTCAAGGCCAAACATAACCGGTCAGCCCGCCGGGCGTCCATCATCACTCTGGCACATTGCAGATAACGCCCGGAATGCAGGCCCGATGACAGGACAAAATGGCCCTCCAAAAGAGCACCTGCCTGACGGAACTCTTCCAATACCTGTTCTTCATTCATTCGTATTCCCTAACCTTCCTTGCGTTCAACGCTGCTGATCAGCGAGGCGTTCTTCAAGCCTTTCATCAGCCTTGTCAAATGTTTGATGCCATTTACTTCAACCACGATGTCAAGATCGTAAAAATCGCGCTCGCGGGTAACCATGGCCAGATTTTCGATATTGGCGTGCATATCGCCAATCACTTGCGTAACCTGCGCCAGCGCGCCAACTTCGTTGTGTATTACCACCTGAATTCGGGCTGGATAAGTTTTTTCTGAAACATCCGTCCCCCAGGCTAAATCGATCCAGCGGTCAGGTTGATCTTCGAACTCCTGAAGTTTTTGAGCAAAAATCGGATAGATAGTGATGCCTTCTCCGGGGGTAAAAATTCCGACAATACGTTCACCTGGCACTGCCCCGGTTGCCGGATCAATTTTCAATGGCAGGTTTTTATCGACGCCGCGCACCTCAATAGCAGTGCTCTTTTCACCGACTTTTTGACGGGTAAAGGGCTTTGACGTTTTTTCGTCAACAACAATATCCATCACCGACAATATATCCACGCTGCTCAACTCACCGCGTCCCAGCGCTGACAGTGCATCGTCAACTTCTTTCAGGCCAAGGCGCTTGACCGCTTGCTCAAGATCTTTTGGCGTATATCGCGCCCCGGCCCGTTCGATACAGTGATCAAGTATTTCACGGCCCAAACCGGCATATTGCGAGCGGACAGCCAGTTTGGTTGCCCGGCGGATGGCAGATTTTGCCTTGCCGGTTATGGTGGTGCCTTCCCACGCGGCTGGTGGGGTTTGGGCTTTGGAGGTGATGATTTCCACTTCGTCGCCATTTTCCAGCACCCGAAGAAGCGGCACATGACGGCCGTTAACCCGACAACCGACACAGGAATTGCCGACATCGGTGTGAACAGAATAAGCAAAATCGATGGCATTTGCCCCCATCGGCAAGGCAATCAGGTCCCCTTTGGGGGTAAAGGCGAAAACCTGGTCATGGAACAGCTCAAGCCGGGTGTGTTCAAGAAATTCGCGTGGATTATCGGAGCTCGACATCATATCGACCAAACGCCGCAGCCAGCGGTAGGCATTTGACGTGGCCGCCGGTACTGAGACCCCCTCACCGGATTTGGCGGCATCCTTGATATCTTTGTAAAATCCGTGCGCCGCAACGCCCTGCTCAGCAACAAGGTCCATTTTTTCAGTCCGGATTTGTAGCTCTACACGCTTTCTGTGCGGGCCGATGACGGTGGTATGAATGGATTTGTAATCATTTTGCTTGGCGTTCGAGATGTAGTCCTTAAAACGACCGGGCACAGAGCGCCAGGTTTGGTGGACAACGCCAAGCACCTGATAGCATTCATCGGGTGTTGCAACGATGACCCTAAAAGCGAAAATATCCGACAATTGATTTAGGGACAGGTGCTTGCGTTCCATCTTGGACCACACCGAGTAAGGACGTTTTTCCCGACCGAAAATAGTTGCTTTTATCTTGTGTTCCTTGAGTTTCTGCTTCAACTCAAACTCGATCTCTTCGATAATATCGCCGCTTTCGGCCCGCAATTCGGTCAGGCGTCGGGTGACAGTTTCCCACGCCACCGGCTCAAGGGCGCGAAAGGCGATATCTTCGAGTTCTTCGCGGATTGAGTGCATGCCCATGCGCCCGGCCAGCGGTGCATAGATATCCAGTGTTTCCTGCGAAATCCGTTTGCGCTTTTCTTCGCGCACATGGTCGATGGTGCGCATATTGTGCAGGCGGTCGGCCAGCTTGACCATCAAGACCCGAACATCCTGAGACACCGCCAGCAACAGTTTTCGCAGGTTTTCAGCTTGGGCAGCTTCCTTGGTGACCAGATCAAGGCGGCTGATTTTTGTCAGGCCATCGACCAGCGCTGCGATATCAGCACCGAAAATCGACTCAATTTCTTCTGTCGTTGCATCGGTGTCTTCAACCACGTCATGCAATAGAGCCGCAACAATGGTCGCTGCATCCAGTTTGAAATCTGTGAGAATTTGGGCCACTTCGAGCGGGTGGGTGAAATAAGGATCGCCGGATGCCCGTTTTTGGCTGCCATGGGCCTTCATTGCATACACGTAAGCCTTGTTTAGCAGCGCTTCATCAGCATCGTGATCATAGCTGGTTACACGTTCAACAAGTTCGTACTGACGCATCATGTTTTTTGGGCCTGTGTTTTATTCTCTGGTACTAGCCGAAAAACAAAAAAGAGGCCAGACAGTTATGTTGTCTGGCCTCTTAAAACTCATAAATAGTGCGTTGGTTTAAAAACCGGAACGCTGACTGCCTGGACTTTCTGCCGGTGGCAGACCCTCGAGACCGCGCAGAAGATCTGCTTCGCTCATTGGTTCCATTTCAGGCTGTGCCGGTGCAGTGCCATCGGGAGCAGAAATCTGACCTTCGCCAGCAGGCAGAAGAGGCATTTCTGTTTCTTCTGGCTCATCAACTTCCACATGACTTTGCAGGGAATGGATGAGATCTTCTTTCAGATCTTCAGCATCAATGGTTGCATCGGCAATTTCACGCAGGGCAACAACAGGGTTTTTGTCATTGTCGCGTTCAACTGTAACCGGTGCGCCTTGAGACACCATGCGGGCGCGATGCCCTGATAGCAAAACCAGTTCAAACCGGTTTGGTACCTTTTCAATGCAGTCTTCAACTGTAACACGTGCCATAAGCTAGCGTTCCTTGATGGTAAATTAGGGGTATGGACGCCCTTTTAGGGGCATCTATACAAAAAAGCAAGTCGGTTTAGATATGGGTGCTGTTTATTCAACAACAACCCGTGCGCCGATACGCACGCGTGAATAAAGGTCTTTAACCTCGCTGTTAAGCATGCGAATGCAACCGCTTGAGACCGCCCCACCGATGGTATAGGCAGCGTTAGTGCCGTGAATACGATAAAGTGAACCGCCCAGATACATGGCTCGGGCACCAAGAGGATTGTTAGGACCGCCTTCCATTCTTACCGGCAAAATACGCCCCTTTTTCTTTTCACGCGCCCGCATTGAGGCAGGTGGTGTCCATGTTGGCCATTCGGTTTTACGGGTAATTCGCTTGTTTCCGCGCCAGGCAAACCCTTGACGGCCAACACCAACGCCATATTTAATCGCTTTTCCATTAGGCAGAACAAAATAGAGGCGCCGCTGTTTGGTGCTGATTAAAATCGAACCGGGTTTCATCTTGCGGCTGAATTTTACCGTGGTTTTGCCCTTGTAACCATAACCGCCGCTGGAGCCGAAAATACTGCCCGATGACCGACGCGGAGAAGAATCAATTACCGAAGAGGTGAAATTGAATTTCGTTTTAGCGTGCAAACCTGTTGTGGTTGCAAGCACTGTTGCGATAACGCCAAGGCCTATAAGTGATTTTAACCGCATTTTTCCCTCCGGTTGAGTCTGTGGTTGTGTGTGTGGTTACAACTGAAAATTACGTTAGTAAAATTCCGAAGTTTTCATGCAACGTGTTTGCCTTAATCATTACTAAAAGTCAACAGGGCACTGAACCACAAGTTGTATTTCCGC